>NZ_VUNM01000042.1 GCF_009695655.1 Sharpea porci
AAGGACAATGTCCTTATCTCTTTTTTCTTCCTCCGTCATCTTCTTGGCAATCTTTTTTCCCCAGGCTATGACTTCCTCCTCGCTGTTATTGTGCTGAGGAAGAAGCTCTTCCATAGTTCCTAGTTTCTTGACTATCTTTGAAGTTGATTTGCCGTTCTTTCTAAATGATTTCTGGATGTAAAGTGATGTAGAGTTCTTAGATTTTGAAAAAGTCAGTTTCATAGGCATCACCTCCTACAGCTATTATATCATATAATCCTACGTATTACTACATATAATTTCGAAAATTTGACAATAAAAAAACTCAAAAGCATTGATATAATCAACGTTTTGAGCGATTTGGTTAGTGAAAAAATGGAGACAACTGTCAAACTCCCGCTATTTCCTTTCTATCGATTCTTAAGGCAATGTTTAAGCTGGAATTTTAAATTTCAGTTGTTTTTGTGGTTCTTACAAGCGTAGCTTGTAAGAAGGAAATAAAGTAGCTATAATGAAGAAAATGATGAGGAGGATAATAATATGGATGATAAACTCCTGCTTGCTGTCATGCAGAAGAATGCAAGAATTAAGATGAGAGACCTTGCAGCTGTTTTAGATGAATCTAAAGAAGATGTCATTAATAGAGTGACGGAACTTGAGAAAGAAAAGGTTATTGCGGGATATCATACGATCATTAATTGGGATAAATCCAATACAGATATCGTAACAGCAATGATTGAAATTAAGGCAACACCAGAAAGAGAATATGGGTATGATCGTATTGCTTCACGTATTTATAAGTTTGAAGAAGTAGAATCGATGTATCTATTAAGTGGTCGTTATGATTTTGTATGTATGATTAAAGGACATACAATGCAGGAAGTTGCTCACTTTGTTGCCAGTAAGTTAGCACCTATTTCCGGTGTTACCGAAACAGCAACAACTTTCGTCTTAAAGCCATATAAGAATAGTGGTATTGTCATGGTAGAAGATGAAGATGGAAAGAATGATCGATTGGTGGTGACACCATAAATGGATTATTCAAAGAAAGTAAGTCGTGTTGCTTCAACTATTAAACCATCAGGTATACGTAAATTCTTTGATTTAGCGAATCAGATGGAAGGCGTTATATCTTTAGGTGTTGGTGAACCAGACTTTACAACACCATGGAAGATAAGAGAAGCAGCCATCTATTCAATAGAGAAGGGGAAAACCTTCTATACAGCTAATCGTGGTTTAATAGCTTTAAGAGAAGAGATATCTAACTATTATCAACGACGTTTTAATGTAAGATATGATCCAGAAAAAGAAATCATTGTTACAGCGGGGGGTTCTGAAGGCATCGATATTGCGACAAGAGCATTAATTAATCCTGGTGATGAAATGATTATATTGGATCCTGGATATGTTGCTTATGAACCGGCTGTTATATTATCAGGTGGAGTACCAGTACATATCAATCTAGAAGAAAAAGATCAATTCAAACTCACACCTGAAAAACTCAAAAATGCCATTACAGACAAAACAAAAGTCTTATTAATCAATTATCCATCTAATCCAACAGGTGGATTCATGACAAAAGAAGACTATCAAAAATTAGTACCTATTATTAAAGAATCAGGCATTATTGTAATCAGTGATGAAATCTATGCAGAATTAAGCTATGAAGAAACGCCAGCATCACTTGCTAGCTTCCCAGAAATAAGAGATCAGATCATAGTTATCTCTGGTTTCTCAAAAGCCTTTGCGATGACAGGTTGGCGTTTAGGCTATGTACTCGCAAATCCAGTATTATCAAAAGCAATGTGTAAGATTCATCAGTATATCATGATGTCTGCACCAATTGCTGCTCAGTATGGAGCAATTGATGGTTTACGTTATTGTCAGGAAGAAGTCGAAGAAATGCGTCAAGCTTATGAAGCAAGACGAAACTTCTGTGTTACAGAATTCAATGACATGGGCTTAAAGACATTTAAGCCACATGGTGCCTTCTATGTCTTCCCATGCATTAAGAGCACAGGTATGACAAGTGAAGAATTCTGTGAAGCATTACTGAATGACCAGAAAGTAGCCTGTGTACCAGGAAATGCCTTTGGAGAAAGCGGAGAAGGCTTCATTCGTGTATCCTACGCATACTCACTCGAAGAACTCAAAGAAGCCACATCAAAAATCAGAATCTTCTTAGATAAACTTAGAAAAGAAGGTAAAATGAAAGACTAAGCAAGCAGGATAACCTGCTTGTTTTTTTGTCACATAGGCCCATTATGAACACAAGTCATTTTACAACAATAACACTCTATTTAAAGAAATTGGTAGATGGTTGTCACAATTTAGTAAATCAACAAAAATATATTGCATTCCTAAGACAATTATATTATTTTTTAGTTAAGTGATAATGCTATAAAAAGATAACAATAAACATGTAAACAAGAGAGTTACATATATCAATGAGATTAGTATCAATGTGATACAAAATTGTCAAATTGAGTACTAAATAGGATAATAAAACATAAAATTATGTATATTTTCCTAAAAAGTGTTAAATAAATAACATAAATATCTACAAAGCATATCACATCAACGATAAAACAGTTTGTGCTATAATGGGTGCGAGCAAACTAATGTAAGCTGTTACTTGTTATGAGGAAGGTCTTGTTGATGCAATTTATCAACGAGCCAGATGTCACAAAAGAGCAAAGAGGTGATTTAGAAAAATACTAAAAAAGATGTTTAAAAAGAAAGTTATTAATATTATGAAAGCTTGTGTTTTTTCGGATTTTGAAATTTTAGGAGGAAAATTTATGAACAAAAACTTCAAATCGAAATTAGTCGCTGGTCTTATGACTACTGCAATGCTCTTCTCTAGTGCTGCTGCTTTTGCCCCTGTACATGCTGCGGATGAAACAACTCAAACTAATCCTTCAGTATTAAAGTTCAACGAGTATTTGGTGACTTCAGAAGATTTAACGAATGCACCTAAAGTTAGTTTTGATTTTACTCTTTCTGTTCCTACAACAACTACAAATGCTGGAACCCTTACTATTAAGCCTGGTGAGGATTTAACTTCTGTAAAATTGAATGGTAAAGCATCTCCAACTACTTCTGTTGCGTTTAATGGAGAAACTCTTACTAGTAACAATGATAACAAAGTACATAAAACTGATTCTCAAAAATATGCATCTAAAGAAGTTTCAGTAGATTTCAGTGATGTAACATGGCCTGATCCAGGAATCTATCGTTATATTATTACGCAATCTGGTCCAGCACAGTTTAGTGATTCATTCCCAGTTGAGAATAATGATAAAGATAAGGCAATTGACGTCTATGTAATTAGAAATGATTCAAATCAACTAGTTGTTAATACTATAGTTATGCACAGCGATGAAACTGCTGGATATACTAAAGATGCGCTAGGAAATACAACTGTAATACCTACAAATGATACAACTACAGATAATAAGATTGAAAGATTCCAAAATACTTATGATTCTAAAGTGTTGGGATTTGATAAAAAAACTTATGGTAATCAAAGAAGTGAAAATGATTTGTTTACATTTAGAATTAAAGTTGAAAATTTAATGCCAGGTACAACGTATAATTATAAAGTTCAACCTACAACTGCAAATACAAATGTAACAAACAGTACAATTACAACAGGTGACACAGAAACATCTAAGGAATTTGATATTTCGCTAAATGATGGTGGAAGTTTTGAACTTTATGGTTTAAATTTACATGCAAAATATACAGTTACTGAAACTGTTAGCAAGGGATATACTTTATCCATGGGAAATTGGTCTGACGCACAAGGAATTGACAATAACGGAATTTTTGATGGTAATAATAATGCTATTACAGATACTGATTTAACTGGTGATGCACGTTTTGGATTAATTAATACTAAAAATGGTAATGTTCCTACAGGTATTATCTTTGCAGTAGCTCCATTTGCAGTAGGTGCAGTAGTGCTTGCAGCATTCATTATTGTAAAAATGAGAAGAACAGCTAAACAGTAATTATGAATTAAGGGGTGTATGTGTTGAAAGAAGATAGTCGTAAAACGCTATTGAAATTTGTAATGAAGATTGCACTCTATGTACTTGTGGTGGTAGGGATATTTAGCTTTGTGCTAGATATCCAAATCCACTATGGGAACAACATGTATCCAGCTATCAGAGATGGAGATCTTGTTGTTACGAATAGGTTAGCACCTATTTCTGTAGAGTCGGCAGTTATTTATAAGCATGGTGGTAAGAAAAGGGTTGGTAGAATTATTGCTAAGGCAGGACAGACTGTAACGATTACTGGTAAGGGTAAGTTACTGGTGAATAATGTACAGCCTGCTGAGGAAGTCTTTTATAAGACGGCTAAGGCTGATTCTAATGTGAAGTATCCTTATAAAGTTCCTAAGGGTTATGTTTTTATCTTGAATGATTATCGTGAGGATATGAATGATAGTAGGACTTATGGGGCTATTAAGGTGAGTGATGTTCATGGACCTTTACTTATTTCTATGAGGAGAAGAGGATTTTAAATGTTTGTTGATAATGTTGTTGGACATGTAAATAGAGCATTTGATCGTATTGTTATTGTAATAGCAACATTATGTTTTCTTATATGTACATATGCATTAATAGATACAATACATGTTTATTATCATGCAAATGATAATAGTCTTCTTGCTTTTAGACCTGATTTTGATAGTGATACAAATAAGTTAGGTAAATTATCCAAGGAATGTATTGCTTGGATAAAAGTAAATAAGACAAAGATAGATTATCCTGTTATGCAAGGAGAAGATAATTCTAAGTATTTGAATATGGATCCCTATGGAGAATATTCTTTATCTGGAAGTATATTCCTAGATTATCGTAATAATCCTGCATTTACTGATGATTATTCTTTGTTGTATGGACATCATATGGAACAAGGAGCTATGTTTGGTGCTTTAGACAAGTATCTAAAAGAAGACTACTTTAATAAGCATAAGAGTGGCTGGCTTAAGACAAATAAGAACAAGAAATATAAAATAAAGTTCTTTGCTGTATTAGAAGGACAAGCAACAAACACATTAATCTTTGCTCCTACATCAACATCAATAAATGATCTCAACCAATATATTACTAAACATGCTAAATACTATGATAATACACCAAGTCATAGTAAAAAAATCATTGCATTATCAACATGTAAATACCCAGATACAGATGACCGTATTATTATATTTGGTCATTTAGAGGAGGCAAAATGAAAAAACGATATATAATTCAACTCTTTCTTGTCTCTTTGTTCTCATTATTACCATTAACAAACGTTAGTGCTTTAGATGCAGTATCAGTAGAGATACCTGTAGAACTAACATTGAATAAACAGGTAACACAAGGACAAGTAGAACTAAGCACAACAAGTCCTGATGCATATTTGCCAAGTACTAACCCCATGACTATTAATGGTCAAGGCACAATAACTCTTCAATATACGCATACAGGCACATATACTTATGAATTAAAGCAAGTTGCTGGTAATGATTCAGCAATAACATATGATGCAACTGTATATCATATAACTGTTTTTATTGGTACAGATTCACGTGTTGTAACAATCTACAAAGACGGCTCTAACAACAAAGATGATAAAGCTATCTTCAACAACACAAAACAAGAAACACCAACAAAAACAACAACTATCACTACAACAAGGAAAAATAAAACAGGAAAAGAAACAAAAACAGGTGATAGTACACCTATTATGTTCTATTTAATAATGACTATTTGTTCATTAATTGTTGTATTTTTCTTATTAAGAAGATTAAAGGAGGACAAGAAATGAAAAGAATAAAGCATTTTAAAGTATTAAGTATTGCTGTTGCTTTTATCTTAGTATTCTCTGTAGTCTTTCCTTTATCTACACGTGCAGAAAATGCGTCTACAGACAAATTTACTGCAGAGCAAAGCATTAATGGTACTAAGGTAACTGTTAGTTCTGATCCAGAAGTGTTCCCTGAAGGAACAACAATGGAAGTCAAAGAAGTTAACCTAACGTCCACAGAAGACTCTCTTGTTGCTTCGCAGCAACAAGCTGATCAAAAGAGTATAAAGAAGGTTGCCCTTGATATTACTATGAAGAATAAAGAGGGACAAGAAATAGAACCTGATACATCTAAAGGTAAGGTACATGTATCTTTTACTAATGATGATATCAAAGATCATACAACTAATGTCTATCACATTGATGATAATCTTAAAGTAGAATCTCTTAAGCTTACTAAGTCTGATGATACTGTAACTGGTGAAACTACAGGTTTTTCTGTTTATGTTATGAATTTTATTGTTGGTAATACAACAATTCATTATGGAGCACAATTAGGCGAAGAATTTAATCTTAGCAAAGTTTTAAGCAAGTTATTAAATGTTGATGCTTCTAATATCAAAAATGTTACATCTAACAATAAAAATGATTTCAATAAGTATGGTAGATTAACGAATAAAGATGATGGTTTTTATTTAACAATCACCAAACAATTTCCTGCAAGGGGGAATGGCTTGTACTTTAACGTAACTTATACTAATGCAGATAAAGAAGTTGCGACAGCAACATTAAATATTACTAGTTATAGTCAACCTACATTTAGTAGTGATGCAAGCTGGCTTAATAATTATACTTTAAGTAAAGAAGATGAAAATCATACAATTACACTTTACCAGTATAAAGGAACTGACAAAGATTTGAATATTCCGGCTACTGTAAAAATTGATGATATTGATTATCAAATAGTTATGAGTGGAGCAGTCTATTCGGAAACTTCGATAAAATCCATAGTTTTCAACAAAGACAATAATGGTAATAGAGTAAAAGCAACAGAAAGCTTAGCAAGACTCTTTGGTACGTGTACTTCGCTTGAAGATGTTGATTTTAGTGGCTTAGATACGGCTAATGTCACGAACATGTCAAGCATGTTTAGCTATTGTACTAAATTAACAAAAGTTGATATAAGTGTTTTAGATACACGTAATGTCACAAATATGTCAAGTATGTTTTCTATGTGTTCGGCAATGGTTAATGATGGAGTGGATAGTTATATAAGGTTCAAAACAGAAAATGGCCCTAATTATTTTACTACATCCAATGTACAAAATATGAATGGTATGTTCTTTCGGATGAATAATTTAATAAAACTTGACGTTTCTTCATTTGATACAACAAATCTTGTTGAAATGGATCAGTTTGCTGCTTCGAATGGTAAGCTCGAAGAAATAGATTTAAGTTCCTTTAAAGGGGCTGTTTCTACAAATGCAGCAATTGCTAATGCTGACCAAGTTTATGCTCCACTTTCCTATTCAAGTAATATTAAAAAGATAACATTAGGAGAAAATTGGCATGCAAAAGATGGGAAAAATTATCTTGGCTTAGGGATAGAAGGTAACTGGCAAAATACAACTTCCAAAGCTGTTGTTACAAATTTGCAATTGAGTGATGAATTTGACCCAAGCATGGCTGGAACTTATGAACGTACTACTTTACCACCTTCTTATGGTAGTAAACCACAATATATTGCAGATGGTTATAAAATTAGAAATAACATGTGGGAAGTTCATACACCTGAGGAAAAATTTAGAGCGTATTGTATAAATAAGCATTTAGCAGCTCCATATGGATATTATGACAAAGTCTATATTAATCCTAATGCAACAGAAGCAACTAAAACTATTGATGAGAATGGTCATTCAAATTATATCTATGATTACATTAGTCCAAATAACAGTGGTTATAGTGAATTAAATGCTCCTAATCTGGTTAAAGGCTTGATTACTTTAATTAAAAATGAAGATTTTAATGGTGAAAATGGTTATGATCAGGATGATATATGGCATTTTACTGATGAATATTCAAATGATGTGCCAAGTAGTGTGCAAAAGTATATTGATGAAGGTAAAACATATAAGAAGGAATATGATAGCTATAACTTATATATCTATGTACCTTCAGCAAGCAATCTAGCCAATAAGAAAAAGCCTATGCAGAATTTATTGTCTATTGAGGGCGCAAATTCTAAAACATATGCCGGTCTCACAATTCAAAAAGTAGATAATACTACAGAAAAAAATCCTGTTGGTGGAGCTACATTTAGAATTTACCAAACTGATGAAAACCATAATGAAACAGGTGGCATTATTACAAATAACAAAACTTATCTCGAGTTTATAACTTCATCAAATGGTGTTGGTGGTATCTATAGAATGGATGCTACAGAAGGGTTACCAGTTGGTCATTATGTTCTTAAGGAAGAAGCACCACCTGCTGGATATGATAAAAATACAACTCCATATTATTTCGATGTCACAGATAATGATAATCAAATCTTGAAACGTATTGTAGATAAGAATAATAAGGAAATTCAAATTGTAAATAATGTTCACGAAGATTATAAAGGCGGTGGTATAAAACTACAAAAGGTAGATGCTTCGACAAATAAAGGATTAATGGGCGCTAAGTTTACTTTATATAAAAAATCAGATCCTAATAAACCGTTAAATACTTACACAACAGATGCTAATGGTTATTTAACTACTGGTAACAAGGATCTTGAAATAACTACACCAAGTACCACTTACATTCTCCGTGAAACGCAGGCTCCTTCAGGTTATAAAATAACTGCACAAGATATTGAAATTACCTTAACTGATTCTGATGAAAACACTTTTAAAGATTTAGGTACAGTTACTAATACTGCTAAAACTGGAAGTATAACTCTTAAAGCAAAAAAAGAGTTGAAGAATAGTGGCACACTATCTAATGGCCAATTCACATTCCAATTACTGGATTCTAATGGTAAAGTTCTACAAACTAAGACTAATGAAGCTAATGGTGATATTAATTTTGATCCTATAAACTTTACGGCTGCTGATATGCCAGGTAAAGATTATGTCATTAAGGAAGAAAAAGGATCAGATACAAATATTGAATATGATAGCCATGAAGCAAATGTACGAGTTCTTGTCTATGAAAAGGATGATGGTACATTTACGGTTGAAACTACGACTGATGAAGATGGCTATGCAGCAAAGTTTGTTAATACTGCTAAAATAGACTTCGGAGGTCAGTTATCTGTAAAGAAGATTGTTAAAGATGGATTTGGTGAAACTGTTAAGAGCAATGCTAGCGATAAGTTCAAATTCTATCTTTATCTTACAAGTGAGTCAGCTGACTTAAATACAAGAACATTTAATTATGAAATTAATGATGATTCTGGTAATAAAGTGAAAGGTACTTATGCATTAAATCCACCTGAAAACAAGAATGATAAGTATAAGTATAGATCCCAAACGCCGATAGAGTTATCAAGCAAACAAACTCTAGAGTTAACAGGATTACCAGTTGGAGCTTCATACGAAGTAATTGAAGATGATTATTCTAGCAATGGATATAGTACAAGTGTAGTTGCTAATACTAATATCAAAGAGACGGATAACACTAATAATTATCAGCCAACAATCGATAATGCTTCTCGTAAGGTCTCAGGTGAGGTATCTTCTGATGGCGATTCTATAACTTACACGAATTCACAACAAAGAATTATTCCTACAAGTGCTGACAGTATGACACGTATGTCATTCTGGATTCTTGGAACAGCAGGAGCTCTTGTTCTTGTATTGATCTTAAAGAGAAGATTGAAGGTTTCTAAGAAATAGTTATTCTAAAAGATTCCATGATTGATTTCATGGAGTCTTTTTGTTTTAATGATATTGAGGTATGAATATGAATGAGATAGAGAAGTATATTGAACAACAAGATGAAGGATATAGAGATGAATTGATGCACGTTTATCATGTGATAAAAAAGGCTATACCTGAAGCTGATGAAAAGATATCCTGGAGAATGCCTACATTCTATAAGAAGCACAATATTATTCATTTCGCATGTCATAAGAAGCATGTTGGTATTTATCCAGGGGCTGATGGTGTTGAAGAGTTTAGTGATGAATTAAAAGAGAAGGGGTATAAGTTCTCTAAGGGTGCTATTCAGTTTCCTTATGATCGGATTGATGATGAGTTAATTACTAGAATAGCGTTGTGGTGTTATGAAAATCATGGTAAATAAAAAGGTCGTTCTATTCTGAACGACTTTCTTTTTGTCTATTTATACGATCTTGTGCTTCTTCATAGCTATAGATACAGCCACAATAGTCTTGTCTATACATGCCATATTCACTAGCCATCTGTGTTGATTTCAGATAGCCATTTCTCTTCTTAAAGTCTGAATTGAGAAATTTAGGTTTGTCTTGTTGTAATGAGTTTCCTATTTCATTAATCCAGCGTGAGATCTTATGTGGTGATACAGAGAGTACTGTTGTCCAGTAATCAAAGTTATGTTCCTTGGCATAGTTATATGCATTCTTCATTCTCATGCTATAACAAAGCTTGCATCTTAAACCTTTCTCGCCTGTATCTTTGAGTGGTTCGAGTTTTGATGTATAGGTTTTGTTGTCATAAGTGTCTTCGATGACTTGTATATGTTGGTTGTAGTCTTTGTCGAAACGGGGGATGAAATTGAGAAGTTCTTGATATCTTCTGTTATATTCTTCTTCGGGGTAGATATTGGAATTGGAATAGTAGATTGTGATATCAAAGTATTCTGATAACATCTTGATGACATTGGATGAACATGGTCCACAACATACATGTAAGAGTAGTGTTGGTCTTCCTTCTAGATGCTTCAGTTCTTCCTGCATCACAAGATCATAGTTTGTATGATCAATAGTATTATTCATTGTCTATAAACATAGCATCCCCAAATGAGAAGAAACGATATTTCTCTTTGACTGCAATGTTATAGGCATTGAGGATGTTTTCACGGCCTGCAAGAGCACTTACCAACATAATGAGGGTTGATTTAGGTAGATGGAAGTTTGTGATGAGCGCATCAATACCTTCAAATGTATAACCTGGATAAATGAAGATGGATGTATTTTCATGGGCTGCTGTAAACTTGCCATATTTCTTAATATTGCTTTCTAGCGTACGGCATGATGTTGTCCCAACCGCAATAATACGTCTTCCTTCTTCTTTTGCCTTGTTTAACTTATTAGCTACTTCTTCACTTATTTCATAATATTCAGAATGCATATGATGTTCAAAGACATTTTCGACTTTCACAGGTCTAAAAGTACCAAGTCCTACATGCAATGTGACATCAAGTACTTCTACGCCCTTAGCACGTACTTTGTCAAAGAGTTCAGGTGTGAAATGAAGACCAGCAGTAGGAGCTGCAGCACTTCCTTCAACCTTGGCATAGACAGTGTTGTAACGATCTGGATCATCGAGCTTTTCTTTGATATAAGGAGGTAAAGGCATAATACCTAACTGATCTAAGACTTCATAGAATATGCCATCATAGATCATTTCCATCACACGAATACCTTCATCTCTTACTTCAAGACACTTTGCTTTTAAACGACCATCTCCAAAAGAAATAATACTACCTACCTTAATCTTCTTGGCATTACCACAAAGACATTCCCAAACATCATCATGTGTATTCTTAAGTAATAATACTTCAACATGTGCATTTGTTTCTTCCTTTGTCCCAAATAATCTAGCAGGAATAACCTTTGTATTATTTCTTACAATAACATCACCTGGTTTTAAATAATCAAGGATATCATAGAAATGTTTATGTTCTACTGCTCCTGTTGGTTTATGTAAGACCATGAGTCTTGATGTATCTCTTTTTTCAAGTGGTGTTTGGGCTATTAATTCATGAGGTAAATCATAATCAAATAGCTCAATATCCATAGTTTTCTTTTCTTCCATGACTAAAATGCCCTTTCATATACATTATGACCATATGCATCTAAGAATTCTTTTCTAAATTCCAACAAACGATCATTCTTAATAGCTTCACGAATATCCTTAGATAAATCTAGTAAGAACTGTACATTATGTATAGACATCAAACTCTTACCAAAGATTTCATCTTCTTTATGAAGATGTCTAATATATGCTCTTGTATAATTCTTACATGCATAACAATCACATTGATCATCAATAGGTGTGAAGTCATATTTATACTTTTCATTATTAATATTCATACGACCATGATGTGTCATTAATGCCCCATGTCTTGCTACTCTGGTAGGAAGAACACAGTCATACATATCAATACCACGCATTGCTGCTTCAATAAGATCAATTGGATTACCAACACCCATTAAATAACGTGGCTTATTTTCTGGTAACCATTTAACTGAATCATCAATCATCTGATACATAACATCCTTAGGTTCACCAACAGAAGTACCACCAATCGAATACCCTGGGAAATCCATAGAAGCAAGTGTCTTCGCTGAA
The DNA here is from genome assembly GCF_009695655.1 of Sharpea porci. Lineage (GTDB taxonomy): Bacteria > Bacillota_I > Bacilli_A > Erysipelotrichales > Coprobacillaceae > Sharpea > Sharpea porci. The sequence goes on from NZ_VUNM01000042.1 coordinate 12,327, forward strand.
AGCTCTCTTAAGTCGGCAAATTCGCCCCCTTGGACAATACCGAATAAGGCCTGATCCTCACGCTTATGTGCCTTAAGCCCACGCTCTGCCCAACGCAAAGTACGTTCAACAGAATTCTTCATATAGTAATAATCTGATGGGTAAGGAGCACACTCATCAAAACTCATAATAATATCAGCCCCAAGATTCTCCTGAATCTCAATCGACTTCTCTGGTGACAAGAATAACTTAGAACCATCAATATAACTTCTAAAAGTCACACCTTCCTCTTCAATCTTTCTCATCTTACCAAGAGAAAACACTTGGAATCCTCCTGAATCCGTCAAAATAGGACCATCATAATTCATAAACTTATGTAATCCACCAGCCTGCTTCACAACATCATCACCAGGTCTTAACCATAAATGATACGTATTCGCAAGGACAACCTGTGACTGCATCTCTTTCAACATCTCTGGCCATATACCTTTAACAGTGGCCTGTGTACCTACAGGCATAAACATTGGTGTCTCTACATCACCATGTGGTGTATGGAGAATACCATATCTAGCACCTGTATCTTTTTCTACATGTTTTAATTCATACCAAAAATCTTTCATAAACATCTCCTTAGCGCATTGACTATTATACACATAATGTCAACTTTTATAAAGCTAAAAACATTGATAGAAACATCATAATTTTGTAGAATACTGGTGGTGATTGAAATGCAGATAGTATTCATATTGATTATTGGTTATGGCTTAGGAAATATCTTAACAGGAGATATTGTCAGTCGTATTTATACAAAAAAGAGTGCCTTTGAACTAGGTACATCACATAATCCAGGAATGGCTAATATAACCGCACACATCGGTATTATTCCAGGTATTCTTGTATTATGTGGTGATATTCTTAAAACAGTGATGGCGATTATCATCGCCATCAAGTGCTTTGATGTAGGAAGAATGGGTATTCTTTATGCTGGATTAGGAGCTACATTAGGACATAATTTCCCAATCTGGCATCATTTCAAAGGTGGAAAGGGTGTCACAACTACCGCCACCACAATCTTCCTCTATTCCCCATTACTTGCCTTGATTGCGTTAATTGCTGGATTAATTGTTGTGATTGTCACAAAGTATCTTGCCTTAGGAGCTGTTGTCATTGTCTTTGCCTACATGGCACTTGTCGCACGCACACCACAGGAACTTCTTGTTTGTGGTCTATTTACGGCATTAATGGTCTATCGTAACTACAGTCAGCTCAAACTGATACCTAGTGGTCAGGCAGAAAAGAATGACATTCTCTCAAAATTCAAAAAGAAGCACTAAAAGAGACACATCGTGTCTCTTTTAAGTTATTTGACAAGTTGATAATAAGTATTACGACTTTGTCCTTCTTTGATGATTTTGCCTTTTTTAACCAAATGGCTTAATAATCGTATACATGTCGTTTGGCTAAGCCCAAAAGTCTTTTGAATATCTTTTCTTGTGAATGTTTGATGATGTTTGGCGAAATTTATAATCTCTTCTTCCTATTCAAAACAACAAAACTCCCATCATTCTCAACACCAATATATAATATCCCACCTTGACAATTCGCAAATGCGATTATCTCTTTTTTAATATCATCAATAACAACTGATTTTAATTCGATATTTTCACTTTCTTTAAAAACCATTTTATTCAGCTCTATTCTAACCAAATTAATCAAAATGGTTAGAAAATGAATAGAAAATAATATTTGCATTCTAAAGAAAGATAATTAGAAAGCATCCCACGGTTAAAACCGTGGGATTAAGTTGATTATTTATGATTGTATCTTATTATTCATGAAATTTTTGCGGATATCCGCATTTTTTTCACATAGAATGAAAAACATTTCAAATTATTTATTAAATCCCCATTTGCACAGTGGACCTATATAAAGAGAAAAAAACGTTGATATTCCAACGTTTTACTTCCATGCATCTCGATATTTTAGCGTCTTTTGCGAATACACTATCGCCCGCAGAAGCATTTC
>NZ_VUNM01000043.1 GCF_009695655.1 Sharpea porci
GCTTTGGTGGATGACCGTACAGAGGATCGCCAAAATCACAATTGCACAGTCACCCGCCAAAGCATAATTGCATTACATGCATAATTATTCTATATCATATAGGTCCACTGTGCAAATGGGGATTTTTTTGTTTAAAGAATTATTAATTTGTAAGACTTTTATTTTTTCATCATGAAAGGGATGATTTATATGAATAAAATGACAATACTATTTCCTGGCAGTTATATGAATTATCGTGTTATTGATGATGATATGGCAGAAGAATATCATAGGGCACTAGAGACTGGCCTATTCAACATTTTGCTGTTTAATTATGATCATTGGGTAGCTGGAGAACCTTTAAAAATCACCAAACAAGAAGATATTTCTGAAAAGGTCATCTATCGTGGCTGGATGTTAAAGCCTGAACAATATAAACAGCTTTATGATGAATTAAATACATGTGGCATTCATTTACTAACTGATCCAGATGCTTATACAAATATGCATCTCTTCCCAAATGTTTACCCCTATATAGAAGAAGACACTGCAAAGATGCTTTATTTTCCAGATGGCAAGGTTGATGTTGATCTTGTCAAAAAGCACTTTAAACGCTTCATGATTAAAGATAGTGTTAAATCTACAAAAGGTCCAGCCTTTCCTTCATACTTTGATCAATCCATTACACAAGAAACATTTGATGAAAAAATGAAAATCTTCTATCAATACAGAGGAGATCTTCTAACAGGTGGTATATGTGTGAAGGAATATTTACATTTAAAGCATTATGATAATGACACAAATGAATTTCGTGTATTTTATGGCAATGGTTGCATTATCAGCATCAGCAGAAATTCCAATCAACCAGCAACTACTCATAAACTTCCTCAATCTTTAGCTGAAAAATATCGCAAGATGCATAGTCCTTATTACACAATCGATTATGCGGAGTTAGAAGATGGCTCATGGAAGATCATTGAAGCAGGGGATGGCAGTGTATCCGGTCTATCTCCACATCAGGATGCTTATGCCTATTATCAATCTCTTTATCATACATTTAATCAAAATAACATATCCTAAAACACTAAATGTTATTTATCTTTTTACTTACACATTCAATCAAGTGATGCACATTTTCTAAAGATTATGTACATCATTTTTAATATCCTCTAGTTATCACCGATAAAAAGACTGATATTCTCTAAACATAACAGTGTTTTTTATAAAGATGTATTTCATGAAATCAATCATAAGATTGATAAGCCTATATTTTCATACGTCTTTTTCATATCATTGATAAATATTCTAAGGAAAAGGAAATAGACTATGCTATGATGATATATGTAAGGGGAGTGATATTTTAAAGACTATTGATATTGGTGAATTATGTTATAGAGTTCGTAAAAGACGAGATATAAGTCAGGAAAAACTGATTTATGGAATATGTAAACAATCTGCTTATTCCAAGTTCGAAAAAAATGAAATAACATTGTCAAAAGACATGAGTGTACGCTTGCTAGAAAGATTAGGATTGTCGACATCAAGCTTTCTCTTTCTCATTTCTCAAAAAGATGATGCCTATCAGGAATGGAAAAACATATTCTTAAGCTTATCAACGACAAAGATTATGACAAAGCCTTAGAAGCATTAGAATCACGAGAAGAAAAAGAAAATGATTTTCAACGCCAGTTTCGCCTATTCATTCAGGGTTTTCTTACGAACGACTTAAACATACTACAAAAAGCCCTCTCTATCACCTTACCTAAGCTTAATCATATCTATCTTCCTGAAATGGCCTTAGGAGCGGATGAAATGAAAATGCTTTTATACTATTGGAAAAAGGAAGGTCGATTATTACAAAATACAAATGTTATAAAGAACTGCATGGAATATACAGATTTGTATTATGCTGATGAAGAGAAGGCAAAGCTCTTTTCTTATGAATTGGATATTATGAAACAAATCATGATGGACGAGAAAGATCAGTTCTTATATAGATACTTCAGTATGAAAAGAGATGCACTTTTTCATCAGTATCACTTTCATCATGATGCTTTAAGCTTTGAAATCGCAAATAACTCTATGCCCCTCCACACTTATCTATACAACAAAAGAATCGAAAGGAATATGACACAAGAAGAAATCAGTGAAAATATCTGTTCAGTTGTCACATATTCTCGCATTGAAAGTGGTAAGCAGGAAATGAACAGCAATTCGATCAAACAGTTATTTCATAAACTGAATTTAGAATATGGCTATGTCTTATGCGATGATCACTGGCAGATTGATGATGTGTTATAAAAAATATAGATGTAACGATATGTAAAGTACAAATATTCTTTGTTATAAGTTTGCGACTTTCATTCCACACGCTTGCGTGTGGAATGAAAGTCGCTTCTCTTTATCTCGACATTAACATAGAATGAATATATAATATATGTATGAGATAAATCAACAAAGGAGAAAACAAATGTCACGATCTAAAAGCAATAATGTACAGATTAACATTTCTATTCCGGCTGAATGGAAAATGCAGCTTGAAAACCTTGCACGTATCTATTCTGTAGAAGAGGGTAAAACAATCACATTTCTCGACCTGATGCGTAGGGGGATCCAGGAAAAATATCAGTTAGGAGAAAACAATAATGAGCGAGGAACAATATCATAGCGCTTCGCATTGCAAGTATCTGACACAGTATCATATAATCTGGTGCCCGAAATTCAGGTTCTCCATATTGCAAAGCGGGGCTTATGATGCATTGAAAAATATTCTTGCTGACATCTGCAAACACTACGGATATGAAATCAAGGCGTTGGAAGTAATGCCAGACCATATACACATGTTCGTAGATTGTCCTCAAACAGTTGCCCCTTGTGATATAGCAAGAACTCTGAAAAGCATCAGTGCTATTGAGATGCTTAAGGCGTATCCAGAGCTGAAACAGTTTTACGCCCGTTGCGGAGTATTATGATTGAGAGGATATTTTATATCAACAGTCGGACATATAAGCGAGACTGCGGTAAAGAAATATATTGAGGAACAGAAAGATCATGAATGATGAAGAATATAAGAAAATCCTGAAGAAATTTCATAAACTTTCCGACAGGCATATTTTAGCTGTTGAAACCGATATGCCGTATTCTGATGTGCTAAGAGTCGTGGCGCTTTCTGATAAAATCCGCAAGGCTGGAAATGAACTTGTCGGTCTGATGAGAAAGAATTATGACCAGCTTCTACGTACCAAGAGATACCGCAAACTGCTTAAATTATATGGGGATACTGAGGACAAGAACAAACGTAAGGCTTTGGCAAAGCAGCTCAGCGAAATGCAGATATCCTACAATATCACATGGGATTATTGCAGAAAATCCATGATACCCATAGGCAAGAAATATGGCATAGATGCCGTTTTTGCCCTTACTAAAGCCGAAGATATCTGGCGCGGGATAGAAAAATGTCTTTATGGTGACGGCGGCGTAATTCATTTTTCCAAATACGGAGATTTGCCATGCATCAGAGCAAAACAGATAAATCGCGGCATTCCTATGTCTGTCAAGGATAACAGGCTGCAGTTCAGAATTAGTAAGAATATCTGTGGCATACAAATCAATGACAGATTTCAACAGGATGAAGTGGACGCCGTTCTGTCTTATCTTGCTAACTCTGAAATGATAGATGATAAAGCGGCCTATACATTTGCAGAAGACGCATATTGCATAGATACATACAGACCTTGCTATGCCACCTTTGTCCCTAAGCTGATCAGAGGCAAATACAGACTGTATCTCCATTTGACCATTGAAGGCAAAGCGAAGCCCAAATATGATAAACATGGCAATCCTCGCCACAAATATGGCAATGGCATGATAGGGGCTGACATTGGCACTCAGACAGTCGCATATACTTCAGATGCCGAAGTCGGATTAAAGAACCTTTCAGAACGTGGAGACAGCATTCAAGCTTCCGAGAAAAAGGAGCGTCTACTCTACAGGGCCATGGACAGGTCGAGAAAGGCTACAAATCCGCAGAACTATAATGATGATGGCACGATTAAGAAAGGCCGTAAAACATGGAAATACTCTAATCATTATAAGCGGCTGAAAGCTAAACACTCTGAATTATGCCGTATCAATGCAGTCAACAGGCAGCTTGCAATAAACGAAGATGCCAACCACTTACGAAGTCTTGGAGATACGTTTGTGACTGAACCTAAAAATGCAAGCAGGCTTATGAAACGCACTAAAGAAACTACGGTCAACAGTAAAGGCAAAATTAATAAGAAAAAGCGTTTTGGTAAATCCATAAAGAACAGATGCCCTTCTGGATTCCAGAGTGCGGTAGAAAGGAAATTCAAGGCCACGGGTGGCACATACATAGAGGTTCCAAATGATTACAGGGCAAGTCAATACGACCACACTGCCGACGATTACATCAAAAAGAAACTGTCTGACAGATTGTATAAGCTTTTGGATGGTACTGAAGTGCAAAGAGACTGGTATTCATCATTTCTGCTTTACTGCTACGATTTCAGAACTGGGGATATAGACAAAGACAAATGCAATGCAGAATTTGAAAGATGCTACAGCAAAGAAAAAGCTCTCATCACATGGATTAAGGCCAATAAGATTAGAATTTTAAACAGCGGGATAAAAGTAACTTAACAGCTTAATATCAGGGAGATTGACTGTACTTCCTTGCTGAAAGGCAGAAATTTACCGTTCATGTGGTCGTAGGACTGCTTGGTAATAAAAGTCCTGATTCAAACAGATTTACACTTGTAACTCCAAAGCCTGAAAATGGTGTACGATTACAAGCTACCCTTGGCAATCAGAACCCCACGGGCTTGCCCTTGGGAGCAGTCAGGCTTTTGGTGAAAACAAAGAGTACTTGTACTTTTTTCATAACATATGTTTAAAAGGAAATGAGGGATGATTGATGTGGAGATATATTAAGAAAAGATGGCGGGGGAATTTACTTGCTGTCATCCTGTTATGTAGCTATGTTACTTGTGCCTTTCTTGAAACATTCCTTGATACTGACAAATAATGCAATCTTGGCCAAAGATGCATAAAGCACTATTACCTATTTTTTTGTAACATGTTAAAATAGCGCTGAGGTGTTGTCATGAACAAAGATATGATCAAAAGAATGATTATTTATATTGCTGGTATTTTGATACTGGCACTAGGACTTGTCTTAAATGCAAAAACAGGACTAGGTGTTTCACCCATCCTGTCCGTATCCTTCGTTCTTTCAAAAATTGTCCCACTTACATTTGGGACATGCACAGCGATCATTTACTGTATCTTAGTACTTATTCAGATTCTGCTTTATCGCAAGGTTAGCTTAGCCATTATCTTACAGTTGCCTTTATCTTATCTCTTTGGCATTCTCATTGACTTTTATAATATGTTGATTCCAATCAATAATCCTGCTTTTCCTTATGCCATCATCATGCTACTAGTGGCCATTGTTTTTACGGCAATAGGGGCCTTTTTGATGGTTTCCGTCCAGCTCATTGTGAATCCTGGAGATGGTTATGTGAATGCTTTTGCCACTGTGCTCAATAAACCTTTTGGAAAGGTAAAATTTGTATTAGATTTAACACTCGTATGCCTAAGCACGATTATCTCTTTTGTTGTTTTAAAGCGGCTTGTGGGAATAGGACTAGGAACAATTGTTGCAGCATTTATGACTGGTCCAGTGATTCATGCTCTTGATCGTCATTTTGGCATAAATATAGCAAACATTGTTATTGCATCAAAGACAAAAGGCTAGGAAATCCTAGCCTCTTTCTTTTAACATTGCTTTAACTTTCTTTGTATCAGTGAAGTTAAGCTTAACAACTTTAGTCAGAATCTTTTCACCATATTTCTCAGCAATATTGACAACAACAGCATCCACATTACTACCTGATCCTCTAGCAAGCTTAATCTTTAGACTCTTTGTCATTGATGCATAATAAGAGAGATAAGCATATCGTGAAATAATTTCAGCAGCTAATACGGCAAGATATTGTTGATCAGCATGTTCTTCAAACATCAAATCTTTAACAACAATGACTTCATTCTTTAAATAGTTGAAGTATGTCTTAGGCGAAATATAACGCTCAATCACCTTAAATTCAACATTCTTCTTAGCTTTCTGAAGAACATTCACTAAAGCCTGATTAATTAAGCGAGCACGAATATTGGCCTGATTTAAGCCATTGTCTATCATCTTGTTATAATGCGAATTATCTAAGACAAGCAGGGAAGTGATGACCCTTTCTCTTAACAGCTTGGCATAATCCACAATTTCCTGATTCGTTAAAGATTCAACGTCAGTAATATTCAAGTTCTTAATGAATTCAATATTCTCTTCATCCACATAACATGCGACAACACATAGTGGACCAATATAATCATTTGAACCAGTTTCAGCAGCTCCGATATGATGATGGAGACATAGTGCATGAGATTCTTTCTCTTTTTCAATTTTCTTTGCTAACTTCTTAGACCAATGGACAGCTTCATGAATGGCATTTTCACCTCTGAAGGTCGCGATAAGTTCATTGCTGACTTCAATATCACAGTCGATAGTCTGGGCTTTCAGTAAGAACTGTTCCTCTTCAAATGGAACCATCTGACTGTCATAGAACTTATTCATTTTTTTAAGCGTTGCTTGAGTAATCTTAAAGCTTATTGGTTCCATTTAATTCACCTCTTTTTATATTTTATCACACGAATGAACATTTTGACAGTATAAATTTCATTTGCTATAATGTTGCGGGTGATTGCATATGAATTCTCAATTAATCGCAATTATGATTGATTTTATCATTATAATTTATTTCTTACTCATGTTTGCTAAAGGCATTAAAGAGGGCTTTATTGTACGTTTCTATGATATTGCCACAGCTCTACTTGTTTTCATGCTTTCGTTCTATTTGACACCCGCCTTCAGCAATCTTATTACTCTCCATAATAATGACAATAATCCAGTCTATGATTTTATTGGACCTTATATAAATCAAATTCTCATCTTTTTTATCATTCTCATCATCTTGCTTGTTGTTAGAAAGCTTCTTGGTCTATTATTAAAACCAGCACTAACGCATTTAAGTGAAAGATTGCGTTTAACAGCTTTGATTAATCGTTTACTTGGAGCTCTTGTTGGAATACTAGAAGCCTATCTGATTTCTGGCCTCATTTTAACCATGATCGTCATTCCCTTTGTCAAGGATGGCAAGACTTATATAAGTCAGGCTGTTATTGCGACAAAGATCGTTAACAGTTTTCCAGCCGATACAAGCAATCTATCAAATGACATAAAAGATGAAAGTTTATTTTCTCAAGGAGAGCATGCCAGCAGCAAAGAAGTTCTTGAAGGTATGCTCAATATGCTGACAGATAGCTACCAGTACCATCTCATTTCTAAGACGCATGCCGCTAGCATTATAGAAAAACAACTTGGAAAAGATATTCTCCAGTTTCATCCAAGTCTAACCTCTAGCCGCAAGCAAGTCCTAGCAGAAATACTTCAGGCAACATCCTATGATGATGCCCATAAAACACTTTTATTAGAAAATATAGGTGATAAACAATGATTGATAATAAACCACTAGAATTCTCAAAAATTCTTGATCAGGTTGCACTCTATGCGCATAGTTCATTAGCGACAAAGCGTATTTTAGATCTTAACGCCTATCAAGATCTTGATGAACTTAACGATGAAATAAAACGTACTCAAGAAGCAATGGACATTGCTCGTATTTTAGGACGTCTTCCTATTAATGCTATGGAAGATATCAGTAATGCAATCAAGCTCGCAAAGACAGATGCTATTCTTTCTTGCGAAGAGCTCTATGCCATCTATCATGTCCTTGATAATGTTGCCCATCTTAAGAGCTATTTTAATAGCTATGAAGGTGACATTATTGCCCTTAGGGACTATGTCACGACTTTAGAAGGTGATGAGCATTTAAAAAGTGAAATTGATCGTTGTATTCTTCCTGATTTCAGCATTGCTGATGATGCGAGTGCAGCTTTATTAAAAATTAGAAAAAGTATGCGCTCATTGACATCTTCTATACGCAAGACAATGGAATCCTATTTGAAAACAAGCGGTGATGCATTATCTCTTGATAACCTGACAAGCCGTAATGATCGTCTTGTTCTAGCTGTTAAGAGTGATCATCGCTCTGAATTCAAAGGTCTTGTTCATGCCACAAGTGCGTCAGGACAAACATTCTATATTGAACCTGAGCGTGTTGTTACAATGAATAATGAACTTAATGATTTAAGAGCTGATGAACAAGAAGAGATACGCCGTATTCTCAAAACGCTCAGCCGTTACGTGAAGCGTATCGCTACATCATTAAGCTATGACCTTGAGCTTGTCACAGTGCTTGATTTTATCTTTGCCAAAGCTGAATATGGTAATTTCATTGATGGTATTATGCCCGATGTTGTTCAAAAGGGAAATCTAAGTTTGCATCAAGCCCGCCATCCGCTTATTGACCCAGAGAAAGTTGTAGCGAATGATATCATCTTAAAACAAAAAGTCTTAATGATCACAGGTAGTAATACTGGTGGTAAAACCGTTACACTTAAAACAGCAGGGCTCCTGTCTTTAATGGCTGAAGCAGGCCTACCGGTCAGTGCAACAAAGGCATCCATTCCTTTCTTTGATGAGATTTATGTTGATATGGGTGATGATCAGAGTATTGCTGAATCATTGTCAACCTATTCATCCCATGTCAAAAAACAGATTCAGTATTTACATCTTGCCAGCAAGCATTCCCTTGTCCTTATTGATGAAATTGGGTCAGGGACTGATCCTCAGGAAGGTAGTGCCCTTGCTAAGGCAATGATTGATGCTTTTATTGAAAAGGGCTGTACCCTCATTATCACAACGCACTATGGCAGTTTGAAGAACTATGGGCAAGCTCATGATGATATAGCTCTTGCATCGGTTGGCTTTAATATCGAAACAATGAAACCAACATACAAGCTGAAGCTTGATACGATTGGTTCATCTTATGCTTTTGAAATTGCAGAAAACTTAGGCATGGATGAAGCAATCATCAAAAGAGCCTTAGCTTATCAACAAGAAGATGAAACTGAAACTGAGCGCCTGGCAAAGAAGCTTGCAACAAAAGAAGCAGAACTCAATGAAAAAGAAGACTATCTCACAAATACATTAGCGAAAGCTGAAGCCGATAAGAATTCTTATGAAAAGAAGCTGGCTGGTATTGAAAGACAAAGAGAAGCAGCCTTGGCACAGGCTGAAAAAGCCTCTAACGCCTTGCTTGATGATGCTAAAAAGATGATTGATGAAATCGTTAAGGAAGTACGTGAAAAAGACAATATCAAAGATCATGAAGTCCTCAATGCTAAACATATGCTTGATGATTTAAAACATGAAAAGAAACAAAAAGTCAAAGTTCAGAACCATACATTTGTCGTTGGTGATCATGTCAAGATTGATTCCATGAACAGGGAAGGGGATATTAGCGAAGTGCTCAAGAATCACCAGGTCACTGTTCTTGTATCCGGTCTTGCTATTAAGCTTAAAGACACAGAAATCACCTTCCTCCATCCTAAAACAAAAGTGCAGAAAGTGAAATCCGGTGGTCGTCCTAAGATGAAGAAAACCGGTCATTATGAAGTCAATGTCATCGGTATGCGTTATCAGGAAGCTATGGATACAGTCGATAAATTTATTGATGATGCCATTGTTTTAGGCTATCCAAGCGTACGTATTGTTCATGGTATGGGGACGGGTGTCTTACGTAATGGAATAAGAAAAATGTTGAAAACAAATAAGAATGTCAAAGCATTCCGTGATGGTGGGCCTAATGAAGGTGGATTAGGTGCTACTGTTGTAGATCTTGAATAAAAATCTTGAATATATCAAGAAGAAACTTGCTTTACTTCCGCTTTCACCTGGCTGTTACCTCATGAAGAATAAAGAAGGAAAAATTATTTATGTAGGTAAAGCGCGAAAGTTAAAGAATCGTGTTTCTTCTTATTTTACGGGTGCCCATAACTATAAGACAACAAAGCTTGTCGAGAATATCTGGGATTTTGATTATATTGTAGTAGGAAGTGAAAAAGAAGCACTCTTGCTTGAAATCAATTTGATCAAGGATTATGCTCCAGAATATAATATCATGTTCATGGATGGGACATTCTATCCCTACATCCAGTTAACCGATGAAGAGCATCCTCGTTTAAAGATTGTAAGAAATGCTAAAGATAAAAAAGCCAAACATTTTGGTCCTTATCCAGATGCCGGTGCAGCAAGAAATACCTTTAAGCTTCTCAATAAGCTTTTCCCACTTAGAAAATGCAACCATATTCCTAATAAGCCTTGCCTCTATTATTCCTTAGGTCAATGCCTAGGTCCATGTATTCACGAAGGCTTAGAAGAGCAAGAAGCAAATATAAGAAAAGAAGTCATCAGTTTCATGAATGGCCATACAAAAGAAAAGATTGATGAACTCACAAAAAAAATGGAAGAAGCTTCAGCTGCACTAAATTTTGAACAGGCTCTTGAATACCGTGATTTGATTCAATCCATTCAATATGTCACAGGTAAACAATCCATTGATTCCAACAATAAAGAAAACAGAGATATTCTTGGATACTATATTGATAAAGGTTATATCTCATTACAACTATTCTTTATGCGCTCAGGAAAGCTCTTGTCCCATGAATTTAACTTAGTACCTGTCTCAGATGACTACCAGGAAGATTTGATTACGTTCCTCGTCTCATACTATCAGGAAAATACGCCACCTAAGGAATTACTTGTCCCAAGTGACTTGGATATTGAACTTGTCAGTCAGATTATTGAAACCAATATTATCCAGCCTCAGCGCGGGCAGAAGAAAGCATTAGTAGATATGGCTATCAAAAATGCTAAAGAAGCGCTTGAAAAGAAATTCTTGTTGAAGCAACAGAATGAAGCAAAGACAATAGGGGCTATTGAGGAACTAGGCAGGCTCTTATCAATTCCAACACCCCATTATATTGAGCTCTATGATAACTCCAACATTCAAGGTGCTTATGCAGTAGCTGGAATGGTTGTCTTTAAAGATGGCAAACCAAGTAAAAAGGACTATCGTCGTTTCAAGATCAAGACAGTCGAAGGACCTGATGATTATGCCAGCATGAAGGAAGTTATCTATCGACGCTATTATCGCCAGCTTGTAGAAGGTCAGAAAATGGCTGATATGATTATTGTCGATGGCGGACTAGGGCAAATTAAAGTCGCTAAAGAAGTTATTGAAAGCCTTCATGTCAATGTACATATTTGCGGTCTTGCCAAAGATGACAAGCACTCGACAGCGATGCTTATTGATGGCAATGGGCAACAGGTTGAAATCGATCCAAAGAGTCAACTCTTTTTCTTATTGACAAGAATGCAGGACGAAGTCCATCGTTATGCCATTTCTTTCCATCGTCAGGTCAGAAGCAAATCCCTTTTTGCTTCATTGCTTGATGAAGTAGACGGCATAGGTGAGACAAGAAAACGAAAATTGCTTAATAAATTCAAATCCGTTAAAAAAATGCGTGAAGCAAGTATGGAAGAGCTCGCTGAAGTTGTTCCTAAAAATGTTGCTTCTGATCTCTATGTTGTTTTGCATAAACAAGACACGCTTGACGGCAAAGAAGATAATCAGTAAACTTAATGCTTAGGAAAGGAGTGGTCCTATGAAAGATTGGCATGCAGCTTTTAAAGGCTGGCAACTGTTTTTGTTGGTTACACTTCTTTTTCTTGCCTCTTATTATGTAGTCAATCAACGCTATGATAAATTCTATCGTATTAATGATATCAATAATGACAATAGAGCAATCATCGAACAATATTTAAGTAAAAAAGATCAGGAATATCTTGTTGAAAACCAGATATCCATTACCCATCTTGTAAATTATATGCCCTATCCTGGTTTTGATATTCACAATTATAAGTATTATGAAATTCTGATTAATGATGGTGAATACAAAGGGAGTAATCTTGTTGTTGTTGGAAATAAGCTTGTCAAAAAACTCAATGATGAATTTAATTCGAACCAGGAATACATTGCAAAATATCTTGTTTCCAACAAACTTCTATCTGCATATATAGAAAAAAATAACTTTAATTACGATCATCGCCAAGATTATATTGTTTTAAAAAAACTCTATACTACAAATAGCTATGTAGATGACTTTGAAAGCTACTATACAACACTTGCGAGCAGGGGATTTAAAGACAAAGAAATATCACAATTCTTCCAAACTGCTACAAAATATTATTCGCAGGATTCTCTTAAAATTCTTATGACAAAAGCAGATGATCAAAACACAGTACTTGTTGATAATCCTTCTAAGAATACACTTACGTTAAGTGACAATCAATTTATTGGTTCCTATGTACCATCCAATCTTGTATTAATTGAAGGTATTCAAAGAAGCCATTATGATATGTATCTTAAGAAAGATGCTTATGAAAGTTTGCGTACAATGCTTACAGATATGGGCAAACTAAGCAAAGATCTTGTCGTTCATAAAGCCTATGTGCCTTATGAAAGCGAAACAAACCTTCCTGGTTACAACGAATCCCAGCTAGGTCATACAATCAGTTTTACGCATTTAGACCTCGGCTATAACAATTTTGCCCAGAGTCAGCAGGCAGCCTGGCTGGAAGCCAATGCCTATAAATATGGTTTTGTGATTCGTTATGACCATGATAAGGCAAGTATCACAAATCATACTTATGATGCGCATATCTATCGCTATGTTGGTAAGAATTTAGCAAAGAAACTCTATGATAATAAACAATCATTAGAAGAATACAATATTCAGAACGAGGAAAAGAAATGAAGAAACTTGTAATCATGTCAGATAATCATGGTGACATGCATATCCTGAGTGATATTCGTGTCCTAGAGCCTGATGCAGATCTGTATATTCATTGTGGTGATTCAGAAGCAACCCATAAAATGCAACTGGAAGGTTTTATATGTGTTGCTGGAAATAATGACTGGGGCTTGGATTTGCCTCGCTTTGCGAAATTAAAGGTAGAAGGTATTTCAATACTAGTTACCCATGGGCAATTCTATGGCTATTTTGATCGTGAAAAACATATGATTAAAGATTTAAAGAAACATGGCTGCACACTTATGTTCTCCGGTCATACCCATATGCCTTCAATTAAGAGTGAGGGCAAATATACCTTCATCAATCCTGGCAGTACGTCATGGCCAAGAGGAGGCAGCAAACGTTCTTATGCCGTTGTAACGCTAGATGATGGGCAACTTACCAGTGCTGAAATCAAAGAACTGTAATTTATTATTGACATTAACGGGAGATATGATATCATAAATCCCGTTGAAGTTGTCGACGTAGCTCAGCTGGATAGAGCACACGCCTTCTAAGCGTGCGGTCGCGGGTTCGAATCCCTCCGTCGACGCCATCTTTTATTATTAAGGGAATGTCCCGAAATAACTAAATATTTTGAGGTCTGCTAAGCAGATCTCTTTTTCATCTTCGATTCCATGAGTGATAGAGGATTTCTGCAATATACAGGCATAAAAAAACACCATCTCATATG
>NZ_VUNM01000044.1 GCF_009695655.1 Sharpea porci
ATCTAAGTTAGTTTGAATTTATCATATAAATGTAGCGCCGTATACGAGATCCGTACGTACGGTGCAACGGGAGGCACAGAAATAATAATTAATCTCAGTATTGATATTATTTCCTGTCTACCCTATTATGTTTCAATGATTGTTTCACTTTGAATAGTTGAAATTGATATTCAAAAGAGTATTATTTTCGTGTATAATGTGTAATGCGAGGGATTTTAAATATGAAAAGAAAACTATATGCAGTAATATTAGCGCTGCTTGAAGCAATTATATATTATTATATTTTCATTGCATTGGATATCAACTTGGGTATTTTAAGACAATCTTTAGGATTGTATTTGATTTATATGTTGATGTGTGGGCATTATAGTATCAAAGATGCATTAATTTGGAATGAAATAAAACATGTCTCAAAAGCAACAGCTTTTTATCTTATTACATATATAATCATTCTTCCTACATCTATGTTCCAGGATAAGAGAAGATATCTCGTATTTTTGGCAATCATCATGTACTTTATTACCATATTCCTATCAAGAACACTACGTATTGTCTTTAGAAAATTCCTTGTTAGAAATACATTAGTTATTGGTACAGGCAAAGATGCATTGGATTATGGCCGTACGCTGAATAATAATAGATTTGCGATTACAAGAATTGTTGGCTTTGTAGATATGAATGCTTGCAGTAAGTTTGACCAACAATTTAATAATGTAGTTGATTTAGAAAAGAGTCATAAATTATTTAATTATGAAGTTTTCAATTATCAAAACTTACGAAAAATCGTTAAAGAGAAACATATCGAACAGATATCAATCGTTGAACCTGATATGGACCAAAGATCATTTGATATTGCTATGGAAGATGCTTCACAGCTTGTCGACCATGTCAAGTATATGCCTGAAGATAATCATATGATGAATTTCTCTTCATCTATTAGAGATTTTGATGGTATTCTTATTATCTCAGCATCAAGAAGAAAGCCAAGAGCTATCGATGCTGTATTAAAGAGAATGATGGATATCTTCTTCTCACTGATTGGATGCTTGTTTATTCTTCCAATTGCAGTCGTTGTAAAAATCATGAACTTGGCACATGGAGATCATGCACCAATCTTCTATAAACAAAAACGTGTAGGACGATATGGCAGAGACCTTAATGTTTATAAGTTTAGAAGTATGGTTCCTAATGCAGAGGAAGTATTAAAGGATATTCTAGCGAAAGATCCGGAGAGGAGAGCTGAGTGGGAGAGAAGTGCTAAGCTCGAAGATGATCCTCGAGTTACAGCAGCAGGTAAGTTTCTTCGTAAGACTTCGCTTGATGAATTTCCGCAGTTTATTAATGTCTTAAAAGGTGATATGTCACTTATTGGACCACGTCCAGTTATTCCAGAAGAACTAGAATGGTATGGCGATCGTGTCACAGAATTCCTTTCAGCTAAACCAGGCTTAACTGGTTATTGGGCAAGTCATGGACGTAGTGATGTTGATTATCCAGAACGTTGTGATTTGGAGCTTTATTATGTACATCATCAGAGTATATTCTTAGACTTACAGATTGTTTTAAGAACAGCTTTAGGTGTTATTTTTGGAGAGGGTGCAAGATAATTATGAAAGATATCAAAGTTATTGTCGCAACACATAAGAAATATCAAATGCCTACTGATCCAATGTATGTACCTGTACAGGTTGGATCTGAAGGTAAAGAAGATTTAGGATATCAGAGAGATAATGAAGGAGAGAATATTTCTCAGCTTAATTCTGCTTTTTGTGAATTGACAGGTTTATATTGGGCTTGGAAGAATCTAGATGCTGAGTATATCGGCTTAGCACACTATCGCAGACACTTTAAGGGAAAACAACAAGAGAAAGATCCTTTCAAGGAAGTACTTACGCAAGCAGAAGCAAGCGTTCTATTCGATAAAACAGATATTATACTCACAAAGAAAAGAAAGTATTATATCGAGACTATCCATGATCATTATGCACATACAATGTATCCTGAGCCGTTGGATGAAGCAGGAAAGATTCTTGAAGAAAAGTATCCTGAATATAAACCATATTTTGATAAACATATGCAGGAAAGAAGCCAACATGCATTTAATATGTTTATTATGAAGAAAGATAAATTTGATGAATATTGTACTTGGTTATTCGATATATTATTTGAGCTTACAAAGAGATTCGAAGATGCCAATTATTCATCGTTCCATGCAAGATATCCAGGAAGAGTATCTGAAAGATTACTTGATGTATGGCTAATGAAGAATGGTTATAGCTATGAGGAAGTACCATTTATTTACATGGAAAAAGTTAATATGTGGAAAAAAGGCACAGGTTTCCTTAAAGCTAAATTCTTCCATAAGAAATATGGTGAAAGCTTTTAAAAAAAGATAGGATTTGTCTTGAAACAAAATTGAGTTATAAAAAAATAGCGGCAACTTACATACAGTGAAGGGTGTCGCTATTTTGGCGTTTTAAATAATCGTGGTGTCGGTATGCACCTTGATGCATATGATTCCACAGTTTTCTTGTATACGATAAGAGGTCTGCTAAGCAGACCTCTGAATATCTATATTTGGATTTATTTGATTATTGTATAAGTAAAATTATCAGGTACAAAGGTAGTGTAGTGACCTATACTATTATCTCCCATTGTTTGAATTTTAGTTGACATTAAGTAGAAGTTTTGTGTTTGTACTAGAGGAATAAGAGCCATGTCTTCTACAGCTTGATTCTCTGCTGCAATGGTAATATAGAATCTTTCATCCTCATCAAAACCTGTATCATGCAATGAAACAAGAGAATCAAATTGCTTATTATAATAGTGCCCATAATTATATCCAAAACCATCTTTTAGATAATTGAGAAATTCAACACTATTGTTTACAGAGGGTTTAAATGATGTTAAAGCAAGTGCAAAGTCATGTGTTTTAAGATATTCATCTATATCATTAACTTTTTTTAATTTAATTTTTAGTAATTTTGTTTTATCTATTGATTTCTTTAAATAATGAGCAATTTGAGAATTATTACTGTATACTAGCTCTAAGGTTATTTTGTTTTTCTTCAGTGATTTTTTTAAGAGCTTTTTAGATTCCTTAATAGAATATGAGTAATTATGTTCATTGACGGATCTGATGGGACGATTAGATTTATTATAGTTATAATTCAAAGGAATAATTCCAGTTGCAACATAGGCATTTCCGTCGAGGACATTTTCTACTAAATGATTACGATTAATCGCTAGAGAAATCGCTTTTCTTATATTTTTATCTTTTAGATAAGTATTATTAAAATTAGGTGTCAAATAAACCATACTATTCTCATCGGTCTTAATAAGGACATCTTTCTTTTTGAAGGATTTTGCTTGCTTAAGGTCTATTTGAGTGTAATCAATTTTATTTTGTTTGAATTGATTAATGGATTGTGAAGAACTTTGATTCATAGTGAATAAGATTTTTTCAACATTACCTGCATCTTTGTTGATGTATTTTTTATTATGATCTAGGATGAGTTTGTTTTTAGATACGTTTTTTAAAACATACATACTATTTGATAGTAAGTATTGGGGCTGTGTAGCATAATTGCTACCACAACTTTGGGCAAATTTATGATTGATTGGATAAAAAACTGGGAATGATAAAAGGTAAGATAATTCATTTACTTTTTCTGTTAAAGTAATACGGAATTTTTTACTTGTAATCTTCTTTATGGCTAACTGATTTAAGCTTTCTATTGATGGATGACTTTCTTGATATATTTCATTTGCTCCTTTAAGATGAATACCAGCAGAAGTGAAGTAATAGGAATTTGGTGTGTGTAAATATAATGCTCTTTTCCAAGCATATATGAAATCATCAGCTGTTACATCATCACCATTTGACCATTTTGCACTCTTTTTTATTGTGAATGTATGTGTTAGACCATCAGAACTGACGGAATGTTTACTCGCTATGCGTTTGCTTATTTCATGAGACCTATTAAAATCATAAAGGCCTTCGGTGAACATACGTATGACAGTATAAGATGTATCATCATTTGCTTTTGATGAATCTAGCGTTTTAATTGTTTTGTCTGTCGCAATTCGCAATATCTTTTTACTTGAATCATTTTTAACTGTACACCCGGTTAAAGTCAAAAAACAAAGAACAGAAATGATTAATTTATTTATTTTCATAGATTCCTCTTTTCTTCCTATTATTTAGGCAAAAAATCATTCATATAAAATTTACACTTTCACACTTTTAATGTCAATAAAACACAGTTATTAGTTCTTCAAACACAGTTATTGGTTTACTTCTAAATTGAATCAAGTAAATAATGTTGGAAGATAAGTAGATTTATGATAGTATACATTGTGAATGTATTAATGAGGTAAGAACTAGAATGAATAAGATATATAATTGGTTTATTAGAAGAAGAATGTATATTTATCTTAGTACGTTATTGTTATTAATTTTTACACAATTAATAACAATAACTGTAGTTGCTCAAATGTGGAAGTTTGAGAAAATATTTAAATTATTGCGATATTTATGCTATTTTGTGTTAGCTTTTTTAGCTTGTGAGTCTTTTTATAGAAAAGTTTTACATAATAGCCTTAAAGGAATGATTAGGAAAACATTAGTGTTTTTTAAGGAACATATATTGCTTCTGTTATTTATCTTAGCTTCGTTTACGTCAATGCTTGTAAGTAAAGAAATGATACCTCTTATATTGTTACTGTTGATCGTGAATGCGAGTGAATATGATTTTGATGAAACGCTTCACTTAATCATTATTCTAAATGTCATTGTGTTTTTATTGACTGTACTAGGAGGATATTTTGGATTTTTACCTGATGTAATAATAACGAGGGGAGATACAATTCGTCATTCTTATGGCTATATTTATCCAACGGAGTTCCTATCACATTATTGTTTTATTGTACTCATGTATATATATTTAAAAAAAGATCAATTTGGAATTAAAGACTTCTTTTTAAGCAATATATTTAATTTTATTTTTTTCAAAATGTCTGATTCACGATTAGATTTTCTTATTATATTGTTTGCAACAGGACTAGGACTTTTGTTTTCATGTCGACCTGGAGTATTAAAGAAAATCGCAAAATCAATCTATGTTAATGGTATATTGCTGTTTTCAATTCTTATCTCTTTCATTTCGTCAGTGTTTTATAATGGTAATTCATCTTTGTTTTCTAAGCTTAATCAATTGCTAAGTCAAAGGTTACTTTTAGGAAATAATGCTTTAAGCTATTATGGGCTTAAAATGTTTGGACAAAAGATTGAGTGGATAGGCTCTGGAGGTAGTGGTATTTATAGAACCTTCGATCAGATTGATTATAATTATGTAGATTGTTCTTATTTACAATACGCATTGTCTTTTGGAATAGTATTCATGTTGGTTATGATCTTACTATATATGTTGGCGATTAAACATGAGTATCTTGAAAATCGAAATTATAGCCTGTTTATATTTGCAGTTATTTTTGTGATTTCAATTATCGAACCACGTTTATTGAATATTCAAATGAATCCGTTTATATTGTTATTAGGTTCAATTATTATGCTTTCAAATAAAGAAATATTAAAATTGATAAAAGGAGAAAGAAAAAATGGCACAGTATGATTATTTAGTAGTTGGTGCAGGTTTGTTTGGAGCAATCTTTGCCCATGAAGCCAACAAGAGAGGCAAGAAAGTCTTAGTTATTGATAAGCGAGATCATCTCGCAGGTAATATTTATACAAAGGAAGTAGAAGGCATTAATGTACATGTATATGGTGCACATATCTTCCATACTTCTAATGAAGAAGTATGGAACTACGTGAACCAGTTCGCCAAATTCAACAGATATACAAATAGCCCTATTGCTTACTACAAGGGCCAGGTTTACAACATGCCTTTCAACATGAATACATTCTCTAAGCTTTGGCCTGAAGTACGTACACCAGCTGAAGCTAAAGCTAAGATTGAAGCTGAAAGAGCGAAGGTTGCTGTGGAGAATCCAAAGAATCTAGAAGAACAGGCTTTATCACTTGGTGGTAAGGAAATCTATGAAATCTTTGTCAAAGGTTATACACAGAAACAGTGGGGTAGACCATGTACGGAATTACCAGCCTTTATCATCAAGAGATTACCATTTAGATTTACTTATGATAATAACTATTTCAACGATGATTATCAGGGTATTCCTATTGGTGGATATACACAGATTGTAGAAAAGATGCTTGATGGTATTGAAGTAAGACTTAATACAGACTTCTTAGAAAATAGAGAAGAATATGAAAATATCGCTGATAAGATTGTCTATACGGGTATGATTGATCAGTATTATGATTATAAATTAGGTACTCTTGAATACAGATCACTAAGATTTGAAACAGAAGTACTTGATGAAGAAAACTTCCAGGGTAATGCCGTAGTGAACTATGAGGAATATGAAATCCCATATACACGTATTATCGAACACAAGCACTTTGAATTTGGCACACAGCCAAAGACAGTGATCACAAGAGAATATCCAGCAACATGGCATAAGGGTGATGAGCCATACTATGCGATGAATGATGACAAGAATAATGCTTTGTATGCACAGTATAAGAAGTTAGCTGATGATGAAGGCAAGGTTATCTTTGGTGGTAGACTTGGTCTTTATAAGTACTTCGATATGGATGATACAGTAGCTGCTGCATTACATTGTGTGAAGAAGGAATTGGATTAACAAAATAATGGGAGTTGATAAATGAATCATCTCCCCTTTTTGTTCTTGTTTTAAAGGAGATTTCTAGTACAATAAAAACTGTAAAAATAATTACTGGAGGAAGTTATGAAAAAGATAATAGCAGTAGTAGTGACTTTTAATAGAAAAGTTCTTCTTAAGGAAGCAATTGAAGCTCTATTAAATAATAAGTATCCTGGGCTTGAAGTATTAGTTACTGATAATGCTTCAACAGATGGAACAAAGGAATATATAAGTGAATTATTAGATAATCCAAGAGTACATTATGTGAATACAGGAGATAATCTTGGAGGAGCTGGCGGGTTTAATTTTGGCATGAAAGAAGCTTATAAATTAGGCTGTGATTATATGTGGTTGATGGATGATGATTGTATTGTTCATGAAGATTCATTAGAAAAACTTATGGCTGCTGATGAAAAGCTTAAAGGCAATTATGGCTTTTTAAGCAGTAAAGTGTTGTGGACAGATGGTAATCTATGTCGTATGAATCTTGTAAAAGAAACATACACAAAGAATGTTGAGGACTGGGAAACACCTCTAGTCAAGATTGTTATGGCAACGTTTGTGTCTTTCTTCGTGAAAACAGAAGTTGTTAGAGAAGTTGGATTGCCAATAAAAGAATTCTTTATTTGGTCAGATGACTTAGAATATTCTAGACGTATTTCTATGAAATACCCTGGTTATCTCGTTAATGATAGCGTGGTTACGCATAAATGTAAGAGCAATATCGGCTCTGATATTTCTAGAGATATGTCAGAAAGTTTGTGGCGTTATCCATATGCATATAGAAATGAAATTTATGTTTGTAAGCGTGAAGGTTTTTATGGACGTTTTAGACAGTTTGAACGTGTTGTTATGCATTGCCTTAGAGTGATATTTAGAAAGAATGATCGAAAAGGTGAAAGATTAAAGATTATTTTATCGAATACTTTCAAAGGTATGAAATTTAATCCACCTATCGAATACTTAGAGTAATTAGGAGATACTATGGCTAAGCAGAAATCTCTAAAATTGAATTTTATTATGAATTCAATTCTGACAATGTCGCAATTTATCTTTCCTCTTATTACCTTTCCTTATGCATCAAGAGTACTGATGCCTTCAGGTATAGGAAAAGTTAATTTTGCGATTTCTATTATCAATTATTTCTCTATGTTTGCCCAATTAGGCATCCCAACCTATGGTATTAGAGCATGCGCAAAGGTAAGAGATAATCGAGAACAATTGACACGAACAGTCCATGAGTTGTTGTTTATCAATATTATAGTTACAATGATCAGTTATATTGGGCTAGCCTTAGCGATTCTATTTGTTCCAAGAATGCATAATGAAAAAATGCTTTATGTGATCATCAGTTTTACAATAGTCTTGACTACTATTGGTATGGAATGGTTATATAAAGCACTAGAACAATATACCTATATCACGATAAGATCGATTGTTTTTAAGTTGATTGGTCTAATTGCTATGTTCATGCTTGTTCATAGCAAGAGTGATTATCTTATTTATGCGGTTATAACAGTTGTTTCCTCTTACGCTTCATTTATTTTGAATTTTATAAATGCAAGAAAATTTGTGGACTTTAAGCCTGTCGGGCACTATAACTTGCAACAACACATTAAACCAATTCTAATATTCTTTTCAATGTCTATAGCAGTAACAGTTTATACTAACCTCGATACAATTATGCTGGGTTTTATGAAAAATGACGTTGAGGTTGGTTACTATACGGCAGCTGTTAAAATTAAAGGCATTACTGTTTCAGTTGTAACATCACTTGGAACGGTTCTTTTACCTAGGGCTGCATATTATATTGAAAAAGGTGAAAATGAGAAATTTGAAATACTTGCTAAAAAAGCAATAAATTTTGTTTTTTTAATTGCAACACCACTTGTAATCTATTTTATTATTTTCGCAAAACAAGGTATCTTCTTTTTATCAGGAAAAGCATTTGGACCTTCAGTTGTTCCGATGCAGTTAATAATGTTTACAGTACTATTTATCGGTTTGTCAAATATAACTGGAATACAAATTCTTGTTCCGCTAGGATATGAAAAAATAGTATTATATTCAGAAATCGCTGGAGCATTAACTGACTTGATAATAAACTTCATTTTGATTCCTTCGTTAGGATCATCTGGTGCATCGATTGGTACACTTGTAGCTGAACTTGTTGTACTATTGGTACAATATTTTGGCATTAAGAATCAAGTTCCTGATCTCTTTAAGACAGTCAAATACTATAAGATTATTTTTGCTGTTGTGTTAGCTACATTGGCATCGGTCTGGGTGCAAATGCTGAACCTGCATGTCTTCTTGGCTTTAGTTATTTCTGCATTGTGCTTCTTTGGAGTCTATGGCATAACGCTACTACTTATGAAAGAAACACTTGTAACTGAAATTACCCAGGAAATATTACAAAAATTACATCTTATTAAGTAATGATTATGAGGTATTTATATGATTAATTATTTAAAAGGGGTATTATTTTTATTTGGATATCTAAATTTCCTTTATTTACTAGGGACGACATTATTTCCTCATAAAAGTGTTCCTTATAAGATTGTAGCAGCTTATGTTATTAATACATTTTTATTGTTTATTCCTGGTGTAATTGTTCAAATATTAAAGCTGTCTTGGGATACATACTTTTTATCTTTTTTAATAATTGATTTTTTACTTATTTTCAGTTGTATATATGTTCTAATAAAAAGAAAGCAATATCTTACTAAAAATATTCTATTGCAGTATTTAAAAGATTATTGGGTTGTTATTGTTGCCACATTGGCTTGTGGAGCATTCATTGTCTTTTACAACTATGACTTCTTTTATAATGGGTATAATGATGATTCCTATTATTTAGTAAAGATGGCATCTTTACCATTTATGAAGAATCCTTTTAATGCAAATTACGAAACAGGATTTTATTCGCCTATAAGCATCTTCGATGTTCGAAATTTGAATACTCATGAACTTGAAATGTCTGTTTATTATTTTATAACAAGAGTGACGCCTACATTGTTCTTCAGAGGTTTTATTTCATTCATAAATCGCTTTTTATTTGTATGTACAATATATGTTACGGCAGAAAGATTAAATTTTATGATGGATAAACCCATAAAGAGGAATAAATTACAATATGTAAGTCTTTTAGCTATTATCGCTTTCTTTGATTATAATGCACTTGCATATAATAAAATATTATATGTAAGAGATGGTTGGATAGTAAATGTTGCTACGTATTATGGCTCAGCTGTTGTAATGATGATGGCATTTTTCTGGTTATTTGATATTTTTTTTGATAATGATTTATCAATAATTAAGCGATTATTATTTTTTGTAATAACTTCATTTACGCTGGTCTCCAAGTCTGGTATTGTCTTACCAATTATTGCATTATCATTTATTTCATTTATTTTAACAATTCTTTGGAATAAAAATAAAAAATATCTGGTTATATTCATACTAGTACTTCTAGGGTTAAGCATAGCGATAGAAAATAAAATTTCACTATTTAATTTAAATTATGAGCGAAGCTCAAACATAAATTATTTTGTGAACAATTTTTCATCAATTGTTTTTATTCCTTTTATTGTGATATTTATATTACTTGTATTAAAAAAATATAAGAATATTTCTTTTGTATCCTATGTTTTTTCCTTGTTTGCAATATCAGGGTTAAGTCCTTTTAATAATATTATAGAGCTTGCAAGTCAATATTCCTTTGTATTCGGTAGGATGATAGCTTCACTATTTATCTTTTTTGTACTTGTAACATCTATTTTGATTTTTTTCTATTTTTATTCTTTGAATTTTAACAAAGAGATAAGTTTAATTAGAAATATAGTATTGTTTATTGTGATAGGATGTATCGCATTCGGATCGCTTTATGCAAAAGAAGGTTCAATATACTATATTATCAATGAATTAAAGGTATATGTTAAAAATCCATATTTAACACCAAGAGCTGTTAAAGAGCTTGGCGAACGTCTACAACAAATAGAAGATGAAACTCATAAAGATGTTTATGCACTTGTTCCTTTTGAAAGCTATGATGGGAATAAAATCAATACACGTATGTATTATAATGGATTGGTAGATTTAATGCCCTTAAGAGTTGCTGGTGCAGTAAGAGCTTTTGCTCCAAATATAAAAAGCTTAACTATCATTTGTAGATGGAGTGCTGACATTGAAAATAGTCATACTGTATTTGATGGATTCAAAACTGATGATGTTACAAAATATATTAACTTTCAATTTAATCCAAATAAAGATAATACTCAAGAGTTTATGAACGTATTAAGAGAATATCCTATAAATGTTGTTGTAATGTGGGATAAAGGTGGAAAGAAAGAATTAGAAAGTGAAGGATTCCATCAATATGGTAATACAATCTATTCAGAATATGCTAATTACTATGTTTACTACAGGGATAGCTAGTTATTTCAGTTTTATTACATATATTTCAAGGAATTGATGTCACTAATGGAAATCAAGTTAGATATACTATGGCTAAGTAGAAGTATAAAAAATCAACTTTACCTATAGATTCAATTAAGACAATATCACAGGTATAGTTCTTAACATTTGGTTTTAAGTCAACAAAGAGGAAATCGCAAGTGTAAGTTTATGCTAAGATTTTTCATGAACAGTAGCCTAAGCTATTGTGATTTCGTTAATGATAGTATCAGGATTAGATATATTTAAGATGCTTCTGTACGTTTATTATGAGTCTTTGCAAATACGATAATAAGTCTCTTCCTTTTTGATTTAAGAATAAAAAATTAAGACAGGCATTATCAAACGATCTGCTTTTACGATTGAACTAATGATATGTTATGTTTTGTTTTTCAAAAAGGGATATGGACATATTCTTGAACTAGCAATGACTAGGGCGGAATAAAATGCCATTTAATGTGAAAGAGAAAAAGATAGTACTCTAACTTCATGATGAGACGGAATTGGTTGATATGGGAATACATAATCTTGGATATCCAAGCAGGAAAAATATGAATATTTGAATCAAGAATCGAAATATGAAAAGAAATGCAAGTCATGCAGCTATAAGATTTACAGGAACATAGATGCCACCTATCGTTAGAAAAAAAGTTGAAATAATTCAACGCTTCTTTGAAAATATGGGGGGTATAAAATTAATATCAGTAGAATAAGGAAATCAAAGGTGATTATTGAAACCTGGAGAAAGCTGTATTTATCTGGATGTGCAGAGGTAATATTAAATAAAAAGGAAGCTTTTTCAAGAGAAACCTTAATCGGTATTGAGACGGCTGATAATGGTTCTAATTATGCTGAACTGGCAGCTAAGATATAAAATTTGAAGTTGGAAAACGATATTTTAAGACAGACAATAGAATATTAAAAAAACAGGACATTTACCTGTTATGCCTGAAAAATGCAGAGAAGGCAATGATAATCGATGCCCTAAAGAATAAATATTCAGCACACAGCTTCTTGCAAAACTTAGAGTATCTAAAAGCAGTTACTTTTATCAACGCAAGATAAAGCAATTACCGTATAAATATATGTTAATAAAGTCAAAAATCATCTAATTGTTCAAGGAAAACAAAGAAAGATGCGGTTATAGAAGGATTCATGCTCTTCTTAGAGAAGATAACATCGTAGGATCCGAAAAAATCGTAAGACAAATCATGAAAGATAATAATCTGGCAGTAAAAGTCAGAAAACTCAGTAAATTCAGCTCGTATCAAGGAGAAATTGATGAAGTATTAGAGAATATTATCGGTAGAGATTTTCATTTAGAAAAGCCTAATGACAAGGTGATTTTAAATATCACAAAATTCTCAATACCTGAAGGGAAAGTATATTTTCATCAATAGTAGTGTTTTTATGGACTGATACCAAGCTGGATAGTAAGTATCAGTCCCAATGCAAATTAAGTTAATAATATGCTGGATGATTATCATTCTAGGCTAAAAGAAGATGAAAAAACAATCGACGATAACAATCTAGGCTGCCATTATCGGTGGCCTGGATGGATAGATAGTGTGAATAAGTATAGATGTACCAAAAGCATATCAAAAAAGCAGATTGCTAGATAATTCAGCATTTGAAGGATTCTTTGACAGGATGAAGAATGAGATGTTTTTGGAGAAATTTTACTGAAGTGAACATTGAAATGAATACACAAATATCAACGATTTTATCGTATGGTACAATACCAAAAGAATAAAAGTATAATTGGGCCATAAGGCTCTATGGAATATCGGCAAAGCCTGGGAGTAATTTGATAAAACTGTCAAATAATTTGTCTGCTCCCTACATATTAGTCGATTTTGAACATAGGGGGGTGCGGACAAATTCTTGGACCATGTTATTTCAAATTAGTCCCAGACTTTGCCTGTACTCCATAGGGCTCAAATAGCCCAACGATGCCTTTATTCTTTTGGTATTATACCATATGATATAATCA
>NZ_VUNM01000045.1 GCF_009695655.1 Sharpea porci
GAAGGAACGGTGATGTTTTTGTATAACTGTCTTGCCATCCACCTGCATAGCAGGTGGTTTATTGTTTCGCGTCCTACGTACGCTCAACTGTCTAAAGACTAGATACAAGCTTCGCTTGTACTACAAAGAAAAAACAGGGTTGCCCCTGTTTACATCTGACTGATTAATGCAGCATCATTTGTGCCTGCTTTAGAAATATTGTAAGAGTGATCGCCTGTTCTTTCTAAGTCCTGAAGAATCTTTGTAAAGACAATACCACTTGCCGTATGACATTTATGGGCTCTTAGACGAACGATATGATCATCGAGGGCCTTATTGTTGAGGTCACGGATGAAGTTACGTAAGTTGAGTAAGCCAGCCTGATATTCTTCAAATGATTTCTCTTGATTAAATGACTGTATGGACTGATCAAAGAGCACAATGACGTTCTCATAAATTTCCTTAAATTCATCAAGTGAGCTTGCTGAATAAGTGAGTTCATCATTAATCGATGTTTTTGTACGCGTGAGAATGTTAATGGCATGATCACCAATACGTTCCAAGTCAATCAAGACGTGGAAGAGACGACCAACACGGGCACTTTCAATCTTACCAATCGGACGGCTAGTAACCATGATGATATAGTCAGTAAGATTGTTGTTGAGCCAGTTGATGACTTCTTCGTTATGAAGAATGGCTTCCTCGTTGGAAAGATCTCTTGTCAGGAATGCTTCACATGAATGCACGAAGTTCCATCTGACTAAATCAATCATACGTTGTACTTCTTTTTCAATAGAAGCAATCATGGATGCATTGTATTCAACAAGCTTTGGATCGATATAAAGGAAACGTAAGTCACTTGCATGTTCACGATTAGGAATAATACGTGTAGTAAAGCGCACGATGACATTAACGAATGGTAGTAATATTAAGGCTGTTACTACCTTGAAGATAATATGACCAATGGCTACCTGAACGGAACCATTGTTTGATAAGCTCGTGATAAAGCTTGTATATGGTGTAAAGAAGGCTATTGGTGTAAAAATCAACATACCAACGACATCAAAGATAAAGTAGACAAGTGCTGCTCTTTTGGCATTTGTCTTAGCGCCAATAGAAGACAGGAAGAGTGGCATTGCACTTCCGACATTGACACCAATAATCATATAAATCGCAAATTTCATTGGCATTAAGCCCTGCAAAGCAAGTACCTGCAAGACACCAATAGATGCTGATGAAGATTGCAGGATGGCACACATGATTGTCCCAACAGCAAGTCCAACAAGTGGATTATTGGCACTTGTGATAAAGGCTTTAAAAGCAGCACTGCTCTTAAGCACACCCATCGCCTGATCTCCAGACATATACTTCAAGCCAAAGAATAATAAGCCAAAGCCAAGAATAATTTCACCAGTATAAATCTTATTCTGTTTACGTGCAAATATCACTAGCACACTACCGATAAAAATACAGGCTGTGGAAATCACCGAAACATCCAGGGCAATCAATACCGCTGTAATTGTCGTACCAATATGGGCACCAAGAATAACCCCTGTTGCCTGTGCTAAGTCCATGATACCGGCATTTAAAAAGCCCATCAACATGACGGTTGTTGCTGACGAAGACTGAATAATGGATGTCACAAAGACCCCAAGCAAGAATCCTTTCAGCCTATTTCTTGTCAGCTTTTCCAATAAATCTTTCATCCTCTTACCGGCAACCTGGTTGATTCCATCACTCATATAGTTCATACCAAATAGGAATAAACCAAGTCCCCCAAGAAGATTAACAATGTTGAGAATACTCATACTTCTCTAACCTCTTCATTATAAATTTTCCCTAAAAAAGTCAAAATCATTATAACACCTAAAAGAAGTCTCTAGAAGTTTTTCTTTAACAAATTATTAACACGAATCATTCATATCGCTAACAATTCCTTAACATTATACTTACATATTTCTATGTTTAATATATTTTCTATAGGATTACTTAGAGTCTCTTTCCTTAAAGACTTCACCAAAGTCTTCCACCATTTCTACACAGCCAACATATTCCCCCTGATCATAGACAGCCATATATCTTACCCGTACATCTTTCATCCAGATATCCATATGATCACGTTCTTTCTTCTTGAAGTCATCCAATAATGCTTCAACCATTGGTCTGACTCTAGCAGGATGGCAATCATAAACAAGCTTACCAATACAGCTCTTTGGTCTAGGGAAGATATGCATCTTGTCTTTGAAATACAGGACATGATCATTGGCATCAATATAAGTAATATCCTGT
The DNA here is from genome assembly GCF_009695655.1 of Sharpea porci. Taxonomy (GTDB): domain Bacteria; phylum Bacillota_I; class Bacilli_A; order Erysipelotrichales; family Coprobacillaceae; genus Sharpea; species Sharpea porci. Next base: position 2,269 of record NZ_VUNM01000045.1, read on the forward strand.
GGTAAGGCTTCAAGCATGATATTGAGCTGGTTGATGGATAATTCTCCTGTAGGCATTTTAATGATGCCATTTGTGAATGAAGAAGCGCTTTGTGAAGCTAAGAAGTCTTCAGCTTCTTGCCAGGCAAATGTCTTATTGACAAAGCTAGCACCCATGGCTTCTAAGTCTTCATAGACATGATACCAGTCTTCTTTTGTGAAGTTTTCCATGGCAAGTGGGAAGAGTATTTCCTCTTCCTTGTAGATCATTTCCTTCATGCGATTTAATACGCCTTCAACATTACTTCTTTCCTGCTCATACCATTTCTCTTCATTGATTGTACGAGATAAACGGCTTAATTCCTGCTTGATTTCATCATCAACGCCCCACATGACCTGACTTGGTCCTGGATAGCCATAGCGTTCTAGTAAAGGCATAATGAGTTCTTCTTTTTTCGCATAATGAGGCTTAATGCCCTTCAGTTCAACAATAGCCTTATAAACAGCTTCACGATGACCTTCATTGTTAGCCTTTAAAGCATCTTCAATCTTCTTTTCAATAATTCTATTTTCCAGTCTTAACTGACTTACGGGATGTCCCATGTCAAGATTAATACCTCTCTGGGCATCTTCTTGAGCCATGACTTCCTGTTCTGTACGGCCATGGAATAAGGCTGAATGAATATCACAGAGCTTCTGGACACGTTCAACGCTCATGCCTTCATCAATTAAGTGCTGTTCGACACCCGTAATCTCTCTGACTGAAACATTCTCAAATGCCTTCACAAAGTCAGCACGAACACTTTCCAAGTCTTCTCCTCTATTTAAGCGTTCAATCATATCTCTTAAAAGCAGTTCCCTGCCTTCAGGTGTACTGTCATCTTTGACAATTGCCTGTTTTTCTTGTGGTGCATCTTCTTTATCATCATGACTGCCATAAACACATTCAAAGCCATAAGCATTCAGTTTTTTTATGACATCATTAAGATCATAGCCTTTCACACCACATCCCTTAGGGATCGTCATCACTCTTCCCATCATTTTAAGTGAAATAGGCTTTGTGATTTCCTTAAAGCCAATTTCCGCCATAATATCAATAAGTTCAGGATACTCTTCCACAAGAGCAGCCACAGTTTTATTTAAATCTAATTGTTTCATAGTAATCTCCTTTAGTTCTTATCAACTAACTTTATTATACAAAAGGCAAAAAGAAAGAATGTTGTCATAACAACATTCACTCATAATTATGATCAAAACGTTCAGACAAACTCTTTTTATTGTAATATGCATCAATAAACTGAGGAATAATCTCAATTGCTTCCCTTAAAGCAATCATATACCAATATCTTACTTCATTCACATCATCAACATATTCTTCACTTGGCTTATCAACGACAAACATATTGGTAAAAGGAATATGAGCAAGAGCAGTAAGTTTTTTAATAATCATGCGTACATCATGATATTCATTATAGACAAGATTATTGTAAAAGCGAAAGCTCTTGATTGCTTTATGGGCTTCTTTGTCCGTGATATGAAGGACACGCCCAATCGTTATACTCGCCTGCTCATCCGCAATAAAGCTTGTGGCTGTTGACATGATGGCTGGATGTCGATCACTAAGAAAACGCATATCCAGGTCTCTTTCTAATTCATAGTGTTCAAAGTCATCATGTGTCACTTTATTAATTACCGGATGAGCTCTTGAATCCAATAAGTAATGCAAGGCAAAGCCAATCAAATAGACAAGTGTTGCATCATCTTCATATTGAAAACTCTCTTCAAAGAATTCTCTAGCAGGAAGTTGATGCATTTTTATACCGATATCCTGCACTCGATTCTTTTTTAAAGGATGGTAGTAAAACAGTAAGTCCGGTCCCTGTAGACCTAAGTTGTAAAGATTCTTATATTGTTTAATCAGTGTCTTATGATCACTATTCATATATCTAAGTAAGTCATCACCAAAACATTGATGTGTATAGCTTGCTGGCATGAAATCACCTCGCTATCAGTATAAACATAAAAGCTAGCTGACGCTAGCTATATGTCTTTATAACAGTTATAAAATATATTATTTTATTGTTCCATATCATTCCATATTTTTAGACCTATCTTATATACGAAATCTTGTTAATTATCAATCAAACAAACTTCTTTTTAAGTAGCTTTAAAATCATTTATATGGGTGATGATAATATCTAAACATTTGTAGTGAACATTTATCAGTAAGTACTTTTGAATAATTGAAGCATAATCCCAAATAAGGAATTTAAACAACAATACTAGGAGGCCTTTTTCTTGAATCTAGGCTGCAATGGTCTTAGGAAGTCAAGGATGTCACCATCATGAAGAACAAATTAAACAGCATGCAAAGCCTAGAAAAAACTCTCTAGTTGACTTTATCTAAAGATTTTCTGATGAATATAAACAGATGACATTCTTCATATCAATCAAGTTCTCTCAAGGATTTAGTAGTATGTCAATTTTTAGAGCAATATTAAGATTCGTTTTTTCTGTATAATAACCATGCACCCGACTATTTGATTTCTTTGCTTTTGACTATGTTGTTCGCTTTATCTTTATAGTAACTCCCCATATTCATCTAGAGGAAGATAGTTACAATGTGAATGAATTCTCACCGTACTATAGATTCGTCTATAAATTTGAATATAATTAATATTTCCTCAAGACAGTTTATTATCTTGTGGAATCTTATGCAAACACTCTCTACCAATGAATGTCATGACTCGATGCACGGCACTGTCCCAAAGCGTACCCTTCTAGAAATATCACCTGAATCATTCCCATGTTGTAAATATCCTCGGGCCGTCATACCGAACGAAGAACATTTTGAAGAAGCCTGTGGAGTTAAAGGAAAAGAAATATCACATCACCTGAACTGAGGAAAATTAAATCACCCATTTTGTGAAAATCAATATTACCATGATTAACTCCTAGAAAACTACGAGACAAAAATGACATGCGAAAAAGCGATATACGTTGATTCTATCAATATATTTCTTTCTGTATTATCATTATTTGATAGGGAACTTCTCTCAGTTAGCCCCTACGCATGGACGAATCTGCCTCATATCTGACAAGGGCGTTACCAATGACCAGATTGGTCATAGGCACGTACTTCCTGATATACTTTGCCATCTTCTCTATGAAGTGTCTTCCGGTATATCTGTGGTTGAACCTGAACTCCTGCTCAGCCAGCAGCAGTGGCATGTCCCTCTTGCATACGCTCTTATAGATGTTCTTGATGTTGTTCTCGAAGTTACTGGCTATAATATTGAGCCACTTCATCTTGTGATTTCTGTCGCTGTAGTCAACCCGTGAGTTCTCAAAATCCACATAGTCCTTCATCCACATGAAGCATTTATCGTTATCAGTGGATTCCTTGCTGTCCTTGTCCATTGCCACGTGCTTGAACATGAAGTTCCTGACAGGGCTGGCCTTGTGTCCAGGAAGGACATGAAGCTTCATGTGCCTGGGATACTCGTTGTCACCGTCAGCGGAAAGAACCATCAGGATTCTGAACTTTCTCAGGTATCTTCTGGCAGTCTTGACTGAGACATCGATGATATTGGCTAGATCAGGGGCACTCAGCCCCCTGTTGCTTGTGAAGAAGAGATAGAGCGCAATGAATATCTGAAGAATGGTAAGGTTGGAGTAATCAAAGATAGTGCCACCAAGCAAGGTATGCTGTTTGCCGCACTCCTTGCACTGAAGGATGTACCCGTTCTTGATGTCACTTCTCTTTATGAGATAGTACTCATGGCATTCGCATCTGTCACATACGAACCCTTCAGAGAACTTGATTGATATAAAAAGCTCAACCAGAGAGTCCTTTCTAGGCTTAGCTTTAGCGTTTTGATGTAATTTATTCTTCATGACGGTGACCTACTTGACTTCCTAAGACCATTAGTAGCCTAGATTCAAGAATTAGGCCGCCTGTAAGGCCTGTTAAAATCCCTAATACGGGATTTTATTTCGATTCTTCAAAAAGTGCTTACTGAGAGATGTTCCCTATCAAATATCATTATTCTGACTGTAAAATATAAAACTTAAACTAAATTCAATAGTCTGTGAATGCCACTTTCATGAGTGGCGCTTTTTGTCTGGAATGAACAACAGGATAATTCAGGAGAAAAAGGGAGTCAATAAATATCAGCATACTTCTCGACTTCCCTTATCATTTTTTAAGCAAATTTAATTATTATTAACTTCTAATCCAAAGATATTTATGGCAACACAATTTTTATTTTCGTTTATTAAATTCATCGTATTTTACCCATAGTAAAGGCGAATTCGTACATTTATTTTCTAAAGAAAACTCTAAATTTAACTTTTTAGGATTAGGCAACATAGTAGGATAATTGTCATAATACGTAATATTTTCATAGGAGGAATTTATTAAAACATCAATAACACTTTCTGTTTTGATGATTTTCTTTGTATTTTTATCCTGTAAGCATATATCTATACCTGCATTTTTAACAACATTAAATCCATAAAATTTCTTATTTATATTAGAAACTTCTTTTGATTTTAAACTTATACTGTTCTTATTACCACATAAAATAGTTGTTTCGTAAACCTTGCCACCTACATTAAACTTATATATTCCATTTTCTTTATCATAATTTACTAAATCAAATTCTTTTTTAACTAGTTCTAATAATTTTTTTCTAATTTCATCGCTATAAGTTGACTTGTCATTTTTATCAGACCAAAGTTTATCAAGAGCATCTTTTTGCATATCATTTCTAATATTTTTTAACATTTCCAAACTATCATCTTTTTCATTTTGTAGTATCGCATGTTTTATATTTTCAGCAACCACATCAGGAAATTCTCCAATAGCAATGTTCGCTCCAATTAATCTCTTTTGGATTCTGCTATACATTTTAGCTTCAACACTATTTGGATACCACACATTGTAAATATCAACTTCATCAGCTACCTGGCCAAGACGAGCAATACGTCCTATCCTTTGTTCTAATCTAGCTGGCGTCCATGGAACATCTACATTAATCAATATTCTTGCAGCTTGTAGATTTATACCTTCCGAGGCGGCATCTGAACAAAATACAATTCTTATTTTTTTTGAAAATAAAGCTTCTTTTATTTCGGTTTTATCACATTCTTTATAAATTTCTCCACTAACAATTGTAGATTTATTCCCTGTATAAATTGCATATGGATAACTAAATTTCTTATTTTTTAAGTTAAAATGTTTAATTAAAGCATCAACCGTATCAGTATATCTAGTGAACAGTAGTACTGAATCACCATTTTTTAAAACTTCCAATGATTTTTCTATTGATTTCTCGATTTTCTGATCCCCTTCATTGTTTAAAACAGTATTAATTTGAGTAATTAATGATTCCAAACAACAACACTCAATATTAATAGCTCTTTTTAAATTATTGATATCAATATTTGAATCAATTAATTTATCAAAAGAATTAGAATCTTGATCTAATAAATCATCCTGATCAAAGTCATCGAAGTCATCAATATCATTTCCATATTCAATATTATTAACAAATTGATTGAATTCAAAATAATTTTTTAGAGCTTCAATCTTATTCATCCTTCTCTCCAAACTAATCTTGCAGGAATATAGAGAAGACGCAACTCTTTGCTGATAACTTATTTTGATAAATGATATATTAAATTTTTTATCAGGATGTAATTCTCTTTCTACTGAAAAACATTCTTTATTTAAATAGCTATATACATTTGCATATAGTAATTTAATTTTATCCGACTCATATAGTGATATTTCTCTTAAATTACGTTTTGGAAACTTATATCCGATTTCAGACAAAGATCTTCTAGTATTTCTAATGGTCAACATTCGTGCTGGATGCAGTTTAATGAAGATATTTTTCAAAGTATTCCATTCATTTTTTACGAACATTGCGTTCTCAAAATGATTATTTTGAGCATATAAATCTTCAAGTTCTGTTAAAAGTGATTTTTCGACATCAGTTAATAAAGACAAATCCGGTCTCATTTCTTGATTAGTGTAATGCAGCAATGAGACTATTTTATTAGCATCAGATAAATCCTCAATTGAATCCTGCATTATAAATCTTAAAGAATTTAAAAAGCTTTGTTCTTTTTGCCAAATCTTCGGCAACCCTAGTAAATTTAGCATTGCATGATATTCTTTAGCATTCTTTTGCATTGGAGTTGCAGTTGCCAAGATAATATGTGGAATTTTTCCCTTAATTTTTTCCAGCATTTTATACATTTGAGTTTTTTTAGGTTTACCTGATAAATCTTCACTAATTCGAGCTGAATGAGCCTCATCTACCACTAACAAATCTGGTAAAATCGTACTTTCCTCAGCTAGTAATCCATTATTATTTTTATTTCCTCTCGCATATTGAGATGACATTAGTATCAAATTAGGAGAACCATATCCCAATGGATTGTTGTTTCCCATTAAAATAATTTGATTATTCGATGATATGTATTCTTTCTTATTAGAGTCAAATAACCAAGTATCAATATTAAAATTTTCACTTAATTCCTCTTGCCATTGACGCAAAACAGATTTAGGAGTCAAAATAATTATTCGATTAACATTACAATATTTATTTAAAAAAGAAATTGTAGCTGCTGCTTCAAAGGTTTTTCCTAATCCTACTTCATCAGAGAACAATACTCTTACAGGCCATCGAGATAAAGCATCAATAACAGCTCGTTCTTGATGCATATATAATGAAGGAATATTTCCTGAAACGAAAAAATTCAATGGCATTTCTGCAATAGAAGCCAATACATTATCAATAGATGTCGTTATCAAATTCTTTAGACTTTTATATTCGGAGCCAAGAGATTTTTTTATCATCGCAGCAGTTTCTTTTGTGATATCAAGTACAATTACATCATTACACTGATTATTCCACAAAGTATCAAAAAATACTTTTTGATCATTAACAGCATCCAGATTATTCCACGATGTTGCCACCATCAATTGCTCAAAGTTACTGCCCAAACCATTTCTAGATTCATTTGGACTACCTACTGCAGCAACTTCATTGTCATCATTATCTTTAATAATAATAGTTTTAGGATGAAATATACCCTCTCCTAGAACAGTAGCAGCCTTAACAGTTAGCAAACCTTCGTCAATCATCCAAGCTAAAGTTGCAACTTTTGTCTTATCTAATAAATCAGAAAGAGAAGAAATCTCTTTTTCTATCTCTTCTTGAACTTTTTGAATATCGTTTTTTAATTCTTTTCTTTTTATCGAGGCATCAATAAGTTCTTTTGGAATACTATGCACACCAACTATAAGTCTCATAGTTCCTTTATTTCTATGCAGTGATTCAATACCATTTGCAATAGCTAATAAAGATTCGATAGAAAAAAAGCCAGCTATTCGATCGTATTTCTTTGCTACACAGAGAGATGGTAATAAGAATTCATTTAATATATTTTCACCCTTTCCTATATAGCTTCCTCTAATACCTATATCTAACAAGCCCATACTATTTACCTAATATTTCAAGAACTTTATCACATAAATCTTGATCATCATCCATGCTATTTCTAGTAAACACATTTCCTTCAACTAATCTTTCTAAAATTGAAATAACCCATGCAATTTGTTTTTCAGTTAAAGATTTTCCTCTTCCCTTTTGGGATGCAATACTTTTTAAAAACTTAATATCTTTTTCAGATAAAATTTTATATTGTTCGGCTTTCATCCTAATATTTTTAATTTCAGTTGCAGTCAAACTATTAGCTTTTTGTTGAGGTGTTGGTCCAGAAATATCAATCATACTTTTATAAACTAACTCGCTATAAAGCACTTTAGAATTTTTTTTAGATTTCATAGCAGCTAGTGCCTCATCAAGTTCATCACAATTTGCATTTGCTAACATAATCCACGTTGTTTTGGGAGGGTTGATTGTAGAAATCTTTTCGATTATATCATCATCTAATTCAGACAACGATAATAATGCATCTAACTCAGAAGGCGTTGCTTTGATATAAGCAGCTGTCGACATCAAATTTAAATTAGCTGAGTAAAAATCATTCGAAATTTTATAAACTTTCTCGGCAAGACTTATATTTTTTTGATTCCACACATTTTTTATATTATCTAGCGCTTCTATTTTATCCATTAAGAATCTCCCTTCTTCTTAGTTCTTTGGTCTATCCAATCATTTCTTATTCTTACTGCCTCAGCAGAATCAAAATTTAATTTTTCTACTAGTAGTCTATAAATAGCATCAGAAGTTACTAATATTTTTTGTATATCTGAATCAATTTTATTATTCCATAATGGATGATTCTTTATTACTATAACCTCCAATTCTTTTTTACTTTCTTCATTAATGTAATCATCATTATAGATATAATCAAATGCGAAATCAGTTTTACCTGCTTTTTCTAAATAGCTAATTTCAATTTCACCATAATCTTCTAATATTAAAGATTTTTCTTTAGCATATCCCTTTATATTGTCATTAATACTTTGTTTTATCTCATTTGAACCCTTTAATTTTGAATTATTATTCTCAGAAAATTGATTATCGATTTTTTTATCATCAAAATCCAAATCATAATCATTACTTAATCCTTTAATAATCCTTTTCAATTCCATAGGATTACGTATATTACCTTTTTTACTTATATCTCTTGAAGCTTTAACAATTCCTTTTAAATATTCTTCCATATGTTTAGAAGCTAATACCCATTTAACTGATTGTTGTTTCCCTTGTTTATAGAAAGTTGCTTCCAAAAAATCCATATTGACTTCTCCGATAATTCTACTAGTCATTAAATGCGCTTTAAACCAATCTTTATTCCATTTTTCAAGTAACTGTTTATTGCGATAAATATTAAAGCCATAATTAGTATCATTGTGGGTTGTACTATCTAATGCCATCCATCCTGTAATAACACATGTCGTTTTAGATCCATCATCTTCAACCACATCGAATTTTTCATTAATATCAATTTTTGTATTATCAATGAATTTATAAATTTTAGGAATAGCTTTAACTTCTGTTCCATCATTTTTAATCAATATGATAGTATCTCCCGTCTCAAGATGGCCTTTAAAAGCTTCCCCCAAATAATCAAGAACAGCACCCAAATAGATATTTTTATCTTTTAATTTTTTTATTACAAAAGCTGTACCATGTGAGACAACGCCCATAGGAGAAGATTTGAAATGTATAGAATCCTCAATTTCAACATCCCATGCATCAGCATTTGTTGGTCTTGAGCTGTAATCTTCAATATTAAATTCTACATGATATTCTCGATTTTCATTCTCTGACTTTGTATAAATTTCATAAAACTTTCCTAGTGTTGAACAAGATGTTTTGAAACCCATCCCAAAATGACCTTTCGCACCTTCACCACGTTCAATATGTTTAGACATATCTTCGGCGATACAAACAGCTTTTTCTAATACATCTAGAGTCATTCCTTTGCCATTATCAATAACTTTAATTTCCTCATTACGTAAATCAATAACAACATTAATCTTATTTTGCCCAATTCTAGCATCAAAACAATTTGCAACTAATTCACCAATTGCTTCTGGTACACTTTGATTGGTAGCACCTATTGTTTCCATCAACCGTGGAGATGGATAATTCTTTACGATATGTTTTCCCATATTTTAATCCCTCATTTCATTATATTTTGTATTAGCTCATGAGTCTCTTATAACTTACTATTTAACAATCTCCTCAATATCATCCCATTAACGACATCGGTATTTACATTTTTTAATTAATATGTCCATGAAATGAATTATTCCCTTTCTATTATTGTTACGTATATTGACTAATTCCAGTTTAGTAGAAAACTGAGTCTTATTTTCATTACCCTCAAACAATAGTTTAATAAATTCTTGTAAAATACTTGTTTCATAGTAACTTTTCAACTTTCCTACATTATTAATATTATAAATAAATACCTACGAATCATAAAGGTAAATCTTTCTGTTAATCGAGTTTTTTCTATTATTTCAAATTACGAAAAAATCAATAATACAGATTCATGATTTCCATGATTAATATTTAGTTTCGATAACCAATAAAAATTGAAATTAATATTATAGATTCATTATGTTTGATGAAAAAGTACCTCATAGTGTAAAATATTTTGTGTAAATTCGATTTGTCGAATTTATTGTGTTCTATAAAAGTTATTTAATAGACAAAAAAGGCATACCCCTTGTAAAATGATTTCTGCAACAAAAACAATCAAAGGAGTATACCCATGAATCATTTTACATCATTGCTTGTCAGAAATCTATTAAATAACGACCAC
>NZ_VUNM01000046.1 GCF_009695655.1 Sharpea porci
TGTCTTCCATAGAACAACAACTCCTCTCCTGACTAACCTAGACAAGCACTATACCTAACACGGTATTATACCACTCTGGTTATTGCAAAACAGCTATTTCACTTGTTCTACTTTTATACTAGCATCAGCCTCAGACAGCAAGCAGACAGATGCAGAGACTGCTCAGAAAGCAACTGCAAAGAAAACATCTGGCAAAGCTACTGATACATCTGACGCTACAGAAATGGCAGGATGGATGATGGCCTTGATTGTTTCAGCTGGTGCGGCATTTGTAACTGCTAAGAAGACAAAGAAAGATTAATGCTTTAAAAAGGTATGATGTATTTCATACCTTTTTCTATGCAAAAAAAGAGATCCAGTATTATACTGAATCTCTAAAAGATTATTCTTCATCTGGTAATTTCTTAAGTTCTTCTTCACCAGTGATATATTTAAGGATGGCAAGTGCTGCATCCTTAGGGCCATTATGTTCATTACCCTTGATACCAAGTCTTGTATGTAACTGACCGACTTTAACACCCTGCTTAAACATCTTATCGAAGTAATCTTTTAAGATAGGGTCTGTCTGTTCTTGACGCTGTACTGGGCCAAATGGGTTAGCGAAATATGAACCAACTAAGCCATATTCTGTAGTTGTGCCTTTAGCCATACGCTGGCCTGCTCTGAAGACTTTAAGTGCCTGTTCTTCATTATCGAAGAATTCCAAAGGTGCACCTGTTTCTTCATAGTTATTCGCATATAAGAACATGTCTACATCATGCTTTGCGACAACATCCTTATAGTCAGTAATAGGAATAACGATACGGGCATTCTTTTTATCTGGGTTCATGAAGATAGAACGGTCAAGTTCCTTAAATGAATAGCCTGCATCTAAGTCATCGAGACGTACGAAGGCACCAGTTTCTGTACCTGATGTCTTGACTCTACGTGATTCGGCATCATAGCTTAATACACCCATATCATCATAGATTGTCTTGATATCTTCAATATAAGCTGCACCAAGAGCTTTAATCTGTTCGATTGTTTCACTCTTACCTGCTCCTGAATCACCCATGACAACAATATTTCTTGTTGTTCCATCATGAAGTTTCATAACAACCATTGCCCCATGAATTGGAAGGTTGCCATGGTTGATCTGTCTTACATTATGTAATGTCAGACACATTTTCTTCATATAGCCGAAGTAATCGAATTCATCATTAGCTGAAAGTAATGCAACCATCATATCATTCTTATCATCCTGATAGAATGCCTGATTCTTTTCACCATCTTCATAACCATAAACATAGATTAAATCTGGTTTACGTCCACGATATTCAGATTCATCTGCTAAATCAAAGAGGTTACATAATGTAATACCCTGAGCCATATATTTAATATTGAAATAAACGAATGCCAGCTGATCACCTACTTTAGCAGGATAACAGAACCATTCATCAGGATCAAATTTATTGTCTTCAATTGGATTATAGTTGACTTCAGGGAATACTCCATCACGTTTATTACGACGTGAATACATAATAAATGGTGGATGAATAACAACCTTTTCAATAAATGGGATATCATCTAAGCATCTATATTCATATGGTAATGATGTACGTAAATTTGTAATCTCTAAACCAGCATTCACACCGGCTGTAATCTGACGTAAGACTTTTTCTGTCTTATGTGTTGCTTGATAGCTAATTGTACGATATGTACGTAAGATAAGTTTTTCGAATTCTTCCTGGGCATCCGCAAAACCAACATTCTGATAACCTTCACGTTTTTCATCATTGAAGACTAAGGCATAACGTTGTAATTTACGCCAGAATAAGTAAAGCTGTTCGATAAGTTCTTCGACCATATCTCCATCTTTGAAATATGGCTTGAATTCTGGGCGTGTGCCACCAATTTCACTTGGACCCATGATTAATAATAATCTGAAGATATCTTTTAACTGGTGTGCTAAAGCGATATCGTCTGATTCAATCTTGTGTAAGTAAGTATATAATGTTGTCTCACGACGGGCATTATCCTTAATAAATTTACGTAGTACTCTGAAGAAAGATTCACTTTCAATCAGTTCACAACGACTCTGACAGAATTCTTCAGAGAAGTTTAATATTGCATTACCTCTTGTAATTTCAAATTTGAAAGCCATTCAACTACCTCCTATTCAAACTGATTATATACCAAAGTATACATAATGCAAAAAGAATATTTTTTGATAGCGCTTTTATTTTTTCTATTTTCTAAATATCCAATATATCACTCGAATATTTTGAAATATTAGTAATATATAAACAAAAAAGAGTGTAAACCTACACTCTAGAAAAGATGGAAGAAGACCTTACCAACAATATGTTGTTGGAAATCAAGAGCACCAAGAACTCTTGAATCAGAAGAATTATTACGATTATCCCCCATCACAAAGAGCTTTCCCTCAGCCACATGATAATTCCAGCTTTCCTTAGCCATATCTTCCATTATATAGCTTTCATCAAGCTTCTTGCCATTACGATACATCACACCATCCTTACAGCTAATCGTATCACCTGGCTTACCAATAACTCTCTTGATGATTTGTTCATCACCATCACCAAAATTCACTTCAGCTACTACAACATCCCCATATTTCACATCACTAAGCTTATAGAAACGTTTATTGACTAAAACAACTTCACCATTGTGATATGTTGGATCCATAGAATGACCGACAACACGACTTACCTGAACGAAAAAGAGTAAACTGTATGTTAAGATGACTGTCACTAAGACAACTTTCACATATTCCCAAATTGTACTTTTTAAACTTTGTTTTTTCTCCATATTATTCACCTGGTGTTATTATACTCTAACTCGCTCCTTCTGGCAATTAAGCATATCACGACTATTTTCAAGTTCTTCAATTTGTGCTAAGGTTTATGTGTAGAAGTGCTGAAAGGACTAAAACATGAAACGATTATTACTGACATTAACACTCTGTGCCCTTGTTTTATCTGGCTGTAGTAAAAAGAAAATGGAAAACTTTGCCCTATTAACAGGTATGGACAAAACACAGGTCGAAAATATTCACAAACATTACACTACACTTATTGTAAAGGGAACCTTTACAAAAGCCACAACGACAAAAATCAAAAAGCACACAACAACCCTTTATGGCCAAATCAACATGACAGCCAATAAAGATCCAAACTATCAAAACACTAATATCACTCACAAGAATACCACCTATGCCAATATCACCTTAGATACATGGCAAAAACATATCACAGATCAAATCAACACTATGAAAGCTAATGGCTATGATGGTCTTTATATCCGTGGCTTCAATCTCTATGAATATGCCCATAAAGATATTAACATCTACAAAGCAATGATGCATTTTATAGACTATGCTCATAAACAGAAGATGAAAGTCATTATTCAAGATGGTCATGAATTTATTGATGATTTCATCAAACATAAAGAAAACAAAGCCCTCATTACAGGTGTCTTAAGAGAAGATGTCTATACAAAGTATAATAAAAAGAAACGTACTCTTGGACAGGATAAGAAAGTCAGTGATGAGAAGAAGGCTTTTCTTGATCGTGTTGTAAGCTATGGTATGAAAGCATATGTTGTTGAATATACGAAGGCGAGTGACTGGAAAGCAGTTATTGAACATGATGCTAAGAAGCGTGGTTATCACTATGTTATTATTAAGCATCATAACAAAACAAAAGAATAAAAAAACATTGAGGGCAGAATTCTTATGAATCCTGCCCTTTTCATTTTTATCGATGCATCGATGCTTCTGCTTTTACGTTAAATTGACTTTCTCCTTTCACAATACTTTCACTTTCATAATTAAAATAATCCAATAATTTAGTTGCACCTTTCTCACCACATGCCGCCCCTGCAATCGTCCCAAACCATACACCAGCTTCATAACCTAGACCCGCTCCCACAGGTACTCCAATAACCATTCCTACTCCAGCAAAGAAACCACCACATAAACAACGCCCAAAAGCTAATCCCATTAATGTACCTCCTACTTTAAGAATATTTTTTGAATTCGATACTTTTGTCAGATCAATATTTCCATTTTTATTCATTTTTGCAGAAGCATTGAGCTGATGTCCTGCTTTATTCTTTAATGCATTTATTTCTTCATCGTTCCTATATTCATCTTGATTTATTTCTTTAACAACATTTCTTTTATTCATTTCCATAAATATCTCCTTCTTTCTTTTTGTTTCACAACATGTAATAAATAACAACATGAGTAGGATTTATATGCATCTTTAAGGGTATTTCTTCCAACACTATTTCATTCAAACAAATACCTCTAAAGATGCACACTTCTTTGATGCCCCAGTTCTTCATATCAACCACCATACTTCTTCCCGATAAAATCAACTCCTTCATTCACAAGATCCATAAACGTACTTGGTAAAACATTCGCTTTCTTAACAATAAATAGACCTACCTTAATAGCTGCTACAATGACATCAATATTTTCCATTTCTACTTCCTCCTCTATTTCATTTCACACTTATACTTTTTGATCATCAAACTTAGTAATTCCACACCAACATATAAAATAAGAGATTTTCCATTTAATAATTTTCCACCTTTTAACACTATTTTTCCAATATCCATAATCTTCCTCCTCTAATGCTTTATCCACTTATTCAAAAATTCTAAGATCTTATCTGCTTTCTCTGCTCTCTTTGCTTTATTCATTACATTTCTCATACCCTTGGAAGGATTTAAATGTAATTTTGTAGATTCATTTGCGCCGATACTAAATCCTGTTTTAAACTTTTCTAAATTCTTCATTATTCTTACCTCTTTTCTTTACATGACTACTATAAGTCTTTTTTGTTTTTCTTTCTTTTCATGTTGGAAAGAAAATTGTCCGTAACCTTTCTACATACTTGCCACCAACTCTCTCGGATTATCAACAAGCCACCGCTTTTCAACCTTAACGACATTTATCCTGAAACCATATGTTTGTTTGTGCTTATCCTTTCTTGTATAGTGGGCTTTCATTTTTCTTGATTCTGAGTTGTTGTAAATTCCATAGCACTTTAAAACTGTCTTCATTTCTCTTCCCTCTTTTCTTTACATGAATACTATAAGTCTTTTTTGTATTCTCTTCTTTTCACATAGGAAATATTTTTATCCATAACAATCTCCTTTTAAGCAAAAAAAGCCCTTCCGCTATAAACGGAAAGGCAATAAGCATATTTGTTATTCAAGTTCAAAGGCACCAGTATATAACTGATAGTACTGACCCTTTTTCGCAATTAAGTCATTATGACTACCACGTTCAATAATATGACCATGATCTAAGACCATAATCACATCACTGTTTTGTACAGTAGAAAGTCGATGGGCAATGACAAAGACTGTACGTCCATGCATGAGAGCATCCATACCTCTTTGGACAATGGCTTCAGTACGTGTATCGATGGATGATGTTGCTTCATCCATGATCATAACTGGTGGATCAGCAACTGCCGCTCTCGCAATCGCAATAAGCTGACGCTGGCCTTGAGAGAGGTTTGAACCGTTGTTGCGAAGTGGCGTATTGTAGCCTTCTGGTAAACGGGTAATAAAATCATGAGCACCTACAAGTTTAGCCGCACCAATACATTCTTCATCCGTTGCATCAAGATAACCATAACGGATATTATCCATTACTGTTCCTGTAAAGAGGTTGGTATCCTGTAAGACAATACCTAATGATCTTCTAAGATCATCCTTCTTAATCTTATCGATATTAATACCATCATATCGAATCTTACCTTTCTGGATATCATAGAAACGGTTGATGAGGTTTGTGATGGTTGTTTTACCAGCACCTGTAGCACCGACAAAGGCAACCTTCTGGCCTGGTTTCGCAAAGACATTGACATCAAAGAGAATCTGTTTATTAGGATTATAGCTGAAATCTACATCTTCTAGCTCAACGTCACCGGCAAGCTTCGTATAGCTTAATGAACCATCCTGATGAGGATGTTTCCAAGCCCACATACCTGTACGTTCATTAGTTTCCACAATTTCACCATTGACTTCTTTAGCTCTTACTAAAGTGACATAGCCTTCATCGACTTCTGGTTCCTGATCCATCAATTCAAAGATACGAGCAGCCCCAGCAAGCCCCATAACTACGGCATTAATCTGCTGTGATACCTGGCCAATTGAACCCGTAAACTGCTTTGTCATATTAAGGAAAGGAACAACGATAGAAATAGAAATAGCCATACCTGAAATAGAGATATTAGGTACATGCCATAATAATAAGACACCACCAGTAATTGCTGCAATGACATAAAGGATATTGGACATATTATGAAGAATAGGACCAAGAATATTGGAATACATATTCGCTTTACGGCTTGCTTCAAACCAGTTTTCATTGACTTTATCAAAGTCGGCAATTGCTTCTTTTTCATGGTTGAAGACTTTAACAACCTTCTGACCATTCATCATTTCTTCAATATAACCTTCAGTTTCACCAAGTGTGACCTGCTGCTTCACGAAATACTTTGTGGATTTACCACCAATAATCTTTGTGACAATGGCCATTAAGATGACACCAATAATAATCATGATAAACATATTGATTGAGTAATAAATCATGACAGCAGCTAGTGTCACAAGGACGACAAATGTCGAGAAGAGCTGTGGGAAAGACTGAGAAATCATCTGACGTAATGCATCGATATCATTTGTATAAACGGACATGATATCACCATGGGCATGAGTATCGAAGTAGCGTATTGGCAAGCTTTCCATACGCTTAAAGGCTTGTTCTCTGAATTTCGCAAGAGAGCCCTGGGTAATAACCGCCATTAATCTTTGGTATACAAATGCGGCAACAAGAGAAATGACATACAGAATAATAAGAATAGAGAGATTCTTAAAGATTGGTCCACTAGCTTGTGACCAGCTGATATGTTTTCTAAGAGCCTGATCAATTAATGCGATAATACGCTGCTGGAAGACAGCTGGAATAGCTGAAATGATGGCATTAAGAAGAATAAGGAATACAACGAATGGCAAGAGGACTGGGAAGAAAGCGAAAAGTGTTTTCATTAAACGCTTTAAGGTCCCCTTTTTAACGAGTGATAGATTTGATTTCTGTGCCATTATTTGTCACCTTCTTTCTTATTCTGTGAGTAATAAACTTCTTGATAGATTTCATTTGTCTTAAGTAATTCTTCATGTGTACCAATGGCATTAATGCTGCCTTTACTCATGACAATGATTTTATCAGCATCCTGTACGGATGAAATACGTTGAGCGATAATGATTTTTGTCGTTTCAGGGATGAAGCGCTTAAAGCCATTTCTGATCTTAGCATCCGTCTTTGTATCAACGGCACTTGTTGAGTCATCAAGAATGAGAATCTTTGGTCTCTTTAAAAGAGCACGGGCAATACATAGTCTTTGTTTTTGTCCACCTGATACGTTAGTACCACCTTGTTCAATATAAGTATTATAACCTTCAGGCATCAAGTCAATAAATTCATCAGCACAAGCTAAGTGTGCAGCTTCCTTAATTTCTTCATCTGTCGCACTCTCATTACCCCAACGTAAGTTATCCGAAATTGTCCCAGAGAATAATTCATTCTTCTGTAAAACAACAGAAACCTGATTTCTTAGGGTAACGAGGTCATAATCCTTAACATTATGATCCCCAACAAGCACTTCCCCTTCACTAGCATCATAAAGTCTTGAAATCAAATTGACTAATGATGTCTTACTTGAACCCGTACCACCAATAATACCTACAGTTTCACCACTCTTAATAGAGAGATTGACATGATCTAAGGCATTACGATCTGCTTTTGATGAATACTTGAAGGAAACATTCTTAAATTCAATATCCCCATTTTTCACTTCCATAAGAGGATGTTCTGGATTAGTAAGGGTACTCTTTTCACTTAATACAGCCACAATACGTTCAGCAGATTCAGTTGAGATGGTAATCATGACAAAGATCATTGAAAGCATCATCAAGGAAATAAGAATCTGGAAAGAGTATGTAAGAATGGAAGAAAGCTGGCCAACATTAAGTCCTAAGGCACCTGTAGAAATAACGCGATATGAACCAAATGATAATGTAAAGACTACAACTAAATATAAGCAGAACTGCATCAATGGAGCATTAATCGCAAGAATCTTTTCAGCTCTTGTGAAATCACCACGTACATCTTCAGCCGCATTAAAGAATTTCTTATTTTCATAATCTTCACGAACGAATGACTTTACAACACGAATACCATTAATATTCTCCTGTACAGAAGCATTCAATTTATCATACTTATTAAAGACAGCCTTAAATAAAGGCATAACCTTCTTTGAAATATAGAATAAACCACCACCAAGAACAGGAATAGTAAATAGGAAAATAAAAGATAAAGAACCACCCATCATATAAGCCATCACAAATGAGAAGATAATCATCAACGGTGCTCTCACTGCAATTCTGATAATCATCATAAAAGCCATCTGAACATTTGTGATATCCGTTGTCATACGTGTGACAAGTGATGATGCACTAAATTTATCAATATTCTCAAAAGAGAATGACTGAACATTTGTGAATATGTCTCTTCTTAAATTCTTCGCAAATCCAGCTGAAGCATTAGCTGCAGTAATACCAGCCCATGCGCCAAAGAAGAGCGAAAGACAGCCCATCGCAAATAATACAAGACCATAAGTCCATAATACATGCGGAGTAGCTTTACCAGCCTGCAAGAGATTGACAAGTCTGGCAATGAAAAATGGAATAATACATTCCATAATGACTTCACCAATAACGATGATTGGTGTTTTGATTGCATCTTTCTTATACTCTCTTAATGAGTTAAGTAGAATTTTAATCATTTTTTCTTGACTCCTTCCAATTGATTTAAAAACTCTGGATTATGCTTTAACTGATCCCAATCAACACTTAATTTATGCAAAAGAGAAAGCAAAGTCTCTTTTTCTTCTTTAGTTAATGTTGAGAATAATTGTAATGTAATGGCATCAAGCTGTGCCTTTTGGCGTTTTGCTTCCTGATGTCCTTTTTCGCTTAGGCGAATAAGAACCTTACGTGCATCCTCTTCGTCCTTTCTTCTTTCCACGAGTCCTTCTGCTTCCATCTTGCCAAGCATTTCCGCAAGCGAAGAAGACTGAATATCAAGCTTTGTCTGTAATTCACGCTGACTTGTTTCCTGCTTTTCATCAAGAAAAATCAACGCCCGACGCTGTCCTGTTTTACTGCCCGTGTAAAGAAAAAGAAAATGACCCATTTTCCGTAAATGACCATAAAGAGCACGTTCTGGCATTTCATCATTCATGCTTTCACCAACTTTCCTAGGTTCCTCGCAATCATTATACTCGGGCCCTAGTAAATTGCAAGGGAAAGTCTTTTTGTGAAAATATTAATCAAATAGCACTCTCCATGATGAGGTGAGTGCTATCTTTGTTTTGCGATTGTTTCCAACATATGTCTTGCAACACTATATTCATAATAAGGACCAAGTTGTGTATTGGCAGCCTGCTTGGCTTCTTTTAAGGCTGTTGAGGGAGCATAGGAATGTGTGAACATTGCCAACATAGCGATATCATTACCACCATCCCCATAGACTGCTATTTCCTCATCAAGAATACAAAGATATTGTCCAAGCCAACGAAGAGCTGTTCCTTTATTAACACCTTTCTTCGTGATTTCAATCATATTGTCATCACATGGTTCATTGACAATAACGTTGTCATATTGTTCAAGGAACTGATAGAAACGATGATAAGACTGTCCTGGTTCTAGAAATGTATTAATCTTGCAGATATCCTGTTTTAAGATATCTTCTATGCTTTGATTGAAGACTAAGTGCTTGGAGGTATTTTCCAAAAACATCTTTGCGACATCTACATCAGTATCTTGAGGCATAGGTCTATCTCTTAATTTCTGTGTGAATGCTTCAATGGATTGTTGGGTATAGGTCTTAGTTGGGGTAAGGAATTCGAGATTTAAGTCACCAAACTCTTCCAAGATCAATTTCAAAACCTCTTCATCAATCAATTCCTGCTTCAAGATATGTCCTTGAGGACTCTTAATAAGAGCTCCATTCAAACAGATCTGATAGATCTTATTCTCTAATCCATGTAGTGCTGTCATATGGCTATCTCTTCCAGTTGCAATCGTAAAGTCATAGCCTGATGCAACAATCTTCTCAATCGACGCAACAACAAGTTCATCAAACTGATGTGTCCTTGCCAACAAAGTTCCATCTAAATCCGATGCAAATAGCTTAATCATAGTAATCCTCCACTTTCAATATTTTCAAGACTATTTTAATAAAGGATATTGAAGAATACTTTTGATTTTCTTATTGTGAAAGACTTAATGGACATGTCCACTGCTAACACCCTGACTAGCCTCATCCAAAGGTAACCAAGCGAGGGCTTTCGAGATAAATGTGTCCCAGAAGACCCAATCATGTCCCCCAGGTCCTGTCTGATATTCATGGGGAATACCTTTCTTTGTCAGGTATTGATGGAAGGCATCATTTTGTTTTCTCAATTTATCATCATCCCCACATGCCATATAGATATGAGGAATATCTTCTTTCTTCAAACCATCAATAAGGGCATAATAATCCATATCACTGCCCTTGAGCTTTGAAAGATCACCAAAGATAGATTCATAATAATGACGATTACCAAGAAGATTAGGATGATCATATGTCGATACAAGAATATCATCAATTAATAAAGCACTCGATAAAGCAACAATGGAACCAAATGTCTCATGATATTTTAAACCATTGCGAAGAGCACCATAGCCACCCATGGACAAGCCACCAATAAAGGTATCCTCTCTTTTTGTCGATAGGGGGAAGGTTCTTCTTGTGAAATCCACAAGCTCCTTTCCAATAAACTCTCCAAAATATTCTAAGCTATCAGGACGATCAACATAGAACTTATTTTCACCACTTGGCATCACAACAGCCAAATTCTTTTCAGCTGCCCAGGCTGCAATACGTGTACCAATTATCCAGTCCGTTGTACTGCCAAATATACCATGTAATAAATAGAGTGTTTTAAATGTTTTTGGTGGTTGGTAATGGGGATCTGATGCGACATACTTATCAGTTGGAAGAATCACCGTGATATCGACTGTACGCATAAGTGATTTTGAAAAAAAGTTACAAGTTAAATGTGCCATATTATACCTCTTTCTTCTTATATAATGCATTCTATCATATTTTCAACCTAAAAAGACCATAACGTATGTTACAGTCTTTAGTGTGTTATTTTAATAAGCTAGGCATATATTTCTTGAGGGCATTGTAAATACCTTCATGATTATTATCCTGTGTAACATAGTCAGCAGCATTCTTGACTTCATCAGTTGCATTACCCATGGCGACACCTGTTTTCGCAAATTTAATGATCGATAAATCATTTTCAGCATCACCAAAAGCAATACAATCATTGGCTGTATAGCCAAGCTTCTTCAAAGCAACATCAAGAGCTTTCGCTTTATCAATACCCTTTTCAGTAAATTCAAAATAGAATGGTGCGGTAAACATGCAATTAAGCTGATCTTTGAATGGGGCAGCCATTTCCTTGGCATGTTTCTCTAAGTAAGCAGGATCACCTGCTGTTAAGATCTTGTTTGTGCCCCAGTTAAGAAAAGCAGCTAAGTCATTGACTTCACAAACCATCATCTTGCAGAGTCTTGACTCGTATTCGACTTTTGGTGCATAGGCATTTTCGACATATAAATAAGCATCTTTATAAAGCATTGGTGTGACATCAAACTTACGTAAGTGTTTTAAGACTTCTCGGCCTTTATTAATATCTACTGGTGTATTATAGAGAATATCTGTTGTTGTACAGTCAACAACCTGACTGCCATTAAAACAACATAATAAGCCATGATGTTCACTCATTTTGAGCTCTTCGGCAATATACCATAATCCGCTTGCTGGTCTACCGCTCGCTAATACAACGACATTACCCTTCTCCTGGGCTTTAATTAAGAATTCTTTTGTCTTGGGCTGAATTTTCTTTTCATCATCAAAAAGTGTTCCATCTATATCTAATACAATGACTTTTGGTTCATTCATTTTTCTCACGTATACTCAATTTAAGGTTAGAATTGAGTATTTTTCCTTTCTAGCCGAATTAAGAATGATATCATCTACGGCCATTGATGATATCATTTATAAGCACTGTGGATTTGTATCTATATTTTTACG
>NZ_VUNM01000047.1 GCF_009695655.1 Sharpea porci
ATCCTAATATCGAAAAAACATCTCAATATGACACTGAGGAAGGCTAAGTTATATACCCATTTACTTCATATGTAAGTGGGTATATAACTTTTTGAATGACGAAACCAATTTCTTAATATATAAAAAAAGGTATTGTTGTTGCTTTTTATGAAGCAACAATAATACCTTTTTCATATATAAAAACATATTTACAAGAATAAAGGAAGGCCTTAGCCTTCCTTTATTAATGTCTTATTCTCTTTCTTGCAAAGATGAGAAGTAATAGAGTTGTGATAATAATAACTGCACAGATAATAGCAATTGAATGTCTGTTTGTAAAGCCTGTTGGTAAAACGTAATTGAATGTGTTTGTAAAGACAACGTCTTCATTTGCGACATTTCTTTCACTAATATTCTCTACCTTATTACCATTAACAGTAATCTCTTTCGTATGATTATTGTCATCTTCAGCAATACTATACCTAGCAGTTAATGGTAAGTCGTTAATCACAATCTTATCATTCTGCTTCAAATAGATATCAACACTTGCACTACCATCTTTATCAGTCTTGATAAAGATTGGATTCTTCATGCCATCATGTTCTTCACTACCTTGTGACAAATCAATACTGTAGTTTTGATTCTTAGTCGCATTTGTGAGTGAGATTGTGAACTTGAAGAATTTATTAGGATGTACTTCAAGACCTTGTACTTTCTTTGTAAGAGAGATATGAGCAACTTCAGGCATGACATTGAGATAAGTTACGGTAACATCTTCACCTTCATCAACAGTTTCTATATCTGTCGCTAAATCTTGATTACTTTCTGTCTTATGATCACTTTCTGTGGCATATTTAGCTTTTGTTTCATCAGCACTTGTGAGCTTGTAGCTAGCAATACCTGCATTCGCATATTCTATAATCTTATATTTTGTTGTAACAGGTACATTCTTGAATGTGATTGTTTCATCATTATCTAGATAAACATCAACACTTACCTTACGGTCTTCATCAGGAACAATATTGCCTGCATCAGACTGAATTGTTCCAGGTAAATTCGTAAATGTTACAACGTAATGGAACTTATCAGGTGCTTTACCAGTTACAGTATTCTTTAAAACAAGATTCTGATATTTCACAACATTGTTTATATAAGTTACAGTAATATCTTCACCTTCATCAACACTTTCCCAAGCAGTTGAAAGAGATTCGTTCTTGTTAGCCTGATTAGAGTTTTGGGCAATATCACCAACTGTTGCATCATTTGTAATCTTGTAGCTTGGTGTTGTATCTTTCTCTGCTTGTTGTGTGACTTTGTAAGAAGCACCAACATCAAGATTATTGAACGTAACAGTTTCTTTATCACCAAGAGTTACAGATACATAACCATAACCATTATGATCAGCAGTAAATGCTTGACCATTATCAAGTGTATATTTCTTATCAGGAGTAAGATTCTTAAATGATACATTATATGTATATTTGCCAACACTCTGATAATAACCTTTGACTGTATTTTTTAATGTAAAGCCATTAGTTTTCTTATTCGTTGTTGGTTTCTGATAGTGGTTTGTGAAGACTGCTGTAGGTGCTGAAGTTGCACTTGCACTACCAGTTGAATTTTTACTTTCAGTATAGAAATCAGCATATTTATCTTCTTCAACTTTATAAGTAGTGCCAGCAGGTAATCCATTAATATTTAATGTTTCCCCAGGTTTAATACCAACTCTTGCAGTACCGTCTTTAAAGACTGTATTACCAAATATCTTTGTACCAGCAAGCTTAGATGTATCATTATTAGAAAGTGTGACATTAAACATATATGATTTATTCTGATATTCACTAGGAACATCTACAACATTGGTATCTGATGCAACCTTCTTTACACCAGCTTGTACAAGGTTATTATTTTGATCATATCCTTTTACAACTGCATAATAGCCATAGTATCCAACTGCTGAATCACTTCTAAAGCCAAATGTAACAGCATCTCCATCAATATCGCCTTCTAGAACTGAAGCATGTTCGAAGTCATTTATTGGATTACCACCTATTTTACCGGTTACATCTCCTAATTGACTTAATGAAGACTGATCATCAGGCTTGTAATCACTATGGTTACCAGCCCAAACACATGCCCAGTCATACGAAATACTTTCAGTACTATAATATAACTTCACATGTAGCTTTGAAGCACCTGGAATAGTAACAACATTCGTATCATTTAAAGAATTATTATAAACGCCTTTTGCCTTACCTGCATCATCTATATTCGAAGTATGTGAATACTTCTCATATACTGGTATGCTTTCAATTTGTTTACCATCAACATTCTTTATGATTTTGAATGATGTTTCATCTTTATCTCGAGAAGAATAATTTTTAGCTGTATTTGTGATAGTTAGAGGTTTATCTTTTGTTGTTTCAGCATAATATCCATTTAACGAGCTTGTATATCCACTCATAAAGTCTTCGGTAGCATAATATTTAGCATCAGGATCTACAACATGGAATTTATAAACCCAAGTATCCCCATTTTTTTCAATTGTACATTGCTTTGGATCAGTAGAAACATATGTAGATGATTGTGTTGTATCATTATTACTTGCACCATTTACAATTGTGTCAATCGCATTTGTCACAGTATTTGTAACAGTCTTAACAACATTATCGAGTGTTGCTAGGATGTCATGGGTATACTTATAATCTAATAGACCACCTTCTTTATAAGTTGCATATTTTCTATTACCAAATCTACCATCTTTATTTTTGTAATTATCATATTCAGTTTTCCCAACCGTAACCGTAAGCTTACTTTTAAATAGTTCTGTATCCCCAATAAACATACTCCCAACATCACATTTTTCAGGTATAACCCAGCCATCAGATACATAAATATTTTTGAGAGAATAACACCATCTAAACATAGCGCCAATATCCTCTACTTTATGAATGTTAAAACTAGATATATCTAATGAATTAAGTTTCTCACAAGTTTGGAACATACATCCCATATTTTTTACATTAGAAGTATCGAAATTAGTTAAATCCAATGACTCAATATTGTAACAATTCACCATATTACGCATATCTGTTACTTTTGATGTATCGAAATGAGACAAATCTAATGATTTAACTCCATCACAACGGAAGAACATACCATCCATATTCGTTACATTAGAAGTATCAAATTTAGATAAATCCAATGATTTCACTTTGAAGCACCAATGGAACATATTTTTCATAGTTGTAACTGCTGATGTATCAATAGGATCCATATCAATCCGAGTTGCATTTTGTAAATATGAGAATACATTTACAGTATCATCCGTTAAAAAGATTTTTTGAGCATTTGTCCAATAATGCAGTTCCCCATTATCGGTCAACCAGCCATATATTTTATATCTTGCATCAGGGTTATTATAATCCGAGTCAAGTCTAACAGCACCTTCTTTTGGAACTTGGTTACGGTCAAATATAACAGCTGTTATTATTTTTTGATAATAATCCCTAGATTCATTAGGATATTTGTTCATTACAACATAAGAAAACGGAGAGCGGTTTTCACCAGTTCTAAATACTGCATATGAAGATGTTTGTTTTACATCTGTAGAAATACGAATAGTAGGTATCTTTCTTTGGTCATTTGTCTTATTATCCTTCCAGACTTTCTGGACAATTATTAGACCATCGGCATTTGGATTATCATTTATACGATAATAACCATTTTCATTCTTTTCTAATCCATCAATAGTATAAGTGTCATCCTTATTAACTTTGACAACATATTTTGTTTCATTAATAAAGAATTTATCTGGTGCTTTTGTTTCTTTGAGTACATAAGTACCTGGTTCGAGTTGATCAAACGTTGCAATACCAACACTTCCTGAAGTCGCATCCTGGCTATAGAGATGACCATAGTCAGATGTACCGCTCAAATTGAATGTTGCACCTTTAAGTAGTGATCCATCATAAGAAGACTGTTTTGAGATTTGTACTTTATGATATGGTTCATTACGTATAACAGGCATACCATTCGTAAGCATTTCAGCATCAACAATACCACCATTGCCTGCATCAGAGATTGTTGCTGTATATTCCTTGTCATTTGGAATGAAGCCTTTTGCAGCACTGACTTCCTCCAATGTATAGTGGCCATATTCAATATTACTAAATGTGACTTTACCTGCATCATCAGCTGTTGCATACTCCATGACATCAGTGCCATATTCCGATGTGCCATTTAAGCGGAACTTTGTACCTGCAGCAGGTGTATTACTTAATGTTGAATACTTCATGAAGCTAATGTCGCCATGAATACGAGGTACATCCTTAACGATATACTGACCATTAACTGCTTGTCCATCAATTGTAATCTCACCTGAGTCATTGACAACAACTTTATATTCATGTTTGTCAACAAGCCAGTCAGGTGTTGTAGATGTTTCTTTAAGTGTATATGTACCCTTTTCTAGATCTTCAAAGCTTGCATTGCCTTGTTCACCTGTTGTTTCACTTTCATTTACTTCTGTCTTGTAATCAGAAGTACCTGTTAATGTATAAGTGGCTCCTGGTACGGAAACACTAGCGTCTTGTGTACTTTGCTTATGAATAGTGAGGTTACTAGCAGTATGATACTTTACTGTTGTATAATCTTCATGATTGAAATAATCAACAGCTGTTTTACCAGAGATGATTTTACTTTGAATATAGATGTTGTTATAAGCCTTGGCATAACTTTTTTCTGTTTCATTGACATGATCTGGTGCCTGCATGTAGACAACAGCAGACAATGATTCACCTTCATTAAGTTCAAAGTCTTTACCATCGGCCATCTTACGACAATCGATCGCAAAAGCATGAACCTGTGTAAGATCTGTGGAGTCTGTTAATGGTTGCCAGATTGTTGTATCTGTAAGATCATGATGATCTTCCATTGAGAGATTTTCTTGTGTGCTTACATAGATAACAGGATTAACACCTTTCTGTCTTAATTGTGTTAGGTCAAATCTCTTAACAATACCATGCCAGTCTGAGCCCTTACCATTTAATTTATAGTTTTCTAAGGAATCAAAGAAGACAAGATTGCTTGAATTATTGTTCATTGTATTCGCATAACGTAAACGGTAAGAATAACTGCCATTTGATGTTACATAGGTACTATTTGTATAAGCCGTATCATTTTCAGACTTAACTTGTTTCTTTAAGCCTGATAAAGCTGAAGTAATAGTATCAATGTTATGTTTTGATTCATCATATAGGAAACGCTCAGTCTTACACTTAGAATCAAGAGAAGTCATATATTGCTTATTTGAGTTAGTAAGCTTACCACCATCATCATTAAAGCCATCTGTAATATCATCATTGCCTGTTTCATAGGCAACAGGATTGATGACAGCATCACCATAGTCCTTAATTGCATCCCAGCTTATTTCAGAATTCAAATAAACATCATAGAATTCTGCTGCAACAGGAACAGTAATCTTAACCATATCCCTGCCACTATTGCGATAGTCCTGTGTTACTTTATAGCTATAGGAATTCTTGTCTAAAGAACCTTGATCAGTAACAACATCTATACTACCTTTTTCAAGATGCATACCCTTAGGTAATAAATCATAGAATGTTCCTGATTTTTGTTTGATATAAGTTGTACCTGAATTGGTTGTGAGTGTTTCTCGTGGAGAAATCTTCCAACGAAGAGTATATTTCTTTTTAACTTTATTTGAACCAGTAGATACTACTTCTTTTTTAATAGATGAATGTTTTTCTGGGGAAACAGCACGATCATAAGCATAACACTGCTGTTCAAATAATGTTTTATTATCGTTTGATTTGATTGTACTTATTGAAATATTATGAAGCTTAAGTTCTTTATCGTTCTTAATTGCGTCAGTAACTTTTTTAGAATTTTTTAAATGAATAACTGGTGACACATTAAGCTCTGCATACCAGTAGGCATTAGATGTAGACAGACGAATACCTGTTACATTATTATCTTTAAACACAATTTCTTTATCATTCAATGATTCAACAATACTATCATCTAATATTGTTGGTGTTTTTGTGCCAAGTTTATATGTGGCTACTTCTTTATATTCGCCATTCACCTTTGCTTCAAAATGAACAATATCCTGATCTAAATATTCATGTGTAGTTTCTTCAAACTTCTTCGTTTCATCATTAAATAGTCTATATCGTGTGTAGATACTCCACTTTGCAGATTTAATCTGATAGTCATCACTACCTAATGGCTTAGCATCTTTAGGAATTGTGAAATCTCTACTATTCTTTGATGTAATATTGTCATTAAGATAAAGCTTATCATCACCAACTATATAAGTGATCTTCTTTTTTCCATAGCTAGTAGGATCCTTAGAATCATTAGCTGTCCATGTTCCGCCATAAGCATATGTACAGGCTTTATAGGAGAATGCGTTACTATCACTTATCTTGTTATCTTTAAAGTTTTCATAGATTGTATGATTCCCCCTCTTATAACCATTTGCTGTTGCAGGATAAGCTATAAATTTTGGATCTTCATAACTCCATGTAGCCTTTGATGTATTAATGATATTACTATCAATAGTGTCCTTAGGGATGAGTGTAGTTTTTACGCTATCAGTAAAGCTGTAAGCATCCTTATCTTTATACTTAGCTGGATCATAGTATGTCAAGATATAGTCATGGCGTTTACTGCTCGTTTGGTTATCAATTTGATTTGTTGTTGTATAAGGACCATTCGCATTATTAAGAGAATAGCCTACAAACTTTAAATCAGGTGATACTGTTGTATTTTCTATTTTCAATGTATAAGGCTGAGTTGAATTATTGATATTCGTTTCAGCATCCCATACTAAGAAATGCATACCTTGTGTTCCATTAGGCTGAGTACCCCAAGAAGATTGCCAATCTTTATAGAAATCAGTTGGAGCATGTAACGTTGTTGAAGCACTATCACCAACCTGTGTATTCATAGCCACACTTATTGGATCAGTTTGTTTTGTTTCACCGTTGACAGTAATTGTTGCCTGGAAAGGATTGCTTTCTTGCATATCTTTATAATCAAATGCTGATTTGGTAGGTGAATAGCTGACTTCAATAAAGCCTGATTCTGCTTTTCTTGTTGTGATATTGCTGATGACAATGACATCTTTTCCATCTTTATCTTTACTAGAAGTCCATGTGTAGTTGACTTCATCATCTTTTGTAGCACTCTTCGCTTCTTCCTCTGATGGCACTGAGACATCAATAGCATCAGCTGGATTACCATCTCGATCTTTTAGAATCGATTTAGGAATGGTAATCTTGACTCCACCTGCAGGAATATCTGTAGTACTCGATAATTCATAATCGATATGATAAATAAATTTATGTGTATCAGGATGATCAGTAATATCCCAGACATACTTATTATCTTTAAGTGTTGCCCCACTTGATAAAATAGCTTTAAATGTAGGAATAATACTTTTGTTTGTTGTATCTTCCGCATGAACTATTGTTGCTGATGACATAAGAGAGGCAATCATCAATACTGATAACAACAACGCTGATACTTTATTAAGCATTTTCTTTATCATAGCTTATTCCTCCCTTCTTCTATGTCTTAAAAGCATAATGATTATAAGCGCTGTTAATACAACAGTAACAACCCATATAGCAATATGCGTTGAGTCACCTGTTAATACAAACAAGCCTTTTTTATTTGTTTTGTGTTTTTGTGGTGTAGGCTTTTTGATATTTTCAACTGGCTTGATAGGTTGTGGTATGGTTTCTTTTTGTTTGCCAAAGCTGATTGTATCTTTGTGTTTGCCATCCAGTGTTGCCACAACATTTGTTTGAAGTGTACCTTCATTGCCATTTGTCACCGCAATGATTACTTGATAACTCTTGCCTGTCTGATCACTTAATGTGTATTCATAATTACCAGGCTTTTCAAATGTGAGTGTGAATTGTCCTTTTTCATTATCAAGCGTCTTTATCTGCTTTTCTTCACCAGCATTAACACTTGAAAGTGTCAAAGTACACTTGCCTATACATGTGACTGGGATGGATGCATTTGTCTTTTGCGTTAAAGCATAGACAGGCGAAACACAAAGCAACATGCCCATCACAAGCATGATCAGAGCCTTTCCTATTTTTTGCATAATATCCTCCAAAAAGGTGTCATATGACACCTTTAGCTTATAGTTGCTAGTACAACAGTACGGTCCATTGATTCCACATCCTGACATGTTGATAAAGCAACAAGTCGATCAGATGAATCAAAATCCAATATTTTCCCCTTTGCCTTTTCCTCAGCAAGCTTTTCAACAGCATCTTTGTCTTTTCTTGTAACATCAAATACTGTTGTATTCTTGGCACTGACACTTATACAAGCAAAGATATGAAGTTTATATTTCACACCATTTCTTGTCTTAAGTTGTCCTGTTGTATGTTTTTTGAGATAACTGAAATCTTGGAAATCATCCAGTGCACCAAACATTTTTCCTTGCACCATATGATGTCCATAAATAATATTGTAAGGATCACTAAAATCAGATGCACAAGCTGAATCAAGAAAGATACTGCCAGAAACAGATATCTGACCTAAGGGGTTCTTGTTGAGATAGTCCGTGTTGCTTTCTCCTTGCATAACTGGATAGTTGATATCGGTATGGTCTATGGTAATCCAGCCAACAGCACCTAATTGCTCCATTGTATAGCCAAGATAACCAGCCTGGGCATTATGAAGCTGTCTTTGACTGATATATATGGAATAACCACCAAGAATTAACGCAATGACAATCACTGCTGTAATAAAGAAATCCACAACATGATTAACAATAACATAGATTCTTTGCTCACTTGTACGTCCATCATATTCATGAAGCTTTTCCAACAAACTCTCTTTCTTCTTTGGCATCATGAACGACCTCCCGTTCTCAATGAAGCAAAATAGACACCCTCAACATTCTTCAAAGCAATATCCCCATATTTTCTCGAATCACTTTGATCAAGGCGATAGTCATTGATTACAAAGAGCCTGTCCTTCTTCACTACATGTTCCTGTACTTCACCAGCTACCGTATAGAAAGATTCCTGTTCATAACCATTGATGTAGAGCTTGCCATGATCAACACTCACTTGATCACCAGCAATCCCAACAACACGGCCTATCTTAATGCCATCAGCTGTATGATAGGATACAATGTCATCTCTGCCAGGTTTATCCTGACGATAAAACAAGCACATATCACCATCATTCAGTGTAGGATACATTGCTGAACCATTACAAATATGGAAGCTGAATACGAAAATCAAGACAACCGCAATGACAAGCGTAAGAATAAGAAGTTTCTCTAATGGCCATAGCCATTTATAAAGAATTCTTTTGGTTTTCATTGATTAGTCATTCATTGCATCTTCCTGATGCTTACGATGTTTCTTTACAGCAATAGCAAGACATCCGCCCATAGCAGCAATACCGGCAATCGCAAATGCTGCTCTATTGTTATGATAGATACCTGTTGGAAGAACACCGCTACGATTATTTGTGAATTCTACTGTATCATCATTTGTTAATTCTTCATTTGGTGTTGTATATGTATGAGATGTACCATCATGACTTAAACCAATATTTGAACCATCTTTTGTAGCTGTTGTTGTATAGTCATTACTTGTTTGTGTGATTGTATAATGGGCATTATTATTCAGTCCATTGATTATAATCTTGTCGCCAGTTTTGACATCAGTAGTAAATGATACATTACCATCTTTATCTGCTGTTACAGTCTTGATTGTGTGGCCATCCTTGTCAGTAACATCAATCTTTTCACCACCATCAAGGTTTGTAATGACAACATTATAATGGAATGTTTCATCTGTATAACCCTGGTTACCAGTTACTTTATTTGTAATATTAAGATTGTAAGTTGTATAAGTATTTGTGAAGCCTTTGTTTTTGCCTTCAGGTTTAGTACCATCTTTTGCCTGTGCAGCGTTTGTTGTATGGAAGACATAGCCAGTAATCTGGTTAGCACCATTGACATTTTCAACATAGACATCAAGATAACGTGGTGAGCTATCTATTGTAATACCCTTTTCAGAAGTAGTATTTTCAGTTATCTTATATCTATAAACACCTGGCTGTACAAAATTGATACCAGTGAAGTCAACTTTAGCCTGTGTCTTAGCATACTTATTATCATTATTTAAGCCATCGACATTATCTTCTTCTGTTGATGTATAAGTCTGTGAGCCTTGATTTGTTGTACTTGTAGCGTTTTTAGTGTATGTAGTCTGATCAGCTTTGAATTCTGTAGTACTAACTTTTGGCTTTCCAATACCCTTTCTAATTGTAAGATTAGTATCATTTGTATCAACAACAGCACTCATTTCATCATCTGATAAAGGTGCAATTGTATAACTGAATGTAGCATTAGGAACATTCGCATTCTTCTTCATAAGAACATACTTATCAAATGTAGTAGTAGTTGTTGTTTTTGTTGTTGGAGTTGTAGTAGTCGTACCTTCTGCATGTACTGGTACAATAGATACCATTGGTGCAATTGTCATTGCTGCAATAAGAGCAGCTGTTTTCATTGAATTTGTCTTTTTGATTTTTTTCATTTCCCTTTTCCCGTCCTTTTGTCAACTGTATAATAGCATCATTTGTTAAAATAAAAAGACAGTATTTTCTTATGGACTCCATTACATTTTACTTATATATTACTTAATGTTTACTTAAGTAAATTGTTGTTTTACCGCAATCAAAACCAAGCCTAAAAGGCGTGGTTTGAACTGCGGCTATAAGCCTGTAATACCTGCTCGCGTCTAAAGGCGCTTGCTTTCACTTCGTTCAAGCTACCGCTCTTGACGCTCGCTATCCCTCAAAGGGATTCTTTTT
>NZ_VUNM01000048.1 GCF_009695655.1 Sharpea porci
GTGGTCGTTATTTAATAGATTTCTGACAAGCAATGATGTAAAATGATTCATGGGTATACTCCTTTGATTGTTTTTGTTGCAGAAATCATTTTACAAGGGGTATGCCTTTTTTGTCTATTAAATAACTACTATAGAACACAATAAATTCGACAAATCGAATTTACACAAAATATTTTACACTATGAAAGGAGGCTACCATTAAAGCAAAACTAAAAGTCATTAAACAATTTCTTGATTATTGCATAGCTAATGAAATTGGAGATATCAGAAACATACAGAAAAATGATGTATATAGTTTTGTACAGTTTAAAAATTGGGCTTCTCAATCCAGAAGTACTGCTCAGTTTACAATAAGAGACTTTTTTAATGTAATGAAAAAGCTAGGATTAGTAGATTATGATGGATATGAATTATATCCGATTATCTTTACAAATAAGAGAAGCAAAATACTATCCTATTATTCACCAGAAGAAATTAGTAAAATTATAAATAGTATAGATTTAACTAATGAATGTGGTATCAGAGATAAATGTATGGTTCTTATTGCCGCAGAAACTGGTTTAAGAGCTAGTGATATCGTTTTTTTAAAATTCAGTGAAATTAAATGGGATAAAAACATAATTCAAAAGATACAAATGAAAACCAAGCAACCAATAGAAGTGCCAATTTCAGATAACATAAAATATCTTTTACTTGATTATTTGAAAAACCATAGAGTATCTGACGATTGTGAATATATTTTTATCAACACACAAACAAGTGTTCCTTTTAATGATGCTGCAGTTCTTACTCACACTGTAAGAAAAGCATTTATCAAGGCAAACATTAATATAAGAAACAAAAAGGCTGGAGCGCATTCTTTAAGACATAGTCTAGCCACAAATCTACTAAAGAATAATACTCCTTTACCAGTAATTAAAGGGATTCTTGGACATGAAAGTATCAGTACAACTGAAAAATATTTATCCATAGATATTGAGGGATTACGAATGGTAAGCCTTGAGGTGCCTTTATGAAAAGAAGAACTTTTGAAGGTGTTTTTAAAAATGAATTTGAAAAATATATCACCTATAAGCAATCCTTGGGATATTATAGAAATTTAGAAAGCAAAAGGATCTATGAACTTGTTTCACTAAACAATTTTCTTAATTCCTTTAATCTTAGTGAAATTAAAATCACAAAGGAAATGGTTGATATATATTTAGAAACGAACTCCTCTTTATCTCAAGGGACTCAACATTCCAAAGAATGCGTTCTTAGACAATTCTGTAAATTTTTGAAATCTCAGGGGTATGAAAATATTTATATTTCTTACGAAGCACAGGTTAAAATGCCTAGAGATTTTATACCTTATGTTTTTTCCGATGATGAGATAACCAGAATATTCAAAGCAGTTGATAATATGAAATTTAAGAATAATGAACAATCAAAGTATTTTTATCAAACTGTATTTAGATTACTATACTGTACTGGATTAAGAGTTGGTGAAGTATCAAATTTAAAAGTAGATGATATTGATTTAGAAAACAATATCATTTACGTTCGTTCAGGGAAAGGAAACGTTTCTAGAATGGTACCCTTTAAATCTTCACTTGGTACTTGGTTAACAAATTATAGTCAATCATATTCTAAAGAAAGTGATACATATTTTTTTGAGTCACCACGTGGTGGGAAACGAAGCCCTGGTACTATATGCGCAGTATTTAGAAATAAAATATTGCCTATGACCGGGATAAAAAGTAGTCCATTAAATGGTTACAAAAGAGGCGCTTGTGTTCATTCTTTACGCCATACTTTTGCGTGTAATGCATTGAATCAAATGATTAAATCAGGAAAAGATCCATACTGTGCCTTGCCATATTTGAGTATTTATCTTGGACATACAAGTATCGTAAACACAGAGATTTACTTAAGATTAACTCTACAGAGACATGAGGAAATTATTAATGCAGGTCATTATATTTATTTGGAAGGAATCGGTGAAATATAGATGAATGAGTTTTCTAAATTGGTTAGTGATTTTTTTATCCGATATCTGACCAATCAAAAAAATGCCAGTGAAAATACAATTAAAACTTATCGAGATGCAGTTGTACAGCTTTTAGAATTTATGAACTACAAAGGTATAAAAGCAAACAAAATTAAAATTACTGATTTTTCATATGGCATCATTTGTGAATACCTTGAATGGTTAGAAAGCAATAAAAATGTATCTGTTTCTACCAGAAATAATAGATTGGCTGCGATTAAATCATTATTCAAATATGTCAATTACCATCGCCCAGAGTATATGAATATCTGCACTTCAATATTAGAGATTCATAAAAAGAAAACAGAATCAGTTCCGATGAATTATCTTACAGTAGAAGCATTTCAAGACATGCTTAAATCATTTGATAAAAACAATATGAGAGATTTAAGAGATTTAGCAATTATTCTGACATTGTATGAAAGTGGTGCACGTGTTAGTGAACTTATAAATATCAAATTACCTGATTTGAGATTGACTAAACCAGCATCAGTAGTTTTATACGGTAAAGGAAGAAAGGTTAGAATAATTCCATTAGATTATTCAATGATTGAAATACTAAAAAAGTATATAACTATTTATAAAATAAAAGATTCAGAATATCTTTTTTTTAATTCGAAGGGCGAAAAACTCACTCGTGAAGGTGTAAATTATATTCTCCAGAAGCATTTTATAAAAGCAAAGGAGCAAAATCTAACCATTTATCCTGATACGATTTCTCCTCATTGTCTAAGACACAGCAAAGCAATGCACCTATTAGAGAATGGTGTAAACCTTATTTATATACGTGACATTTTAGGACATTCCTCAGTAACGACAACAGAGATATATTCAAAAGCTAATCCGGAAGTTAAAAGAAAACATCTATTAGAAGCAGCAAGCAAATTGAAAATTGAGGATAATTATTCAAACGAAGAAAAAGATGAATTATTAGATTGGTTGAAAACCAAACTTTAAAAAGCCACAAAGTTATGAGAAGCAAAATTATAAAAAAAGCCCATAAAAGGGATGATTTTAAATTAACTTCTCATAACTTTTTACTTTGCATAAGACTGGTTATGAGAATCTTTGCATAACCAGTCGCACTGTGCCATGTCGGCTGGTTCAGTCTCATATCGTGTCGATCCGCCACCAGGCGTATTTGATTTTGCCGGTGAAAGGCTGTTCTTCTTGCAGTAGGCCTTGAAGTTGGAATAGGAGCCAACTTTCTCAATCCCATATCTGTCAACCAGGAACTCATAGACGCCTTTTCTCGTTGTTCTGGGGATACTAAGTTTTTCCTCAATCACCTCCCTGTAGATGTCAAGCCTGCTTGGCTTTGACCTTGTCCTTGGTTTTCCCTCGTACCCTTCATGGTACTTCTTAATGGTTCTGTAATCCTTATTGTACTTTCTTGCCAGCTCAGCATAATTGGGTTTTGTGTTCGTGTAATCCATTATCCTAAATTCTGCCTGAAGACTTGCTTTTTGTGATTCATCCATTGATATCACCTCCATAGAAATGATATCAATAACACAAAAAGGACAAAATAAGAATGTAGGTTTTCCGACATTTTTATATTGTCTTTTTCCTACATTATTATTTTATCCTTTGCACTACCTCACGCCGGACAGGACAAAGCCAATTACCGCCCGGAAGCTGGGCGACGATTTTGACCGCGCCGCTGTCTTTGCCGTTTTAGAGCAAAACGCCGCCAGAGCAGCCGAAGCGCCAGCCAGATCCCCCGATCCCCCACGCACCATAAAAGACCGCTTGCAGGTTGCCAGAGCCGAGATAGCCGCCCCGAAACAGGACGGAGTGCAGCGGCTTGTGGACATTGAGCAGAAAATGGCCGAGGGCAAAGGCCGGGGCTATGAACGCTGGGCGAAGATACACAATCTGAAGCAGGCCGCCAAAACGCTGTCCGTCTACCAGCAATACGGCTTTACTTCCCCGGAGCAGTTAGAAGCCGCCGTTGACACCGCCTATCAGAAAATGCGCCAGACCAGCGGCGAACTGAAAGCACTGGAAACGAAGCTGCAAGGGAAAAAGAAGTTGCAGCGGCAGGTGTTGGCCTACGCCCAGACCAAGGCCGCCCGCGACGGGCTGCGGGCTCAGAAATCCGAGAAAGCCCGCGCCGCATACCGGCAGGCCCATGAGAGCGATTTTATCATAGCCGACGCAGCAGCCCGGTATTTCAAGGCGCATGGCATTACCAAGCTGCCCGCCCGGAAAGCGTTGCAGGCCGAGATCGAGCAGCTTATCTCCGAGAAAGACGGCCTGTATAACACCTATCACGAACAGAAACAGCGGTTCAAGGAGTTGCAGACCGTCAAGCGGAACATCGACCAGATTTTGCGCCGGGACGAGCCGCACCGCAGAAAGGAGCAGAGCCATGAGCGATAACCTGCCCCACATGGACTACCGCCAGCACCGGCGGGCGCGGCGGCTGGTACATGAGTGCTGTAACTACGATGAGGGGAACTGCCTGCTATTGGACGACGGGGAGCCTTGCGTGTGCGTCCAGAGCATTTCCTTTTCCCTCATGTGCCACTGGTTCCGTGTGGCTGTCCTGCCCCTTGACGGGGAGCTGGCCGCAGCCCTCTTGTGCCGGGGAAGCCGGAAACGGTGTGCCGTCTGCGGGGCGGCCTTTGTCCCCAAATCCAACCGGGGAAAATACTGCCCCGACTGCGCCGGGCGCATGAAGAAAATCAAAGCCGCCGAGAGAAAGCGGAAACAAAGGCAGAGATGTCACGCTTTAGAGCCTTTCAAACCCGCATAAATCAAGGCTTTTTTCGTGGGTGTCAAAGGGTACGCGATACATTTATCCTTTTCCCCCGGAAACGGCGTTTTAATGCGTGACAATACGCCAAAATCAACCCGAACACAGGGAGGTGATCCTATCGCTGATTATATCAGGGCAGACACGCGGCTGCCCGCCTATCTGCCGTATCCCCGTTTCCTGCTGAAAATGGAGATTTCACAGACCGCCAAGCTGCTGTATTCGCTGCTGTTAGACCGTTCCACCCTCTCCCAGAAAAACAAGTGGCTGGACGACGAAGGCAGGATTTATATTATCTATCCCATCGCGGAGATAGCAGAAATACTGGATAAAGGCAGCACCACCATCAAGGGGGCGCTGGAATATCAGCGGACAGGCAGCACCCGCCGTTATCACCCAGGCTATGAGTGCAAATGGGCGACCAACACCGTCGTTCATATCCTCGAAAACCGAGAGTACACCGGATGTCTGGTGAACTTCAAAACGGAAAAGCCTTCTTATAAGGTCAAGCACAGCATAGAGAACCCCGTCGAGAAGCAGGCCATTTTCGAGAACCACCATGAGCCGATCATCGACAAGGAAACATGGGAACGGGTGCAGGAGTTACGCAAACAGCGCAAACGCCCGAACCGCTACGATGAAGTGGGGCTGTTCTCCGGGATTTTGTTCTGCGCCGACTGCGGCCATGTGCTGTATCAGCAGCGGTATCAGAACAAAGACCGCAAACAGGACTGCTACATCTGCGGCAGCTACAAGAAGCGCACCCGCAACTGTACGGCGCACTTTATCCGCACCGATCTGTTGACCGCTGGCGTCCTGGCAAATCTCCGGCAAGTGACCGAATACGCAGCCAAGCATGAGAGCCGGTTTGTGAAACTACTTGTCCAGCAGAACGAGATCGGCGGCAAGCGAAAGACCGCCGCAGCCATCAAGCAGCTTGAACAGGCGCAGGAACGCATTTCTGAAATCAGCCGCATTATCAAGCGGCTGTATGAGGACAATGTAAACGGCAAAATCAGCGATGAGCGTTTCATGGAACTGTCGGCTGACTACGAAGCCGAGCAAGCGGAGCTGAAAAAGAGAGCCGCCGCCCTGCAAGCCGAACTGGACAAGTCACAGGCAGCTACCGTCAACTCCGAGAAATTTATGGGCATTGTCCGCAAGCACCTTGCCTTTGAAGAACTGACCCCCACTCTCTTGCGGGAAATGATCGAGAAAATTGTGGTGCATGAGTGCAGCTATGATGAGAACGGCACCCGCAGGCAGGACATTGAGATTTATTACAGCTTTGTCGGCAAGATTGACTTGCCCGAATAACCGCCCGACCTATCCGACACAATGGCCAAGTGTCGGATAGGAACGGCAAAATTTTTTGCACTTCTATTGCTTCTTTATCACACATAAGCAAACTTCCATGGGTACAAATTAACTAATATGAGGTCTGCATAGCAGGCCTTTTATTTATAAGACAATAAACTATGCATTAGCATAAAATGCAATCAAAATAAATAAACCCACTCCTCTCTATTTAAAGTGTGCTATAACTTATCCTTCTCATTCTCCAATAATAATACCCTATTTTGAATAACAGCTTCTAATGCCTTTAGGTGTTTAGATAGGTGCCATCAGATTGTACTGCCTGGTATATTGTAATTGACCCATCTAGCTGGTCATTTACAATATACATCTCCTTTCTTTCAACCTTTAATAACCGTGGTTGAAGGCGGTGTTGTTAATTTGTAAAATTGAATATGTGAATGTGGATTTGTATGTTCGCTTCCTGTAGCTTGACTACTTCTAAAAGGTTCTTACCACACCTTATTCCAAAACAGTGATTAGTTAGATGAGTCTTTGAATTCGTATTTTGAACCAGGTTTTGTGGTCTAAGTGTTGTGGATAACCATTTTCACACGTTTCTATAAAGAAAGGATGTTTATTTATGAAATTAGTTGGTATCGATGTTGGAAAGAACAGTCATCACTTCTGTGTTATGGACAAGGAAACTGGTGAGCTCAATGTTACGCCTTCTTCTTTTTCTAACAACAAAGAAGGATTTGAATTTCTGATCAACTCTCTTAAACCGTATTCTAAAAAATCAATTCTATTAGGTATGGAAGACACAGGGCATTACCATGTTGCTCTTCTTAAATTTCTTCTTAGCAACGGATATACTGTTGCCTTGATCAACCCTAAAACGACAGATCTTACCCGCAAGATGGAAGGTGGCATTACTAAGAATGACAGACTAGATACAATCACCATTTGTGATGTTCTAGATACTTCTGAGCGCAAGAAGCAGTATCGTATTACTAAAGTTGACCGTTTTGATTTATACGAACAAAGACAATTGACTCGTCATCACCATAATCTAAAGGAAGAACTCAATATATACTGTAATCGACTACAAAAATCAATTGATCTTGTTTTCCCTGAATTCAACACTTTGTTCAGCTCGAAATATGGCATTGTTTACATGAATCTTCTTAAAACGTTTGGCAGTGCTGAAGCTATCGCTTCTACAGATATTCGTACAATCCGTAAATGTTTTGAAATCAAAGGCAGAGGCGGGCGCATTTCATTGACTCCTGAAAAGTTAAAAGAATGTGCAAAGAATTCTATTGGAATCTCTTCTGAAGTTGAAATTATACAGATCAAACACTTAGTAAGCCAAATCACACTTATTAAAGAGCAAATCGCTGAAACAGATAAAAAAATAGAAGAGTTCTCAATCACAAACAACTCTCCTATCCTAAGCATTCCAGGGATTTCTCATTTCTCTGGTACTTCTATTCTAGCCGAATTAGGAGATATTGGCAATTATTCCAAGCCATCTCAGATCATTAAATTTGCAGGAGTAGCACCATATCACTATGAATCGAGTCAATACAACGCCCAACATACTGGCATAACCAAGAAGGGATCTAAATATCTTAGAAAGACTTTGTATCAAATCATACTGACTGTAATTAACAATAATCCTGTATTCAAGAAATACTATCTATTAAAGATTTCTCAAGGTAAAGGACACCGTTGTGCTCAAGGTCACTGCATTAGAAAGCTGCTTAGAGTCATTTATCATTTACTAGAAACAGGACAATCATTTGATCCTGCATTATTAAGATAAGACCAATGCAGCTAAAGCATCAGAACTTTTAAAAATCGCATTTTAAAAGTTCTTTTCGTCATGCCTAAATTTAATCCAATATTCACATTTTCAAAGATCAATTCAAAACTAACTAAAAAATCTAATCGTTTTATATTTTCAAACTATTTCATAAAAAACTACTTGAATTTTATATAGTTAGCTCTTATAAGCCTTTAGTCTTGTCTTTTCATAAAGCTCTATTGCTTCCTTGAATTTAGACCTCTTCTTTACATATTTTAGAATGGCTTATTGAGTAAGCTTCTGATTTCCATATCTCTTCTTTACCATCTCTCCACCCTTTCAATCATGAATATCCATTTTATAGCCATATGACATGGCAAAAACAAAAGCACTCCTATGAGTGCTCAATAATTTCTATTGATTTAATTTCAGAGTTTGCAACTCCGTAGTATCTATTATCTATTTGATTTTTGATTGTCAGTTCATCTTCCTCAGTCTCGTAATCATCAGCATCACAGAAATATGCCATGCCTTGATAAATAACATCATCATTAGTGATTAGTTTTACTCTTTTATTATTATATTTCAATAAATTCATTGTCACTCCTCCTCATGATATGTAGGAATTAAGTGGGCTCCAGTTTTGCTATATTTTATAGTAAACCCATTGATATATTTACCACTATATGCATCCTTTCCTAGTTTCAAGTCTTCACTTATATCAATAAGTTCATCCCCTGTCCTTTTATTCCACTGTACCTAATTTTACCCGTCATTTTATACTTCTCATAAAGCGCCTTTGTACCCACATCATCAAAGAAATAGCTCTTTCCTTCTGCTGCTATAAATTCCATATGCCGTGCTTGATTTTCAGGATTAATCTTATCCTTCCAT
The DNA here is from genome assembly GCF_009695655.1 of Sharpea porci. GTDB lineage: Bacteria > Bacillota_I > Bacilli_A > Erysipelotrichales > Coprobacillaceae > Sharpea > Sharpea porci. The sequence goes on from NZ_VUNM01000048.1 coordinate 8,791, forward strand.
TTTCCTGAATCAAACATTTCCTGAATATAAGCATGATCTTTTATCTGTTCGTATTTCTCGACATCATTATACTTCATGTCCTGGAACATCGTTAATGATTTCGGTACTTTATTTCCCAGTATATTTACAAACACTTTATGTAACAAGAAAGAATATTATCTTCCTGATCAGCTCGAAAACGAATATGAAAAAGAGACTAAGTAGCTTAAAAAAAATCGTTGATGTCATTGCTGATGGGGCCTATACAAAGTCCATGATTGCAAGAATGAAAGAGCTGGAAGAAGAACTGAAATCTCTAGAGATCAGCAGCAATGAATAAAAAAAGGACATGATTACAAGTAATCATGTCCACTCAGGAGAGCCCATTTTCAATGGCCTCTCCTTTTTCTTTCCATCCGGCATCCCTGGTAGTAAAATATTTGAAGAGGTGATCTTACATGGGGTTGGTCAATTGCGATGTTCCGGATGATCTTTCCAGCACAGCCATACCCTTCAATGCCAGCTACACGCCCAAGGGCAAAGACAGCGTCAAATATATCTTTGCAGCCAACTACGGCTATATCGTTAAGCTTTATAACACGAGAACTCCCTCCGGCAAGCGCAAGATCAGGGATTTCTGCTTCGATCAGATTCAGAAATGCATCCTATGTGGAAGCGTCGATCTTGGCTACACCGTCTACGAGTGTCCCAGGTGCGGTAACTTCACCATCGTCCCCAACAGATGCCATTCTCGCTTCTGCTCCTCCTGTGCCGTAAAGAAGGCCAGGGCTGATGCACAGGACATGGCTAACATGGCCCTAGACTGCAAGCATCGGCATGTCGTCCTTACGATTCCTGAGGAGCTGAGAGACATGTTCCTGGCTGACAGGAAGATGCTCAACCTCCTGTTCATCGCAGGAAGGAACACTATCTACGATATTGCCAACGGCGCAAAGTACAGGAAATCACAGGGAAAGAAAAAGAAGACAAAGGCTAAGAAGCGCAAGGTGAAGAAAAGGAAGTCGCCTTATGACTACAAGGATGACCGCAACAGGGGCATCCCAGGATTCATCATCACCCTCCACACCTTCGGGCGCGACCTCAAGTGGAACCCTCACATCCATATCCTATGCAGCGAGAAGTACTATGACACAAAGAGCGACAAGATGAAGTCACTTTATTTTCCGTTCAGGAAAATCAGAAAGACATGGCAGTACCAGCTTCTCAAGGTTCTTTCCGAATCGCCATCCCTTTCAGCCGATCCCGAATTCAGAAAGCTGAGAAACCGCCTTTACCTCAGCTATCCCGAAGGTTTCTACATCCATGCGCCTGACAAGCTTCCTGACATTGGCGAGGATGACATGGATGACAATGACTTTGACAAGCTGACCGACAACATCAAGGGCGTTGTTGGCTACATCACCCGCTATACCTCACGTCCGGTGATAGCCGACAGCAGGATAGACAGCTATGATGTTGAACCGCAAATTCTCCCAGTATTCAAACCGCAAATTATTTCAGCCTTTTTTTGACGGCATTTTTGTTTTTCCAGATTGATGACCGCACATTATTTCAACATGACTGATGATGGACCTTCAGGA
>NZ_VUNM01000049.1 GCF_009695655.1 Sharpea porci
ATAATCCTACGTATTACTACATATAATTTCGAAAATTTGACAATAAAAAAACTCAAAAGCATTGATATAATCAACGTTTTGAGCGATTTGGTTAGTGAAAAAATGGAGACAACTGTCAAACTCCCGCATGGGGAAGCCAGCTATATAATCATTGGGGTCTGTTGAATCAAAAGCATCCAACATTAAAAATGGATCATATAAATCAACTGTCTGATTGCCCAATACTCTCACTAAGCTTACACCAGCACCATCCTGTGTACGATATCCTTTAACTTGTTTTATTACTTCTCTTAACATATTCTAATCCTCTCTTTGATATTCTCGATATTGTCTTAATAATCGAATAAGTGTTTGTTTTTCTTCTAATGACCAAGCTAGAAACTTCTCTTCAAACATCTTCTCATTTTCAGGAATAACTTCTGCAATCAACTGACGTCCTTTTTCTGATAATTTGACAATTGTACGTCTTTGATCCTGGGGATCTTTTTCTCTTTCAACCATCCCCTGTTTTTCTAAGTTTGTGATAATAACAGGAACTGTACCATTACTACTTAATATTTTATCTTTGATTTCTCCCACTGTTAGTCCATCCTGATGATAAAGAGCCTCTAATACACCAAACTGTGGCAAAGTTAAGCCATGACTTGAAGCAATCTTGGTTGTTTCATAATCAAGCTCTTTAACCATACGATGAATGGAAATAAGAATATAAGAATCCTGCAACATACTCTCACGCTCCTCACTTACATAATGTATCTAATTAGATACATTTAGTCAAAATAAATGCTTTCTAAAATAAGCTCTCCAAAAGGAGAGCTATTGATTATCAAGTCTTCTTAATACCTTGGCAATATCATCATTTATTAATATGCTACGATTTATAATACTTTCTTGACATCCCGCTTCACCAAAGTTAATGCAGGCATAATAAGCATTTTGATTTTTTTCAACATAGTTCCAGAAAGGATATTTAATAATCACTGGAGTATTCATACCAACACCTAGTTCTAAGAAGAGAATATGTTTATTTTGGTGATGATTCATAAAGTCATGATATCGCTCATAAAATTCTTCCCATCCCAGATCCTGGACAAAGCTATTATCTACACGCAAGTTAGGAATCATATCCAGACCATCATCTGGACATTTTGGTATCAGACTTGTGGGAATTTTCATAAGCAAATTCTTGTCTTTTGGGACATCAAATATGCCTTTTTCATTTCTTACAAAGCCTTGTGCTTCCATCATTTTTTCAATTATTTCTTTGTTGTCGTATGTTTTGGGTATTGTTGGCAAAACACTTTGAAAGAGACCATAGTCACCTTGCATATAGAAGAGTCTCTTCTTATCAAAGTGTGCTCTTTGAAACTGATGATCAACATTTGTCGTAATGACAAAGTAATCTTTGTTTTCTACAAGTTTAAGTAAGTTTGGATAAACATCACTTGGTGCATCTATATAGCGATTGAAGTAAATATGTCTGCTCCACCATGCCCAATAAGTTTCCATATCTTCAAAGGGATAGAAGCCACCAGAATACATGTCCTGAATGCCATATTCATTTGCGAAATCAAAGAAATATTTTTCAAATCTTTCCCCAGAATATGTCAAGCCGGCAGCAGTCGATAAACCTGCACCTGCACCAATCACAATCGCATCAGCTGTTTCTATTTGAGTTTTAAGGACTTCTAGTTGTTGATCATTTAATTTTTCCCCAAAGACATATTTTTGACTTTTTAATCTATTTAAAAACATACTCTCACTCCTTTCATCGACGTTCAATACAGTTAACTGGACATACTGGCATACACCGACCACAATGTAAGCAGTGATGTTGATCAATAATAGCCAGTCCGTCTTTGAATGTTATGCATCTTTGTGGACAAACATCCAAGCATTTCTTACAGCCAACACACCCTTTACCGACATAATAACCTGAGATAGTTGTTTGTACATTTCCAATTGAAATTGTCCCTCTTTCAATATGTGCTGGATCACTAATATCAAAGTACTGTCCCCTCGCTTCATAAAGCACAAAGACATCCAATGCACTACGTGTATCACCGGGATAGATTTTCTGCATGTAAGTATTCTTTTCAAAAATTTCATTTAATTTTTCATTGCCAATATTTCTGACTTTGCCAGCTAATGAAATAGACTTCTTGTTCTTCACACCTGTTAAACTGACATACTTTTGATTTATGAGCTGTTTGTAGAATTCTTTTCCTTTAGCGGTAAGGAAATAAACACCTTGATAATCATAAAGCATCATATCAATGACTCGTGTAACAGGACGACCATTTTGATCATTTGTCGCAATTACAACTGAATGGATATCTTCTACTAATATTTTGAGGTACTGCATTGGATTTACTCCTTTATGTAATATTTTTTATTTCATTTATATCATGTAATATAAATGATTACTTCTATAATGTCAACATTCTTTTTACAATTAAAAACATACGCTATCATGCGTATGTCTTAAAAAATATAATGTGATATCGTTGCACAGATTTTCTTGATATCCACCTTCGCCTTAAAATCAAACTGGAGCTTTGTGCCATCCGCAAAACTTAAGATCAGTTCACTATCAATATCCATTACTCCTGCTGTCTCTACGCCAAAATAAAGGACTTTGGCATAAGGATAAGAGATATAGGAAACCTTCTTCCCTGTGATGCCTTGGACATTGACGACGATGATTCTCTTTGTCGTGAAAACAACTTGATCTCTGACAGTCTGGAAGGCCGCAATAATATCTTCACCTTCCACTAAGAACATCTGTACTTCATGTCGTACTGCATTCAATTCTATTTCTTTAAGATTGGCGATATTAGCATCGCCAATAATTCCCGTTGAAATATTTGCCATATATGATACTCTCCTTTACTAAAAACCTAAGTTCTCATTGACAAGAATGACATGGATACGATCTTTATGACGACTAAAGCGTGTAATAAGAAACTGACAACATACAGTATCAATAGACTTACAATCCATGCATCGACCTGTCTTTTTACATGGTGTTGTGATGTCAAAGCGCCCTGCATTAATCGGAGCAGCAATATTTCTTGCTCGCTTCATTGCCTGATCAAGATCACTAGTGACTTTGTTCATTCCAACAATAAAAACAACCTTTTCTGGTCCTTGGGCGATAAAAGAAACACGATTGGCGTTGCCATCAATATTCACCAAGATACCATCATCCGTCATGGCATTGACACTTGAAACAAAAACATCAGCACCATAAGCCTGAAGCAATCCTTCTCTTGTGGCCATAAATGCACGATCATAGAAAGTATAATGTCCATTATTCAGTGCATCTGTTAACCCAATTTCCTGGGCACTCATACAACCTCCCATTGCCACACTGCTTCCTTCTGGGATGAGTTCTAAAGCCACCTTTAAAGCTTCCTTGCGATCTTTGGCATAATATCCTGTCATATTGCGACTTTTAAGTCCCTTGATGACAACCTGTGCAAGTTTTTCATTTCTTTCTTTTATAAATTGATCCATATACAAACCTCCCTTGCTTTTATTATATCATGTCAGAAATCTCATGTAATATCTTATCTAGAATTCTATCACGAGATTGTGGTACGCAAGAATTTGAAGACATTATACAAGTTTGAGATACAGACAAAATAAAACAAGCTCATCATTGTAGCTTGTTTATTTGATCTTATGTTTATTCATCTTTTCTTCAAAGATATCCATCATAATCTTTTTCAGGGCTGCTTTCTCTTGATCAGGAAGTGGCCCTTCTCTTTTCGCAACGGCATAAAGTTCTGGATGTACTTTAGCAACTTTTTCCACTGTTTTCGTTGTTGCATGTCCTCTTACAAAGAAAGGAATCTTTTTGATCCATTCTTGAGGGACAAGATCTAATAGCTTTTTAGCCGCTTGCTTGTCAGTGATTTCTGCTGTTGATAAGCCATCATGAATTTGTTTTTGTTCTTGTTTAGTAAAATCTTTTAATTCCATCAGTCTACTCCTCATCATATTTCGCTATTTCTACAAGATTACCATCTGGATCATAGACATAAAGACTATGCATTGCTCCTCTAGCACCAACCTTTTCACAAACATCTTGGACAATGGATACACCTGCCTCTTGTAATTCCTTTTTGACATCTTCTAAATCATCTGTTGTAATCAGGCAAAAGTCATTCGTTCCATAACCAGGATATTGAGCTGATGGCTCAAATTCACCAGGAAACGTATGAATATTGATTTTCTGTCTACCAAAGGACAAATAATGTTGTTGTCCATTTATACCATGTTTCATCTGCAAGAGATCCTGATAGAAATGTAGACATGCATCTAAGTTCTCTGTCACAATCACAAAATGATCCAATTCATCTATTTTCATATTAATTCCTTCTTTCTATGTCATCATCGTAAATCAAGAATCATCAAGATAAGTGCCTGCTCATTTCCTTGCTTTGTGATAAAGCCACGTTGATTTCTTCCATATTCCTTAAAGCCCATCTTCTTATATAATCGAATAGCCTGTTTGTTCGAAGCAACTACCTCTAATTCCATTTGTTGGTAGGAGGCTTGCTGAGAAGCTTTAATACAAGCTTCAAGCAGTGCTTTACCTATACCTAAATGCCAGTATTTCTTTTCAACGCAAATCCCCAGCTCTACACGATGTTGAATTTTTAGAAAATTTCCAAGTGCGTTACAACTAGCCAGCCCCACAATCTGATCATCAACGAGAGCACATAATTGTAAATTGCGTGCACTTTGTTCTTTTTGCGTAATATAGAGTGCTTCATCTTTAACAGTCATATCATTTTCTTCGGGATATCTAAGTAGGTAATCTGTTTCTGTCTGCATCCGATTAAAGGCTACTATGACATTATAGGCATCTGTACTTGTTGTATTTCTGATTACACATTCTCTGCCATCCTTTAAGATCAGCTTGTCGTAATAACGCATGTGAGCATCACCTTCTTGACTTATTATAAGCTTTGTAGCTTATCGATGAAAGTTCTATTCCTCTTTTTCCAATAAATACTTCAGCATCATTGTGCGATTTTCCATAAACATCTTTGTGATCTGATAACTGTCTGTTTCTTCATAAGGGCATAGATGTATTCCCCTATCATCAAACTGATAGATATCAGCATCAGGCAAGGCAAGAAAAAGGGGCGAATGAGAAACAATAAAGAACTGTGCGCCCTTTTTCGCATAGCGTTCTATTTCTGCCATCAACGTGAGTTGTCTTTGAGGCGATAATGCTGCTTCTATTTCATCTAAAAAATAAAGTCCATTTTCACAAAATTCTTTTTGGATTAAAGATAAAAAGCTTTCTCCATGGGACATCTCATGATAGTGTTCTGATTTCCCTAAGGCGTAGTTTTCTTCCATGGTAGCCACATTATAAAAGCTTTCCGCCTTTAAATAATAGCCCCATTTTTCTTTTCGTACACCTTTGATTAGGCTGATGGCTTGATCAAGCTGGGTGGTGGAGTGATATGTTGAAAAATGGTAATTTCTTGTACCACCTTCAGGATTGAAATGTGAAGCTACGGCCATTGCTTGAAGTAATGTTGATTTCCCTGAACCATTTTCTCCCACAAAAAATGTAATAGGCTTAGTGAATGTTAATTGTGTGGTATTTTGAAAAGCTTTAATCTGGCGTATATAGCTTTCCTCTTCTATTTGAGATAAAGATAAGCGTATGCCTTGAATGATTTGTTCGTTCATAATATTGATTCCTGTTCATACTAAAATGATGAAGCATAAAAAATAAGATAAAGGAGAATAGCCAATAGAATAGTTGATATCAACTAAAGAAGCTTATTGTTGACTCTTTTCCAAAAGATAGGCATGAAAATGATGGATCCTCCCATATCAATCAATAAGGGAAGAAGATAAATATGACCATGTGCTAAATAAACACATAACGCAAATGTTTCAGCTAACAAGATACCCATTGGCAATCCATAAAGTAAGCTATTATAAGAATGCGCATCGTTCCAAGAAAATAAAACGAATGAGGCCAAACTATATAGTACTGCTAAGACTAAAGCAACTATAAATTGCATCAAATAGTCAGTTTGATAAAAGATAGAAAATCCATGATAAACGCTTGTCGCTGTGAACATGTAAAGAAACGAGCATGTACCTGCCATAAAATAAGATGTACTGCTAAGAATGATCAATATATTCGTAATAATCCAAAAAGATGACTACCAGGAAAGTGATCAAACAAAAACAATACACCCCCAACTACAAATCCTGCTAGAAAGCTTGTGATATAGGGCTTTTCATATGTATAAGTGTATATTTCATAGAATATCTCCTTTTACAATACAATTACTATACATCATCATATACATTAATCAACTGATATCATCCATCATTTGTTTTAATTCTACAGTGCTCTTGTTTTCATAAAGCCAAGATACAACTTTCTATTTTATCAGTGCGAAAAAGATCAGGAAGACCCTGATCTTTACTTGATTTCTAACTGATTATTGAGAATGACATTTTCAGGGACTGGCTTTGAGAAAAGGTAACCTTGAGCATATGTACACCCCCACCTCTTTCAAGAAATCATAATGTTCCTTCGTTTCAACACCTTCAGCTACAGTACGAATATGTAAGCTCTGTGCCATTTCACAAATTGAGCGTACTATTGTTTTTGACCGATCATCAAATTTTCGCATGAATTCCATATCGATCTTAATGACATCAAAATGATAATCCTTTAAGACATTTAAAGAAGAATAGCCTGAGCCAAAATCATCCATCCATACTTCTAAACCCATGGCATGGAATTGTTGTAATGCTTGTTTCATTAATTTTGAATCACCATTAATAGCTGTTTCTGTTATTTCTACATGAATGAGGGATTTGGGAATATGATATGTGTTGATGATTTGCTGGATTTCTGTATAAATATCTATGCCTGATTCTAAGTCTGTTCTTGAAATATTAAAGCTAATTGGAAGCGCTTCTTGATGCAAGTTATGCATTTTCGAAAGAAACTGCCCATAGTGATACAGGACCTGCAAATCCACCTTATAAATCATCCTGGCATTCTCTAGAGGGATGATGAATTGATCAGGCGTAAGAAAGCCATAGACGGGATCGATCCATCTCGAAAGAGCTTCGTAACTGACAATCTTATGTTGCTTGATATCAACAAGGGGCTGATAGTAATTCTGTAGCCAGTTTTCTTTAACAGCTTGATCAATATGGGCTAATACATGAAGACGAATTTCTTCATTCTTACGCATTGCTTCGTCATAGAATTTAACCGGTGATTTTGGCGAAGTATAACGTAAAGCTGTTGCTGCGAGATCGACAATAGGTGCGAGGTTGTTGTAGTCAACTTGATGATGATCCATTGTCTCTAGATACTTTAGAGGGCATACACCAATCTGCAATATCAATGACTCATCAATACTCAGTTCTTCAATTTTACGTGAAATAGATGCAAACTTCTGCATCGCTCCAGCAAGAGGGACGATACCTGTAAAATGTGTCCCCGATGTACGCCCAATAATACCTTCTGGAAATTCCGCAATCATATAATCGGCTGTCTTCTTTAAGATATTATTACCGGCATCATAACCATGTAAGATATTGATATCTCTAAAATGATCAATATTAGAATAAAAGATAGCTAGTTCCTGATGTTTAACACTGGCATTCTTGACCATGATGGCTCCATTTTCTAGCAAATAGGCCAAACTCTTTGCATTTGTGATACGATCATCATCATGATTACGAATATAATTTTCATATTTCATAATAGCAAAGAAGTTAAACTTCATAAAGATAATAAACATCAAGACAAGAAGAGAACCAACAATAGCTACGGCATAGGCAAGCTGATTTGTAACATCATCAACACCACCATTAATCACAATACGTGGCAATTCAGCTTCAGCACCAATTAAGATCATAAATGTCATAGCTGTCCATTGAAATCGCCGATCCATTCTTAACATTGATTTCTCTTCAACAATATATTGAATTTCCTCTCTAAAAAAGAAAACAAGCAACAAACTTAAGACAACAGTAATCAACATTCTTTGCATCGTTGTCATTGCAATTAACATAGCCAAACAATTCGCATTAAAGAATAATGTATATATGAATGTGCCTACTGGTCCTTGTATACCAATAACCTTGCGATAAAGATCAATCATAAGAAAAATAGGCAACAATAAGCAAACCGTAGCAACCAAGAAATCATATAATGTTCCTGTCAAAGAAAATAGACTGGTCACCTGTTGATAAAGGATATAGGAAATAAACTCGGCTGTTTGAAAGGCTACAAAAAAAGAAAGAATGAATTTGATGACTTGTGTTTTTCTTGAAGCCTTTTTGAAAAATAAGATGATCGTTATTAAGGCAAAGACAAGACCTTGAATAATATCTGAATAATTACGTAAAAGGAATGTTTGAATCCATTGTATAAGCATAGACCACAACCTCCAAAATGAGAATTTACGTTGTTATTATAATAAGTTTGTAGACTTTAAGCAACATTGTCGTAAAATATCAGTAAAATAAAGACTCTTCATCAAGAAGAGTCAGTTCTTAGTTTATATGGTTGCCCATTCTTATTGCTTCACGATAAGTCTTTTTATCTAAATAGAGTTGATTGTCAGCTTCTTCTATCACATTTGCGATAGGGACATCAGGATTACAACAATCAGCATAACCGATAGAAATAGTGAGATCAAATGGGAATTGTTCTTTTTGGGTGATGATTTGAAGATTATCTCGTAATTCCTTTATGATTTCTTCAGGATCATGATTTTGTGAATCGACTAAGATAAACTCATCACCACCAAAACGCCCAATAACAATACCTTGTGATGCTGCCTTCTTTAATGAATCCGCAACAGCAATCAATGCTCGATCTCCTTCTAGATGTCCATATTTATCGTTGATTCCTTTAAATCGATTAACATCAATAATATAAATCACAATCGGATTCTCAAGAGAAATATTAGGCCATTCTTTTTCAAGATATTCGTTGACACGATAACGGTTATTGATTCTTGTTAATGCATCTGTATAGATATTTGCATTCTGCATTTCAATGAGGACTTTGATAATGGATGGTAAGATACCAAGTATGATAAATGGTACATAGAATATAAACAAACTGATAATTGCACCAGCAGCTGGATAAAGAATACATTCAAGAATCACACGATAACGCATTTTTTTCGTCTTACGTTTTTCTTTCTGGAGACTGATTATTGTATGGATAAATGCAAATCCCATATAGAAGAAATCAATGGAAGAATTAATGCTATAAAGGTAAGTTGAGGAAATTGTTGTGCTGCCCACAAGACCTACGACATTTAAACAGAAATAGGTTGATGTTATTAAGGCAAGGATGAGCGGAAATGTAAAAAGATATTTTGTAAACTTATTTTTGATGAGAAAGCCATCGATGTAATATTCCGCAAACAAGAACCAGCAAAACGTAAATGTTGTTAGAATGCCTGTTTCGATATATTCAAAAATACTTGTTATTGCAACAAATTGGGAATGAGGATAAAACGAAAGCCATAATAAGTCATCAAAGATATAAATAATATAGGCAATAATAATTCTTTTGAAAGCCCTAATTTCAGAAGCACGGCCAATATTGAATTGCAGTCTATTATAAACTTGTAAAGCAATAATAAAACATACAACGAGAATAGAGATATATAAAGGCAAATAGGCTTTACTAAAGATATCTTGCATTGAATACTCAACCATTTTCATTCCCCCAAGCTTTCAAAAATCGGTATCATTCTACCACAATGTTACCTTGACCTTCAATCATATATACATATGAACTTGATAGAATATTCATAACACATAAACAATACCACAAGTTACCTAAATCATTACATGGATTTGGTTAAGAGAAAAGGCCTAAGTGCAATACTCTCTTTCAATAAAGCCACCCAAATCTAAACACTGCACTATTTCTTTGATAAAGAGTATGTCAGACAATCCCCTAAATACGCTATAAAATACAATATCTACAGATGAAAGACATTCTTTCTTTCATGAGCTAAAAACCAGCTCTACACATATATCCTCCTGTGTCATAGATATCACTGTGATCTAATGACAAGCAACATACTTGTCTCCAAATCAAGATCCTATTCAATTACCAAATGTCGCCGTAAAGCCCCTTGCTTTAGCAATGGGGATATAAGGCGACAATTATCTTGCTGAAAGTTATCTGATCCCTTTTGTATTAGATAGGTAAGAGTGGTATAATATCTATATGAAATACAAATCTAATCACAATGTAGTCTATTCCTGCAAATACCATGTGGTATGGTGTCCTAAGTATCGACGTTCCGTTTTAA
>NZ_VUNM01000005.1 GCF_009695655.1 Sharpea porci
CTTGGAGCCATGAACATCTGCAACTCAACTGAGTATGTTGGCGATAGTAATATCAGACATACTGCGTAGGGAACTATATGTTCTGCCCTATGATGGGTGATGGCACACCCATACCTTGCACTACGACTTAACAGAAATGTAATGGTCAGCCACTATGTAGTGGCAGGTAGCAAGAATCCCCTGCCTTTAGGCATGGGGAGTGTCAATCTTATGAATTTTCTAATTTCTTTAATGTTTCTTCAACATCATCCAAGATACTCGCAAATTTCTTGAGTGCTCTTGCCACTGGTGCAGATGTTGTGAAATCAACACCAGCATGTTTTAATTCATCAAGTGGATAAGCTGAACCACCCATTGATAAGAATTCAAGATATTTCTTTACAGCCTCATCACCATCATTCAAGATAGCTTCACTTAAAGCAACAGCTGCTGAATAGCTTGTAGCATATTTATAGACATAGAAAGGACGATAGAAATGTGGAATTCTTGCCCATTCATACTTCACTTCATCATCAATAACTAAGTCTTCACCAAAGTATTCTTGAATAAGTTTCTTATAGAGATTGTTAAGACTTGAAGCTATCAATGCCTCTCCTGCTTCAGCCATTCTATGCGCATCACGTTCAAATTCCGCAAACATCGTCTGACGGTAAACAGTGCCCTTAAAGCCTTCAAGATACTGATTCAAGAGAGCAAGACGTTCTTTTGGGTCGGTTGTCTTGGCAAGCAATTGTTCAATTAAGAGATTTTCATTAACTGTTGAAGCCACTTCAGCAACGAATAATGTATAATCGGCATTTTGTGGTTCCTGGGTATGATTGCTTAGCCATGTATGCTGGGAATGCCCCATTTCATGTGCAAGCGTACTTACTGAATCCAAAGTACCTGTAAAGTTTGTCAGAATGAATGGGTTGGAATCGTAGGTTCCACTTGAGAAAGCCCCACCACGCTTACCAGCATTTGGATAGACATCAATCCAGCCATCATGATAAGCCTGCTTAACACGATTGACATAATCTTCACCAAGCGGCTTAACAGCTTCTAAAACCATCTCCTGTGCTTCTTCATAAGTATAATGCTTTGTCGAACCTGGCATTAATGGTGTATAGAGATCATAGTAATGTAATTCATCAAGATGAAGCATCTTTTTTCTTAAAGCAACATAGCGATACATCTGATTCATATATTCATGAACTGTATCTACTAAGCCATCATAGACACTTTCAGGCACATGTTCATGAGCCATGCTCATTGCTCGTGAAGATGAATAATGTCTCACTTTCGCACTGGCTACTGCTTCTTTAACATTGGCATTATAAGTAGCGGCAAAAGTATTGATATGTCCTTTATAACTCTTATAGAAGCTCTCAAAAGCATTCTTTCTAAGCATACGATCAGTATTTGTCTCTAAGAGTATATAATTACTTTCTGTTAGCTGATGCTTCTCTCCATGACTGTCTTCAACATCATCAAAAGTCATGTCAGCATCCTGTAGGTTTTCACTGATCTTGCCAGGAGCGGACAAAACTTCTGTATAGGCAGCTAACAGGGCTTCTTCTTTTGATGAAAGGACATGTGGCTTTGCATCAAGTAATTTCTGCATTATAAACTTATAAGGCTTCAGCAATTCATCCTGCATAATATCTTCCATTGTCTTTTCATCAAGGGAAAGGATTTCTGGTTCAGCAAAGCTTATTGCAGTAGCATATTTTGTATAGATTTCAATAGCTTTAGCTTCCATTGCCTGACCATCATTATTACGTGTATCTTCACAATTTCTTAATGATGCATAACAATAATAATCAGAGAGCTTACGAGAAAGCTTTGTATCAAAATCAAAGAATGCACGAAGATTCTTTGCATTATGAAGTGTTCCTTGATAAAGACTAAGCTGGTTGATCATATCTTCAAGCTGATCTTTTTCTTTAGCCCAAGTCTCATCATCTTTATATAGTGTTGATAAATCCCACATATATTCAGGATCCATATCTTTACGTTCTTTTAATGTCTCTGCCATTTTTTATCACTCCTCTTTTCTATGAGTATAGCACTTTTTACCACTTCGCTCTAGAAACATGATTAATCAATAATTGTTCTCTTCAGCATTTCACAAATACCAGAAACGCCATCTCCTGGCTTCCAGAAAGTGACATAGCCTTCAAGAGAACTTGCTTTTTCAACCAATGATGGCACACTTTCATCAACAACAATCCAACATTTATACTGACTATTTTTTGCATCCTGAATCATATTACTAGCTGCACTATGCCCATCTAAAGCAAGAAGCAAGGATGGTCGGCGCTTAAAGATTTCAAAAGCAAAGCTCTTATAAACACCTAGTGGGGATGATTCAATGGATATGCGTACACCAACATCTTCCTTTTTGATACGTTCTGCTTCCTTACTTGTCAGCATCTTAGGGACAAAGCTATAGACTTCAAATCCTTTGGCATGATCCAAAAGATATTTCTCATAACCGGACATGCTTGAACCAATCACAAAGAAGACCTCTTCTTTATTCACACTTTCAATGAGTTCATCAAGAAGATGACATTCATCTTCTTTTAGTTCTGTTTGATGATTGACATTATTAAATGATCCACCAACAATCACAATAGGAATCTTATGAAGTGGCAATGGATGAATCTTTGTGACAAGAAAGAGAGAAGCTTCAATATTACGGCTTGTAGGCATCAATGTAATCATATGATGTTTCTCTTTTTCAAGACGTTCATTGTAATAGTTGACCACGCTTTGTGTGCCAAGTGCTTCCTTAAAGTCTTTCATCTTCTCATGAAATTCTTGCATAGCTGTATGACAAATCGTCTGCTCAACATCATGCATTTTCTTCATTTCATCAAAGCTTAAGTCAAGCATCCGTTCAAGAGACAACTGCTCATCAATGGAATTCGTCCCATAAAGCGCACCACCATCTGTTCCCTGAACGCAGCGAATATCATTTCTTAAATAGTCTTTTAAGGGATGATGCGTTAATTCTGTCAGGTTGTTAAGTCTTACATTGGATGTAATTTGGAATTCAAGAGCTATTCGATAATCTTTAAGCTTTTCTAAAAGTAGCTTGCCTTTTTTACTATCGAGAGCAGGCGTATAGAGACCATGACCTAAGCGTACATGGGGAAAGAACTGACCGGGTGCGAGCGCCTTTTCTACTTCAAGCACGCTATTGAGGACATTATCTGGCAGGGAGTCATTCTCTCCGGCATGGAATCTGATGACAAAGCTAGGAATATCTTTCGCTATAGCGACAATCGCCTGTATAACTGAAGAGAGCTCACGAATATCATTCATTTCTTCACCCACGAAATCACTTCCAGCAACATAGGGATCATTAGCTACAGCTTTTAATACTTGCAGATTTTCATTAAAGACATTCTGACTTACCCGATCTTTGACAATCGTCAAAGGAATACGTCTAAAAGCACATAGAAAACGTAATGTTACGCCTGTTTCCTTTGTGATTGCCGGCATGACTTCATGGATTTGTGCAAGGGTATGGGCTGCTTCACTTGCCTTGACAAGCGCTGTATCCGATATTTCTGCATAAGTCACTCCAACCTTCTGATAACTTCTTGCAACAAAAAGTAATTGATCTTGATAAAGAGTATTATAACGATAGACAGGATTTCGACGATCTAAGTCCATTTGTTTTAATGCATTAACAATATCTTCATCGTCAATATCTTCAATATGTTCTAAGGCAATAGGATCAAGTACACTTGTCCCTTTGGTAAAGACATAACGATAAATATAGACTTTCTCAAGATTTGTGAAAACAGCCTGACCATCTTTCATAACAGCGAGTGAAGTTCTGATCTTGGCTATATTCTCTGAAGCATGTTCAAGATTTTCCAGAATGAGACTTGCGAAATTGAGATAGGTATGATCATCAATCTTACGATCTAAGTATTTTCCCTTTAATTGACTATAAGCAAATGATCGAGCAATAGTCTGTCTTCGATTTTCTAATAGTGCTCTTTGTGTAGGGGTGATATTGAGTTGTAGTTTCTTAATATAATAATAAGGATAACGTAACTGATGATGAATAGCTAAGGCAATAAGAATATCGGGCGAAAGATTCGCAGAACGATGGGTATGAAGATCACTATGGAACTTCACTTCTTTACGAATATAAGTCTTTACAAGTGTCTTCTCAATATCAAGCTTATAGTCCTTAGTCTGACTCATCAGAGTTTTCGCAATGGCTGGCACATAGGCCTTACGCTCTATGCGTCCATCAGGATAAATATTTGCCACCTTTGTATTATGGAAACGTAAAATATAGACCATTTCATTATCACCATCATAAAAACAAGGCACATCACCTTTAATAATTTTATATCCATAGTCATCATAACGAATTTCTAGCTCACAGACCTTTGCGAGATTCGTTATTAAATTACCTGTTTGATGATGTGGCGAAGTAATGACATAGGATAAATCATCCCCCTGCATATCAAGTGTAACAATGATATCCTTTTCTTTATCAAGATAAAACTTTCCAAAATAGGCCATATTTCTTTCTCCTCGTATTTCCCCCTACTTTAACACCTTTCCTATCACAATGAAAGAAAAAGCATAAAAGAAAAAGATTCATCTTAATAGACATTTCTGAGCACTCATTGTGTTCTCCTCATCAATCAGGATGTGATTGATTAAAAAGAAGGAAACTATGAAAGACTAAAATATCTACTGCCTCAAAAGAAAAAGTGACGACCTCATATACTTTGATTTTGAGATCGTCACTTTCATCATTTACAAGATACACTTTTCACTACAACACAATCATGGCAATGTCTTGCCACTTGCAAGATAGAGATCATACCATTCCTGTCTTGTCAGCTGAATGTTGGTTGCTTCACACATTTCTCTTAAATGAATGGGTGACGTTGTACCAGAGATTACTTGCATAGAAGCCGGATGTCTTAAGATCCAAGCTACGGCTATAGCAGCTTTTGTCACATGATATTTGTCACTCAGTTTTGCGAGTTCTTCATTTAATCGTGGGTAGTCAGGATGATCAATAAACGTACCTTCACTCCAGCTTGCCTGTAAAGGGCTCCAGGCTTGAATCATAATTTCATTAAAACGGCAAAAATCAAGTACGCCACCATCTTTATCGATTGCGAGGTCTTCAGTCATATTCATATGTAAGCCACTATCGACCATCCCTGAATGAACAATAGAGAATTGGAGTTGATTAGCGACAATGGACTGGTTGGCATACATCTGTAAAAGTCTCATCTGGCCAGGCGTGTGATTGGAAACACCAAACTGACATACTTTGCCCTGTTTATTTAAGGTGTTGAATGCATCAGCTACTTCCTCATAATCACAAAGGGCATCAGGACGATGTAATAAAAGAAGATCAAGATGATCCGTATGCAGTCTTTCTAGCGTTCCATTAACTGCATTGATAATATAATCCTTTGAGAAATCATAACGTTTTCCAGGCACAATGCCACACTTACTCTGAATAATCATTTTTTCTCTTAGTTCAGGGCGTTTAGCAAGCACTTCGCCAAAGATTTCTTCACTCTTTCCACCACCATAGATATCCGCATGATCAAAGAAATTAATGCCACAATCAAGAGCTGTATCAATCAGTTCTTCGACTTCTTGTACACTCTTATTCGCAATGCGCATACAACCCATACCGATGGCAGAAACATGATATTGCGTATTAGATAATTGATAATATTTCATAACAAATCCTCCTACTACTATTATGCATCACAAGAAGAAGGAAGAAAAGATGATTAAGCTAAATTAGGATCGATTGTGATATAGACAAGTAATTGAGGATGTAAAGCAAGAATTTTATTCTTGATGGTCTTTTTTGTTTCTTGGGGGTTGTTGTGATCAAAGTCAACGACGGCATCAAAGCGAACAGCATGCTTTTCTTTATCATAATAGAATCCATGCATTTCATGAACATGGGGCTCATTGTCAATAATCGCTTGAACATCATTTCTTAAACGAATAACCTCTTTATCGCTTGTATTAATAGAATAGATGGAGACACCAGTAAGAAAAACATGAGTCTTTTGTTTCACTTCGCTGACAATCCAGCGGGTTAATACATCGATGTCTTCAGCCTTCATCGTATCGAGTACCGCAATATGAACAGATCCCGTATGGGCTACTGGTCCATAGTTATTAATCACCACATCATATGTTCCTTTAACAGCCTCATGACTATTGATAATATCTTTAATTTCACTAATCAATGTTTTATCAAGATGTTCGCCTAGAAGACGTGAAACCGAATCCCTTAACATCATCACACCACTATATATAATAATGATTGATATCAACAAGCCAACAATACCCGCAAGCTGAATATGAAAAAGCATATAAACAACACCAGAAATAAGTGTCCCAAGAGAAATGAGTGAATGGGTCAGTTCTTCCCTACCCGCATGGACTAAGGCACTGGACTGATAGAGATGACCCGTATGAATATCATGTCGACCCACAAATATACGTGCTATTAAAGAAATGACAACGACAAGTAGCGTATAGAAATGCATTTCTGGTTCAGAAGGATGCAGGATTTTATCAAATGATTCAATAAATGCTGTAATGCCTGCATAGGTGACTAAGCCAGCAACAATTAATCCACTCATATATTCTATGCGTCCATAGCCAAAGGGATGTTTATGGTCAGCCTGTTTACCAGCATACTTTGTTCCTAAAACAGTAATTACCGAACCAGCTGCTTCAGTGATATGTGACAATCCATCCAACATAACCGCAAAAGAGCCTACAAACAACCCTTCTAATGCTTCTAGTAAAGCTAACAGCACATTGACAATCGCTGCATGTGTTCCTGCTTTGACAACTTCATCTCTTCTTTTATTCTCATTCATAATAACTCCTCACTGCATGCTTTTTTATTGTCGATTCTATCACTTTCTATTACAATACTTGAGAAAGTGAGGTATTTATGAATCTAAAAGCTATGCGCAGAACAACCATCATTCTGCTTATTCTCTCAATTATTATTTATCTCATCCAGATTCTCATCTTTAATGATCCACGGACGACCTTCTTCTATATTCTGCAAGATTTAGCCTTTATGCCTATTACGATTGCCTTTGCGACACTCATGGTTGGTGAAGTGCTCAATTGGCGTGAAAAGAATGAACGCAAGGAAAAGACACGTATGTTGACAAGTACATTCTTTACAGAAATAGGTGCTATCCTTGCCCATTATACACTTTCTATGACCCAAGAGGATGATTTTTTGCATCTTGTGGCAAGAAATGGCGGCCATATTGACAACATGACAGAAGATGAAATCATCCAAAAACTTGAACATCATAAAATCAAAGTTAAGCTCAATAAAGAAGGCTATGAAAAAGCACGTAATCTCATCCTTTCTAACCAGACAAACCTTCTTGTCATCAGTTCCAACCCCTTAATACTTGACCACGAATATTTTACGGAAATGCTTTGGGGTGTTTTTCATTTAATTGATGAATTCCGTTTGCGAGGAGAATGGGAGGCGCTCTCTCCAACTGATATTGCTCATCTTAATGCGGACTTTGCCAAGGTCTTACGCTTAATGCTGATTAATTGGATTGGTAATAGTGAATATCTCGCTAAAAACTATCCTGCTTTCTATAATGTTGCCTTCAATAAACTTGATTATTAAGACAATTATCGATAATTTAGTATCCATTATTTCTGTTTGTGTGTATAATGTCCAATGTTAAGAAAGTTGTAGGTATAATGAATGATTTTAGATGATATTGATCAAGAATTGCTTAGTCTTGCGAAAGAGGCAGATGAAGCATTACAAGAAGAATATAAGAAAATCGAAGCCTTAAGTCTTAAAGCTTCAAACAAAGTCCTTTCGGCTTTTATTAAAAATGGTGTTTCCTATTCTGATTTTGCGGATGTGAATGGTTATGGGGACTTTGATCCTGGCCGTGATAAAATTGAAAATATCTTTGCGAGAGTACTCGGTGCACAGGATGCATTAGTCAGACCACAAATCATGAGTGGGACAAATGCTATTTATTTAACCCTTTCTGCTTTATTAAAATATGGTGATACAATGATTTCTTTAACCGGTGATCCTTATGATTCCCTGCAGGAAATGATTGGTTTATTTGGTTCATCATCACAATCCCTTAAAGCCCATGGGGTTAAATATGAACAGATTGACTTAATCAATAATGAATTTGATGAAACAAAAATTGTTGAACGTTTGAAAAGAAACGATGTGAAGCTTGTCGAAATTCAACGTTCCAAAGGCTATTCCCATCGTAAGTCATTAACAATAAGTCGTATTGCATCTATTATTAGTAAAATTCGTGAAGTGAATAAAGATGTAATTATTATGGTTGATAACTGTTATGGTGAACTTGTCGAAGAGAAGGAACCATGTGATGTGGGGGCCAATATATGTGTTGGTAGCTTGATGAAGAATTTGGGTGGAGGTATTGCCCAGACTGGTGGCTATGTCGCTGGTGATGAAGATCTCATCAAGATGGTGGCTGAACGCTTAACTGCCCCTGGTATTGGTAAATCCCAAGGTGCCAACTTCAATAAAAACAACGAATTCTTTAAAGGGATTTTCATGGCCCCAAATGCCGTTAAGAATGCTTTAAAGACACAGGTTTTCGCTAGCTATATGCTAGAAAAGCTAGGCTTCAAAAATGTCAGCCCACGCTATAATGAAGAACGTACAGATATCATCCAGACGGTCGAACTAGGTACACTTGAAAACCTTACACATTTTGCCCAGGGCATTCAGTCTGCTTCACCCATTGATTCCTTTGTCAGAGTCATGGCTGCACCAATGCCTGGATATCCATTTGATGAAATCATGGCCGCAGGCAGCTTTACTCAAGGTTCAACAATTGAACTTTCAGCTGATGCACCTGCCATTGCCCCCTATACGCTCTATATGCAAGGTGGTCTTTCCTTTGAATATGGCCGTCTTTCCATCCTATTAGCCCTATCAAAAGTAAAACAAGCTTAGAAGAGTATCTTCTAGGCTTGTTTTCATCTAACATCTTTTATCATGATATGATCAAAAAAGCTAGGATCACCTAGCTAATAAGAACCCATCTGTCCGCCATCAATACGAATGACAGTATTGTTGATATAATTGGCTTCATCACTGATTAAGAACTTCACTAAATGGGCAACTTCCTCAGGCTCACCATAACGCTTGACAAGAATCTTGTCGCATTCTTCTTTCAAGAAATCTTCATCATAGCCTTCAAGTTCATGCTTTGTCCCGATAAATCCTGGGGCAATGGCATTGACATTGACATAGGGTGCATACTGTAAAGC
This sequence comes from Sharpea porci, assembly GCF_009695655.1. GTDB lineage: Bacteria > Bacillota_I > Bacilli_A > Erysipelotrichales > Coprobacillaceae > Sharpea > Sharpea porci. The sequence continues at coordinate 9,331 of NZ_VUNM01000005.1, forward strand.
AAGATTATGGGTCAATGAGATCAGTGCTGCTTTACTGGCATCATAATCAAAGCACATCGGATAATAGGTATTCATGCCATTTGTAGAAGCAATATTGATGATGCGTCCCCACTTGTTATCGACAAAATGACGATAGAGTGCTGAGGCACAATTATAGGCCCCGACCACATTGACATCAAGCACCTTTCTAAATTCTTCGGCTGTCTTTAATTCAAAGAGATTGGGTAAATCAATAGCAGCATTATTAATAAGAATATCAACACCACCCATGTCTTCCTCAATCGCTGTCATCATATCTTTGACTTGATCTTCACTAGAAACATCAACCTGATAAATATGGGCATGAATGGGATAGGCTGAAGTGATGTCTTCAAGAAGGCTTTGGGCTTGTTGGTGGGAAGTATGATAGGCAATAGCGATATCATAGCCCACTTGAGCTAGCTCTCTGACAATGGCTTCACCAATCCCGGTCGCACCACCAGTCACTAATACAACTTTTGCCATAAGAGAAAAAAGAGCTTATTAAGCTCTTCCTGCATATTTACCATCTGCTGTATAAACAACAACATGTTCTCCTTCAGCAATAAACTGAGGAACTAAGATCTTAAGTCCTGTATTTGTGACAGCGTCCTTTGTCTGGTTAGATGGTGCACCTTTGATTGCTGGTGCTGTTTCGGCAATCACAAGCTCAACCTTTTCAGGAATCTGTACATTTAATAAATCATTTTCAAAGAATAAAAGGTTTACTTCCATGCCATCAACGATGAAATACTTCTGGAAACCAATTAAATCTTCATTTAATTCATACATATCATATGTTTCAGTATCCATGAAATAATAAATCTTATCTGCTTCATATGAGAATGTTGCTTGTTTCTTTACAATATTTGCTGGTTCAAACTTAGTTGAAGCATTGAAGTTTCTTTCCTGTGTTGCTCCAGTCTTTAAGTTTTTCATTTTTGTTTTAAGAATTGCTGCACCCTTACCTGGTTTAACGTGCATAAATTCAAGAACCTGCCAAGGATCTCCATCAATTGTCAATGTAAGACCTGTTCTAAAATCACCTGCTAAAATAGCCATATTTTTCACTCCTAAATCTAAATTATTTTAATTCATTTGTATTGTACACTTTTTCTTGATAAGTCTCAATTAGAAATATCACGCTTCAGTAATTGCAAGGGTTATAATCCCTGCAACAATCATGAAAATAAAGAAATATTGTCGTTTTGTCAAGCGCTCTTTTAAAACAACTCTAGAAAGCAGTAAAGACACAACAACAACCGAATCCATAATGGGTGCAGCAATAGCACCATTGCCACTCATCGCAAAGACATAAGTAAACTGTCCGGCTGTTTCGCATACAGCAGCAAGGATCTTATCACCCTGCTTAGGTAAGTTATACTTCACGCCCTTACACCACATAAAGATCATCAAAATCACAGCGACAATTAAGAAAGTCAATTCATAAGATGTATTGGCAACAAGCTCAATCGTATTTTCATTGACATGCGTTAAGGTTGTTGTCGACATCTCTAAGACAATATCATCCATAAATGTCCCCGTCGCATCCAAGATGGCATAACAGAATGGCATCGCAAAGGCAATAATAGCCATCTTCTTGCCTATTTTCTTCTTACGGTCAGTTGCGCCATGGTTATCCAAGAAGCCAACACCAATCACCCCAATCATTTCGGCAATGACAGCCAGGACAGAAATCCAAGATACTTTCTCAGCGAGAAGAAGAATACAAAGAAGAAAGACAATCCCACCCGAAGTGTTTTCAATCGGGTCAGATATAGATTCTTCGATAAAGCGCATACCAAAATATGATAATGTCATGGAAAGAATATAACAAAATGATACAGGAAAATAGTATATAAGATTCATCGGATCATAATGAATATTCTTTGTCAGTAATGTAAAAATAGCGTGGGCCCCCATCACAACGCCAACTGTTACTGATATCTTTAAGTGGGCATACTTTTCATCAGGTCGTGCCCCTTTCTTGTAGAACAGTTCGGCTAAGCCCCACATAAATGTTGTGGTTAAGGCAAAAAATAGCCACATATATAAATTCATTCCTCCTTATTTCGACAAAGCAATCAAATGCATCATACCAAAATGTCAAGAGAATGAAAATAAAAAAGCATGGAGACCTGTTATTCTTATAGGAATTGATGATGGGCCCAATGATGAATGCGTTTTTTCATTCCTTCAATATCAAGAACACCGTAGGCAAAAGATTTGCGGACAAGTTCATCAGGAAGATACTGATCATATTTTTCAAAGACGGGCATTTCTTTTTCATACAGTAAATCAAGAGGATCAAAGTCCTTCTGGGCTTCTTCTTCAAGAATGTTAAAGAATGTTTCTTCATCTGCATCCATCGTAAACATGATGTAGTAAGGGCGCAGGCTATTGAGGCCCTTCAGACGCAATCTGTTGCGGCACTTTATTTTCAAGAAACGCTCCATCGCAAGAAAACCATAGCTGCCAAGCCAAGGGAAAAGCACCCACATCTTACCACCTATATTAACAAGAGGATGATGGATGATGTCGGCATTCTTAAAAGTATGCCGTGCTTCTTTTAAACGATAGATGGCTTGATTCATAAGATAGGGATAACTTTTGTCACTACTTAAAACATCATACATTTTCTCTAAAATACGCGTATGAATATCACCAGGAACATCACCAAAATAAGCCGGAATATTGCCCTTGACAAGATTGCAATAAACCTCACGGCGATGATGATCCACTTCTTCTACAACCCATACTCTTCCCGCAATCGCAATCTTATCACCAATTGGTGGTGGCTTGACAATCGTCCCTAAGACTTCGCTTCCAGCATGAACTGTATATTCAAGATTTTCCGCAAAGACGGCAAAGAATTTATGATTGTTGACAACTCGTTCACCAGCAATGCCGACTATCAGTCCACCATTCTCTGTTTGATTAATATGATCGATAGAAAGCAAATGTCTTAAAAGAATCCGATAGTCATCCTGGGAAACATTATGGAAGATGGATAGTGTCAGCACTCTTGAAGCAAGTTCTGCTGCACTCATCTCTCCAAGAGAAGCGAGAATGCTCATTGTTTGATGATAAAGCAAGGAATAAGGGATTTTGTTTTTGATTGGCGGTTCAACAAAGCGCTCTTCAATATAGAGCTGGATGAGGGCAATGCCCTGAATAAGGTACCAAGGGATGCTTTCGGGTAAAAGAGCTCTTGCTTCAGGATGATCTTCACGCATCACAAACCACATTTCACTTGGTGCCCCTCTTCTGCCTGTTCTGCCCATTCTTTGCAGGAAGCTCGAGACTGTAAAGGGGGCATCTATCTGAAAAGCACGTTCAAGCTTACCAATATCAATACCTAATTCAAGTGTTGCGGTTGCACAGATGGACATAGAAGAATGTTCATCCTTCATGTCTTCTTCAGCACTTTCCCGATAGCTTGAAGAGAGATTGCCATGATGAATGAGAAAACGGTCAGGTTCATGATTAGCTTCACAATATTGTCTTAAATGTTGGCAGACACTTTCACATTCCTCACGACTATTCGTAAAAATTAAACACTTTTTCCCTCTGGTATGTTCAAAGATATAGCCCATTCCTGGATCAGATGCAAAGGGGGCTTTGTCAGTTGGTGCATCAAGAGCATGAACTTCCTCCACCATTTCTTCCTCTCCTGCCTGGGGAGCCTGATTAAAGAAGTGCTCCATCGATAGACGCCATACTTCCTTGCCACTATCAAATTTTGGAATAATACTGCCTCGATGACTCCCTACATTTAAAAAATCAGCTGCCATTTTCATATCACCAATCGTGGCCGATAAGCCAATACGACGGGGATCACAACCTGCTTCCTGACAAAGACGTTCGATTAAGCAGAATGTCTGACCTCCTCGATCCTGTCTTAAAAACGCATGTAATTCATCAATGACAATAAAACGCAAATCATGGAAAAGTGAAGGTATTTCCATATGTTTTCTTAGCATCAAAGCTTCTAGTGATTCAGGGGTAATCTGTAAGATACCTTGAGGTTTCTTCAGCAGTTTTCTTTTTGCCGTGGCGGGGGCATCGCCATGCCATCTGGTAACTGTAATATCGCTCTCTTCACATATTTCCTCTAATCGTTCATACTGATCATTGATTAATGCTTTGAGGGGAGCAATATAGAGAACACCTACGGAAGAGGGAGGATCTTCTTCAAGAAGAGTGAGAATAGGAAAGAAAGCTGCTTCTGTTTTACCCGATGCTGTCGAAGCGCAAATCAGGACATTCTTATCTGTATGAAAGATAGCATCTCCTGCTCCATTCTGGACAGAACGTAAAGAGTGCCAATTATGGCGATAAATATAATTCTGAATGAAGGGAGCATAACGATCAAAGATATTCATAATGAACTCCTAAATTGTAAACTCGGCAAAGCCATCATTGGTTTTATTAGAAAGGACATCACTTTCATGATAATTGAATTCTTCACTATTTAAGAGATCTTTCACTTTCATATCTGGATGTTGATAGAGAATATCAAGAAGTTCAATAAAATCTCTAATGACTTCACGAGGAGTAATATTGCTGCTTGCACCAATACGCTGATATTCAATTTGAATAAAGAGAGCAATATCATCCGTTGTCACTTTCTTGTCATAACGATACATTGTCGCATGAATATCGGCAAGCTTTTCACATAATACAAGCATTTCTTCAGGATTCAAAGGCTCAAGATGAATAACGGGGGCAAGTAAGTCACGGACGCCTTCCTTGGCAAACTTCCCTTCAGCAAGTCGAGAACGCAATGCCTCATAGCTATAGACACCACGACGTTTGTCTTCTAATGCCTGTGGCGTTGCACCCATAATAATGCCAAGATGCTTTGCTTTCCCTTGAAGTGTATCATTATACATCATCAAGATCTTTTCATAATTGTATTGACGGGTAATGGCATTAGGAATCTTATAGATATTGACAAGTTCATCAATCATAATCATCATCCCAGCATAACCAGCCAGCGTGAAAAAAGACGCAAAAAGCTTAATATATTCATACCAATCATCATCCGTAATAATGATATTGACACCCAGTTCATTTTTAGCTTCTCTTTTAAGGCTATATTCACCCCTGAACCACTTCAAAACAAGTGCCTTGGTTTCATCATCACCTTGTAAATATGCATGATAGTAACGTGAAAGCAAGGATGCAAACTCGAAACCATGAACAAGTTCGCTCATTTGGCTTGTGACTTCATAAATTTTCTGATCGACTAGACGACTTAACGCTATGTCACCAACCTTTAAACCTGACTGTGTCACAGCTTCACTTTGAATCTGAGAAATCCAGCGATCAAGCACCAAAGCCAAAGCTCCACCTTCAGGCTTTGTTTTCGTGGAAAGATTAGCAATCAGCTCACGATAAGTCGCTAATCCCTGTCCTCTTGTCCCTTGCAAACGTCTTTCTGGAGACAAATCTGCATCAGCAACAATAAAGCCCTGATCCATCACATAATTACGAATACTTTGTATCAGAAAACTCTTTCCTGAGCCATAGCGTCCCACGATAAAACGGAAACTTGCGCCACCATCCTTAATCATTTCAACATCATGTAATAACGCTTCTATTTCATTCTTTCTCCCCACCGTAATATAGGGCAGGCCAATTCTAGGAACCACCCCACCCTTTAGGGAATTCATGACAATCGAAGCGATACGTTTAGGTATTTTTCTATTTACGTCCATAAAGTAATTCTTCAACATCCTCTCTATAATCTTCTATCAATACAAGACGATTATCTTCTATTTCAACAATATTATCACCTATTTCATCATAATAAGCTTCATTCATCTCATCAGCAACTACTTCAATAAAGAGATGATGTTCTTTTAAGAATGAAGTTACATCTTCATTCTTGAGAAGCTTTTTGATTATAACTTCAGTCATCTGATCCTGATCATCTATTTCTTTTTCAACAACTGGTTTGACCTCCACTTCCTTCTCTTCTTCTGTCAATAAGCTTTCTCTTGTCAAAGCTGCTTCATAACGTATCTTTTGCAGGCTGGCAAGATTGAAATCCATTTGTTTATGTTTTTCTTCATAGTCTTTGATTGCCATTTCTTCATAAGATTCCATAAAATCAAAAGCATCATCGACTTTAAGCTTTCTACCTACTTCAAAATAGGCACGAAGAAAACGGTCTATTTCTCTGATCAAGCCTTTGATGAATTTAGAATCGCATTTTTCAATTTGAAAAGCTTTGATATTCCAGTTGTTATATTTATCTAAATGATAAATGCGAATAGGATCAATATCATAAGTGAGAATGTCCTTTTCTTTATTTCTTTCATATAGGGCATTGGAAACTGGATAAAAGCTTGTCGTGCGCTGTCCTTTGAAGATAAAACTGAAGAGTGTTTTCTTCTTTATGCGATAATCTTTAAAAGCATTCTTGATGATCATTCCAGCTATTTCCTTTGTCTTTTCAGGTTCTTTTTTATAGACTGGCGATTTATAAAAAGAACGATCAGAAAAAGCCATGATACTTTCAAAGATTTCTGAAGGTGTGTGTTCTTTGACTTTCTTTAAAGTCATCAAATTTTGATCAAGCTTTAACATGCCGTCAGGAAAATAGGCTTTTACGCGTTCAATAGGAAAATGCATATCTAAGGCAAGTTCAAAAATCCACTCTTCAACCCTATCTTCCATCCGTTGATCATGAGCTATTGGTCTTACAAAACGCTCTACGAACTCCTCGAGCTTGTCAAAACGCTCTTGTACATCTTTACAGCCTATTCCATTTAATAGCTCATAGACATAAAGATAACTAAGGGAAGTGGCTATGGGAAGATATTCTCCCTCCCTGACTTTCTTACGCCATGAAAAATAACCTCTTAATATTTCTGGTGGCATATCATAATAACAAGGAAAATAACTCTTATAGTCTTCGCTCCAGGGATAATCATCTTCATAGTCAACCATAAACTTTCCCTGTCTTATAAAATTAGGCACCCATTCATAATAAGCATTACTTTTCGCTAAGGCATACATTTCTCTTAACTTCTCAGGAATCTCTTTAGTAGTGGTTTTGGGATTTTGAGGATGAGCAGCATGAATATGTTTTCGTCTTCTGATTTCTTTTTTAGGGATAGCTGTTTCATGATAGCTAGAATCATCATGATCATCTTCAAGGATAATTAGATGATCATCATAAATAAGGAAGACTTGGTCAATTAATTGAAAAAGCAATCGTGTATCATGAATTTTATTCATATCAAGAGTGAGAAACTTACCAATGCTTTCCATCTTGACATCTTTTATAGCCTGCTGCAGAGATAGATCCAATCCCAATTCATCTAACAGAAGATTACAATAAGCCTTCTGACTACTTGTTTCCTGATCAAAGAAAGTGATGAAATAAATCATGCATTTCTTCGTTTTCTTATCATTAACTAAATAAAGATTCTGTTGTATTTCAAGATTACAAGAGCTTGCATATTTATTTTTAATATAATCTAGTGCCTCATTAATCAACATGTTGACCCTTCCTTATTGTTCTTGTTGGATTTTGGTTTCGGTCTCCTTTAAAATCTCATCACGCAATTTACTTAGCCAGGAAGAAAATTCCACAACATCAAAGGCATAATGTCGTTGCAAATCATATTCATGATCTTCCCATGAATCAATGGGCGCTTCATTATGTTGGATGACGGCTTCAAGCTTATCGAGGGCTTTGAAGATTTTGGCTTCTTTGCTTTGACATGCTTCCATTTCTTGATAAAGCGCATGCATATTTTGCGATAATTGATCAGGAAGTGTATTAAGAAATACATCAAGTAGCTTAGCTTCCTGTTGACGATCTTCATCGGTCTTTAAGAAGACAGGAATATCACCAGTAAAACATTCACCAAGATCATGAATCACACACATACGCATGACCTTATTTATATCAACATCGCTAAACGTCTCTTCGAGAAGTAAAGCCATCATGGCTATCCGCCAGCTATGTTCAGCTACACTCTCTATGCGGTTATTTTTTGTGACACAATGTCTTGGTGTGTCTTTGAGCTCATTAATAATATGAACGATTTCTAAATAATCTTTAGGTGTCATGCACGTTGTTGGATGACAACATGAATACTGTCACCTTCACCTTTCTTTAGCTTTGTACGAATGCTTTTTAACACACCAATAATATAACAGATGGTGCCATCATCATGCTTTAAGCCCATGTTGACAATACTGCCATCATAGGCGATACCATCAAAGGTTGCATGAACTTTCACTCTTCCTTTTTGAAATTCTTCTCTAATATCCCAAGGAAATTCTACATAGGCACCACCCTTTTCTGGGATTTCATGAATGATGCCATCATATTCATAGACTTTATTGTTCATATCTCTTTACCTCTTGCCCCATTCTAGCACAAACAAGATAGAATTTCAGCGAAAAGAAAAAGGCGCAAAAGCACCTTTTTGTAAGGAATACTATAATCCCTGATGGGCAATCATGAGCGATTCAATATCACTTGTCTTAAGCACACGCCCCGTTGAAACAATCTCATCATCCAACATGAGTGCTGGCGTTGTCATAATGCCTAAGCTGGCCATTTCACTAAAGTCTGTAATATATTCAACTTCTCCCTTTAAGCCCGTATTTGCGAGGGCTTCTTTTGTGGCTTTTAAGAGTGCTTCACACTTCTTACAGCCGCCTCCTAATACTCTCACGCGCATTGTCTAATCCTCCTTGACAAACCAATTTTGTGTCTTATTTGCGATATTTACTAATGTCAACATAACAGGAACTTCTGTCAAAACCCCCACTGTTGTAGCCAGGGCTGCTGGGCTTGTTGTCCCAAATAAGGCAATGGCAACCGCAACTGCTAATTCAAAGAAATTGGATGCACCAATCATTCCAGCTGGTGCAGCAATATCAAATGGCAAATGGATGGCTTTGGCAGAAAGATAAGCAATAAAGAAAATAAGGAATGTCTGTATGATCAGTGGTATCGCAATCAATAGGATATGGATGGGATTACTGATGATGACAGCGGACTGAGATGTAAAAATCAAGACTAATGTCAATAAGAGACCAGCTGTTGTTACATAGTCAAATTTATGAACAAAGACATTTTCAAGATAGTCTTTTCCCTTCTTCTTCACCATTATAACACGAGTTAGTATACCTCCGGCTAGTGGAATCACAACAAAGAGAAAAATACTGACAAATAATGTACTATAAGGCACACTGACCTTTGAAACGCCAAGTAAGAACTTCACAATAGGCACAAAGGCAAAAAGAATAATACAATCATTGGTAGCCACCTGAACAACAGTGTAGGCAGCACGGCCATGTGTTAAAGTGCTCCAGACAAAGACCATTGCGGTACAAGGTGCGGCACCAAGTAATACGGCTCCAGCAAGATACTGACGCGCTAAATTTTGGGGAATAAAACTTTTAAAAACATAGAAGAGAAAGAATGAAGCAAGCAGGTACATAGTAAAAGGCTTAATAAGCCAGTTGACAATCCATGTCAAAAAGAGACCTTTTGGATTATCTTTGATTTGACGAATGCTTTGAAAGTCAACTTTGATCATCATAGGATAAATCATAATCCAGATCAAAATCGCAATCGGGATGGATATCCCGGCAATCTGCATTTTATTCAACACTTGGACAACGGCAGGAAAGAAGTGCCCAATCATCACTCCCGCAATCATACATAATATGACCCAGACACTTAAATAACGCTGGAATATAGAAATATCTTTATTCTTCACCATCTTATTCATCCTCCTGACAACAATCCTTTTTTTGACAAGCTTGAGAACAGTTCAATGAATCAATGAATGTTCTAAAGGCCGTTAATGTTTCACAATTTAATGAATAATAAGTATTCTTCCATTGCTTTCTCGTTGTGACGAGATTGCATTCAACCAAGACTTTCATATGATGTGAGAGCGTTGGTTGGGTAATCTGGAAAGCTTCGAGTAGCTTACATGCACAAAGCTCCCCTCCTGTCAACATTTTGACAATCTTGAGACGATGGGCATCGGATAACGCCTTACATATTAATGATGCATCAATTTCATTCATAATAACCCCCTAAATAAGTAATGGCTGCAAAATATTAAAGAGATAACCAACAACAATAATACCTACCACACAAATAGCGATAAAAATACCAAGCAGCTTAGGCTTAATCGCTTTTCTTAACATGATCAATGAAGGCAGACTAAGAGTTGTAACAGCCATCATGAAACTTAGGACAGTACCAAGAAGAGCTCCCTTTGAAAGCAATGCTTCAGCAACAGGAATACTGCCAAATATATCAGCATACATGGGCACACCCACAATTGTGGCAAGAACAACACCAAATGGGTTCTTGTTGCCAAGAATCGTTTCAATCATATCTTCAGGGATCCAGTTATGAATAATCGCACCAATACCAACTCCTAACAGAATATAAGGAAAGACTTTCTTGAAAGTGGAACTCATTTGTTCATAGGCATAATCAAGACGATCTTTCTTTGTAAGTGTCACACCCCTCGTTTCGACTGCTCGGGCATTCTTGATGAAGTCCTCAACTTCATCATCAAGCTTTAATTTCTCAATAAGCGAGCCACCAATAATAGCAATCAACAATCCCATAATTACATAGACAATCGCTACACGATAGCCAAAAATGCCCATTAATAGAATCAGGCTGCCAAGATCAACCATTGGTGAAGAAATCAGGAATGAGAAAGTCACACCAAGAGGTAAACCGGCACTCGTAAAGCCAATAAAGAGTGGAATTGATGAACACGAACAAAATGGTGTCACCGTTCCCAATAATGCCCCTATCATGTTCGCAAAGATTCCATGAAAACGCCCCATAATCTTACGACTTCTTTCTGGGGGAAAATAGCTCTGAATGTAGGAAATGAGGAATATCAATAGGCAAAGTAGTATTGTGATCTTTATGACATCATAGAAAAAGAACTGTAATGAGCCACCTATTTTTGTTTTGATATTGATGCCTATTGTTTGAAGTAAGAAGGCTACAAGTCTATTGAGCCAATGCATGGCAAGAATTTCATTCTGGATAAATGTTCCCATATGTTTACTCCTCTATCACATTGATATTTATCTATATGAATAATAAATCTCGCATAGATAATTGTCAATATAATAAAAACTATAAGCTTCTGCTTATAGCTTTCTAATCGTAATTTCATTAAGAGACAAAGAAACAATACCTTCATCACATTTCATACTTACCTGTCCATCTACCTCCAGATCGATAAATGATACACGACCATAATCCTTCAATTCGACCCACTTGTCTTTAATAGTACTTCTCTAACCACAAAAACTTTCTTTAGACTTCATACAATCACCAAGGCACAAACCATCTGTGAACTACTCCGACTTATAGAAGTCGGAGCTTCCTGCTTCAGCCACTACTGCGTTGGCTGCGATGTTACGCAGCTCAATGTCTTACACAATGTCCACAGGCGTATGAGTTCGGGCTATTCCATCCCTACTGCAACATTTAGTTCTAGGCTGCCCCGGCAAGCAGCCGCAGGCCTTCATTCAGGATATTGATGGCTGCGTTCTGGTCACGGCCTATCGTGAGTCCGCAGTCTCATGTCATCTTGCGGATAGACAAATCCTTCATCTCGGGATGCAATGTACCGCAGCAATGACATATCTGTGATGATGGATACCACTTATCTACCTTAACAAGATACTTGTTCCTGTCGGACAGCTTATACTCAAGCATAGACAGGAACATGCCGTATCCGTTATCCAGGGTCGCTTTGCCGTTGCCGAACCCGCGATTCGCCATAGACTTCATGTCTAGAGATTCCACGCATACAACATCATACCGATTGGCTATCTCAGCAGATATTTTATGCAGGTTGTCCAGACGCTGATTTGATATGTGTCTATGAATTTTATTTACTTTACGGAGCTGCTTGATATAGTTATTGGATTTATCTTCATGCTTTTTATAGCCTTGCATGCGGGACAGCCTGCGCTGTGCCTTGGCAAGCCTGTCATGGCTTTCACGGTAGTACTTATGATTAGTACCAACATTACCGTTGCTGTCTACATATAAGCCGTCAGATGCATAATCCAGTCCAATGGCATTGGCTTTATCCGCTATATAAGTATTTTCCACTTTATCAAATTCAAAAAGCACAGAAATATAATACTTGCCATCTGATTCCTGAGATACAGTAGCCGACTTGATAATCCAGCTGCTGTCAGGGATACGATGGATGACAGCTTTGACCTTGCCAATCTTAGGAAGCCTGATGTACTTGTTGTCTGTAATCGCAACTGTCCCTTTCTGATTGTTTGTCGTGTAGGACCTGCGGCTGTGCTTTGCAGACTTGAACTTAGGAAATCCGTTTTTCTTCTTGCGAGATCTGTCAAATGTGTTGCGAAATGCTGCCTGCAGGTTCATCTGTACGTTCGCAAGGGCAAGACTGTCTACATCCCTGAGATAAGGATATTCATCCTTATACCGAGCAGGCGTTACATCAGGAAACTTGCCAGTTGCTTTATAGCCTTCAATCTTATCGGAAAGCATGAGATTATAGACCTTGCGGCAGCAGCCAAAGGTCTTAGAGAACATAATGTTTTGTTCAGCTGTAGGATATACTCTGTACTTAATTGCCTTGTTTGCCATCCTTCCCTCCCTGTGACTCTATATATTGCTTAATGATATCTGCTGTGGCCCCGCCTGCGGTCAGCAGGCAGAAGCTCTGTGACCAGAACATCTCTTTCCATAAGGATTTGCGTATTTCAGGAAATTCCTTCTTTATGATACGGCTGCTCGCTGATTTGTAGGCATTAATAATCCTTCCTGATACATCTGGCCGTATCGTAGCCCATGTTCTTTGTATGGGCCATGTACCTGACCGTGTCCTGAGCCATGGCTGTCGTCTCCCTTCCTGTACAGCAATATTATACCATGAGCATTGCTCACCGTCCACCTTGTGCAGGCGATATGAAAGGCAGGTGCCGGCCTTGCTCATGACTGAAGTCATGAGCATGCAGCGGGCAGGTTGTCAGCAAAACGCCGTGTTTATCGCAATTCATCCCGCCACCTATAGAGGTGGGGGATTTCTTGCTCACGGCGTGTTAAAGCATCACCAACAAGAAATGGCAATACACAAACGAGAAAACTATTGTTGAAAGATGGTTTTGTAAGATACATAAAATAGCCACATCCCACGCTATAGGAAATATCTGTACCAACAATCATGCCCACAAGATTCCTAAGTTTGTGATCATAGTTATGGACAAACCAACTGCTGACATAAGCCATAATAGGAAAAGCCAATAAAAATCCCCCATTAGGTCCAATAAGATGATCAATACCACCGGTAAAGTTTGCAAAAACAGGCAAGCCGATTGCCCCCATAAATAGATAGACCAATGTCATCATCAAAGCCTGATTCTTGTTGAAAGTCATGGCAATGACATATATCGCAAGAGTCTGTAGACTTATAGGAACCATACCTGGGAATGAGATTACTATTTGTGCACCAATAACCAGCAGTGCAATAGCCATCGCTCTTTCAACGATACAATTTGTCTTATTCTTTATATTTGGATTCCCCTTTATGTGCGTCATTATAACACAAGATTTCTTATTTTGAAGTTCAAATATTAAAAATAAAAAAAGGACATCTAAGCGATGTCCAATTGATAGATATGATGATGATAAGCACTTTTATAGAGAATCCAGGAAACAATGAGAGCGATGGCTTCTGATATTGGGAAAGTAATCCATACACCCATGACACCAAAATAGCGAATGAGTATAAAGGATAAGGGAATGGTCAGAATGAACTGACGCAGCAGAGAAATAAAGAGCGAATACTTACCCTCGCCGATAGCTTCAAAGACCCCGGACATCACAATACCGAATGTTGAAATCACAAAACCTAGGGCTAAGACACGCAAGCCAGGAATACCCATGGTCATCATTGTTTCATTGGCACTAAATAAGGATAATATTGGTTTTGTCGCAACAATAAAGAGGACTGTGCCAGCTAAGAGTATAGCCCCGATTGTCTTTGTCGTAATCATAATGGTCTCTTTCATACGCTTAAAATCACGGGCACCATAATTGAAGCTGATAATAGGACGCATACCCTGAATAACACCATTGGATGGCATATAGACAAATGTCTGCAGCTTATAATAAATACCAAAGAATGCAACCGCAGTTTGTGATGAAAGCGAAAGAATCATATTCAACAAAGATACAAGGATGGATGGCAAGCACATCATTAAACATGATGGAATCGCAATCGCATAGATTTCTTTAAAGGCTGAAAAATGGAGACGTGTTTTCAGATGAAGATGAATGGGTGTCTTTAAATAAGTAAAGAGGATGATGGAAAGAATGCAGGAACTAAACTGTCCAATAATAGTGGCAATAGCAGCCCCAGCAACGCCTAAAGCTGGCATATGGAAATAGCCAAAAATAAGAATCGGATCGAGAATGATATTTACGAGCGCACCAACCATCTGCATGATCATTGGAACAACCATATTACCACAAGCCTGAAACATCTTTTCAATCGCAATATGAATAAAAGAAGCAAATGTCAACGTAATAACAATCATCCCATACTGTCTGCCATAATCAAGAACGGATTGCTTTGTCGTAAAAAGAGAAAGAAAAGGCTGAATGAGAAAAAGTCCAATAATCACAAAGATTAATGAGTGCAAGAAACTCATATAAATACCCTGTGTTGCGATATAGGAAGCCTTCTTCTCCTCATTGGCACCTAAATGACGGGCAATAAGTGCATTCATGCCCACTCCTAAACCAACACTCATCGCTAGCGAGAAATTCTGTAAAGGAAAGATGAGTGAAACAGCTGTTAACGCATCTTCTCCTAGCTTTGCGACAAAAATACTATCGACTACATTATAAAGTGACTGGATCAACATGGAGATCATTGGGGGAAATGCCATCGACATCAATAAAGGGAAAATAGGTTTATCTTTCATTTGATTCATAAATATCCTCCTGACATAAAAAAAGCTACAAACCCGACTATTTTTCTCAGAAATAGCCAAATTTGTAGCTTTGTTTCTTTAAGCAAGCTCTATTCTATAGGAAGAACGCCTAGAATGCAAGCCGTTTTCGAAAAGTATTGTCCCATTGTGTGCGCATCGCTAACAGTTCATCATCTCTTTAAGACTTGTCTCACCATTAGAGAAATGTCATTCCAAGCAAGAATGTTAATGACAATGCATTGACAAAAGTAAGCAGAACGTGCGCAAGGTATCAAGAACTTCCTTTATGAAAAATCAATGTGCATATAGCCAGCCCATTAAAGCATCTTTTTCGCAAACTGCTGAGCTTCTTTGATTTGTGTATCATTAGCCTTTCCACGCACATAGAACACTTCATCCGCAACCTGAATGCCCTTTTGTTTTAGTTCTTCTTTGATGACTTCGATGGCATGTTTTGAAATCCAAGAAGTAGAAAAGACAGCTGCCTTCTTTACATTCTTTGCATCTATTTCTTTCAAATATGACTTAAGATGTTGATCAATACCATAAGCATAAAGTGCACCACCGATAAATAATACATCAACAGGCTTATTAAGTTTGCCTGCTGAATCATCAACAGAAACAGCTTTAATATCTAAGCTTCTGGCAATCTCGTCAGCCACAAGTTTTGTATTGCCTGATCTCGAATAATAACGTACTGCACAGTTCATACTTACGCCTCCTATAATTGTTGAACTAACCAGTTATTTCTACCAATACATTCAATTAATTCAAGCTGAGCTTCACCCCAGTACATGTCTTCTTCTTCATCCTGGTAATATTTCACTAAGATGTCATATGTTGTATAGTCCTGGCGTGCTTCTTCAATCATTGGTGCTAAAGCAGCTAGGCCGTCTTTAGAAACCTGTAAGTCATACTTAATCCATTCAACTGGATCTTTGCATACTTTACCTTCAGCCTTAGCTTCGAGCTTTACTTCACATCCTAAGTCAAGCAAACGATCGATACACTGCTGTACATAGCCTCTTTCTTCAGTGGCATGTTCTGCATACTTGTCTGCAAGCTTATTGAAGCCTTCAGCCTTGAATACTCTTGACTGAATCATGTGGCCGTCGGCCTGCTGTGATAACTGTGTAATGATCATCTGTAATCCTTCTAAATACTGTTTGTTTTCCATATTTCTATCTCCTTATCATTTTAATTGTGTGTAATTAAGTTGTCCTCAACTACAATTACATTGTACACAATCTAAATAAGAAAACAATAAAGAAAAAAGATGCTTTCTCTCATAATGAGAGAAATATACATTATTCTCTCACTTACAAAAGCAGCACCTTTAATCTTTCTGGTAAAGCGAGTATCATATCATCCAATAGTTGATCAATTGATATCTTTTCTTCATCTAAAAGCCATTCACATATCAATGCAACACTTCCATATGCATAGATTTTAATAATGGCTTTAAGGCTTTGATCAAGGTCTTGTCTTTTTGATACCTCATCACTAAGCAATTCTATCCAAGTATAAGCCATATAACCGATAAAAGAGTCCATCCCACTTGTATGCAACAATAAATTACGTATATATTTCCTCAGATTATAGAGATAAACTAAACCCTCTTTCAGTCCTGATTTCCAGTCTTCACCCTGTTCCATGATATTTCTTGAATGTTGGCTATAATCCCAGGCAATCAAATCAAATTTATCACTAAAGTGGCGATAAAAGGTAGCAGGTGAATAGCCGCTTTCATCCGCAATATCCTGAATCGTAATCTTGTCGACTGGCTTTTTTGAAGCAAGTTCCTGAAAGGAAGCTACAAGGATTTCTTTTGTCGTTTGTCTTTTCACGCATTTCACCTCTTCCTTCTCTTATTCTACAAGAAAACTGTTCTTCCTCCAATCTATTTCTTCTTGCATCTTAACACTCCATTTTTGCATCTTAGCAATACCTTTAAGACAATAATCATGTATGCTTGAGTCGAAGAGGTGAAGAAAATGTATGTGAAAATAGAAATTGACAGTTCTCTAAAAGAACCCTATGCCATCATCTATACGAATACGATGACTGAAGAAATTCAAAAAGTTGTTGATTATCTCGACAATAAAGATTCCCCACTTTGAGCTATGCAGGAAGATCGTATTATCATTCTCAAACAAGAAGATATCTATCTGATTCGTGTTGAAGGTGGAAAGACCATGATTTATACATCTGATGCCTGTTATCAATCGAAGAAAAGACTCTATGAAATCTATCAAAGTGTCGATAAAACATTTATGCAGATTTCAAAACAAACAATTATTCATTTTACCTACTTACAAAGTGTTGAAACCTCCTGGAGTGGCACTTTTCTAATCAAGCTGAAGAACCATCAGTTTGATTATGTTTCAAGAAAATATTTGCCTGCATAAAAAAGTATTTAGGTCTATAAGAAAAATATGAAAAGACGATTATTGAAAAGTATTTTTGAAGGTATATCCATTGATTGTATGATTTTTGAATGTATTTATAGTGGGACATTTTCACTGACATCCTACCAATTCACAAAGATGGTCATTGGGGCAATGCTTGTTGGTTTTGGCTTTTCGATACCGTCCTTCATCTATGAAAATGAGAAGTATTCCTTACTTGTACAAACACTGATTCATATGAGAATTGGTGTTATCGTGATGATTATTGTGGGCTGGATTCCCTTGAATTATGGCCTTTCAACTGCAATCTTCATGATTGTTCTAGAAATAGCGATATCTATCTTGATTTGGTTGATCTACTGTCTTCAAAATAAAAAGCTCGTCAAGAGCATGAATGAGCGTATTCATGAAATACAGAGTAAAAAATAACACTGTCTTTTCAATAGCGAAAAAAAAGATGACGAGATGTCATTGCATCTTGCCATCTTTATGATTCCTTGACATGCTTTCCTGTCATTTTCTCAATATCCATTTGCAGCATACAGATACGAGATATCGTTTTAGCTATTAAGTCTTCAACATCTTCTTCACTAGGATAATATTTATTACCAAGCTTTCTTAAATGATAGATAAGGCTTTTCTGATCAGTGACTTCATGAATTGTCCCAAGACAAATAACACTATGAAAATGCATTGGCCACTCCCCTTCATTTTGATAGCCTTCATCAAGGATAGTAAAGCACACTTTATTATTTTCCCTCAACAAATCCAGTTTTAATCCTTCTTTTGCGCCATGGAAATAAAGCTTGCCATTTTCTTCATCATAATATTGGTTGATAGGAACACTATAAGGAAAGCCATTTTCACCATGCATCGATAATACACCTCGTGGTGCTTTTTTCAAAACCTCAATACATTCTTCCCTTGTTATTTCTTGTTTAAAACGTCTCATTTTACGATAGTTATACATATTATTGCCTCGCTTATTGTTTTTGTAGATATTGAACAGGTACTTCTTTTGTCAGATAGACATGATTGACAGAAAGATAGAAATGATAGCCATCTTCATACATCTTTCTTGCATTAATTTTATAGATGACACATTTTCCATGCCTGCTGCCAACCTTCTGTGCTGTCTCTGTATCTAAAGAGAGATGCACATAGAGTCTTGTCTTAGGAATGAGTCCTATTGCATCTATCGAGGCAACATACTTTTCACCCGTTCCATGCCATAATATATCCGGGGGAACAACTTCTTTCAGTTCGACATCAACAGGAATAGAATGGCCCTGATTAGCACGTATCATCGTATGATCCTCATTAAAACTATATCGCTGCTTATTATCTGAAGCCACAATATCTTCAAGAAGATCTTTGTTGAAATTTGGATATTTGCGTTGTATGCCAGCAATCAGCTCATCCACCTTAGCCCATCCATGTTGATCTAGAGTGATACCAATGGCCTGTGGCTTGTGCCTTAAAATAAAAGCAATGTATTTTCCTATTTGAGTCTTCTGATCCATGTTCTCACTTCCTTGAATATTGTAAGAGCCTTTTCATCCTACTTCAACAAAAAGATTTCCATTCATGCGAATAACCATTTTGTTAGTTTTCTAGTAAAAGGTGAAGCGGCAAAGATATTCCAGAAGAAGGCCATGGGGAAGTTCTCCATAAGTGTGCCTACAAAAATAGCAGGTAACTGAAGAAGAGGCTGATGTCCAAGAATAATACTAAAAAGAATAGAAGCAATAAGACTCATGGATGGACACATAATCATAATTGTTGCTCCCTGACGCATCAACATACAGAAGTAGGAAGGATCACTCTCCTGATCACAAAGACTGTTTGCGAGATGTTGACCAAGACGATTGCCATAGAGTGTTGAAATTATAAAGACAATAATACCCATATAGCTTGCCTCTTTTAAAGCAGCTAGAAAGACATCATTATGCATCGATGAAAACCCACCCACCTGCATATGATAGCCTAGCTTGTAAGCAATATTATAGACTTCCATACCAATAGCCATTGAATAGGACATAATGAGGCTAAAAATCATACTTTGCATTTTTTTCATAACATCTATCCTCCTCAAAGTAGAAATAAATAAAGCGCAGCCTCTAGGAGACTACGCCAATTAAGACTTATTTCTTCTTTGTGGGTTACACTTTATTACCTTATTTTAATCTTTTTTGACATAAATACAAGCTGAAAAGTTTAGGATTTCTTTTTATGCAACAATGCTGCAACAGTCATAAGTGAAGCAACGGTCACGCCTGCACCAATCTTTGCCGCCTTTGAATCTTTGAGTTCAGAGACTTTCGAAGTCACTTCGACTTTGACTTTAGGCATTTTTACGATTGGGGCAAAGTCCTTTTTCTCTGCTGCTCCAAGTTTTATCAATAGCTTAGATATTTCTGTATTATTGATGAGTTTGAAAGCACCAGCTATTGCAGCTTTCTGACTTGCAGGCAATGGCCAGTCCTTGATCATCTTGCCATCATTCATCTTCACGCCCGCTTTAATCAATTCTCGCACATCAAAGATAGATCCCCATACTTCTGGAACCCCTCTATCAACATTACATAATGTATAGACAGCTTCCATAGCTGTACGGATGGAATATTCTGTTGTAAAGACTGTGTCTCTTGGTGTTTCGGCATACTGGCCGACAAATGCCATATTGACTGAACCTTCAGGTACAACCAATGGGCGATCGCCATAAGCACGTGGTTCAAAGAATGATGTGACATAAGGCATCATACATGGTGTTGTATTGCATTCTTTGGCAAGTGCATCTATCTCATCAACTGGAATACCAATATGATAGAGCCATTCTTGACATAACTCTTCACCAGTACACTTATACATTGGCTTATGCACATAATCACCATCATCATCCCAGCAATTCAAGCCATAAACCCAGATCAAGCAATGATCGTCAGGCTGATCAACGAACTGTCCTTGACGGTTAATTGTCCAGCTTAATAACCATGATGAATCTTTTGCCGTAACAATACCACCAGTAACAACCTTACCACTTAATGGGTCACGATGACAGATCTTTTCAATTGCACTTAAGATCTGCTTATTTGCTGTATCAACAGTCCAGCTTTCCCAGCTTGTTTCCTTGATATCTCTGAAGAATTTATCAGGATGTCCAAAAGCATCATCCTGCGCTGCTAACTTCTTCCAGAGTTCAATGGAAGGACCCTGACCATTCTTGATTGTGATTTCTGGGGCATGTGTCTGGTCACCATAAGCACTGCCATCACCTTGTGAACCATTGGTAATAAATACAAAGTCATCGTCTGTAAGTTCAATGTGTTTTTCCACACCATCCTGTACATAGGCGATAGAACGAGCTACTTTTCTTGTTGGAGATGTTTCACACTGGATATCGGTAACTTGTGTATTATAGGCAATCTTACCACCGGCATCTTCGATATATTTCAACATTGGAAGAATCATGGATTCATACTGATTATAACGCGTAAAGCGCAGGGCACTTAAGTCAGGTAAACCATCAATATGGTGAATATATCTTTGCATATAGAGCTTCATTTCAAGAGCTGAATGCCATTTTTCAAAGGCAAACATTGTCTGCCAGTAAATCCAGAAGTTTGTCTTGTAGAAATCTTCATCAAAGACATCATCAATTGTCTTGTCGGCAAGTTCTTCATCCGTTGAAAGCATAAGCTTAAGAATCTGTTTTTCCGCATTCTTATTTAATCCATATTGGCGATCAGTATGGGCATCCTGGCCTTGTTTTTCTGTTACACGACAAAGAGAATAGTTTGGATCTTCTTTATTAAGTTTGTAATATTCAGAGAAAATGGTTTCACCAGGATTGACAATGGAAGGAATGGATCTAAAGAGATCCCACATACATTCAAAGTGATTATCCATTTCACGGCCACCACGCATAATATAGCCTTTTTGTGGGTCATGGAGACCATCACAAGAGCCACCAGCTACTGGAAGAGATTCAAAGACTGTAATGTTTTCACCGGGCATTTGTGCATCCCTAATAAGAAAACAAGCTGCAGCTAAACCGGCAAGGCCAGAACCAACGATATAAGCATGTTTCTTTTCTATGCCTTCAGGCTTTTCAGGCTTCGCAAAAGCTTCATAATTACCACTACTGTAATACATAAGATGTCCTCCTTAATCAATAATTGACCATTGGTCATTTTCTATACCATAATCATAACGTAAGCCCTTTCAAGTGTCAATTGTTTTCATACAAATACAAAAAAAGAGATGCATCAACATCCCTTTAATGGCAACCAAATTGCACAATTCATATTGCGCATCCTGCATATCATCGGCTTGATAGACTTCAAGCATCAATGATGAATCCAGCTGTCGCTTTTGTCCTTCTCGTGGATACCAATCCTGCCATATTTCTGTATTAAGTTTTTGCAGGCTATCAGGCAAAGGGCCGTACGTTGTAAAAATCGCCCACATGCAAGCAGGATATTCAAGAAGTTTTCAACCTTCTACGACTTCTCCACCATTGTATAATCCAGCAATCTAGTACTCAAAACAATCACCTTTTTGTTTTCACAAATCCCAAACGCACCAATCTTATTGATCAATAACTGCTTGTTCCAAGGTGTTTTCAGGTTATTGGGTTTGAAAGAGATGGGAGAATCTTTCACTATATGCCTTCTGCCAAAAGGCAGGACATTCTTTATAGCCTTCTTCTTGTTTGATTGTTTTATGAAAACCAATAAATGTGAGTGCTTCTTTCTTTGCATATTTGACATCCATCATTCTTTTCTCCAATTCTAATATGAATATCTCATATTCTTACATCATGAACAAGATGATAAATACAATCAAAGACTTCTGCCATATGTTCGAGTTCAAGATTAGAATAGTGAATAATATACATATGCCTATGACTTGTATGATGATCCATATAATAATCAGATAAAGACTGCATATGAATGCCCTTTTCTTCAAGTCTTCTCTTTACCTCTTCTTCTGATAGATCCGTTTTAAGTTTCATTAAGAAATGCAAGCCTGATTCATTTTCATGGACCTCACAAATAGTATGCAAAGGACTTGCATTCAAGATTTCAAGTAGCTTTTTACGTTTTCTAGAGTAATAGAGGCGCATGCGATTAATATGTTTTTCAAAATAGCCCTCGTTGATGAATGAAGCTAAGGTATATTGTTCTATATTTGAAACGGTACATGAAGAGAAGGCAAGATGCTCATAGTATTTATTGGCAAGATGAACAGGAAGAATCATGTAACTGATGCGCATTGTTGGAGCAAGGGATTTGGAGAAGGTATTCATGTAGATGACCTTTTCACAGCCATCAATACTCAAGAGTGTTGGAAGGGGCTTGCCATGGCTTCTTAGCTCGCTATCATAGTCATCTTCAATAATATAACGTCCATTCTTTTCATTCGCCCAGCCTAAGATTTCATAACGACGACTTGCCGGCATGGTAATGCCTGTCGGAAAATGGTGATTAGGACAAATATGGGCAATATCAACATGTTGATTTTCTAGCTCACAAGGCATGATGCCATTTTCATCAATATTGGCATAAACGCACTCAACACCATATTGTTGATAAATCTGCATGAGTTTCTTGTAGCCAGGATTTTCTATACCATAACAATAATCATTTCCTAATAGCTGAATAAGAAGCCCATAGAGATATTCCGTACCTGCGCCAATGATAATTTGATTAGGATCAACACGCATTCCCCGGAAAGATGCGAGATGCTTACTGATAGCTTCCCTTAATTCATAGAGTCCATTAGCTGGTGCAACATTCATTAATTCCTTTCGCTTATGTGACAAATTATCTCTTGATAGCTTAGCCCAGATAGAAAAAGGAAAGTTATCAGGATTAATCATATTATTAGACAAATCGTATGTATAGGTTTTTGGTGGTTGGGGAACTTTTATATCGAGATTAATGGATAGTTTTTGGGGCATTTTTTTCAGTCCTTCTATCTGTGAGACAAAGTATCCTTTTCTTGGATAAGTGTAAATATAGCCTTCACTGATCAACTGGTCATAGGCATTTTGAATCGTTATGGTACTCATGCCATGATGGGAAGCAAAGCTTCGTTTGGAGGGCAGCTTTGTCCCTGGGGCGAGTTGACCACTGATAATATCGGATTTTATGGCCTGATAAACTTGTTCGTATAGGGGGATATCTTTGTTTGTAAAGGTATAGGTCAGCATCTTTATCTTCTCCTTCTGGCATCTTATATTTATTTAATTTGGATATTTTTATATAACCAGTTAAATTGTATGATATCACCAAGAAGAATACAAGGGGGAATAAAAATATGAGTAATGAAAGATATGCATTGAATAAAGGGCTGGCACAAATGCTTAAGGGTGGTGTGATTATGGATGTCACAACACCAGAACAAGCCAGAATTGCCCAGGAGGCAGGAGCATGTGCTGTCATGGCACTTGAAAGAATACCTGCTGATATCAGAGCTGCTGGTGGAGTTTCACGAATGAGTGATCCAAAAATGATTAAGGGCATTCAGGAAGCTGTCAGCATTCCGGTCATGGCGAAATGCCGTATTGGCCATTTTGTCGAAGCACAGATTCTTGAAGCTATTGATATTGATTATATTGATGAATCCGAAGTACTTTCTGTCGCTGATGATGTCTATCATATTGATAAGACAACTTTCAAAGTACCATTTGTCTGTGGCGCAAGAGACTTAGGTGAAGCTTTAAGAAGAATTAATGAAGGGGCTTCAATGATTCGTACAAAGGGCGAACCTGGTACTGGTGATGTTGTTCAGGCAGTCCGTCATATGCGTAAGATGAACGCTGAAATTAGAAAAATTGTGGCGATGGAAAAAGATGAACTCTTTGAAGAAGCTAAACAGCTTCGTGTTCCTTACGACTTAGTACTTTATGTTCATGAACATAAAAGACTTCCTGTTGTCAATTTTGCCGCAGGTGGTGTTGCCACACCAGCCGATGCCGCTTTAATGATGCAGCTAGGAGCCGAAGGTGTCTTTGTCGGATCAGGTATCTTTAAGTCTGGAGATCCCGCAAAACGTGCTTCAGCCATTGTTCAGGCAGTTACAAACTATCAGGATGCAGCTCTTATCGCAAAACTCTCAGAAGATCTTGGAGAAGCAATGGTAGGTATTAATCCAAGTGAAATCAAGGTGATCATGGAAGAAAGAGGACAATAATTATGAGAGTTGGCATATTAGCTTTACAAGGAGCTTTTATTGAACATGAAAAGATAATCCAAAATTTAGGTGCAGAAGTTGTTGAAATAAGACAATTAAAAGATCTTGATGGCATTGATGGCCTGATTCTTCCAGGAGGCGAAAGCACAGTCCAGGGTAAGCTTTTAAGACAGCTTAACTTACTTAAGCCAATTCAACAGCTCATCAATGAAGGTTTACCTGTTCTTGCGACTTGTGCTGGTCTTATTCTTCTAGCTAAAACAATAGATGGCGAAGAGAGCGCCCACCTAGGCACATTGCCAATCGTCATTAAACGAAATGCCTATGGAAGACAGCTGGCCAGCTTTACTTCAGATATTGACATTAAGCCTGTTGGTTCTTATCCCGCTGTTTTTATCCGTGCACCTTATATTGAATCTGTAAATGATGATGTTGATATTCTTGGTGTTGTCAATGACCATATTGTCGCTGTTCAATATCACAATCAGTTAGGCTTCTCCTTTCATCCCGAACTTACAAATGATCCTAGAATTCATGAATACTTTCTTTCACTTATTAAAAACAACCATCATAACTAGCTTTACATTCAAAAAGACTATAGGGCATCGCTCCTATAGCCTTTTTATTATAGTTCCTATTTGATAGCTATAACTGTAATCCATGGCTTTCTTTCATGATGAAAACAATCAATATTTTTAAATCCTGCCTTTTTTAGAGTTTCTTTAATGAACTATTCATAATCCTTGTCAACCAAGGTACCATGTTTTACAATAAAGCCATCAGGTCCACCACCTGTATTATTCACATTCTATTAAAATAGAATAGAAGGAGTATAAAATGAAAAGAAAGCATATTATTTTTCTAGTTATAATCATTGTTATTGGTATTGTTGCTTTATTTTATGGGGCAATGAGACATTTAGATATAACTATGGATAATGGTCGTTTCAGTATTTCCATGGATTCCCCTAAAAAAGCTACTGTCCATAAAAATCTTGAAGCCTTTGACAGCATCGACATCAAACTCAACAATGCAGATATTGAGCTTAAAAGTGGCAATAACTATGCCCTGTTCTATCATGGCAAGAAAGACGAATGTCCTACTGCCACAATCAAAGATGGCCTACTTACTATAAAAGAAAGCCATACTCATTCTTTAAGCAATAATAATCCTGAATTAGTCATCACTATTCCAAAGAATATCAACACGCTTGAGAATGTCTCTCTTGTATCCAGTGATGGTGATATCACTATTGACCCAATCAATAAATTAAGCATTCATGCATTGACGATGGATAGCAGTAATGGTGATCTTGATTTAGAACAAAGCATTGTCAATAATCTAATAGCAACATCATCTAATGGTGATATCGATGTTGAAGATAGCAGCTTGACAACATCCAGCTTAAAAACAAGCAATGGTGATATTTCTGTCAGTCTAGCTGATCATCTTAATAATTATTTTGTTTCAGTGAAAAGTGATTCAGGTGATATTTCTATTGGTGATAATGACTATGACTCTGGATCAATTCAAGTTGGTCATGGTTCTCAAAAGATTACTGCACAAACTGATAATGGTGATATTGATATTGAAAATGATTAATTTCATCTGTTTTAAAAGAGCAAGTATTCGAAATGCTTGCTCTTTTCTTTTATCTTTTCTTAAAACGTCCAACTTTTGTAAGTCTATTAGGTAGCTTGGGAAGTTTTCCTGATGTCTGAATAATTGCTTTTTCTTCACATACAGCAATACACTTACCACATTTTGTACAATCAAAGTCATCAATCATATGAATATATTTAGATTTACCTTCAATACATTCCGCATACAAATGCCGTTAGAAAGATACTGACAGCTATTTTGATATTTTTTGTTTTCATTGAATATAGCTCCCTTCCTGTAATAAAAACCATGTTCTTTATGTCCAAGAAGATTGTATATTTTTAACCACATCAAAAATATGCCCTTTTTTTCTCAATTTCATATTCCTTTTTAATCTTTTAAAATACAAAAAGAAGAAGGAACAAAAAGGTGACTCACTTTTTTGTTCCTTCTTCTCATTTATGAAGCTTCGCTTATAAGTATCATGGAAAGTCATGAAATTCTTATTTAATCGAGATATCTAAAATAAGCATTTCATTCAACAAAAAAGCTAGAAATCTAAAGCTTACCAGGCAGATAAGATCATGATTTTTCTAGCTCTCATTCAAGTATTATTATAAGGAAACAGGGTAAGCCCCCCTTCCTGTCTCTATATATTTTAAGAAATAAGTTAAATTTTTATAGCAAGTGTAGCGTTTAGGAATCAAAAATTTTTGTTATGTCTTGATAACGATTAATTACACGATAGATTTCCAAATAGTCATTATTAACCATATAAATAATGATAAAATTCTTCCATATAATATACTTATATTTCGTATGAAAGGTAACACGCTTAGATAAATCTGAACCTATTTTTGGAAACATTCGAAGATTTTCAAACTTATCATAAATCATACCGATCGTTTTAGTAGCGTATTCTTTATTATCATCTGCAATGTAGTCAAAAATATCCGTCAAATCATTTATAACAACTGGATTGATTCGAAGTTTTAACATCTTTATTTACCCACAGCTGCTTTTAACTCTTCTAAAGTTAACCATCCATCACCATTTTTCACTGCTTCTTCTGCTTCCTGTAATTTCATTAGAAGCTTTTTTTCTGCACGTTCTCGCTCGTAATCTTCTATGTCCATCACTACAAAACGACCTCTGCCATTTTTTGTAAGAAATACTGGTTCTCCTTTATGGCAGTGTTTTAAAACCTCATTATAATTTCTCAAGTCAGATACTGGTAAAATATGAGACATAATCTTTCAACTCCTTTTCTTTTAATAAATCTTTCTACCCTTAGTATATAATATATTTCGAAATATTCAACGTAATTTTTTACAGCAACAAAAACAAACTTTAAACAAAATGCATTTTTAAATACCCCTGTTTTCTATGGAAAAACGTTCTATGAAATAGAAAAAGATATTATATGGGTTGATTGTTAATATGAAGGAGTTATATCAAACATGATCTTATGAAGTTGAGTGAAAGACTATAAACCAATGCTTTTTCATTTCACCAATTATAATCATAGCTTCTAAGTAAAGTGCTAATATTGAAACTCTTTATGTGCGATAGCACTAGTTGTGTATTGTCTAGAATATCATATTGTGCTACAATTCTCGTAAATAAAGAGGATTCAAGAATTTGGAGGAGATTCATTATGAAGAGAATTAAAACACTTGAAACTAAAGACCTTTGCGCAAGTGCAAAAACTGGTGGATGTGGCGAATGCCAGACTTCATGCCAGAGTGCTTGTAAGACAAGCTGTGGTGTTGCTAACCAGCAGTGTGAAAATAAGAACAAATAATTGTCTTTAGGCAAATTCCCATGCCGCCGATAAGGCGGCTCTTTTATTGTCCAAACAATAAAAACAAAAAATTGATTAATTAATGGAGTGAATGATAAATGGTACATCAATATAAATTGAACAATTATAACATTGTTCTTGATACTTGTTCAGGTTCAGTACATTCTGTTGATGATGTTGCTTATGACATCATTGCCATGTATCCTGATCATGATGAACAAGAAATTGTGAATGCGATGATGGAGAAATATGGCGAAAGGCCGGATGTGACTCCTGAAGATATTCGCTTTTGTATTGAAGACATTACAACTTTAAAGAATAATCACAAATTATTTACCCCTGACACCTATGAACCACTTGCTGGAGAATTCAAGAAAAGAAATGTCGGGGTCATCAAAGCATTATGTCTACATGTATCCCATACATGTAATCTAAATTGTGAATACTGTTTCGCAAGCCAAGGGAAATATCATGGTGATCGTGCATTAATGAGCTTTGAAGTGGGTAAAAGAGCTATTGACTTCTTAATTGAAAACTCAGGCACACGTCACAACTTAGAAGTTGACTTCTTTGGAGGTGAACCACTATTAAACTGGGATGTATGTAAACAGGTTGTTGCCTATGCCCGTTCAAGAGAAAAAGAAACAGGTAAACATTTCCGTTTCACTGTAACGACAAATGGTATGCTTATTGATGATGACATGATTGATTTTTGTAACAAAGAGATCAGCAATGTTGTTCTTTCATTAGATGGACGTAAGGAAGTCCATGATCGCACACGTGTTGACTACAAAGGAAATGGCAGTTATGACCAGATTGTTCCTAAATTCCAGAAAATCGTGAAAGCACGTGGTGGAAAGAACTACTATATGCGTGGCACTTTCACCCATGCCAATACTGATTTCACAAACGATGTCTTGCATATGGCTGATCTTGGTTTCACAGAATTGTCAATGGAACCTGTTGTTTCTAAGCCAGGTGATCCTCTTGCTTTAACAGAAGAAGATTTACCTATCATCAAAGAACAGTATGAAATACTCGCAAAAGAAATGTTAAAACGCGACCGCGAAGGGAAAGGTTTCACATTCTATCATTATATGATTGACCTGAAATCAGGACCATGTATCTATAAGAGAATTTCAGGCTGTGGTTCAGGAACAGAATATATGGCGGTAACACCTTGGGGTGACTTATACCCTTGCCATCAGTTTGTTGGGGAAGAGAAATTTAAATTAGGCGATATCTATCACGGTGTTACAAATCATGAAATTCAGGAAGACTTCCGTTCATGTAATGCTTATGCAAGACCTGACTGTCAGGATTGCTGGGCTAAGCTTTATTGTTCAGGTGGCTGTGCTGCCAACGCCTACCATGCAACTGGTAGTGTGAAAGGCATCTATGAATATGGATGTGAATTATTCCGTAAGAGAATGGAATGTGCCATCATGTTGCAGGTGGCGGAAGACTTGGAAGGAATCGATGGATCAGTAAGACATGGTTATACGTCTGCGAACTTCTCAGTTGGTGAAGGAAACTTAGCTGATGATGACTGCAGTGATTGCTCATCTGATGATTGCACAACAACGAAATAAAATAGACTACCAAAAGTTTTTCCTTTTGGTAGTTTTCAATTAGAATAGAAAAGCGAAAGGATGATTGTCATGAAACCAACCCATAATACATATACCCCAGTCGCCGACTTTATCGAAGACTATATTCAAAGTCATACAGTACGTGCCCATATGCCTGGTCATAAAGGTAGAGCCCCAACAGATAACCAGGATGCCATCTATGCTCATGATCTTACAGAAATCACCGGTGCAGATTCACTCTATGAAGCAGAAGGTATTCTTCTTCAAAGTGAAGAGATTGCAACTTCGCTATTTGGTTCCTATCATACCTATTACTCAGCAGGAGGCTCTTCACAATGTATCAAAACGATGTGTGCCCTAGCTTGTGCCTACCATTACCAAAATCATACACAACGCCCTTTGATACTTGCTGGACGTAATGCCCACAAGACATTCATCCATGCCTCACAGCTACTAAGATTTGATATCAGATGGCTAGAAAGCAGCGATGATGATTCCTTATGTGAATGCAAGATAACCCCTGCTTCACTTGAAAAAGCACTCTCTTCTTTAGATGCATTGCCTTGTGCGCTTTACCTGACAAGTCCTGACTATCTTGGTAATATCTTAGATATCAAAGAGCTAGCTGCAGTGTGTCATAAATATCATATGATCTTACTTGTCGATAACGCACATGGTGCTTATCTGAAATTCATGGATGAACCATTCATTCACCCCATTGATGCTGGGGCTGATCTAGTCTGTGATTCTGCCCATAAGACATTACCTGCTCTCACTGGTGCAGCTTATCTTCATATAAGCAAGCATGCGCCAGCAGCTCTTCTCAAGCTCTCAGCTACCATCAGGGATTATAGTGTCATGTTTGGTTCAACAAGTCCTTCTTATCTCATCATGGAGTCAATGGATCATGTAAATGAGTGGCTCATTAAGCATCCTGACGCCTATAAGCAATTTGCCATCAAAATAAGCAAATTAAAACAAAATATCAAAGCATTAGGTTTTCATTTAAGAGAGAATGAACCATTCAAAATTACGCTGTCCGTTCCTAATCAGGGAAAATCCTTGATGGCAGACCTTACTGCCCATCATATTGAATGTGAGTATGCTGATCCGGACTTTGTCGTATTGATGTTAACTCCCTTTAATAGCGATGAAGATCTTAGTCGTATTAATCATGTGTTTGCCTCCTTATCTCATAAGGAAAAATATCTTCAAAATAGAATGAAGCGGATGAAAACATCTCTTCCTGAAGTGAAGTATCAGCCTTATGAAGTCCTTTTTGCTTCAGAAGAAGAAATCAATGTTGATGAAAAATGTATTGGTCGTATCTGTGTCAGATGTCATATTGGCTGTCCCCCTGCCATTCTTCCCATTGTCCCTGGTGAAGTCATCAATGCACAAACTATCATAGTTTTAATGAAATATGACATCAAAACCATACATGTCCTCAAGAATTTATAAGATACAAAAAGCACTTATAACTTTACATGCTCTCTTCTAGATTTTGCATATTCGAGATTTTGATATACTTATGTATATCAACTCATAGCTATCACAGGAAGGAACAAAATATAGAAGATAAATACAAGGCTCAAAAGAAATATGCAAAGAATAATATAAAGAAACTAAGTTGTTCATATCCTGCTGAATTTGTCAATCAATTCAAGGATGCATGGAAAAAACTCAACATTAAAATTAAGATCAAGACAAAAGACCTATCAGTCGAATAAACGAATGATAGGTCTTTTAGGCATGTAATCTTTCAATCCTACCTAATATCATTTTTATCACATTTCTATGAACAAAGCTTATATCATATTGCTTATGTATGACTTAATTCAATGATTCTATGGCAGCTATTTGCGACATTCATATCATGTGTCACAATCACAATTGTTTTATGTTGTTGATTCATTTGAAGTAATTTATGCATGACGAGATCCCTATTGCTTGCATCTAAAGATCCTGTTGGTTCATCTGCTAAGATAATATCACAATCTTTAATGATCAGTTTAATTAGGGCAAGCCTTTGTTGCTCTCCTCCACTTAATTGATAGACTTTATTTTTAAGTTTACCTGTTAATTGGAATTCATCAAGAAGTCTTTCCATTTCTTCTTTTTGTATTTTCTTTGAAGTCTTCTTGTAAGCATAGGCAAGTTTTAAATTCCATTCAACAGTTTCATCTTCAACCAAACCATAGTTCTGAAATAAATAGCCTATTGTATATCTTCTAAGCATCATAGCATCTTTTGTATTGATATGCTTTATAGTTTTCCCTTTTATCATATAATGGCCTGATGTTGGCAAAGAGATTAATCCAAGGATATTAAGTAATGTTGTTTTACCACATCCACTCTCACCTACAATAGCAACCATCTCTCCTTCATTGATTTGCATATTCATATTATGTAGTACTGTTGTTCCTGCAAATGTCTTATTAAGATTTTCTATTTCAATAATTGGCTTCATCTCCTATTCCCCTTTCATGATTTCGGATATATTCCATAAAATCAGCTTATTAAACATAATAAAAAGTAATACAAAATCTAAGAAGACTGAAACAAAGATAATAAGTATATTTTGTTGTAAGAGGAATAATGGGATTGCAAGAACAAGAATAATCATTTCGATGATCAGTTGGTATTTCATACTTTTTATTCTTGAAAAGCCCATTAAATATTTGAGAGCATATCTTTTTCTATTAACCATTATCTCTAAATAGTTTGAAAAGAATATAATCATTATCAACGTTATGACAAATAACGCTACAAAAACAAAAGACTGATAAACAAGAAATTCATAATATCTAATATCATCAGATAGCGGTGTCAACATAGTTCCTGCTGAAAGCAAATTGTTAAGATCATACTTTTTTAAAAGCATTTTGTACGCATCTCGATCTTTTAACTCAAATGCCAGTTTCCCATTAGACATTTCTGATAAATACCATGTTCCTGCAAACTGTCTATGATCAATAAAGACAATCGCATTTCTTATTTCCTTCCCTGTTTCTAATAAGTATTCATTAAGTAAAGGTGTTATCTGATGATCTTGAATATAGATGATTTGAAAATCATGATGATCTTGTTCTGCTTTACCTAGATAGTAATTGTCATAGTTCATCATGGCATTATATTGCTCATGACAGAATGCTTCTACATCTTTATCACCTTTATATTTCTCAGGCACTAATATAACTGCTTGATCTTTAGGCAAAGATAACTTTTTACCATTCACCCCCACAAAATTCATATACCTCTCATAATAATTCTCATTAACAACTACATAATTATCAGAATAGGAATCATTTAATTTTTCAAAGCTTGTCTGGTGTATTTTATAATAGGCATCATTGGTGATAGATGTCATATTCGCATCCACAAGTAAAGCCTGATTGTTATATTCTCTATATAGGCTTTTCACATTCTTTGCGAGATGCTCAATATGATTATGATCTGAAAATACTTTGTCATACTCATCTGAATTAAAGCCATTGGATGTGAAATACTTTGATAGAACTCTATATTTGTTGATTGTATGAACTGAGGCATTATAGTTTTTCAGTTGATGAGAGAGTATTGAAATTGATATCGTCACAACAAGAATAAATACAATTTTTATTACATGAATGGCATTATTCATTGTTGAAGAATAGATATGATTCTTTATCACAGCATTGATATCAATGTTTCTTATACTAAACTGGGTAAACATTAATTGAATAATATTCATTATTCCAACCACACAAAATGTTATCAACAGGCCAATAAAGTAATCCCTGCTTACATTCTTATTCAACATACAATAACTAAAATGCAACAAGAACGTTACAACAAAAGCAATAAACTCCATTGGGATAAATTCAGAAAATGAATCCACAATCATTCTTCCCGATGAAAATCCATTAAGTTTCTTAATAGCATTGACTTTCATTCTAGATATTGTATAAGCCAATAAAATAAATTGTGATATGAGAAGAAGTATCAATAGATTCATTGCATTATTCTTAGCTACTTGCATATAGCTTACCTTGTCATTTTTTACAGGACTGATTGTTATTCCTAGTTTTTGGGCAATATCTCTTAGTTGCTTAGAAGATGCATTGGTTTTGAATGTTCCTGTTGAATCAATAAAATCCTCTTTACCTAGTGTTAGATATTTGATTTCTTTTTCTTTACTTAGTGGTTTTAAGGGAGACACTGAGATATCCTTCGTATCATAAACTTCATATTTCTGCATGCCATCCATGGATACTGGTTCTTTAATAATCTCTACAGAGATATTTCTTGCCAGCAATTCATTATAGAGCTGCCCTAAGTTCTCACCATTGGCTTCTTCTACATAATAGCTATTGTAATGGCTAACTCCCATATTATTGAGAAAATAAATATCATAAAAGGACTGCCCATAAATAAAGGAACATACTAACATTTGTCCAACAAGAAAAATGAGAAGAAATTTTTTCATATATATTACCATTCCTAAAGAATTAGGTAAGAGTCTAAAATATGAATCTGATACGGAACAACTCTCAAGAATATTGAATTCACTACTTTTTATCTTTCATATTTTAATATGCATAAAGCGGAGAGAAGTTCCCTATCATATAACTTTTTTCAATCTTATGTTCTCCTTTTTTCTATAACTCTTACCTAAAGGAATCATATCAACTCTCAATAACAGAATCATAACTTCATCCTCACTTTAACCTAACTTTTTAGGCAATGTGATATTTACTTGCATTCCATTATGATTTCTAAATTCTGTAGTTCCTGAATGTAATTCAATAATTCTCTTAACAACAACCGTTCCCCAACCGTGGACTTCATTGATATTTTGTTGTCCATTATTTATTCTTTGCGCCTTCTCTTCATTCATCCCAACACCATTATCACTAAAAGTCATGACTATATGATCAACTTCTTCTTTGATATAAATAGAGATGCGACACCCCTGTTCATTATGAACAATACTGTTGATAAGAAGATTATCGACAGCTCTCTTAAATAAATGCTCATCACCCTCTACATAGATTTTTCCTCTTTTAGAATCATGATCAAATACAAATTCATACTGATCCAATGCATAGATATTCATCACATCAGCGATGCATTCCCTCATAAGTCTACATATATCAATAGTTTTCGATTTAAGAATAAATTGTTGATTGTCTAATTGATTGATAAGATTTAAATCGTTGACGAGAAATGTGATTTTGAATGATTGATTCTTAATCACTTCTAGCATTTGTTTCTTTTCAATGTCCTGCTCTAAGTCACCAAGCTCCTCTGTCTTTCCTACAATAACTGATAAAGGCGTCCTGATATCATGTGACACGCCTGCTAACCATTCTTCTTTCATAGCATTTGTTTTCTTGACTATAAGCTTTTGTTCGTTGAGTCTCTTTGATACTTTGTTGATAGCTGCTTTTATATCTTTGAGATAGCCTTTTTCTTCTAATGCAATCTCTTCTTCTTGCGATACATCCAGTATGCCAGATACAACAGTATTCAGTTCTTTCATAAATATTAAAGACATATAATATGCTAATACAATGGTAATAAGTACATTAAAGAATACAAGAAGCACAAGAATCATTCTTGCCTCTTGAATTCCAACAGATAGGTTTGCCTTCCAGATACTATCAGGCGCATTTCCCAAGACAACAAGCCCTCCTGGTATATTCAACATCTCTACTGGATAGTCTTCAACATACCATTTTGAATAATCAATAAGTTCTCCCAATTCATAATTTCTTTTTAATTTCTTTGGAAGTTTATATGAATAAGCTAAACTTCCATTCTTTTTAAGAACCATCATCCATTGATAATGATCGTTGATATACTTTTTGCTATTCTTGCTGACTGTACAAGACTTCTCATCTATCTTTATCCCATCAATAAATTGAATCATTCTTTCAGGATCTTTTCTTTCCATGGAATGAGTCCATACTTTAATAAAAATGGTGTTGATAATGATTAATATGGAAACAATCACTACTGTGATCTTGATATATCTTTTAATTATGTTCTTCATGATATTCGTGTTAGACTTTTAATTTATAGCCAATTCCTTTAATAGTAAGTAAATATTGTGGTTCAGATGGATGCGCCTCTATCTTCTTTCTAATTCTTCTTATATGCATGATAAGACTCTGTTCATTGCCATCCATTTCTTCTCCCCAAATGGTTTCTGCAAGTGCATCCTTTGTCACAACGCGGTTCTTATTTTCATATAACTTTTTTAATATTGTTCTCTCTGTAGCTGTCATGCCAACACTTTCTTGTCCTTTAATAATAAGATTTTGTGAGAAATCAATCTCCACTTCTCCTAATTTAAAGAACAGATCTCTTGAATGATCAAATTGATAAGCACGTCTTAATATCGCTGAAATTCTAAAGATGAGCTCCTTCATCAAAAAAGGCTTAGTGATATAATCATCAGCCCCTAGTCCAAGCCCAACAAGCTTATCGACATCCTCATCTTTAGCTGTTAAGAAAATAACTGGCACATCTACATACTTTCTTGCAAATTGTAATATTTCATATCCATCTCCATCAGGCAGCATAATATCCAAGACAAGTAATTGAGGTCTTTCAGACATAAATAATGTTTTAGCCTCTTTTACAGTACTAGCTGAAATTGTTCTATAGAAGCCTTCTCTTAGAAGCTCTTGTTTTATATGTGTAATGATTTCTTTTTCATCATCTACAAGCAGTATTTTATATTCCTTGATATTCATACAGTCTCCTATTTTTGTAGTAAATTCTTAATGACAAATAATATCTTATATTTTTCTCAAAAAAATTGATAGTACCAATTAATACTATCAAATGATGTTCATAAGACTTCTTGAGATAAGCGTAAGTATAATTTTCTACTTATTTCAGGAAAGTAAGTATTTCGTTAACTTATACCATTTGTCATAATGTCTCATTTTCCATCTAATGAGAAGATCCTTTTAAGGATGAGTCAAGATAGAACGAGATTCATCACAAGTCAAAGCATTCTCATAGCTTGAATCACCCAAAGCAAATCATTTTCATAGTATTTACGTTATAAACATTTCATATACGTTGCTGCAAAAAGAATAACATACGCAAAATATTTTATACAGCACCTGAATTTACTGATTTCAATTATTCCCTATGTTAGAATTGAATTAGATAACACTATCAATAGTTTAACACTGGGTTTGTTCGCGAAATTTACATAGTCTCTAACGAAATAATAGTTTTCATAAATTGGAGGTAGAATATGAATCAAAAAGAAAGCATTATCAGCCCAAACGAACTCACTATAACTAACACTGAAAACGAATTAATAGAGCTTACTGAAGATTTGTTAAGAGATGCTAAAGCTTCTATTCATAACAATAAAACATTAAGTGTTCCTATTGCAGAATTATCTACTTTAGGTGCAGGTATTTCTTCATTGATTCCAGCATTTAATACAGTTACGCAAACAACATCAATTGCGACAGATGGTTTATACAGAGTTGCAAATTCAGCGGCAGGTGATATTTTAAAGCAAGCTAAAGATGGTACATATTGGGGAGCTATGAAAACAGCAACTGGCCGTTCTAAAATGGCCAAATTTGCTGAAGTAGGTCCTTTGAATGCAACAACACAAACTGTGGCTGCATTCAATCCAGGGACGATGTTAATGGCCGCAGCTCTATATTCTATAGAAAAGAATCTTGATGAAATAAAGAAAACGCAAAAGAAGATCATGTCATTCTTAGAAATAGAAAATGAATCGCAAATCGAAGCTGATCTTGAATCCCTTATGAGTATTGTTTCGAATTACAAATATAATTGGGATAACAAGCTCTCAATAGCAAGTAGTCATAAACTTGTTATTGACATTAAAAATCGTGCTAGAAAAAACATGAATGCCTATCAAAAGAAAGTCACTGATTCACTCTCATCAAAACAATATGTCGTTGCCCAAGGAAAAATAAATGCATTCCTATCAGAATTAGAAAAGAAATTTAAGTATTACAGATTATCTCTTTACATTTTCTCATTAGCATCATTGATAGAAATTATGCTAAGTGAAAATTATAGAGAAGATTATATCTGTAGAATCAAAAAAGAAGTTAAAACAATGTCTGATACATATCGTATGCAATTCACTAAAGCTTCTTTGTATTTAGAAAAAATGGCTAATATTGGCATAGAAACCAATATTGTAAAGGGAATAGGAACTGCTGGTAATACTTTGGGAAAATTTATTGGGAATATTCCTTTAATTAAAGAAGGTCCTGTTGATGAATTCTTGCAAGATAAAGGTTCCCATTTGCAGAAAAATGCTATGAAAATAGAACAAAAAGCGATACGTTCATTTGCGACATTGGGCAATCCAGAAACAAGTGTATTTGAAGATAGAATGGATGATATGATTCAAATCTTCAATCATACATCACAAATATGCTTTAATCAGGAAAAGATTTATCTAATGACAGATTAAGAAAAATGTTTATGATTATTTTTCTATAAATATCTCTGTTTTCTACGAAAAAAAGTTCTATGAAGGACTAATCTCAAATATGTTTCTTTAAAGTTAAATGGATGAAAAAAGTATTGGTTGTTGCTTTCTTAATAAGCAATAAACCAATACTTTTCATATTGCGTTTTATATTGTTATCGATTGTTTCTTACGAACATAATTTTCGCTCATTTGTAATCATAAAGCCAGGTGATTGATAGAAACAAATTACATTCCTAGTTTATCATGCACCCACAAGAATTAAGGATGCTATTCCTGTACTGAAAACTTTATAATATTGAAGCAATACCCTGCCTTTAAACAAAAAGATCAACATATTGTCAAGATTAGCCATTTTGTTTCAAGACACTTTGACATCCTATTTTCTTATAGTTGAATTATTCTTGTTGCGATGGCATCTCGAAAAGCTTTGTCGTGTTCAACAAATATCATTGTTGGGGAAAATGCTTTAAGCAGTTGTTCAATTTGCATCCGGGAATAGATATCAATATAGTTAAGAGGTTCATCCCAAACATAGAGATGTGCTTGGTCACATAGACTTTTGGCAATAAGGACCTTTTTCTTTTGTCCAGCTGAAAAATCCTGCATGTCTTTCTCAAACTGTATGCGTTCAAAGTCCATTTTTCTTAGTATTGCTTTAAATAGACTTTCATCTAGAGAGTTATCTTGTGCATAGTCAGACAATCTGCCTTTAATGTGTGATGTATCCTGTGGTACATAAGAAATAACAAGCCTAGAGCCACGTTGTATTGTACCAGTATGTTCAATTGACTCGCCGATTAAAAGCTTCAGTAAACTGCTCTTCCCACTTCCATTTTTGCCATCAAGCGCAATACGTTCTCCTTGTTGGATTGTAAATGTAACAGGATCAGATATAACCTTTCCATCATAACAACAAGCAACTTCAGAATAAGAAACAAGCGTATTAGCATGATATTTTTGTGGTGAAAGTTTGAGATTTTCTACTGTTTCAATATTCTTTAATAGACTTAATTTTTGTTTTATGGCTTGTTGCTGTCTTGCTTCGATGTTTTTCGAACGCTTCATCATTTTAGCTGCTTTATGGCCTACAAAGCCCTTGTCTGCTGCACCAATTTTTGATGCTTCCACACGATCAGACCACTGTGACGAACGCTTTGCGGATTGTTGTAATCTATTGATGTCTTTTTTTAAACGTTTATTCTGGGCGAGTTCAAAGTTTTGTTGTTGTGTGAAGTTTTGCATCCAAGAAGAGAAGTTACCACTTTGTACTTCAATAGTTGATCTGTTGAGAGATAAAATGTGATCAACACACCCATCTAAGAAATGACGATCATGTGAGACAAGTAGAAATCCCTTCTTCTTTTTCAAATACCCAGCAACAATCTCACGTGCTTCTACATCTAAATGGTTGGTCGGTTCATCAATCAAGAGAAAATGTTCTTCATTACAAAACAAAGCAGCTAATAAGACCTTTGTCTGTTCGCCATGAGAAAGTGTATTGAATGGTCGATAGAGCACATCAGCTTCCATATCTAAATATGACAGTTCTCGCATTAATTCCCATTCTTCAGCCATTGGTGCAACTTCAAGGAATATTTCATTGGTAAGCTTTGTTTTGTCTGCTATAGGATAAGGAAAATAATCAAACTCAACAGATGCTTCAATATTTCCATTATATTCATATTGACCAAGTAAGAGCTTTAATAATGTTGTCTTTCCTCTTCCATTCCTCCCAACAAAGCCAGTTTTCCAATTGCTATCAATCTGGCAATTAACATTTTCAAAGATATTCTCATAGCTTGTTGGATAGGAGAAGGTGAGATTTTCTATTTTAATCATCGACATAATATGATACTCCTTTCAATTTTCAAAATTTATAAATTCAACACTAACCTATATCACTAAAACCATATATGCCAACTTTTCTCCATTCTCATTAGTACCACTTCCTTTCAAAAAAAGAGAGCTGCAAGAAATTCATTCTTACAGCTCTTCATAGCAAAATAAAGCCCTTTAATAGGGACAATTAACTATATTGAGATGAAATAGACTTATAACTTTCTTGCAACAGGCATAGTTGTACTATTAAAAGTACAACCACATCTTCCAGTTTTATTTGCAAGAAAAGTTAATCATCCTTCCACCTCTTTCTATTAGCTATATTCTATCACATATTCAATTAATAATCAAGCACTACCTTATTTACAGTATTCTTCTAATCTCTTCTTTATTTCACAAAAGCTTTCCAACATTAGTTTTATATTTCTTTTGAAAATTTACAACAAAATCATCTACATTGCTTATTTTAGTTATACATAATTATATTGCACAAGTTTTCTTATTCACCCGCTATTATTCTTTTATAAAGCTGTAAAAAATAGTATCTATAATTTTGTGGTACTAAGTTAAGTTTGAGAATAACTTCAACGTCTTTTCTATGCTGCTAACTTGTAACTACCTCGGTACTCTTTTTATATACTTCAGGATTATATAGGACAATACAGATAAAATCGCAAAATCACTTTCTTAAAAACTGGGTGGTATTTCCGTCCTTAACTTTTATGGCTCTCCTAAATTGTGTTAGGCTCATATTAACTCCTACACTACTATAAATGGCAATTTTATTTGTTTCTATTTCATTTATCTGAACTTCAAGAGAAAGCGTCATGCCTCTATAAACATGAATAGGTTTAATCTTAAAGGCCTCGGATAATACTTAAGTAATCTTGTCTCTGGTCTACCACTGCATAAACTGTTACAACTTTTTTGTCATCATCAACTTTATAAAAGACAAGATCTTTTTCTAAAATAAGTCCTAAATATCCTTGACGCTTTAACACATTGTATCTTGGGTGTACACCGATGTAAGGATTCTCCCCCAAATTCATAATAGATTTTTCCAAATAATCCAATTTCTCAAGTGCTACGTCGTTTCCAAAGTTCTGAGCTATTAACAAAACTATATGACGAATTAAGGAATCCGCTGTATCCGTTCTTTCAACTTTATACTTCAAGCTTAGCCCTCCTTAAGTATCTTTCGCAAATCATCGAATGTATCCTTAATCGGAGCTACTCTTCTACACCTAACATCTTCATCAGCTTCAGCCAGGATTTCTAAAAGTTCTATTCTAGCCTTCATTCTCTTATATTCTTCATAGCCAAGAGAAACTGTATCACCTCTTCCATTTACTGTGATGATTACAGCCTCATTATTTTCACGGCACTGTTTTGATACTTCGTTATAATGATTTCTAAGATCTGCTGATGGGCGAATTATTTCTTTTAATTCATACATTATTATCATCTCCGTTCCTTGATAGACACATTATATCGCTATATGTCTATTGTTTCAATTCATGAGTTGTTTTTACAGCAGCAATGTAACCCTAAAGGTATAGGCATAATTTATTTTTATACATATCAATAGTTGTAGACATAGGAAATCAATCTTCACCTGACGCACCCCCAGTTGTCAAGAAATCCTTGACAACTGATTTCTTATTCAACTCTCCTTCTTTAAAACAATTATTTGCATGCAAACTCACATTTTGTTTTGTTGTATCAAATAACTCTGCCATTTGAGCTTGCGAAAGCCATACCGTATCTCCATCCATCGGCACAGACAATGTCACTTTCTTATCAGATGTTTCAAATAAAATTATCTCATTATTCTGTTCCATCTATATCCTCCCTCCTGACACTTCCCTTATCTTCTAAAATCTTTTCCATTTTGGAATAATACAATATCAGTCTCAAAACATAGTCTGGCATCTTTCTTCTTCCGGCTTCCCATTCCTCTAATGTACGAAGCGGAATATCCATATATTCGGAAAACTGTTTACGATTAAGTCCCAAATCCGCTCTAATATTCTTCAAAGTTTCTATCTGGTTTTTTAATTCTTCTTTTTTTTCTCCCATGATAGCCTCCTATGTTAGCCACTCATTGTGTGGTTTTATTGTAAAACGAAATTTTGAACTTTTCAACTATATAAGAAAGCAATTTCCTATGATACAAAAAAGTGGAGATTTCTCTCCGCCTAAATAAAAACCTATTATTTTATATATTCTCTTTTCATTTTTTGTGCTGAAAATCAATGATTATAAACACCCCCATTTACAATCCATTTATCAAATTGTTTTCTTTACTCTTGTCACCATTGGCTTTTCTTTACATTCTTCAACTATTTCAAGTTCTCCACGCTCCACAAAGCAAAGAACCCGCTCATACAAAGAAAAATCTCCAACCATTAATTCGTATACTCCCATTACATCTCCTACTAACCTGGCAATTGTAAATTTTTCCGGGAGCTTAATTGTCGTATTTCTGATAAATGAATCCAGGAAATCTTCCGGTAAACTTACAAGATTTCCGCTAACCATAAGTCTCATCGGTGCGTTTTCCTTGCAAAGTTCTTTCCACCTATCAGAACAAATCTCAATCTGCTTTTTTGTAATTTCCTTTTCCAACTTCAGTGCTTCATAATACATTTCAGGCCCAAGCATGGCCGTTCCCCGACAATAATAAGAACCGGTCCAATAATCCGGTGGAATAAATACTGTACTGATATTCTTATAATATTTTTGGCTATCCAAAAAACTCATAAGCCAATAGAAGGCATTTATTTCATCAGGAGCACTGCTATACCATATTCGTATTTCTTCCTCATTTTTATGGCAATTTTAAATTCCTGTAAATATTTATTATTCTTCTTTTTTAAATCATCAATCCAATCTTTGGCAAGAGATCCGGCTATTCCCGCTGGATACATAGTACTTATACTTTTATATAAATACTGATATCTCCTGTCAGACGGAATTTTTTCAGATATATCCCCAAAGGCAAGATTATATTCCAAACAGGTAATATCGTTTGCACCCATTGAGTTTTCCCCTATTCCTACATCTTGAGCAGCTCTTAAACTTGCTCCCACACTAAGTCCAAATACGATCTCCTTTTTCATTTATTATTATCCCCTTTTTTCATTTAGCATAATAACTTTCCAAATTTGAAAGAACCATTATCACCAGCCTGACTTCTAAACTCCTCGAATTCGAGGGCCTTCATAATCACT
Source organism: Sharpea porci (assembly GCF_009695655.1). Classification (GTDB taxonomy): domain Bacteria; phylum Bacillota_I; class Bacilli_A; order Erysipelotrichales; family Coprobacillaceae; genus Sharpea; species Sharpea porci. Next base: position 52,533 of record NZ_VUNM01000005.1, read on the forward strand.
CCTATATTATGCTATATCTGTAAAAGAAATAAACTCATTTTCCAGAATCATTTTAGAATCAATCATAGAATCATAATAAAAAAGGACCGGGAACGAACGCTCTCAACCCTTGATATTACTGGTTTTCTATACACTTGCAAACCACTTGGAACTACTCACTCGTTATTCCATCTCTAGAAAGGCATCAATATCTTGCGAAATTGATTTTCTTTTATAGCTATATGTTGTTGTAGTTTTACGTTTATTCCATCGATTTTTTTGCTTTTTATGACTTTTTGCAACCAAAGCGCAATCGGAAATTAATAATCTTCTTTCAGTCTCTTTTCAATATCAGAGGCACTGTATAATACTCTAGTTACCGTGATAGTCTCGTCCTTGAATACATAAAATATCGAGTAATTATTTGCCAGCATTCGCCTAAGCCCTTGCGAGCGTTCTGGTTCAAAATCTACCAGTCTGAATTTCTCTGGGAAAAAGCCAAGTTCGAGTGCAGCATCAGCTATTTTGTTGTACTGGCCCATAGCATTTTCCAGCGATTGCAAATTCAATGCGATATATTCATATATCCCATTTATATCTGTCAGTGCTTTATCAGTGATTTTTACAGCATATTCTCTCATTTGTGACTCTCTCTAAAAGCTGCAAATGCTGACTTTGCATCCTGTACACGGCCTGCTTCAATATCATCAAAGCCTTCCTGTAATTTTGTATGAATCTCTGCAGTTGTCATAAGATCTGCATTAATAGCATCTGGAGCCTGCGGTAATACTACTTTAAACGGAATACCTCCTGTAAGCGTAATCTGCTTTAAATACATATCAATAGCTGTAGACATTGGGATTCCAAGACGTGAAAGTACATCTTCAGCCGCTTTTTTCGTTGAAGGATTAACTCGTAAATTAAGTGTTGCTGTTTTCTCCATACTATCAACTCCTCTTTATTTAATTGTAACGCTATTTGCGTTACAATACAAGGCGCGTTTGCACCTTTATCGCTTGGTTTTATCATTTGCAAGCAATAGTGAATAAAACTATTACGGCATTTATTGCTTCACTTATTACGGCAACTTAATTATGTTATGCTTTGCACTTCGCCTCAGCATTCCATTCATTTCCACAAAGCTTACAGCACACTGCGACCTTATTATGTCGACTTTTATACTCTCCTATAACTTCAACATTAGGATTGCTGTCAGTCATTTCGTTGACGAATTCGAACTGCGTTTTTCGAACACTTGAATGAGCCTTCTCAGTTCCACATTTTCTGCACCCATATCCTTATAATAATTGTGCTGGTATAGCATTCCACTCATTATTACACTTACGACAGCGTACATGTATCCGTATATTGACATTAATAAAATGATCTATAACCTCTATATTTTGATTAATCTTATAAAGCTTTTCAACAAACTCTTTATGAGTCTGAGCCCTTGACGCAACAGCAGCCTTTATTTCTATCATTTCCCATTCATTATCTGTAAAATGAACATCGACATTCCTGTCATGAAGTAGTTCAATAGTCAGTTTTTTAATTCAGAATGGTTTCCAGAATTCAAATCAATATTTTAACATTATGCAATCGCTTTGACATGGTGATACTATCCCACTAGGCATTGATTATATATTGTTATCAAACTTATTTCTGCTCTCTGACATTTTTCTCGTTTTTTTGCATCACGATTAATGCTTCGACTATGAACAAACCAATTTCTTAATATATAAAAAATGCGTGGGAAGAGAATCAATTCTTCTCACGCATCTTAAATGCCTTTGCTTTTTCTATACTAATAATATCATTGCTATTCACCCGTGTTTATGTCCAATGTCGGTCAAGACAGGACGAAGCGAGACAAGGTTTCATTTCCCTGATAACAACTTCTGCAACCAAAGAATTTGAAGGTCCAGTATTTATGCCCGTTTCCAGCGATAATACATTATTCAAACTCAATAGTTCCTGGTGGTTTAGAAGTAATATCATACATTACTCTGTTAACACCACGAACTTCATTGATGATACGACTCATGACTGTGCTTAAGACATCAAATGGAATATTGGCTGCTTCAGCCGTCATAAAATCAATGGTATTGACAGCACGTAATGCAATCGCATAGTCATATGTTCTTTCGTCACCCATGACACCTACTGAACGCATATTCGTAAGTGCTGCGAAGTACTGACCGATTGAACGATCTAAGCCAGCCTTAGCGATTTCTTCACGATATATAGCATCAGCATCCTGGACAATACGTACTTTTTCTGGTGTAACTTCACCAATGATACGAATGCCCAAGCCTGGACCTGGGAATGGCTGTCTGAAGACTAAGTATTCTGGAATACCGAGTTCTAGACCAACTTTACGTACTTCATCTTTAAATAAATTACGTAATGGTTCAACGATTTCTTTAAAGTCAACATAATCTGGTAAACCACCAACATTATGATGGGACTTAATAACAGCTGATTCTCCACCTAGTCCTGATTCAACAACATCAGGATAGATTGTTCCCTGAACTAAGAAGTCAACTGCACCAATCTTCTTGGCTTCTTCTTCAAAGACACGAATAAACTCTTCACCAATAATCTTACGCTTTCTTTCTGGTTCCGTTACGCCTTTAAGCTTTTCATAATAACGAGAAGCGGCATCAACACGAATGAAGTTCAAGTCATAAGGTCCTTCCGGTCCAAAGACTGCTTCGACTTCATCGCCTTCATTCTTTCTAAGTAGTCCATGGTCGACAAAGACACAAGTCAGCTGTTTACCAACAGCCTTAGAAAGAAGGACAGCGGCTACCGAAGAATCAACGCCTCCTGAAAGAGCACATAAAACCTTACCATCACCGACTTTTTCTCTAATGGCTTTAATCTGTTCATCAACGAAATTAGCCATGATCCAGTCCTGTGAGAAGTGGCAGACATTTACGACAAAGTTTCTGATCATCTCAGTACCCTGTTCTGTATGTAAGACTTCTGGGTGGAACTGAATGCCATAAAGCTGACGGTCGTCTGTTGATTCAAATGCGGCAACAGGACAGTTTTCTGAATGGGCAATACTCTTGAAGTTTGGACCTAACTGACTGATGTAGTCAAAGTGACTCATCCAAACGACAGAATCTTCCTTTAAATCTTTAAATAAAGGGCTTGTTGTATCAAAATGGACATTCGTCTTGCCATATTCTCTAAAGTCAGCTCTTTCCACCTTGCCACCAAGCAAGTGCTGCATAAGCTGTGCTCCATAACATAAGCCAAGTACTGGAATACCTAGATTGAAGAGCTCTTTACTATATGTTGCAGCACCTTCGACATAGCAGCTATCAGGGCCACCTGTCAGGATGATTCCTTTAGGATGCATTGCTTTAATCTTTTCGATATCCGTTTTATAGGAATAGATTTCACAATAAACCTGATTCTCACGTACACGGCGTGCAACGAGCTGATTATATTGACCACCAAAGTCAATGACAATCATTAATTCGTTCTTCATGCATTTCTCCTTTTCTTTAATTTATACGACATTATAATACAAACTCAAACATATAGAAAGTATTACTTCTTATCTTCAAAGACATTACGTAAGACAATTGTCTGCTTACGATCAGGACCAACTGAGAACATATCAATTGGACAATGTACTAACTCAGAAATCTTATCAATATAGTTCTGCGCATTCACTGGTAATTCTTCAAATGAAGTAACATTTGAGATATCTTCACTCCAGCCTGGAAGTTCAATATAGAGTGGTTCTACTCTTTCTAAGTCTTCTACACATGCTGGTAAGGAATGAATTTCCTTGCCATCTAGTTTATAAGCATAGCAGAGTTTAAGTGTAGGAATACCTGTGAGTACATCCAACAACATTAATGAAATACCAGTTAAAGAAGACATACGTCTGCTCTGGTTAACGACAACGGCATCAAACCAGCCGACACGTCTAGGACGTTTTGTGACTGTGCCATATTCATGTCCTGCTTCACGTATTTGATGGGCAAGTTCACCATCTAGTTCTGTAGGGAAAGCACCAGCACCTACACGTGTTGTATAAGCTTTGACAATACCTACAACATCATCAAGATATAATGGACCAATAGAAGCTCCAGAGCTTACGCCATTGGCACCTGGATTTGATGAAGTGACATATGGATATGTTCCATAGTCAATATCCAGCATTGTCCCCTGAGCACCTTCAAAGAGCACTTTCTTGTTGGCTTCAAAGGCTTCATCTAAGAATTCACCTGTATCACAGACATAAGGCTTGATGACTTTCGCATATTCTTTATATTCTTCAAAGATCTGATCGGCATCAGCCTTTAAATCAGGATAAAGCTTTTTCTTGAAGCTAATAACCTGATGGAGTTTCTTATTAAAGCGTTCTTCATTAATGAAGTCACCCATACGAATACCAACACGATCATATTTATCAACATAACATGGACCAATACCACGTCCAGTTGTCCCAATTGCTGCGTCACCACGTAAGGCTTCTTCCATTGCATCAATTTCAATATGATATGGAAGTAAAACCTGTGCACGATCAGAAATATGAATCTTATCTGTATTAATACCTGCATCATTTAAGTATTTGATTTCTTCTAGTAAAGCCTTAGGGTTAATGACCATGCCATTGCCCATGACAACTTCACCTGTTGTAAAGATACCTGAAGGAATAAGTCTTAAGGCAAACTTCTTTCCATCATAAACGATTGTGTGACCCGCATTATTACCGCCTGAATATCTCACAACTAAATCAGCCTGTTGCGCAAGATAATCGGTGACCTTACCTTTACCTTCATCGCCCCATTGGCTACCTACTACTACAACTCCTGCCATAAATTTCATCCTTTCTTGTCATATATGACTTCATGACATACTTATTATAATATGCTTATTGATATAAGTAAAATTAATAAATATAATACTAGATATTAGGAGGACTAATATCATGAATACTAAACTTGAACAATATCGTATCTTTAATGAAGCAGCGACAACTCTCTCTTTTTCCAAAGCAGCCCATCATCTCTATATCTCCCAATCCGCCGTTTCACAGGCCATCAACAGCCTTGAAAAAGAATTGGATGTAAAGCTCTTTATCAGACTCTCTAAAGGTGTCATGTTGACACCTGAAGGAGAAATGATGCATAAGAATATTGCTGAAGCTTTAACGCTGATCTCTTCGGCAGAAAATAAACTGACAAGCTTCAAGGAGCTTAAGAGTGGCTCATTGACGATTGGTGCTGCGGATGCTTTATGTGAACATTATTTATTAAATTATATTGTTCAATATCGCAAGCTTTATCCCAATATCAATCTGAAGGTGGTCAATGGGACAAGCTTGGAGACCATCAAGATGGTTAAGAATGGTTCAATCGATTTAGCTTTTGTGAATATGCCTTTATTTGATGAGGCATTGTCCATTAAGCCATGTCTTGATGTTCATGATATCTTTGTTGGTGGTCATCAGGATGATCATATTTATAGCTATGAAGAGATTGCCAGCCAGGAACTCATCATGTTGGAACGTTTAAGTAATTCAAGGCATTATATTGATCATATTTTCTCCACCAATGGTGTTCTGCTTAAGCCTGCTATGGAATTAGGCGCTTATGCCTTACTTGTCCTTTTTGCGAAATATAATCTTGGTATTTCTTGTATTATTAAAGAGTTTTCAGCACAAGAGCTAGAGAATCATGAAATCTATGAACTGAAACTTGCCAAAGAGATTGCTCCCCGTCAGATTGGTTATGCCTACTTAAAGCGTAAAAGCCTAAGTGCGAGTGCAATGGAATTTATTAAGCTGCTTACTCATCCTCAAATGGAAAATGATAATCAAGATGATAACGATTTCTGATATCAAGGAATTCTTTTTGAACACTGATACCAAGTGGAACGCCTTTATCCTTGCGTTCTAAGTAAGCAAGATATTCCTTTTCACCTGCTGTATAGATACGTGTTGCCCCAGGTGCTTTCTTGCTTGCGCGAAGCTGACGACAAATGTCACCTGTCGTTTTTCTTAATATTTCTTCTCCCATGAAGAATTCAGGATTGATGACAATAAAGAAATGTCCTAGTTCGATTGGTTTCTTGTTGCCCTGTTCATCCTTACCTGATAAGTCCTTCATGAAATGAGCAGCAGAAAGAGCGCTTGAAAGCATTTCAACGACTGTGGCATAGCCATAGCCCTTATAGCCTGCAAGATCTTCACCAATACCACCTAATGGAGCAAGAGCTGCTTCGCCTTTAACGAGATCTTCAAGAATCTCTTTTGCATTGGTCTTGCTTTCACCATTTGCGCCAATAACTACACCTGCTGGGACATCTTTGTCTATTCTTGCATAGACTTCAATCTTGCCTCTTTGATAGATGGATGTTGCACAATCAAGAATAAAATCAAAATCTTCATCCGTTGGAATCGCAAATGTGAGTGGGTTTGTTCCTAGCATATTTTCGACCCCAAATGTTGGAGCAATAGAAGGACGAGCATTCGTGCCACAAATACCAATCATGCCTTGACGACTTGCCATGCTTGCCCAGTATCCAGCAATGCCATAATGGGTAGAATTACGGATTGCCCCCATTGCCATACCATATTTCTTAGCCTTTTCAATAAGTGCAGTCATACACTTATAGCTTGCCACCATTCCCATACCATTATGGGCATCAGCGACAATTGTCGTTGGGGTGTCTTTAACGACTTCATAATCTGTGACAGGATTTTGAATACCTGCTTCAATACGATCAAGATAGATGGGCTTGAAGCGATTGCAGCCATGGCTTTCAATACCTCTTCGATCACTCTCTAAAAGGACATCTGTGCAAATTTTTGCATCTTCCTCAGGTACACCTACATGGACGAATGCATCTGTCATAAAATGTTGTAATAAGTCCCAAGGGACATATGTTTTCTTTTCCATAAGAAAAACCTCCTATTACTATTTTAACCAATCTGTTTCTTCAAAAATAGAAAAACAAGCATTGTTGAAAAAATAGCTAGAAGGTTGTCACTTATTTCATACCAAGCATCTTTAATGCCCCAACAACGGCATAAATATCTGTCCCATCTTCCATAACATAGCGTTTTGATGTGATAGGTAAGTTCTGATCTTTTAAGAATATTAAGTCATTATTTCTTTTAATTTGTTCTTTCTCAAAGATTTTCTTATATCTTTTGACAATCTTAGCGCTTGTCACATGCATTTCATTATAAACATCCTTTGTCAATATATCCCCATTGGCTGCCGTAATAGAAAATGTTGACATGCCGTCATTAACTAATACCTCCTCCATATGTTCAAACATGGCTTGAAGCATAGCCTTATACATGCCTGATAAATGATAATGTTCTAAGGATACATTAAGCGCAAAGTCATAATTCTCTTCGCCATTCATTTCTAAGAAATGATAAATGATCTGAAGCATTTTATCGGCTGAGACATTGGCTCTAATGCATGTTGGCTCTATTTCATATCCTTCTTCAATGATTGCATCCGTTTCTATTCCTTTAATATATTCCATTCCGTTTTTCCTCACAATCCTTCATTTCTTTAATACTTTCATCATTCAATGTATACTCATGCACATAAGTAATCTTGCCACTTCTCAGATAGTCTTTAACTTCCTTAAAGTCCACATAAGCCTCTTCATATTCCTTTAAGACATAGAGAATATGAGCATAATCTTTTAAAGAAACATAATAATAGTATTCTCTTGATTCTTTGTCTTTCTTGCGATACTGCTGGCTTATAATCAAGCACTCCTTTAGATAATCACGTGCACTTTCAAGATGTCCCAACGCTTCTTCTACATAGCCCATATGGCGCATAGCTAAAGATAAGCTATAGGCTGAAGGTATAGTATGATAGCTATTGTTGATCTGAATGCGCAAAAGCAGGTCGTCATAGAAGTATTGATAGGCAAGATCATACTCTTCATGATTGAAGTAATGCCAGCCAATATTCATTAAGGCAATCCCTTTTTCTGCATAGTCATGATATGCCCCTCTGATATTAGCCACTTGACTTACTTCTTTAAGAGCTTCTTGAAAATAATGCATGGCATTATCTTTGTCATCGATTTTCTCATAACAACGTCCTAATTTCTTATGAATAATACTTTGAGAAAAGAGATTATCGATACTTTGTTCTTTAAGATCATCAGTGATAATCATCTTTTCCACCTGACAATAATGCTGGATAGCTTGTCTGTAATCTTCAAGAGCAAGATAAGCATCTCCCTTATATTCAATTGCCACAATAAGATCATCATGCACAAACTCTTCAGGTAAAGCGAGGAGATATTGATAGCTCTCTTCAAACAAATCTAAGACTTCCTGCCCATCCATATCTAACAGCATCAGTCTTAAGGCAATCTGTCTTAACCCAATAGCCAGGGCATATTGATTGTCATCAGTCTGCTCCTCAAGATAGAGCTTGCGATATACAGCTGTTTCTGCTTTATGAAAGAACAGCGAACGATTTTCATCATCAAGACGATGATAAATCAAGGCAATACGCTCTAAGACATGACCATAACGATAATCCTGTTCTCCTGCTGATATTTGTGAAAAGAGATTTTGATAAGCTTTTAGTGCTTCTTCATCCTTTTCTTCAAGAAATAAGATATCAGCAAGCTGTTCAAGGGCACTTGTGGCATTATGGCGGTTGATATCATTATCATTCTCTTTCGCAACTTCACAAAGAAGAACAGCAGCATTTTGATAACACTCTTGTGCTTGGTTATAAAGCTCTCTAGCCTTTAGAAACTGTCCATAATTCGTATAATCCACAGCTAATAAAATCACATCATCTTCATCATAGACATCACGATCTTCTTCTATCATCTCCTGAAATAATCCATCAATTTCATAGAGATGACCTTCATCCTTTTCACTCAAAAAATAATCCATCAACTGATCATTATAAAGCAAGTCATCAAAAGATACATCTTCACAATAAGAAAGCATCAAATCATAAAGCTCACTCAAACTAAAATGACTTGATAGAGGTCTATACTCAACCTGAATATCACTCAAGCCATTAGGTGATTGATAGCCATATTCAATCGTCAGCTGATGACTATTGCAATTGAGACCAATATAACTTACCACTCGTTTGATTTCATGATCTTGTGAATCATATATGTATAATGTGATTTCATCCATATATTCTACCTACCTTAAGCTTTCCCATTATATCAAAAAGGAGTAGAATGAATACAGGAGGATGGAAAAAAATGGATCAAAATTGTATTTTCTGTAAGATTGCGAATAAAGAGATTCCTGGTAAGATTGTTTATGAGGATGATGTATGTATGGCATTTTTAGATTTATCCCAGGTTACTGATGGTCATACACTTGTCATTCCTAAAAAACATTACGCTTCTATTCTAGAAGTGGATGATGATGTATTGATGCATATGAGTGTTGTAGCTAAGAATCTTGCCAACAAGATTGTTGAGAAAATGGGGGCTAAGGGCTGCAATATCCTTTCTAATGCCAATGAAGTCGCTGGTCAGACAGTGCATCATTTCCACATTCATATCATTCCTCGCTACGAAGAGAATGAAGGCATTAAGATTCACTTTACTGATCGTTCAAAGGATGTTGATCTTGAGGCAATCTACAAGAAAATTATGGACTAAAAAATCACTACAATCAGTAGTGATTTTTTTACAAAGCATAGGCATTGACCATGCTGCTAATTTTATCAGCAATACGTTCTCTTCTTAATGCATCAGCTTTATCACTTGCCTTCGTGCAGGTATAGGCCTGGGCGAGCTGATCAAGCGAGAAGGTTGAAGTAAAGAAAGTAGGCAGTTCATTAATTGCTCGATAATTGAGAATTGTCCCGAGAATTTCATCCCTGCTCCAGGCTGTCACATTCTCATCCCCAAGTCCATCTATCAACAAATAAGGAACATTAATGACTTGATTCAAATAACTTTCATCCTGTTCATAATTATTAAAGCTCGCTTTCATTTCATAAAGAAATGTGGACATATTCATTATGCCAACATCCTTCCCCTGACGAGCTAAGGCATTCATCAAGCTTGCTAGTAACACCGTCTTGCCACTGCCGCTCTTGCCAGAAAGATAAATTCCTTTTGATGTGGGATGTTTGCGGTAAGCGACGATGGCCTGAATAGCCAATTTCATATTCGCTGATAAATGAGAAGGATCAGTCACGAAACTTGTTTTATTCAACTGAATCAGTGCCATCTTGTTTGACATATTATTGTAGACAAAATGTCTTAAAAGGCTATTCTCTTCTCGCTTCTCTTCACCAAAGCGACAATATGAAAGAGTGGAAGAAATGGCATTGCCGTCAAATACAAGCGTCTTGCATAATCCTTTACTGACCTTTGGACAATGCGCTAACCCTGTACAAACAGCACACTCCTTCCTGTCTTCATCGAATCCAAGCAGTTCTGCCCAGTAATCTGAAAGATGCTGATAACTCAAATGATTTGTTTTGACAAACTCGGCAATAGCTGGATTGGTAATAAGTTCCTGTAAGCTTTTTTTCTTGATTTCTGAAATATCATCAAGCTCTATTTCCTGATCAATCTTTATCATGATGTCTCACCTTTCAATTCTTCAATAAGTTTCATAAAGTCATCATCATTAACACGTTCTTGAACATTTTGGGCTGGTGACTGCTTTGGCTTTTCACCATTCCTTGTGCGTTCATAACCCATAACAGCCTCATAAGCTTCTTTGGCTGTATGGAGATGTTTACGGCTCCAGCTTGCTCCAATTGTTTCACAATAACTACGATTCAATGTTTGATTATTGTTGCCTAACACATACTCCAACAAGACATTGACAACGCCCGGCGTTAAGTCAAGCTGCGTCATCAGAGTTTCTGCAATCGCCAAGTCATGCATAACCGGCTCTTTTCCCCCCTGCTTTTCCTTCAACAACTGATAGGGAGAAATTGTTTCAAGATAGTTCAAATGCTGGCTGATTGGATCATTGGCAGTGTGCTGTGAGCGGTAGGCTTCTGGTTGTGTATGATAGACTTCGGAAAGCTGGCTGGTGCTATTGAGATTATAGAATTCCTGGCATTTCTTCTTAAAAAGCTCCCGATCAAAACGATTATCAATCACACTTTCCCGGGTCAATGAGGCAAGGGCAATGGCATCCACATTATAGACAACTGCCAGCTGAACGATAAAGTCTTTCTCATTGTCAATAATATAGGCTGGTAACTGATAGTCACGCAATGTCTCATAAAACAAAGACAAATCATAATCATAGATGATATTGGCTTCTTTTTTATGGGCATAATTGAATTTTGTTTTGAGTGGTGGCTTGTCATTCAGACGAATGTCAAAGACATCCTGAAAACGGGCAGTGATATCTTCATAGCCTGTCATCTTTTCACCCGCAATACGGAAATAATCACGTACACGCATGACATCATCACGCCCTATTGTATGAATCAGTAAGGTTGTAAGAATCTGGTTCGCAAAGAAATGATTGATTGATAAAGGCATTTGTACGCGAAATAGATATTTTGTCTTACCATCCTCACTATTGCGATAAGTTTTCAACAAGCCAATTGCCTCAAGCGTCTCAAGCACTTCTTGTAAGCGAGTGAGAGAAAGTCCAGAATAGATCAACAGGCGATCAACAGGACAAAGAACATGGAAACGGTCCATGCGCTTCGCCTCGGTATAAAGCAAATTATAAAGCGTATAGCCTTCAATGCCAATAAGAGGCTGATAGAGATAAATCAGCTCATCTTCCATCATACTATCGAGTGGATAGGCATATTCAGCGATATACATATCTGTCTTATAAAGTGCCATCCTTATTCACATCCTCTAATATCTTTAAGATCTGTCCTTCAAGATCTTCCAAATAACCACTATTATCAATGGTATAAGTGGCCAATGCTTTCTTTTGGACAAGTGGCATCTGAAGATCAATACGATTTTTTGCCTCATCCCTTGATAGATGATCTCTTTTCATCAAACGTTCTATCTGCCTATCCTCATCAAGATAAACACATATTGTCTTGTCACAAAGCTGATCAAAATGTGTTTCAAAAAGCAAAGGAACATCGAGGAAAACGAGATGATGGCGACTATGCTTAATATGGTCTTCCATAACCTGATAAACATAGGGATGAAGAATGCTTTCAAGAAGCTGACGCTTAGAAGCATCATGAAAGACTAACTGACCAATTTCATGACGGTTGATCGTATGAAAAGTATCCTGAATAAGCTTGTAACAGCCACTTCCCTCTTCATAGGCTTGATGAACAATCTGATCCGCATCAACAACATCATAGCCATGTGTGATCAGATAGTTCGTCACCGTTGACTTCCCGCTCGCAATGCCCCCTGTTATACCAATAACAGTCTTACTTCCCATAAGTCACCTCATGAATACGTTCAAGAAGACTGACTTCATCAATCGTATCCTGATGGGACATGCGCTTAGCTTCATAGTTAATATAGCTAATACCATGATGTACAGCCGCAATCTCACTATAGAAATCATCACCATCAAGTTCTCTTGTCACACTCTGGCTTTCACCTTCATAATTGACAGTAGCTGATGTTGGGCGATAGAAATAATCCATTTCAATACTGCCTTTTGTCCCGATGATTTTTCCTGAGCGCTTGTTTTCTGGATCATCGATGGCACATTCGAAATACGCCTCTGCTCCATTTGCGAATGTCAATGTCACTTTGTCATGAATATCAATGCCATTTTTAAATGTTGCATCATTGTCAATATGTGTGACATCACTCTTGATGACATCAAGAATACTGGCAATATTATAGACACCAACATCATAAAGAGCACCACCCATATTTTGATCAAAGAGATAACTATCGGGTGAGATTTGATTGATACTGTTGGACGTAAAGTAGTTCTCAACACGCACAATATTCCCAATCAAGCCTTTTTCAATCTGTCTATGAAGCACTTCTACAAGCGGGATGAATCTTGTCTTCATCGCTTCCATAAAGAAGAGATGATGCTTCTTGGCATAATTTGTCGCCGTTATGGCTTCTTCTCTTGAAAGGAATGCTGGTTTTTCGACAAGAACACATTTGCCATGCTTGAGTGATTCCATCACCCACTTGAAATGCAGGCCATGAGGCAAGGCGATATAGACAACATCCACATTCTCATCTTCCAACATATCCTCATAATTTTCATAAAGGACGGCTGGATGATATTTTTCTTTGAATTCTTCTCTTTTTTGTGCATTATGACTCGCTCCGGCATAAAAGTCGGCTTCATCAAATTGGGCTAGGCTAGAAACAAAGCGATGCGCAATGTTGCCTAGTCCCATAACACCCCAATGTAACATAAATTAGTACCTCCGTTTCTGGCAGACAGGACAATAATAGGTCCCTCGGCCATTTAATGTAATTTTCTTTATATCTGAACCACAGATAGAACATGTCTTTTGTTCATGAACATCAAGCTGCACCTGAAATAAACCATGGATACCATTGGCATCAAAGGAATGAATCGTTGTGCCGCCCTGTGCAATAGCTTCATCAAGCACTTCTTTAGAGATATCAATCAGCTCCTGAACACGCTTCTTGCTTAAACGCTTGCCCCTTGTACGAGGATCCATGCGCATGCGAAAACAGATTTCATTCGCATAAATATTACCAATACCCGTCAAGATGGATTGATCAAGAAGCAATGTCTTGATTGGCAAGGATGAACGGTGGATTTTTTCATAAATATCTTCAAACTGTGCATTTTGAGGCTCTTGTCCTAGCTTGCTTAGTGGTGGCAAATGACGATAGTTGTCTTTATCGACAAGCATCATGCGTCCAAACTTTCTTGTATCATTATAACGTAAATCGTTACCATTGCCTAAGTGAAAGATGACATGATCATGCTTATTGTATGGTGTACCTGTGGGCTTGATATTATATTTGCCTTCCATTCTTAAATGGCTGATAAAGGCATAATCATCAAGAATAAAAATCAGATATTTACCATAACGATCAATATCAATGATATGTTGGTGGGTGAGTGCTTGTTTGAATAAAGCAACATCTCCATCAATAATCTTCTGATAACGTATTTCAACGCTTTCTATTTCCTGATGAAGAATAAAGTTCTTGAGTGTTCTTCTAACGGTCTCAACTTCTGGTAATTCTGGCATACTATTTTAAATCCGCCCAGTTTCTTGCATAATTGCCTTCTACAAGTAATGGGACATCAAGCTTGAAGCATGATTCCATTGCTTCTTTGACAACCTGCATAAATGTTTCCACTTCATCTTCATAGACATCAAAGATCAATTCATCATGAATCTGGAGAATAATCTTGCTTTTGAAATGATGTTCTTTAATCGCCTGATCAACCGCAATCATCGCTAGTTTCATAATATCGGCACCTGATCCCTGGATAGGCGCATTCATTGCGAAACGCTTAGCCTGTTCACGGACCATGAAATTTTTATCATGGATAGTTGGAATATAGCGTTTACGATTAGCTACTGTGCTGACATAGCCTGTTTCTTCACAATCCTTAACAACCTGATCCATGTAAGTCTTGATTTCAGGATAAGTTTCAAAATATTTCGCAATAAAGAGTCTTGCTTCATCAAGCGTCATATTATTCTGTCTTGAAAGTCTAAATTCACTCATGCCATAAATTATCCCAAAGTTAATCGTCTTTGCCTGTCTTCTTTGCAGACTTGTAACTTCTTCATCTGGCACGCCAAAGACAAGTGCAGCCGTATGAGCATGGATATCCTTGCCTGCTTTAAAGGCTTCAATGAGTCTTGTCACATGGGCAAGATGGGCAAGAATACGCAATTCAATTTGGGAATAGTCAAAGGAAACAAGATAGCCATGTTCACTCACAAAGGCTTTTCTGATTTTCTTTCCTTCTTCGCTTCTTACGGGAATATTTTGTAAGTTAGGATCGACGGATGAAAGACGCCCAGTCTGAGTTAAGGTCTGTTTATAGATGGTATGAATCTTGCCATCATCAAAGATCTGTTCCTGCAAACCTTTAAGATAGGTTGAAGAAAGCTTTGTTTTCTGGCGATATTCTAAGACGAGTGGAACAATGGGATGCTGGTCACTGATTTTTTCTAAGATATCCTGGCTTGTCGAATAGCCAGTTTTTGTCTTCTTGCCACTCTTGAGGCCAAGTTTCTCAAAGAGAATATCGCCTAGCTGTTTAGGTGAAGAGATTTTGAATTCTTCACCAGCGAGCTTGTAGATCTCCTGTTCAAGTTCTTCAATTTCTTGATCAAACTGCTGATCCATGCTGATAAGCACATCACGATCAACCTTAGCCCCCTGATATTCCATATCGGCAAGAATATAAGTGACGGGCATTTCAATTTCTTCATAAAGATGATATTGTTCTTCATCCTTGAGTTTCTTGATAGCGACATCCTTCAATTCATAAATAGCCTTGGCCTTTTCAAGCGTATCTCTTGCCACTTCATCAAGTTCAGGCACATGTCTTTTAGCACCCTTGCCATAAACCTCTTCTTCATAGCGCACACCATGATAGTCATAATATTCACTAACATCCTTCATATTTTCCTTAATACCAGGTGTTAAGACATATGTTGCAAGAGATAAATCAAAATCATATCCCTTCACTTCAATATCATGCCATTTACAAGCTAGAATAGCTCCTTTAATCGCAAAGCCATCTTTTTTCTTCTTCTCATCTTTCATGTAGCTAAGAAAGCCATCATCTTTCAAGGCATCTTCAAAGCTAATATAATAGCTTGCTTCATCATTATAAATACCAAAGCCTAAGATATCTGATTTATGATAATTTTCATCAAAGATATTGACATAGACAGCACTCTCTTTTGTGATACTAGGAAGTGTCTTGACGATATCATAAGTCAAAGGCTTTTCTTCTTTTTGTTCAGTATTGATTTCGAGTCCTTTTAATAAGGAATGCATATCATATTTCTGATAGAAAGCCTTAAGTGTATTGAAATCAAAGCCATCATAATGGGCAATATCCAAAGTGACATCCATAGGAATATCTCTAAGAATTGTGGCAACCTTCTTGCTCATAAGAGCATCATCAATACCATCTCTCACCTTTTCTCCAAGCTTCCCCTTAATTTCATCCTTATGTTCATTAATACCTTCAATACTGCCATATTGATGAATAAGCTTTAAAGCCGTCTTTTCACCAACACCCTTGATCCCAGGAATATTATCAGCACTATCGCCCATCAAGCCAAGTAAATCTCTAACCTGGTCAGGTTCAATATCCCATTTTTCTTTCAAGGCAGCTTTGTCATAAATATCAATGCCAGTCACACCTTTGACTGTACGATAGACCGTTGTCTTATCACTAACAAGCTGGAAAGCATCTTTGTCACCTGTATAAATAGCGACTTCAAGATTATGAGCTTCCCCAAATGATGCAAGCGTACCAATAATATCATCACCTTCATATCCTTCTAATTCATAATAAGGAATATTATGTGCTGTCAGATATTCTCTAGCCATCGCAAACTGGGGAATCAGCTCATCAGGTGTTTTTGTACGTGTGGCTTTATAGCTATCAAGTAAATCATTTCTAAAAGTATGTTTGCCATAATCAAAGGCAACTAAGACATAGTTGGAGGGATTATCGGCAAGAATACGATCAATCATTCTTGCAAAGCCAAAGATGCCATTGGTTGGAATGCCATCCTTGTTGATCATATAGTTACCCATATATCCTGTTGCATAGAATGCTTTAAAAAGTAATGAATTACCATCTATTAAAATTAATTGTTCCATGTATTTACTTCACTTTCTTGATTTGGTTCATCACAAGAGAAAGACTATCTTCTCTTTTTTGGACACGTACATTCATTAAGACTGTACGGTCTTTTTCAAGAGGATGTGATGGGTCCTCACTATAACGTCGATACTGATTGCTGAAGACAGTTGCTTCTAATTCACCTGTATCATCATTACCACTGATAAAGGCCATCTGATTACCTTTCTTATCGACAATAACCTTAATACGATGAAGAACAACCATCACTAAGATTGTCTTATTCACCATACTTTCATCAATATCAGCCACATTGACAATGGGCAGATTCTTCTTACGATAAGCATTCTTCAGCATGGCAAGCGGATGCGTAGAAAGATAGAGGCCTAAGACATTCTTCTCATTTTCTAAGCGTTCCCATTTAGATTCCTTGAAATCACGTAGTATTGGTGGATCAGCAACAGCAATGGTTGCCTTTAAATGCGCATATTCCACAATAGTCGCAAGATTACCCTTGATATAGGCACGATTGCTTTCGAATTCATCAAAAGCCCCTGCATCTATCAGGCTTTCTAGTGCATTGGCCGGCATCCTGCTTGATTGCATTCTCGCTATAAAGTCATAGATATCGCTAAAAGGTCCATGTTCCTGTCGTTCTTGATCAAGTGCCTTATAGAAAGCATAACCAATATTCTTGATTGCCGTTAAAGAATAGCGAATCCCACCATTTTCAACGACAAAACGATGCTTGGAGTGATTGATGGATGGCCCGAGAATCTTGACGCCATAACGTTTACTTTCTTCAATGACATGAAGCTTGGCTGTCTGTGAACTGCCTTCATTAGAAAGAATGGAGGCAAAGAAATAAAGCGGATAATTGGCTTTTAAATAGGCAAGCCAGTAAGCTACAACACCATATGCGACAGAGTGGGATTTATTAAAGCCATAATTTGCAAACTTTTCAATCAATTCATAAATCTCCACAGCCTTCTTCTCACCATACCCATTAGCAATAGCACCTTCAATAAAGCTTTCACGCATGTCACTCATCGCCTGGGCATTCTTCTTGCTGACAGCTTTACGTAAAATATCTGCTTTGCCTAAGCTAAAACCAGCAACCTGACGAGCAATCTGCATAATCTGTTCCTGATAAATGATTATGCCATGGGTATCTTTTAAAATAGGAATCAGACTTTCATCAACATAATGCATTTTGCCTTGATGGGCACGGTTTTCTAGATAAAGAGGAATGTTTTCCATTGGTCCAGGTCGATAGAGGGCGATGGCATCGACAATATCCATAAAGGTTCTAGGACGCATTCTTTTAAGAAGATTACGCATACCTTCACTTTCTAGCTGGAAGACTCCATAGGTATCACCATTTGAGAGAAGCTGATATGTTTTGGCATCATTGAGGGGAATGGCCGATAAGTTAACAGTTTCACCTGTATCTTTCTTGATATCCTCAAGAATATAACTAATCATTGTTAGGTTCTTAAGTCCAAGAAAGTCCATTTTTAAGACCCCTGCACTCTCAATATAATCTTTGGAGTACTGTGTCATAATCATGGAGCTTGGTCCTCTGACTAAGGGAACCATTTCTCTAAGTGGATATTTGGAAATAACGACACCAGCAGCATGCATGGAAATATTACGTGGTAAATATTCTACTAAGCTCATAGGCTTGATTAATCGCTGTAATGCCTGAGTGCCATCAACCATCTTCTTAAATGAAGATGATGTCTGATACATTTCAGTAATGGATTTTCTATTCTTAGGTCCTGTAGGTACCATTTTAGCAAGCATCTCTAGGCGTGGTAATGGCAAGCCAACAACCTTCCCAAGATCCTTGATGGCATTTCTTGGTCCATAAGTTGAGAAGGTCACAATCTGGGCAACCCGTTCCTGTCCATATTTCTTAATCACATAGTCAACGACTTCATCACGACGATCATCCTCAAAGTCGATATCAATATCAGGCATACTGACACGTTCTGGATTGAGAAAACGTTCAAAAAGCAAATTGTATTTGAGCGGATCGATATTGGTAATGCCTAGCACATAGGCAACAAGTGAGCCAGCTGCTGATCCTCTGCCAGGGCCTACAAGTATACCATGTGTCTTTGCAAAATGAACATAATCATAGACAATCAAAAAATAATCATCAAAACCCATATCATGAATCACTTTCAGTTCATAAAAAAGTCTATTCTTATAGCTTTCAGGAATATGCTTACCAGAAAAGCGTTTCTTTAAGCCAACAATACATAAGCTTCTTAAATATTCATCATGAGGTGCCTGGTGAGGCGTTGGATAATAAGGCAGATTCTTCATCCCAGTAGGAATGGAAGCTTTGCATATTTGAAGCACTTCTTCTGTATTCTTAAGAATCTCACGATCAAAAAGCATGGCTATTTCACTGCTGTTTTTAAGATAGCGTTGATTTGTATCACTTTCAAAGTAAGGGGAAAGCGGACGGGACTCTTTTGCCGCCTGCAACAAATCAACCGTAATGGCCTCCTGTGGCCTTAAATAGCGCACATCATTGCCCCAGACAACCTTCACATTCACAAAATTGGCAATCGCCAGCAAACGCTTATTATTGACTTCCTGATTGGCCAAGCCATGATTTTGCATCATCACAAGATAATTATCACCAAAAGCTTCTCTAAAGCTACGCATATAGCGTTCAGCTTCCTTTTCCATATCTTTCGCAATATACCGTTCTACAATACCATCATCACTTGCTGAAATGATATAAAGATGATGTTTATAAGCAAGTAACTCTTGAATATCAATAGCACCCTCATCAGAAAGATTAATATCACTCACTATTCTTACAAGACTAAAATAGCCATCATCATCTTTCGCAAGAAGGGTGAAAGGATAGACTTCCTGATCAATCAAGATAGAAGCCTCAACACCAAAGATGGGCTTGATATGATATTTCTGACAGGCTTCATAAAACTCAAAAGCACCATACATATTGTCTGTGTCACATATAGCCAGAGCATCCATTTGTTTCTCTTTTGCCATTTTGACAAGCGCATCAATCAGGATTGTTGATTCTTGAAAACTATAACAGCTCTTTACCTGTAAATGTCCAAACATGCTTCCACCTCTTTTCACCCCATTATAACAAACTCTCTCCTTTCCTTCCACCTGCTTGCCTATAAAAAAAGAAGTCTAGTTGCCTAGACTCCTGTGTATTATTCAATTCTTTCGAAATCACTAGCGCCATGCTTACATAATGGACATACAAAGTCATCAGGTAATTCATCACCTTCATAAACATAGCCACAAACCTTACATACCCAGCCTTTCTTGCCAGCTGTTTCTGGTTTTGGTTTAACATGATCCTGATAATAAGTATATGTCATTGTTGGCACTTTTGAAAGCACACGCGCTTCTTCCACTGTACAGATATACATATGGTGACTTTCGATATCAAGCTTGCTTTCAACCTTTAAGCTGATGACAGCATTGATGTACTGTGGGAGGATGGCTAAGCCATTATCAGTACGATGGAATTTCATATTTTCAAACTTGTTGACAGCACGTCCAGACTGGAAGCCATACTGCTTGAAGACTTCAAATGGTGCTTCTGTTGAAAGGCAGTTGATATTCATGATGCCTGTCTTATCAATGATATGGTCTGTATAATTCTTCTTGTTGATACATACAGCTACTCTTGTAGGACTATCAGCAACCTGGCTAACTGTATTGACAATACAGCCATTGTCAATCTTGCCATCATTTGTCGTAACAACATAAAGACCATAGCCTAATCTAAAGAGGGCTGTCATATCATTCTTGTTGGCAGTATCACTTGCTCCTACATATTCAGAACATAAGTCAGCAGCAAGAGCTTCGAGCTGTTTTGTGCTTGTTTCATTAAGTGCAGACATGATATGCACAACATTTTCATTAAGATTGATATTCTTTAGGTTGGATAACTTCTTAATAATGACTTTAGCAGCCTGTGGTGCCCAAGTTCCATTTTCAATAATACCAATCGTTTTATTCTGATAATTACGTTCTACTAAATGATCAAGAAATTCATTCATGAATGGGAAAATATCAGCATTATATGTCGTTGTCGCAAGCACAAGCTTACCATATGCAAATGCATCTGCAACAGCTTCACTCATATCACAACGTGCTAAATCATAGACTTTGACATCAGGACACTGATTCGCTTTTAATAAATTTTCAAGTTTCTCTACTGCTGCCTTTGTATGACCATAAACACTTGTATAAGCAATCATGATGCCTTCTTTTTCAGTTTCATAGCCACTCCACTTTGTATAGAGGTCAAGATAATAGCCAAGCTTTTCTGCTAATACAGGACCATGTAATGGGGCAATAATCTGAATATCAAGATCAGCTGCCTTCTTCAAGACATTCGTCACCTGCATACCATATTTACCTACAATACCAATATAGTATCTTCTGCCTTCGCTTTCCCAGTCTTCTTCTACATCCTGAGCACCAAATTTACCAAAGGCATCAGCCGAGAATAATACTTTATCTGTGGCATCATATGTAAACATGACTTCTGGCCAGTGAACCATTGGCGCAAACACGAATGTGAGCTGATGATGACCTAAATCGAGTGTATCACCATTTTCTACAACCAATCTCTTTGGAGCAATATCTTTGCCAAAGAACTGTTCCATCATTTTGAATGTCTTGGCATTTCCTACAACAGTTGCTTCTGGATAAACTTCTAAGAAATTCTTAATATTCGCTGAGTGGTCTGGTTCCATATGTTGTACGACAAGATAATCTGGTTTTTTGTCACCAAGTGTACTCGCAATATGATCAAGCCATTCATGTTTGAAATTCTGGTCTACTGTATCCATGACAAGAACCTTGTCATCATCAATGATATATGAGTTATAACTCATACCATGAGGGACCTTATACTGACCTTCAAATAGATCTATCTTATGGTCATTCACACCTACATAATAGATACTATCAGTTACTTTATACATAGTAAAACTTCCTCCTTTTAATACCTACCCTATATCTTAAAGTAAGCTCTTTCTTTTTACAATCAGTATAACTCATTTTTTTCACAAAAAGGAGATTTCAAAGCTAAATCAACTTCAAAACCTCCTTAAAACTATCTTCCTCTTACAAACATACGACTAATAAAAGCCATATTGATCTCTTTGATTTCACGTTTTCCATCAATATAGTCACGATACATATCAAAAGGATCTCCAGCCCCAAACACACCACATCCTGAGCAGTTCTCACAGCCGGCTGAATCATCACAATTCAAGGCCTCCTGAATAATTTTGAGGCGTTCTTCTCTTGTCGTATCTTTAATGAGTGTACTTTTCATATCCATCACCTTACCTACCTTCATACTAGTTCAGTAGGTTGTTGATGTCAAAGAAAACACTTTATAAGATGAAAAGTTCTAAAGCATGCTTGTCATGCCACCATCAACGACAAGTAGCTGTCCTGTTGTATAGGTGCAGGCGTCACTCGCAAAGTAAATAAGTGCTCCATTCATTTCACCCTCACGGCCAAATCTCTTGAGAGCGACACGGTTCTTAAGGACTAATGAACCAGGTGCATCCAAAGCATCATGAGTCATTTCTGTGTCATAGACACCAGGAGCAATCGCATTGACAAGAATATGATAAGGTGCTAAGTCACCAGCCATGGCCTTTGTCAGATTAACTACGCCACCCTTAGCGGCAAAGTAGCTTACCTGTGAAGGACCAGCCTGAATACCACCAACTGAAGCAATATTGATTATGCGTCCATATTTCTGCTTCATCATGACTTTTGAAACTTCACGTCCCATCAAGAACACACCCTTAAGATCCGTATTGAGCACTTTGTCCCATTGAGCTGTTGTATGGTCACTTAAACCACTTGAATATTCCACAACACCAGCATTATTGACAAGAATATCAATATGGCCAAAATGATCAGCTACGTCTTTAACTGCCTGACAAATGCTTTCTTCATTTGTGACATCACAAGTTACTGCTAGGCAATCATGGCCATTTTTCTTCAATTCTTCAGCAAGTTTTTCAAGTCGTTCTTTTCTTCTTGCTAGAATAGCGACATCACAGCCCTGTTCACTTAAAGCTTTCGCAAATTGTCTGCCTAAGCCGCTTGATGCCCCTGTTACAATGGCAACTTTGCCTGTTAAATCAAATGTAATCATATTATCCCTCTATTCCATAATGCGGATGGCATGATAAGCTTCATGGACCGCTGTTAATATTTTTCTTGGTGCAACTGCATCACCGATGATGGCAACATCTTCATATTTCTCTTCAAGAAGATCTTCAAGTTCATTATTTGGTTTAAAGCCAACCGCATTAAGAACGGTATCACATTCTAGTGTGATTGTCTGACCATCTCTTTCAAATGTCACACTTGTAGGTGTGATATTTGTGACTTTCGCATTTGTTTCTTTTTTAACACCGCGATCTTTGATCATCTTTCTTAAGTGCTGGTCATTATTTAAACAATGATTAGCTGTATATAGAATATCTGGACACATTTCTACCAAAGTCACATCGCCACCCTTACCAGCAATATCACATGCTGCTTCACTGCCAGCTAAACCAGCACCAATGACAACAACTTTCTTACCAACTGTTGCCTGATGTGTCAAATAGTCACTAGCAAGTGTTGTTGTTTCAATACCAGGAATAGGTGGCTTAGCAGGTGTTGATCCAGTGGCAAGAATAACTTTATCATAGCCACTTGGAATATGATCTTTTGAAATAGGTGTAGAAAGATGCACATTGACATCAAGTTTTTGACACTGGATTTTTAAGTAGTCGATAAGCTTAAGAACATCTGCCTTGAAATCAGGTCCACCAGCAGCCCATAAAGTGCCACCTAGCTTATCTTCTTTTTCATAAAGATCAACATCAAAGCCGCGGCGTCTCGCTGTGATAGCAGCCATCATACCACCAGGGCCACCACCAATGACAAGCACTTTACGCTTTGTGCCATCTGGTTTTGGCAAGGCATAAGCCTTTTCAGCATAACATAATGGATTGACAGCACAATAATAATGCTTGCCACTAAAGCCAGATAATAAGCATTCATTGCAGCCCACACATGGTGCAATATCTTCAGGATGTCCAGCTTTGACTTTCTTAGGCCAATATGGATCAGCAAGCATCTGATGCGCTAAGCCAACATAATCCAAAATACCATCTTCAATAGCCTTCTTCGCCACTTCCGGATCTTTTAAATTACCATCACCAAGTACAGGAACACTAACGACATCTTTAATAGCCTTCTGGACATCAAGCTTGAAGCCTGGCTTACTATATACCGTTGTAATAGCCTGGAACCATTCTTCATAGCAGCCCGTATCAACATGAAGGGCATCAACACCAGCTTTTTCAAGAATTTTGGCCATTTCAATACCTTCATCGATTGTTCTAAAGCCTTCAACTCTCTGATGAGGTGTAAATTTTACAAGCAGTGGCATATTGGCAGGAATATTCTTTCTAATCGCATCAATACATTCTAATGTGAAACGCATTCTATTTTCCAATGATCCACCATATTCATCCGTTCTATTATTCCATTGAACTGAATGGAACTGATCTAATAAATATCCACCATATGCATGTAATTCAACACAATCAGCTCCAGCATTAACAGCTAGTGAGGCACTATAGCCAATCTTTTCAACTAAGTAATGAATATCATCTTTAGAGAATGGCTTGCAGATTAAATTTGGAAACCAGAAAGCAGGTACGCTGCCAGCACTATAAGGTGGTGTAAAAGGATCAGTAAACTGCTGTCTGCCTAGTCCTGGAGAGAGCTGTACACATACCTTTGCCCCATAGGCATGACATCTCTCAATAAGCATATTGAGTCGTTCCACATGATGGAAATCAGATAGCTCAGTACATGGTCTTGGTTCAAACTTCGTAGAAACAACATTTGCCCCGGTGATAATAAGACCAGCACCACCTTTTGCACGTTCTTCAAAATAATCGATACCCTCATTACAATAGGCACCATCAGCCTCTCCTGTCGTTCCCATTGGTGACATGAAGATTCTGTTTTTTAATTTCATCTTACCAATATAGGTTTTGTCAAATAAACCTCTTGCCATAACGCTTCCTCCTTTATACCTTGGTAATATTTTACTTTACTCAAGTAAATTATAGACCATTACGCACTGATGTCAATATATTCACATGAAGATAGTGATTTTTTTAACAAATCTTCTTCATTCATTTGTGTTATAGTATGAGTAAGGAGTTTTAAACTATGAAAATCACAGCAGAAGAAATCAAACAAAAAGCTATCGCGCTCTTTTTAGATAAAGGCTACAACAATGTCACTATTCAGGATATCTGTGACGAGCTGCATATTACAAAGCCTACCTTATATAAATATGTCAATGCCAAAGAAGAACTGATTTTAGATCTCTATGACCAGACGATTGATCAGCTTGTCAAAGATACTTATAAGCTCGTTGATAGCGATAGTCATCTTGAACAACTACTTATCATTTTCTCCACCCTCATCAAAGAAACGAAGAAATATGGTTATGATCTATTTAGCCAAATGTTTATTGCGAACTTAAAAGAAAATAAAAGAAGCTTTGAAATGCGTGAAAGTCTAACTAAGCTATGCATGATCATTATTAAGAAAGCCCAGACAAATGGGGAAATCCATAATCAATCACCTTGTGAAACGCTCTACAAGGCTTTAGCGCATTGTTTTACAGGTTATGAAGTGATGTGGTGTATTAATAAGCAGTCTAGCTTTGATGAGGCTTTTTATTTAAGCATGAATGCCCTTCTTGATGTTGATGGACAATATCAAGAGTTATATAAACAGTTTCTTTAAATCATGGTTCGCCATGATTTTTTCTTTAGGCAAAAAAAGAACGTATTCATACGAATACGTTCTCAATATATTATTCAGCAGCTGCTGGATCGAGAGCCATAGCTTCTGCTCTTGCTCTACGACGTTTAGCATCAAGAAGACATTTTTCCATTAATGCATCAGCATGTTCTGGATTAACCTTATATAACTGAGCGAATCTGTTTTCAGTTAATAAGAAGTCTTTGAACTTACTGAAGTCTGGAGCCTTAGAGTCGATTGTCAATGGATCCTTGCCTTCTTCAGCAAGTCTTGGATCATATCTTAACAAGTTGAAGTAGCCACATTCAACAGCAAGTTTTTCCTGTCTATCACTATTAGCTAAGCCACCCTTGATGTGCTGTTCTGTACATGGAGAGTAAGCGATAATGAGTGAAGGACCATCATAGCTTTCAGCTTCCTTGAAGGCCTTGATTGCCTGCATTGGGTTAGCTGCTAAGGAAATCTGAGCAACATAGACATGGCCATATGCCATAGCAATCTGAGCTAAGTCCTTCTTTGCAACTTTCTTACCTGAAGCAGTGAACTTAGCGATAGATGCAGCCTGTGATGACTTAGAAGACTGACCACCAGTATTTGAATACATTTCTGTATCAAGTACTAAGACATTGACATTCTGGTCATTAGCTAGAACATGGTCTAATCCGCCATAACCGATATCATAAGCCCAGCCGTCACCACCGATAATCCACTGGCTCTTAGTGACTAAGTCAGCTTTCATATCAAGTAATTTCTTCAAGCCTTCTACCTGAGTCTTTTCTAATGCTGCAACAACATCATCATAAAGTTCAGCTTCTTTTTCACGCTGACCCTTAACAGCTTCATACTTTTCAAGTACTTCTTTGACATCTGCTTCAGCATCATTCTTGTTTGCTTCAATAGTTTCAAGAATATATTTAGCTTTATAGTTTTCAGCTAATTTCATACCGAAACCATATTCAGCATTATCTTCGAATAATGAGTTAGCCCAAGCTGGACCAAAGCCCTTCTTGTCTGTTGTCATTGGAGTTGATGGACATGAACCACAATAGATTGAAGAACATCCAGTAGCGTTCGCAATTCTCATATCCTGACCGAATAACTGAGAAGCTAAACGATAATATGGAGCTTCACCACAGCCGGCACATGCACCACTTGCTTCAAAGTAAGGTTTTCTGAAGCCTACACCCTTAATAGTGTTAGCCATTGGACCTTTGAATAAGTCACTTCTGTATTCAGCATTTTCATACATCCAGTAAGCTAAATCACCATGTGATAATTCTTCCTTAACAGGAACCATAGTTAAGGCCTTTTCACCCTTCTTGCCTGGACATACCTGAGCACATAATGTACAGCCTACACAGTTATCAGGAGAAACCTGAATTCTGAATGATAAGCCATCTGCGCCCTTAACACCCATTGGTTTTAAGACATCATTGCTGATATCTTCAGGTGCGTTCTTGATTTCATCTTCACTTAATAAGAAGGCACGGATTGTCGCATGAGGACATACCATGACACACTGTGTACACTGGATACAGTTATCTTTATTCCATCTTGGAACACTAACCGCAATACCACGACGTTCTTTTAATGCCATACCATTCTTCATTGTACCATCTAACTTATCTAAGAAAGCACTTGTAGGTAAGTCATCACCAGTTAAGCCATCAATTGGTGTTACATAGTTGTCGAAGTAGTCATCACCTGTTGGTGCATGCATTGCATTGACTTCAAGATTAGCCCATGCAGGATCAACTTCTACTTCAACCATCTTATCCTTACCTGCATCAATAGCCTGGTAGTTGCTTTCAACGATTGCATCACCCTTAGAACCATAAGACTTCTTAGCAGCTTCTTTCATTAAGCGAATAGCTTCATCAAGAGGTAAGATGTTCTGGTTCAAAGCAAAGAATGCTGACTGAAGAATTGTATTTGTATGTCTACCCATATGGCATTCTTCAGCTAACTTTGTTGCATCGATAATATAGAGTTTCGCATGTTTTTCTGCTAACTGTTTCTTAACTCTATTTGGTAAGTAGTTAGCTACTTCGTCCTTAGAGAATGATGTATTCAATAAGAATGTACCACCCTCTTTTAAGTTACGTAACATATCATATTTGAAGACATAGTTATCAACCGAACATGAGATAAAGTCAGCACGGTTAATATAATATGTTGAACGAATTGGTGTAGGACCAAATCTTAAGTTAGAACGTGTAGCACCACCTGATTTCTTAGAGTCATAAGCAAAATATGCCTGACAATATAAATCAGTATTATCACCAATGATCTTGATTGATGACTTGTTGGCAGAAACAGTACCATCACTACCTAAACCATAGAATAAGCACTGTGTAGCATCAGTCTTAACTTTGAATGAGCTATCGACTGGTAATGATAAATGAGTCACATCATCAACAATACCAATTGTGAATGGATGCTGTGGCTGATCCTTAGCTAAGTTATCAAATACAGCCTTACAATCCTTAGCTGTTGTATCCTTAGAACCTAAGCCATAACGACCACCAATAATTTCAATATTCTTATCTTTTAATACTTCTACGACATCCAAGTATAATGGTTCACCAGTAGAACCCATTTCCTTAGTACGATCAAGTACAGCAATCTTCTTAACTGATGCTGGTAAGACGTCAAGTAAGTATTTAGCAGAGAATGGACGGTATAAGTGAACCTTAATTAAACCAACCTTTTCTCCCTGTTCATTTAATGTATCAACAACTTCTTCAATTGTCTGAGTGACTGAACCCATGGCAATAATGATTCTGTCAGCTTCTGGATCACCATAGTAAACAAATGGTGCATAATGACGTCCAGTGATTTCAGAAATCTTCTTCATGTAATCAGCTGTGATATCAGCAATATCTTCATAATGTTTATTCTGTGCTTCACGGCTCTGGAAATAAACGTCATCATTTGTAGCTGAACCACGTGTTACAGGATTAAGATGTGGGTTAAGCTGTCTATTCTTGAATGCCTTTAATGCATCCCAGTCTAAGAGACTGCCCAATGTCTCATAATCCATAACTTCAACTTTCTGAATTTCATGTGATGTTCTGAAACCATCAAAGAAGTGCATAACTGGAACTGAAGCCTTAATAGCAACTAAGTGAGCAATACCACCTAAGTCCATAACTTCCTGAACTGAGTGAGAACATAACATTACGATACCTGTCTGACGACAAGCATAAACATCCTGATGATCACCAAAGATGTTTAATGATGATGTAGCTAAAGCACGTGCAGCTACATGGAATACACCTGGTAATAATTCACCTTGAATTTTATATAGGTTAGGAATCATTAACAGTAAACCTTGAGATGCAGTAAATGTTGTTGCAAGAGCACCACCCTGAAGTGCACCATGAACAGCACCTGCAGCACCAGCTTCTGACTGCATTTCAATGACATTGACTGATGAGCCAAAGATGTTCTTCTGACCTTTTGAAGCCCATTCTTCAGCATGTTCTGCCATTGGAGAAGATGGTGTAATTGGATAGATTGCAGCAACTTCACTAAATGCATAAGCAACGTGAGCGGCAGCTGTATTACCATCCATTGATAAATATTTTTTTGCCATATTATATAACCTCCTACGAGATATTATACCCCTAATAAAAACCCTTTTTCAAGCCTTATTCTAACCGGTTACAACCTTGAAATATCAAACTTTACGCAATTTATTTCCCTAACTTTTTAAAGCCTTTACAAATTTCTCGCTATTCATCTTCTAAAATTCATCTACAACTAAAAGTCTTCTACACATCTACGATATTTAATGATATGATGTTTTTGCGAAAAATGTCTATAAGGAGCTAGAGAATGAACAAAAGAAATTGTATTATTGGTCAATCCGGTGGTCCTACTGTTGCCATCAATGCCTCACTTGCTGGAATTATCCAACAAGCAAAGAAGGATGGTTATGACCATATCTATGGTATGATCAACGGCATTAAAGGATTATTGGAAAATACTTATATGGATTTAGAAGAAGCCGTCAAGAATGATGATGATCTTCATGATTTGAAAACTTCACCAGCCATGTATCTTGGTAGCTGTCGCTATAAATTGCCTGATCAAAGTGACGATCCTGTATTTGAACAGCTTTTCCATAAATTTGAAGAACTACAAATTACAGATTTCTTCTATATTGGGGGAAATGATTCAATGGATACTGTGGCAAAGCTTTCAGAGTATGCCAAGATTATGAATTCAGACATTCACTTTATTGGTATTCCTAAGACGATTGATAATGATCTCATGGGTACTGATCATACGCCTGGCTATGGCTCAGCCGCTAAATATGTAGCTAGCAGCATGCTTGAAATTGCCTATGACAGTTCCATTTATAAATTAAAAAGTATTACTATTGTTGAAATCATGGGCCGTAATGCTGGTTGGCTGACAGCTGCTAGTGCTTTGGCACGTACTGCCTATTCTGATGCCCCTGATTTGATTTACTTGCCTGAAGTACCTTTTGATCAAGAACAATTCCTTGATGATATTGCGAAAGTCTTTGAAAAAAAGCGTTCGGTTATTATTGCCGTGAGTGAAGGCATTAAAAACAAAGATGGCGACTATCTTGACCAAGATAGCCGCTATGTGAAGAAAGATGCCTTTGGTCATATTCTGCATTCCGGGACAGGTAAAGTGCTTGAGACCATTTGTTTTAAACGCTTTAAATGTAAAGTCCGTTCTATCGAACTCAATGTCTTACAACGCTGTGCTATGCATATTGCCTCAGAAACTGATATTGAAGAAAGTTTCATGATTGGCAGTAAAGCTGTTCACTATGCAAAAGATCATAGTGGTGTGATGGTAGTCATTAAGCGCTTATCAAATGATCCCTATCAGTCAGAAGCAGCCGTTGCTGATGTCAGCCAAATCGCTAATCTCGAACACAAAATTCCAGTGAACTGGATCAACGATGCTCACAACGATATCACGAAAGAACTTTATGATTATATATATCCACTTATTCAAGGAGAAGTGAATGTTCGTTATCATAATGGCATTCCTTCCTACATCAATATCCGTCACTTGGAGAAATAGAAAACACCAGCAATGCTGGTGTTTTCTTATATATGGATTTTTGTGAAGTGCTGAACAATCTTATAGCACTTATAAAGAATATATTCAATTGTCTCATTCTTGAGAAATTCAACACGTTTCTTCGTTGTTTTATACATTGATGTCTTTGTTGGAGAGGAGTAGGCATCAATGCCTACATCCTTCGCCATCAACATGGCACGACGCATATGTAAAGCATCTGATACAACAAGAGCTGTTTTCAAATTATTCTGATTCATGAGTTTCTTGGCATAGATAAGATTTTCTAATGTTGTTTTAGAGCTTTCTTCAATGAGAATATCTTTTTCTTTGACACCTTTACTTAAGGCATACTGTTTAGCCACTTCACTATCGCTATATTTCTGTCCTGCGACTTTACCACCGGTAAGAATGAGTTTAGAAACATCTTTGTTATTATAAAGATCAACGGCATGATTGATACGTTCACGATAAACGGCATTCACGCGATTATAGGCCACACTTGCGCCTAATACAATGGCGACATCAGCCTGACGTGTTTCATCACGATAGCTATAGAAATAGATACTTGCCCCATTACCTACGACATAGACACTAAGTACAAGAATCATCACTAGAAGTATCTTGCCTATTTTCTTCAGCACATTCTCACCCCCCTCAAATGATATTATCATACACTTTTTTTGAAAAAAAGCACGAATTTATGAAGCAATCATTGATAATCCCACACGATTACGCTTCTTGTCAATGTCAATGACATAAACATCGACGATATCACCTACATTGACCACTTCTAATGGGTGTTTGATATGACGCTTGCTCATTTTTGAGATATGTACAAGCCCATCTTCATGTAAGCCAATATCGACAAAAGCGCCAAAGTCAACGACATTACGCACAGTACCCGAGAGTTTCATATTCAACTGTAAATCATCAAGCGTTAAGACATCACTGCGTAATACAGGTGCTTCATATTCATCACGAGGTGAGCGTGATGGTGCTTTGAAGGCATCTATTAAGTCTTCTAGTAAATATGTTGAAAAATGTAATTCTTCTCGAGCCTGTTCCTGATTCAATGTTTTTAAGACTTCCTGCATTTTTGATGTTCCAATATCTGCAATGGAAAGATGAAGATAATCTAAGAAACGCATCGCATCATCATAGTTATCAGGATGAATGGCCGTCTCATCAAGAATATTAAGTCCTTCTGGAATACGCAAGAAACCAACAGCCTGTTCATAGGTCTTAGGCCCTAATTTTGGCACATCTAGCACTTCCTGACGTTGCTTAAACATGCCATTTTCTTCACGATATTTGACAATGCTTTTGGCTGTTGATGCGCTTAAGCCAGAAACATACTGTAAGAGTGATGGTGATGCTGTATTGATATTCACACCTACCTGATTGACAACTTTTTCGACAACGAAATCAAGCTGTTCTCCTAAAGCCTTCTGGTTCATATCATGTTGGTATTGACCAACGGAAATAGATTTTGGATCAATCTTAACAAGTTCTGCAAGTGGATCCTGCAGTCTTCTTGCGATAGAGACAGCCGAACGTTCTTCGACCGCAAAATCAGGAAATTCCTCTTTAGCCAGCTTACTTGCCGAATAGACAGAAGCCCCAGCTTCAGAAACAATGACATACTGGACATCAAGCTTATATTTCTTAATAAAAGCAGCAATCCAAGCTTCTGATTCTCTTGATGCTGTTCCATTGCCCATAGCAATGACTTCAACATGATAGTCTTTGATCATTCTAAGTAGTGTTGCTTCATCCTGATGATGATCTTTATTAGGCAATGAGATATAACATTTATCTATGCCAAGCACTTTACCCGTTGGATCAACGGCTGCAAGCTTACAGCCTGTTCTAAAGCCAGGATCTAAGCCAAGTACATATTTATCTTTTAATGGTGCCTGCATGAGGAGATGTTCTAAATTTGTTGAGAAAAGTGCAAGTGATTTTTCTTCTGCTCTTTCTGTCAATTCATTACGGATTTCACGTTCAATAGAAGGTCTGATTAAACGATCAAAAGCATCCTTGACGCACGCTTCAATGATATCATTGACTACACTCTTCTTATGACCAACGATACTTCGATTGATATAGTCATAGAAACGCTCTTTATCAATATCAAAAGACACACTTAAAATCTTTTCCTTTTCGCCACGATTAATAGCAAGAATACGGTGTTCCCTCAAATTCTTAATACGTTCACTATATTCATAATACATGGCATAAATGCCTTTTTCATCAACTGCATTCTTTTTTAATTTCGTTGTCAGAATTCCTGTTTTGTTGATGAGATTCTTTGTATATTGACGATATTTTACTTCATCACTGATTTTTTCAGCAATAATATCTTTTGCCCCATCAATAGCTTCCTGAATACTTGTTACATCGTCATTGATATACTGTGATGCTTCTTTTTCAAGATCTCCCTTGATAGGTAATAACATTATCCAATTAGCTAATGGTTCTAAGCCCTTGGCAATAGCGACAGTCGCTCTTGTCTTCTTCTTTTCTTTATAGGGACGATAGTAATCTTCAACTTCAGTCAGCTTACTTGCTTCAAGAATAGCTTTCTTCAGTTCATCATTCATCATGCCCTTTTCTTCTATGAGTCTGATGACATCTTCTTTTCTTTCTTTAAGCTTAAGAGCATAATCATAATCTTTTGCGATGGCTCGAATTTGATCTTCATTTAATGCACCTGTCACTTCTTTACGATAACGGGCAATAAATGGTACCGTGGCTCCTTCACTTAATAAATTGAGGACTGCCTTAACTTGGGCTTTATGAATTTGTAATGTCTTGGCAGTTAGATTGATAATTTCTTCATTCATGTCCTGATTCCTTAATTTCCTTATATTCTTTCATCTTATCATATTCACTAAGAGCTTCCTTGATATCATTGAAGATATGAGGATCAAGAGTTGCCTGAAGTTCTTTTTCATCCACCCACTTATAATCCGTATGTTCCTCACTAATTTGCACATGGTCATCTTCAGGAA
This sequence comes from Sharpea porci, assembly GCF_009695655.1. GTDB lineage: Bacteria > Bacillota_I > Bacilli_A > Erysipelotrichales > Coprobacillaceae > Sharpea > Sharpea porci. The sequence continues at coordinate 86,238 of NZ_VUNM01000005.1, forward strand.
TAGCTAAAAAGCCAATTCCTACAGTCTGATAATCCTCACGAATAGCTGTGAAAGTATAGATTGGCTTTATTATTTTAATCTTCAAGCCTGTTTCTTCTCGCAATTCTCTTTTCAAAGCCTGATGGGGTGTTTCTCCATATTCTAAGCCACCCCCAGGAAGTTCCCAATATCCTAGTCCATCGGTAGAAGGACGAACTCTTTTCATGATAAGTGTCTTTCCATTATACACGCAAATTCCTTTTACCGTTATGTGAAATCTTATTTTTTTCTCTGCCATCTCTCTCTTCTCCTTTTTGTGTTATATTAACACTCTTTTGATCGAAGACAAATCTTTTTTGACTTTGCTGAATAATTCTAATGTCAGACTGATGAAAATTCGCTATAATGTTGAGCGAGGTGAATAAAATGGATTTTAAAAAAGAAGCTTTACAATATAAAGATGCTTTACTTAAAGATTTAAAAACACTCTGTCAGATTCCTTCAACAATGGATATGTCGAGCGCAAAAGATGGCCAGCCATTTGGTGAAATGCCCCGTGTTGCCTTAGACCAAATGATTGCGATTGGACAACGTGATGGGTTTGTGACTGATAACTGTGATGGTTATGCTGGTTCAATTGATATTGGTGAAGGCGATGCCGTATTTGGTATCCTAGGTCACTTAGATGTCGTTCCTGTCAATAAGACTGGATGGCATTACCCACCATTTGATTGCACACAGGACGGTGATATGCTTTATGGCCGTGGTGTTGCAGATGACAAAGGTCCTTTGCTGGCAGCCTATTATGCAGCTAAAATCATCAACAAGATGGACTTCGAGAAGAAGATGAAGATACGTGTGATCTTTGGGACAAATGAAGAAAATGGTTCAGAATGTGTGGCATACTATTTCAAGCATCGTCCTTATCCTGCTTTAGGCTTTACGCCTGATGCTGACTTCCCTGTTGTCTACGGAGAAAAAGGTATCGCTAGAATCAATGTCAAAGGACATTTTGCCCCTAATGGCCTGATGAGTTTTATGTCAGGTGATGTTGTCAATATCGTTCCTGGACATGCACAAGCCGTTGTTGATAGTCATGATGACTTAACAGAAAGCTATCAGGCTTATTTAGAAAAGCATCAATTAACGGGTGAAATTGAAGATTATCATGGCAAAACTAAACTCACTTTAAAAGGTGTTTCTGCTCACGGTTCAACACCTGAACTTGGTCAGAATGCAGCTGTAATGCTAGCTCATTACTTAGTTGATCATGTAGAAAATGATTTTGTGAACTTTATAGACAAATATTTCTATGAAGATGTCAACGGGAAAAAGCTTGGTGTCTTTAAAGAAGGTCATATGGGCTTAGTGACATGTAACTTAGGCATTATCAGCTATAGCGAAGGTAAAGGCAGTTTAAGCATTGACTTCCGTCTTCCTCATGAAATGAGTGAAGAAGAATTTATTCCTACGCTCGCCACAACATTCACAATGCATCATTTCACAAGTTTTGACTATGACTGGACGAATGCCCTCTTTGTCAATCCAGAAAGTGATTTGATCAAGAATCTTCATCAGGCTTATGTTGATGTCACTGGTGATCATGAACATGGACCTCAGTGCATGGGTGGTGGGACTTATGCAAAGGAAATGCCTAATTGTGTAGCGTTTGGTGCTGAATTCCCAGGTCACAACAATGGTATGCATCAAAATGATGAACATATTCTTATTGATGACTTAATGGATGCTGTGGCCATTTATGCTGCTGCACTTTACAACATCCTTAAGAAATAGCTCTTGCATTTAGTAAAGAGGTTTGCTATAATGGGAAAGCACTAAGTAAAGTGCTTTCCAAAATGCGGTCGTGGTGGAATGGTAGACACGCAGCTTTGAGGGGGCTGTGGGAGTACTCCCGTGTGAGTTCAAGTCTCATCGACCGCACCATTTTAATAACATGAGTCTTCGGACTCTTTTTTATTTTCAAAACAGCTAGCAATCTCTGCTAGCTGTTTTCTGTATGTGCTTTTAAGCATTCAATATATTCTTTCGCAAGTGGTGAGAGTGTTGTCTTATCATGCGTTAAATAACCAATCAACATATAATCATCCACATCCAAAGGAATGGATACAATATTAGGACCATTGAGTTCTTCTGAAATAACCCCTGTTGAGAATGTATAACCATCCATCCCAATAAGGAGATTAAAGAGTGTTGCACGATCGGTTACAACCAGGTCTTTCTTGACATCCCTTGTTGATAAGATTTCTTCGGAAAAATAGAACGAATTACGATCCGTCTGTTCATAGGAAAGTCTTGGATACGGATCTAGCTCTTCAAGCGTAATTTTCTTCTTGTTGGCAAGAGGTGAATGTGAGCCTAGGAAAACATGTGGTGTTGCTTTAAAGAGTGGATGAAAGCTTAAATTGTTTTCTTTGAGTGTACGTTGAATGATGGTTTCGTTGAATTTATTGAGATAGAGAATACCAATCTCAGAGCGCAATTTAGAAACATCTTGAATTAAGGCAAATGTCTGTGTTTCACGCAAATGAAATTCATATTCATCTTCCTTGTGATTATTCAACAAATCCACAAAAGCTTCCACCGCAAAAGAATAATGCTGGCAGCTGACCGCAAATTCTCTCTTTCCTGGTTTCTTGTTCATATACTTCTCTTCAATAAGTTCTGTCTGTTCAAGAACCTGGCGGGCATAACCTAGGAATTCTTCCCCTTCTTGTGTTAATGTCATCCCTTTATTGTTACGTCTAAAGATGGTAATTCCAAGTTCTCCTTCTAGCGAATTGAGTGCTTCGGATAGTGATGGTTGTGTTATAAATAGTGATTTTGCCGCTTCTGAAAGTGTTCCTTTAGCCGCAATCATGACTACATATCTTAGTTGTTGTAATGTCATAATAATCCCCCGTTTGCCTCATTATACAACAATTCCTTATAGAAAAAAGAAAAAGATGGCCGAATGTGTTTGGGAGCTTTCGGTCATCCGTTCTATAGAATCTATTGGAGTTAGATTCTTCCCCTATAGAATATCTATTCTACCTGATGGTGAAGGGGAATCCATCAGCTTCTCTCTATAGCTATACGTTTGGCTTATAGCTATGGCTGCACTATAGCATTCTTTTTTCACTTTGAAAAATATTTATTACCTATTCATAGCTATAGGAATTAACTATTAAGTTTACTTAAAAGCCAGCGATAGAGATCTTCCTGAACAGTTTGGTAGTCAAGTTCATTTAAGATTTCATGACGATCCTCAGGATAGTATTTAAGCTGCAAATCACGTATATGAGCTTTTTTGAAACGACGATAGACTTTCTGGACGCCTTTTTCAAAGCCACCCACTGGATCCTTACTCCCACTCACGAAGAAGACGGGAAGGTTTGATGGGATTTCTTGTGTATGCTTCAGTTTTTGTATTTTCGCAATGAGAGAAAAAAGTGTATAGAATCCATTCAATGTAAAGATGAACGTATTGAGTTCATTAGCACAAAAGTCATCAACGACTTTCTGATCACGAGTTAACCAATCAAACTTTGTTCTTGCTGGCTTGAAGGACTTATTATAGGACTCCAAAGCCAGTTTATTGACGAATGGGGAGCGATACATCCAGCCCTTTCTTTTCGCCATGATCTTACATAAGGCTTTTCCAAATGCAAGCTTATAACTTGGCTGATAACCTGTTCCCATAATAATAGCACCATTGATATTCATCCCATATTCCTGTATATAGAGTGTCGTCAAGAAGCTACCCATCGAGTGTCCAAGTATGAAATAAGGCTTTTCTGGCCATTTTTCAGTGATAATATGTCTTAGCTTCTCAACATCTTTAACCAAATAGACTTCCCTTTCTTCAAAGAAATAGCCTAGTTCATCCTGATTTCTTATCGAGCGCCCATGTCCTAACATATCCTCGCCAACAACCATAATCCCTCGCTCTGCAAGAAATGAAGCAAAACGATCATAGCGTTCTATAAAGTCATTCATGCCATGGACAATCTGAAGTATTGCGACAATATCACCCTCTGGCTGCCAGCTCACATAGTGAATTTGTGTCCGCATATTACTTGATGTAAAATAATCTTCTTTCTTGATCATTTATTATTCCTCCCTTTTGAAAAAAGACATCTCTTAGCGAGATGTCCCGTTGACAACATTTATAGGATCACCGGCAAGATAATGATCCACATTACTTTTAATGATTTGATAAAGTCTTTCTCTTGTTTCTTTGCCCTTCCAGCCCATATGAGGCGTGATAATGACATTCTCCATATCATAGAGTGGACTATTATCGAGAGGTGGTTCTTTCTCAAGAACATCCAGTCCCGCCCCAGCAATCATTTTATTTTGTAATACTTTAATTAAGGCCTGTTCATCAATCAAGGCACCTCTTGCCGTATTGATGAGATAAGCCGTTGGTTTCATTAAAGCCAGCTGACTTGCACCTATCAAATGATAAGTCTCTTTATTGAGTGGACAATGCAAGCTAATAAAATCACTTGTTTTTAAGACTTCCTCAAGAGAAGTAAAATGAATACCATCATGATCCTCTCTTGGTGTTCTTGCCGTTACGACAACCTTCATGCCCATGGCCAATGCAATCTTGATGGTCTCTTTCGCAATATGACCATAGCCAACAACACCTAACACCTTATCATTGAGTTCAATATGGTTGACCATTAAATGTTGTGTGAAGTTTGAATGGTCTTTACGTTCTAACATTCTTAGCTGCATTTGCATACTGCTTGCCAGATTAAGCATCAACATGATAGCTGTCTGGGCAACACGCTGTGATGAATAGGCAGGAATATTACATACAGTTATGCCTTTCTTATTGCATGCATCAAGGGGAATATTGTTGTAACCGGTACCTGCTTCAATAATAAGCTTGATTGAATCATCAAATGCTTCAACCATCTTCTCACTTAGCACAAGCTCTTTTGTTATGACAATGGTTGCCCCTTGAACACGTTCACATATCTCTTCTTCACTTGAATGCTGAAAAACCACAACATCATCACCTAATTGATGAAAATCAAGTAAGTGATCATAATTCATTTTTTCTTCATTTAATACAACAATTTTCATAGCTATCCCTTCGTAATCGCAATCGTCTTGATTGTCCATTGCTTCTTATCATTCTGGACAAATTTCATTGTCCATGTTTGTTTTGTATATTTCATTTTGGCTAAATAATCCGTCTTCAGATAATGAATCAAGTCAGCAGCAATACCTTCAGTGACCGCTTGCTTCATACCATCTTCACCGCTCTTTTTATAAACAGCGACAAGATCTTGTTGATGAGCATTAATATAAGCTGTGGAAAGTTCATTCGCTTTTGTTTTCACCATTTCTTGTGATACGGATGATGTATTCAGATAGGAAAGCTTTGCAGAAATACTATACTGACTATTATTATAATCATCATTGAGCTTGATATTTTCAAACATAGCTTTCTTAATGCTTTGTTTATAATCTTCTAATGCCTGTTTTGTAGCATCTGATGCATTGGTAAGATAGTTCGCATATTCCTCATCAATAGTCTGATCGACATTGTCAATGGCAATTGCCTTACCTACACCTTTTGCACACAGTTTCTTGGCACCATTAAAGTCACCATTATCAATCTTCTTTAAAAACAATTGAGCCTGCTTGGTTACTGGCTCTTTATAATTAGGTGCACAAGCTGTTATTGTCAACGTAAGAATGACTGCAATACTTGTTATGAGCTTCTTCATTTCTTCTTCCTCCTTGCCTTATTGTATCACTTTTATCCCTATACAAAAAGGAAGATTCAATAATGCGAATCTTCTTTTTGGTTCAATATTGAAACTTGTCTTAAGGCATAATATTCCTTGATTTCTGCAATACGCACTCTTTTAAAGTGCTGAAAATACCATCTAAAGCCTACAAGAACAACAATCAGAATACCAATAATAATCTGGTAAAAGATTTCATGATTCTCTTGATCAACAAGTGCTGCTTTATAGATCTGCAAGGAATGATCTCTTTGATCATACTGATAGATAGCCTTTTGTCCTTTCAAGTTTTCTAAATATAATTGATAGTAATGTGGATCACCATCCTGATAGACCCAGCCGGTGATTGTCTGGTTGTTGATGGTGAAGGTTTTAGTATGAAAATGTTGTCTTTGTTGTAAGCTTTGAGGAATATCCACCAATATATAGGTTGTATCATTCAGTTCAATGCTTCTAAATAGACCTTCTACTTTACCATCTTTGACATAATAGAATGCTCCCTGACCACTTTCATCTTTTAGAAAACAGATGGTCTTATTGAGTTCCTCATTATGAAGAGCTAAGGCAGATGTGTTTTGTATCATGGTTGTGGTGGGAATGAAAGATGTAGGCACTTGTACCCCATCAAAGCTATTCACCAGCGTCAAAGTCTGGCCATGATATGTCACTTGAAGAGGCTTAGGCTGGCGTACTACATTGATTGTATAATGTGTTGTCCATTTTTTACCAAATCTCACAGTGATGACAAAGACTTCTTGGTCTTTATCAATAGGGAAGCTTCCCAGCCCAGTTACAACAGCCTGCTTATTATGTGCTGTCGCCGCAATGGTTATCATTTGCGTATCGTTTGATATATTCAATGTATATTGCGTCACTGTTGGTGAAAAAGCCGGCGAAAGTGTCTGAGAGAGCACTGTAAGCGAGTCAAGCGTGCTATTGGCATTCAATGCATGAACAGACGTCATACAAAGCACACACATCAGCATTCCAACAAAGACTCTGATGCCTTTTTTCACTTTGCCCTCTTCTGGATTTCTTCAATCTTATATGGCGTTTCCTGATAAACATAATAATTAAGCCAATTCGCAAATAATAAATAGGCATGGGAACGCCATTTCACTTGGATATCCTGTGTTGGGTCATCATCATGGTAATAATTCTTAGGAATTTCTGCCACAATATTTGGATTCGCCAAATCACGCTTATATTCCTTATCAAGCGTATCCGTATCATATTCAGAATGTCCTGTCACAAAGAACCGCGAGCCATCTTTTTCGGCAACAAGATAAACACCCGCTTCATCACTTTCCGCTAAAATATCCAGACTCTTAACACTAGCGATATCTTCTTTGAGAACCGTTGTATAGCGTGAATGAGGTGCATAGAATTCATAATCAAATCCACGTAATATTTTACGCTTCATTTTGTTTGTATTGATATGGTGACGATAAACACCTGTTAACTTATGCTTCAAGAGATATTTATCTAATCCATAATAATAATGAAGGGCTGCCTGCGCTCCCCAACAAATAAAGAAGCTGCTAAAAACATGGGTTTTTGCCCATTCCATGATGTCACAAAGTTCCTTCCAGTAATCCACGTCTTCAAAAGCCATGCGTTCTACCGGTGCACCAGTAATAATCATCCCATCATAATACTGATCTTTGACATCATCAAAGAATTTATAAAAGGATTTAAGATGTTCCGGATTCACATGGACTGGTGTATGTGTGGCTGTACGAATCAAATCAACTTCGACCTGTAAAGGTGTGTTGGAAAGGAGTCTTAAAAGCTGTGTTTCAGTCACTTCTTTTGTTGGCATGAGATTTACAATCATGACATGAAGTGGTCTTATTTGTTGAGTTGTAGCTCTTGTTGTATTCATGACGAAGACATTTTCGTCTCTTAAGATTTTGCCTGCAGGCAAATCATCTGGTAAATTAATTGGCATATTTTCACCCCTTTAGAATGATAATAGTTCGTTGAAAGATTTAATGAGAAATGTGTCTGTCATTCCTGCTAAATAATCAAGAATGGATTTTGTGATGGCTTGTGGATCGTGTTCAAAATCATAAATCACTTTATTTTCATAATTTGGATTTCTAGGTATATGTGGAAATTGAGCATGTTTTTCTAAATGCGCTAAATAATGTGTAATAAGGGTATGATATTGATCTCGATCATCTTTTAAGTCTTCAAGAAATGTTGGTGATTGATAATAATCATAAAGGAATTCAAAAAGAGAATTCATCATAAGCTTAACATAATTATTATGAATATCAACACGTTTAATCAAGTAAATATGCTTATAATTAAAATTCATAATGATATGCATCTTACGATATGCTTCTTCACTTAAGCCGATACCTGCAGATGAAGAATGATGAATAACATCCTGAATAAAGTAATTCACAACCGAGCCATTATTAATCGCATTGAATTGATAACCACCCAATGAATTAAGTTCATCCCTTAAAGCATTCACTTCATTGTGATCAATAATATGAAGACGTAGTGCATCTTCAATATCACGTGCTAAATAAGCTATTTTATCACTCATCTTCACAACGCATCCTTCGTAAGTATATGGCTCAAACATCCCAGGACGTGTAAAATCCTTTTGTAAATCAATGACTTCATCACGTGGTGTAATCAAGGCTTGTTGCATTTCACCACAATGGGCAATAATACCATCACGTACTGCATAGGTCAGATCAAGATTGTAAAAATGATGATAGTCATCTTCTAGCACTTCAATATCATCGACAAAGTGCAAGCTATTACGTTCATGCCAAAATGGTTCAAGATGATAGTGCTGACTGATATCTTTTAAAATGCGTTCACCACCATGACCAAAGGGTGCATGTCCAATATCATGTCCTGTCGCAATCGCTTGCGTTAATTCAGTATTCAATTTCAGTTCCCTCGCAATCGTATTCGCAATGGACGAGACAAGATTGACATGTTCTAAGCGTGTACAAACATGATCATCATCAACCGCAAAAAAGACCTGTGTTTTGTTTTTCAAACGGCGATAGCCTTGTGAAAAAATCAATCTTGTATAATCCCTGACAAAAGGTGTACGAATGTCATATGCACGTGTATAAATCGCATGTTCTCTTTTTATTGCCTGCTTGTATTTAGGATGGCCTTCAACCATGGCATAGTCACTTAAATCCATCATATATCCCCCTTTCCTATTAGGTTTATGGTATACTACCCAAAGGGGGTAAATCAATGGAAACTTTAGAATTAGAACAATTAAACGCACTCCTTGAAGCAGAGAGTCATTCTATCGCTAATCTCGCTAACGCTAGTAGTTTTCTCTATAATACTATGGATCATTTGAACTGGTTAGGTTTTTATCTTCTTGAAGGTGACACATTAATATTAGGTCCTTTTCAGGGTAAGGTGGCCTGTACACGTATTCCAGTAGGCAAAGGCGTTTGTGGCAAAGCTGTGGCTTTGAAGAAGACATTGCGTGTCGATGATGTTCATCAGTTTGCTGATCATATTGCCTGTGACTCTGCTAGTAAAAGTGAGATTGTTGTGCCACTCATTCAAAATGGTGAAGTTATTGGTGTCTTAGATGTGGACTCACCTATGCTTTCACGTTTCACGATTGAAGATCAACAATATTTAGAAGAAGCTGCAAGGATTATTGAAAAACACATATAAAATGAAAAAGTGGTTAAGATTCTTATCTTAGCCACTTTTTATATGAAAGCATAAATTTTATAAAAGTGAAGCGGCAGCTTCATCAACAATGATAATAGCGTCCTTATGTCTTTGAAGAATACTTGCAGGAAGTTCTTCTGTCACTTCTCCTTCCACCAAGCCTTTTACAGCTTTAGCTTTACGTTCACCACAAGCAATAAGCAGAACTTTATGTGCATCCATAATTTCCTGTATTCCCATTGTAATCGCATGTGTTGGTACAGCACTTACGTCGCCATTGAAGAATAATTTCGCATTATCTTCAATTGTTGACTGTTTTAAAGCGATATAATGAGTTGTTGAAGTAAATGATGTTCCTGGTTCATTAAAGCCGATATGTCCATTACTACCAAGCCCTAATAACTGAATATCTCTAGGATGATCTTTGAGAAGCTGACTGTAATTCTTTGTGACTTCATTAATATCACCCTTTCCACTAGGTACATGAATATTCTTTTTATCAATATCAAGTTTATTAAATAAATGATGCCACATGAAATAATAATAACTCTGTGGATGGTCATCAGATAAACCATAATATTCATCCAAGTTATAACTTTCAATATGCTTATAGGACGTATGATTCTTTTCATGATCTTCCTGCATTAATTCATATAATCGAACAGGAGTTGAACCAGTAGCTAATCCAAGTGCAGCATTAGGTTTGTTTTTAATGATATCAAGCATAATTTCTAAAGCAGCTCGACTTGCTTCTTCATAATCTTTTTTCACAATAACTTTCATCTCTCTCACCTCACATACATTATAGTAGTAGTACTTAGAGAAATAAAGCATTATTTTCATATTTTGAAAATTTAAAACCCTTTCATTTATTAACTGTAGTTTTTGTATATATTTTTGATTCTTTTACAACATATATATAGTATTTCTTAGATTCCTATGAAAATACTTAGAAAATATAGGCTTTTTGGTATTAGAACGTTTTCATTTCCCCTTTATTTTACGACTTTTATAATGTAAAATACAATTTAGATGGAGGTATGTCAAAAATGACAAATATAAAAGGTATTGGTGCATCTAGCGGTATTGCGATTGCTAAAGCATACAAACTAGAAATGCCAGATTTAACAGTATCTAGAGATACAGTAGAAGATACTGCAGCTGAAATTACAAAATTGTATGAACATAAGGCTGCTGTTGAAGAAGAAATCAAAACAATTAAGGAAGCTGCATCAAAGAATCTTTCAGAGGAAGAAGCAGCTGTGTTTGATGCGCACTTAATGATGCTTAATGACCCTGAATTTGCTGGTCAAATTGAAACAAAGATTAAAGATGAAAAATTAAATGCTGCAGCTGCACTTGAAGATGTCGCAAATATGATGATTGCGATGTTCTCAAGTATGGATGATGCTTACTTTAAAGAAAGAGCTGCTGATGTAAAAGATGTTTCTACACGTTGGAAAGCTCATCTTTTAGGTAAGAAATTACCTAACCCAAGCTTAATTAGTGAAGAAGTTGTTATTTGTGCTAATGACTTAACACCTTCTGATACTGCAACATTAAATAAGAACTTAGTAAAAGGTTTTGTAACAAATATTGGTGGTAGAACTTCACACTCTGCAATTCTTGCAAGATCTATGGAAATTCCTGCTGTCGTTGCTACAAATGCAATTATGGACAATGTTAATGACGGTGATTTAGTTGTTCTTGATGGTACAACTGGTGAAGTGTTCGTTAACCCTGATGAAGCAGTTGTTAAAGAATATACTGAAAAGAAAGAAGCATTTGAAGCTTATAAAGCTGAATTAAAGACATTAGTTAATGCTGAATCAGTATCTACTGATGGTCATAAAACTTTATTAGTTGCTAATATTGGTTCTCCTGAAGACCTTGAAGCTGTTAAGGCTAATGGTGCTGAAGGTGTTGGTTTATTCAGAACAGAATTCTTATATATGGAATCTGATACATTACCAACAGAAGATGAACAGTTTGAAGTATATAAAAAGGTTCTTGAAGGCGTTAATGGTCCAGTTGTCGTAAGAACATTGGATATTGGTGGAGACAAGAAATTGAAATCATTCGAAACACCAGATGAAATGAACCCATTCTTAGGTGTTCGTGCCATCCGTCTTTGCTTCCAGCATGAAGATATCTTCAGAACACAGTTAAGAGCATTACTGAGAGCTTCAATCTATGGTGATCTACATATCATGTTCCCAATGATTGCCACTTTAGGTGAATTCAGAAAAGCTAAAGGAATCTTAATGGATGAAAAAGCTAAATTAGAAGCTGAAGGCGTTAAGGTTTCAGATCATTTCGAAGTTGGTATCATGATTGAAATTCCAGCTGCCGCTGTTTTAGCTGACCAATTTGCTAAAGAAGTTGATTTCTTCTCAATTGGTACAAACGACTTAATCCAGTATACATTTGCTGCTGACCGTATGTCATCAACAATCAATTACTTATATCAGCCATTTAACCCATCAATTTTAAGACTTGTAAAGAATACAATTGATGCAGCACATGCTAATGGTAAATGGACTGGTATGTGTGGAGAAATGGCTGGCGAAGCTTTAGCTGCTCCATTATTACTTGGCTTAGGACTTGATGAATTCTCTATGTCAGCAACATCAATCTTAGCTCAAAGAAAGAGAATTAGATCTCTCTCATATGAAGAAAGCAAAAAGCTTGCTGAAGATTGCTTAAACAATACAATGACAATGGAAGATGTTGTCGCTAAGGTTACTGAAGCAACAGGTATTACAGAATAATATAGTCTTTCAAACGAAAAGGATTGGTTACAGACCAATCCTTTTTCTATCTCATAATGATAATCTTTTAATAGTGATAACTATTAATGTATTTTCATCATACTATTGTGAATCTAAAACAAAAAGAAAAAGGACCTTCCGGTCCTTTGCCTACCTGGCAGAGCGCTATTGTCGCACTTGCGCACTATCGTCGCCGCTGCGGCGCTTAACTTCTGTGTTCGGGATGGGTACAGGTGTGCCCGCCGCGC
>NZ_VUNM01000050.1 GCF_009695655.1 Sharpea porci
GGAAATGCTTCTGCGGGCGATAGTGTATTCGCAAAAGACGCTAAAATATCGAGATGCATGGAAGTAAAACGTTGGAATATCAACGTTTTTTTCTCTTTATATAGGTCCACTGTGCAAATGGGGATTTTAAACAAAAAATCGTTTGATTGGTTAATCTATATGTTTGAAGAAGAGATAAATTATAGTCATTCAAGACTATTTAATCTTTCTTCAAGAAAATCTTTTACACAATCTTCAAAGTTGATATTCATTCGATTTGCGAGAACGGAAAGCCACCAAACGCATTCACCAATCTTTGAAGGAAGAATATCCCTATTATCACTTGGCCATCTTCCTTGGTTGTCCATCGTAAGACGTCCTATTAAACTTGCATCAGTAAGAAATGCCAAAGCATCTTCTTCGACTGTCCAGACTGAACCATGGATCTCTTTTTCTAATTCATGATAACGTGAACGAATTTCTTTTGCTTGTTCATTGACTTCATTAAGTGTCATCATTAATGCCTCTTTTCATTTTCATTTATAGCTATTATATATTTTAGAGTTTGTTTTATCTAGGATTTAGGTCAAGTTTTATTTTTGATCTTGTCATAAATGAAAAGGCTTAAGAAGCAGATTTGTCTTAAGCCATGAATCAGATTGATTTAACGAACTGGCACATGAAATAATCCATGCCTATTACAATAATAGATAATTGATCTTGTTCTGTTCACTTTAAAGCGTGCTTCAGCACTACTTTCTGCATAGAGCTTCTTTATTTCATAGCCATCATCTCCTATTGCTGCAATAAATGAAATATAATGTTCTTTGTTCATATCATGAGAAATTGTCACATAATACTCATCTTCTATCTTTTCAATATGCAGTTGGTGTTCAAGATCTTCCTCTTCAGCTTCTAAAGCTGGTAAAACAATACCACAACAGCTGACGACTGCTTCTCCTGTACTTTGTATGATGTTGCCACAAATAGGACATACATAAAACTTCATTTTACGCATATTGGAAGATTTGTTCGTGTTGACGATGTTTTCACCAGTAAATAGCTCAATTATGGATACATCAAGTGCGTTAGCTAATGATTCGATAAGAGAGATATCTGGATAACCACGACTGTTTTCCCATTTAGAAATTGTTTTATCACTCACATTAAGTTTTGATGCAAGCTGTTGTTGTGTCATGTGCTTGTTTTCTCTTAAGCGTTTGATCATAGCACCAGTTATGTATTGATTCATATCGATTTACTCCTTACAAAACAAGGATAACGGGAAAAACATAGTAACACAACCTACGTAACGTAGAGCAAAATGAATATTTAGCTATGGTGACAACCTTGATGATCACCATGACAGTTATCTTCATGATGATGGTGATCACAATGTGCATCAGGGTTATAATCTAAGGAACCAGCTAAGTAAGCATCAACGGCTTGATCAGCTAAACCGGATACACCACCATAAACCTGAATACCAGCCTGGCTTAATGCATTCTGTGCGCCTGGACCAATACCTCCACAAATCAGGACATCAACGTTGTTTTGTGCTAAAAGTCCAGCAAGTGCGCCATGACCCTGACCATTTGTATTGACGACCTGGCTTTCTACAACTTTGCCTTCTTCAACATCATAGAACTTAAATTCCTGTGTATGACCAAAATGTTGAAAAATCATTCCTTCCTCATAAGTGACTGCAATTCTCATTTCTACATCTCCCTTTCGCTCTATTTTTTGCATCCTGACAAACCTTCTGCATGTCTTATTGCAGATACCAGAAATTGATCCATCACATAAATGATAATGCCCTCCCGCAATCAACAAGGCTTTACCATTGACAATACTGTCAGCAATCTTAAAGCGGGCATTCTCATAGATCTCAGTGACTGTAGATCTAGATATTGCCATTTGTTTTGCACATTGCGCATGGGTATATTTTTCTAAATCAATAAGCCGTATAACTTCATATTCATCTAAAGTTAATGTAATTTGTTCCTGAGAAGATGCTCCTGCGGTTAAAAAGCTATCAAATGCTGGCTTATTACAAATTCTTCTGCATTTCGTTGGCCTTGACATTTGATCACCTGCTTATGTTTCTAGCATATGTCAATAATAATGTAATGCTTACTATACATGAATGCAAGTTGCTATGTGATTTCATGAATGAAATAGAATCTAGGTTTTATTGAAAGCATGAGTTTTAGAAACCATAATGCAAAGCATTGGTAGATACTAAGAGTCATTTACGATTTTTCCACTCATATGGTCTGGAACTAATGCAAACAATTGCGTACCGGGACCAGAATGTTTGATTTCATGCTGGATATAGTTCTGATCATCAGTGAATTTATAGCTCAGCATTTCGGCAATTCGATATGTTGTTTTACGATCCTCAATAAATTCTATCTTTCCAAAGACAATAACTGATTTAATATTAAGTGCCCATTCCCCTTCTCGCTTAAAACCTTCATCATATACACAAAAAGATGCTTTGTTATGTCTTTTCATAGCATCAATTTTATGCCCCATTCTAGAACCATGAAAATAGATTTTTCCATCTTCCTCACAATAGAAATGATTCATAGGCATGCCATAGGGATATTCATCATCACCTAGGACTGATAGTACACCACGTAATTGATTTTTGAGAATGTTAATACATTCTTCTTCTGATAACTGTTGCTTTTTTCTAAGCATTTCTCTAAACATCGTTTATTCCTCCTTAAATAATCGATATTTCCAAATTCTTTTTGAAAAATAATGCTCTTTATTTTGATATTATTTGTAAAAGGCTATCTTTCAAAGCGTCCATCCACTTATCTAACTCTTTCAAGGTAATTCCTCCATATCCAATGATGACCTGATTTCTTGGACATAGTGTAGAATCTTTCTAAAATACCTTTGTTGGAAACACCGACATCATGCTTTTTAAATATTTTTATAATTTCTTTTTGTGTAAGTTTTGTTTTGATTCCCATAACAAAATACATCCCGCCACCCATACCATATAGTCTTACTTCATTTGGGAAGTCATTTTTAAGATATTTTATAATTTTGTCATGTTTTTTCCTGAAGTATGCTCGCATAGTATTCAGATGCTTTTGGTGCTTTCCTGAATTGATGTATTGGGCTAAATCAATCTGAATAAGCATAATAAATATGTCCTTGTACACTGTAACGACTAAGATGATGAGTTCTATATATCTATTCAGACACACAATTACAGGCATTAGTATAAGCTTTCATGGCATCGCAGAGAACCTGTTTATTAGAAGTATTTACGAAAATCTGTTGTTTTGCTGTAATGGTCTGTTGCATACCATAAGCCTCACTTTCTTCACTAAAACATTATATTATATTTTGGCGTATATCAGAAAGAAAAACCGCCGCAAAAACGGGCATTCCTCCCACGACTTATAGAAGTCGGGGCTTCCTGCGCTGGGGCGTTGATGAAGACAATGAAAGGAATCACAAAGTTAAATCTCTCGATGAGCTTTCAGACGTTGAACGTACTGCACCAGATTGGTTTGTCAAGGCATGAACTGTGCACTTTTGGCACCAGCAGCTGGAAATCAGCAGCTCTTTACTATACACTGGGATGGCTATGCACTCTTTATCACTTCAAAGAAAGGCTTTTTGGAAAAGGCGGATATTGGTATTGTAAAATATCATTTTAAGTTTGGATCCAGTATTGATCACCAGAAATGGCGTTAAAAATGAATGGATTTAAAATAATGCACATAATACACACTTATAGGAGAGTGTTCAGTCCTTTCGAACTTTTCTAATCCATATAGGTGTGTTTTCAGTTACAATTAGCTAGAACATCTTGAGGACAATTCATGATTGAAGCTACATTATTATAAACCCTTATAAATTTAGGAATTAGGGGCAAGGTTTCTTAATCCTGTTATTAAATAGCCCTCATTTCTATTTTAGTAGATTCTTTGAAGTATTAAATATGTTATGCAGCCACATGACTAGCCTTCACACTTGCACTATCGCCCTACTAGCTACAACTGTACATTTAAGTTTTCTAACTATAAAAACAATTCCAAAGTAGATCCTAGCTATTAAGCTGTAGACTTTAGAAGGCTACTATTATGCTGATGGATGTTTTTTATTATTACTGATTAACTGGAATTTGCCTTAGTCTTTTATAAAATGATTTGTTCACCGGAATGTACATATTTAAGCTGATTTCCTATGATTTTCCTCATTTCTTCAAATGCAGGAATTCCTGTGCAATGGCAGGTATAGAATTTTATTTGATATTTCTTTAGTTCCTTTGCAATGAATCTGACTTCCTGCAGTTCATTATCACGATAGTTACGCTTCACCATCAGATGAAAGCCACTGATGACAATATCTGGAAGATTGCCATACTTTTCTCTATAAGTATCAAGGATACTTAGTATTCCATTATGAGCGCAACCAGACATTAATATTGTATGCTCTTTATCTTTTACTACAAGAAAGTGTTCATGACAAAAATCATCTGGTACAAAACTACAAGCGGTTTTGATAAGAAGGCGCTTATTTGTGAATGGAAGCGAATGTGTTCTGTTTTTTATCGTGAAAAGCTCTAGTTCATCATCAATTACATAGTCACCCTTAAGTAGTCTCAATTTAGAAAGCATCAAAATCCTTTTGTCTATACCTATATATCTATAGCTGTTATCTCCATCATATGCATAAAACTCGCCACTAGCAGAACTCTGCATATAGATGGCAGCATGATCGTTAATCTTAGTAAATGGAATAAGGCCTCCTGAGTGATCGTAATGTCCATGGCTTAACACAACTGTGTCTACTTCATTCAGATTAATGCCAATTTTTTTAGCATTTTTAAGGGAGCTGTCTGTTTGTCCGAGATCAAGTAAAGTCTTATGACTTTCTGTCTCTATATAAAAGGACAATCCATGTTCAAATAAACACTCGGATCTTCCTTCTGTATTTTCAATTAAATTAACAATTCTCATATATTTTCTAACCTCATAACGCATTCCATTAATACTTTAATCATCTTTTATAAGCAATAAACAAGAATTTATCTGATCCATCTTATCTTTGAAATAATCCATACACTTCATCTAATACAAATATTCCAATAAGCGTATACATATTTGGACAGCCCCTCGTATTAAGCATAGATAACATCATCAACTAAAATTCCTATGGCAGCCTTTTTATGATAAAAAAATCAAGAAAAGAATAGCCACAAGACTAACCAAAAAATATTAGATCACATGATCTGAAGGGCTTTGACTTGAAAATGCTTTTCATGTTTATCGATAGCATCCCAACGAAATATCTGCTTAGGTACCTGTTTCTCATTTGCAATAATAAATGGGTACAGTGATTATTATTTTGATATTTTCCAAATGTCTTGTCTGCTTCTTTTTGTGCTATCTTTATTCGATTTCCCAAACTACGGTCACGCTATCAGTTACGTCAATATCGTCCGGTTCAATTTCAATATCGTAGTCTTGCATGGATGGAACACTTGCTTTTGAGGGCAACATGTTCTGTATAGAATTGACTTGAAAGTCAAGTTCTACAAAGGAATAATCGATGCTTTGGATGTCTTTGAGTGTTACATCAGCTGCCTGTGAAAGTACTAAAGCTTTCTTTTTAGCATCTTGCATCGCTTTGCTTAGAAGTCTATTCTTTGCAGCTTCGGGCTCCTTTACAGTATAACTGATTCTGAATTCGGGATGGAGAGGAGAATTGGCGAGAGCATAGAGAATATTACCGAGTAGTTTGTTGTCAGAATCGAATTCGATTTTTAAAACTTGTCTATAGCTGTAACCGACAAAGATACGCTTGTAGGTATTGTGCTCGCTATAGTTTTTATATTCTGTATCGACATTGAATGAAAGGGTCTTAAGTCTGCTCTTCTCAAAACCGAACGCAAGAAAGAGATCCTTGATTTGCTTAGTGGCTTCTGATGAATGTTTGAGAGTTTCGCTGTATTCTCTGTAAGTGTCTTCTAGTGTAATGGTTAGCCTTGTCATATCTGGCTTAACTTTGATTTGTCCTTTTCCTGTAATTCGAATTGTTCTCATGATTTATTTGCTCCTTTCTGACGCAATGAATATTGATCTCTTGATGTCATGTAAATACCCTTCTACCTATAATTTATCATTTTTCCTCAGTTACTATTATACCTATCCATACAAGAAAAAAATATGATTTATACTGCTGATTTTAGTAATTATTGATAATATTAGTCTTGACTTCAATGAGCTCATGATGTCTGGACAAGGCCATTATGATTTTCAAATCCAAGTTATAGTCACTCTTCAACGTAAAAAGGCAGGCATTAACTTAAGCTTGAAATACCGTTCCCGCGAAGAAATCCGGCGAGTTCTGAAATATTAATGTCCAGACCAGAAAGATAACCCATATCACCACACAGAGAAAATGGCACAAGTCCCATCGTTATGCGGGATGTGCCATTTTTTCTACAAAACTTGAGATGTTAGCCAAACCAGAAGACAGAATCCACATAGGGTGATGAATTCTCAGCAGCAGGAATCGAGTAGGAGGATGAGAGCGTGAGCTCTCATCTTTTTTTCCTCTCACACCACCGGAGAAGCCGTTCGGCGTCCGGCGGTTCGAAACACCAACAAATTACAACACTGTTACATGTACCAAGGTAAAATACTCTTCCGAGCTGATCAATCCGGCCTCTCTTTTCAAGAGGTCATTGGTAATCCAGCGACTTAGGAATAGTCCCGAGGCATAGATTCCTTTACGCGTATTGGCATAACGCCATGCCCAGTATGTTTTCATACCAAGTGCGTACAGGTGGTTTGCCCGGTTTCTGACCGTTTTCCACTGTTTCCAGTAAATCATCCGGATATGCAGCCGTACCCAACTGTCAATCTTTTTCAGGGCCGTTTTCATGTTACACAGACGATAGTAATTGACCCATCCCCGTACAACCTGATTTATTCTGGTTATCCTCTGGTCCATCGGAATGTTATATTTCCTTGTTAACAGCGGCACCAGCTTGTATTCCAGCTTCTTCAATGATTTGATATGCGGCTTAGGTCTCCACTTACCATCTTTGAAGTAAAAGGAATGTCCAAGATATTTGATTTGGTTAGGCCGTGCTACTTTTGTTTTCGCTGCATTAACCTGTACGCGAAGACGTTTTTCGAGCCAGTTTGTTACCGACTTCATCACTCTGTTGGCTGCTGCTTCACTTCTGACACAGATGATACAGTCATCTGCGTATCTGGTAAAGTGCAGACCTCTGGATTCGAGTTCCTTGTCGAATTCATTCAGATAGACATTTGCCAGCAGTGGAGAAATCGGGGATCCCTGTGCGGTTCCTTTCCGTGTCTCTTCAAAGCTGCCTTCTATCAGAACCCCTCCCTGCAGGAATCGTCTGATGAGTGATTCAGTATCCGGGTCTTTAATAACGTTGTGTACCAGAATCATCAATATATCCTGATTGACGTTATCAAAGAACTTTGAAAGGTCTAAGTCGACAATCCAGTCATAGCCATCGTTCATATATTCGAGTGCTTTCAGGATTGCCTGCTCGGCCATTCTTCCTGGTCGGAACCCATAGCTGCTGTCTGAGAATGTACGATCAAAGATTGGTGACAGAACCTGTGTTACTGCTTGTTCGATCCACCTGTCTTTGACTGCCGGCACACCCAGATTTCTCTTCGAGCCATCATCCTTCGGAATTTCCACACGCTTGACTGGCAGTGGTCTGTAATGTCTGTGCCGGATAAGTTCCCGCACTTCATCTTTATGAAGCCCGATATATTCCGGCAATCGGCTTACAGGCATACGGTCAATACCTGCAGATCCCTTGTTAATCATAACCTTGCGGCTGGCTTCTTCCAGATTTCTATCTGAAAGAATCAGCTCCAGTAACTGTGATGCCATTTGTCTGCTTCTCCTTTCCGTCGCTGTCTCGTCTCTGGTCTTAACGGACTTTATCCGAGCTCACAGACCATTCAGAGAGATTTGACTACATTCATGAAATGAAGCTGGTGATTCGTTCGGCCCTTTGCTCCATCCCCATTGCGGGATTTCTTCACTACTACGGCCTCTGCTGACTTCTCATCGTTCGTTGTTACTGCTACTTACCTGCATGATGTTCTTCACCTCGGCTTTCGTCGATGAGACCTCCCCGAAGAAGGCGTGATAACTTTCCTCCCATCCAGCCTCCGGATTTACTGCTTCGCCATATTCAGCGGCTTGGACTTCTCTTTGTTCTGGAAGATCGTCCAGACTGACAGCTGGTACTATGTCAAGTTTTAGAACAACTTAAATGTCCGTTTTTTATGTTACTGTCTATGCAACAACCTCAACAATTTCATTGCTTGCTATTATGTTATTCACTTTCTTCTCATAGTACTCTTCCTCGTATTCATCTGGCGACTGATATTCACAATGGGAATGGATTCTCACCGTATTGTAGAAGCCTTCTATATAGCTGAATATGATTGACTTCGCTTCATGATAATTCATGATCTTATGGAATC
>NZ_VUNM01000051.1 GCF_009695655.1 Sharpea porci
ATTTAGCCTTGTATCAAGTTTCTGTTCGTACGCTCAAAGGAATCGCTACACCACTTCCTTCACTCCTACCTTTATGGTATCGGCTTGTGGTTCACTACACTTGGCGGTAACTACCTGTGGTCGGACTGTCTCCGACTGAATCAGTGCCATGCCCGGCACACTAGAAAAAAGAAGGTCATATGACCTTCTAGACTTAATGATATTTTTATGCCTCAGAATCCTTAGCTTCCGTTTTAATCTTCTTGCCAGCCATCATATTTGTAATATAGAGTCTATTTTTATCAATAGATTCTTTTGATGGGATTGTGTAATAAATAGCTGTCTTTGGCATTAAGTATCCACCTTTTCTCTTTTCGCTTGTTCCTTCAAGAATGGACTGCTGAATATCCCAAGATCCACCCTTATCTAGCTGCATCTTAGCTAGGCTTGTAATATCACTAGATTTCATATTTGTCTGGAATGTTCCTGCAACTGCATCTAATAAGCTTGTATAATTTGTGATCACTGCTGGTGACATCGCTTTATTTAATATTGCTTTTAAAACAGCTTGCTGATTTGCAGCTCGATGACGATCCCCTGTTAAGTAAATTTTTCTTTCTCGCGCAAATGCCAAGGCCGTACGACCATCCATGTGCTGTACTCCTTTTTTTATACGCACACCATCATCAGTCCATGGTCTAAAAGCTTTATCAGAATAGACATCTACACCACCTAATGCATCAACAATTTTTACGACAGACTGGAAGCCAATACGTGCTTGATAATCAATATCTAAATTCATAAACTTCTCAACCGTCTTTTCAACATTCGTTGTCCCAAACATACCAGCATGTGTAAGTTTATCTTTAACACCTACATTGGCTAGTGTGACAAAATAATCTCTAGGGATAGAAGTAAGGAGAATCTGTCTTGTATTAGGATTAATTGTAACAATCATATTCACATCACTTCTTGATTTCTCTTCAACACTACCTCTTGAATCCACACCTGATACCATAATAGTAAATGGTTCTTTTGTGACATTCTTATTGTTGGCCGTATTAGTATTCTTTTCCACAAACTCATGAGACCAAATAATCTCTGTGTCATTATTGAAGCTTTCAAAATAACCTTCTAGTGCAGTTTCATAAGCATAATCCATGAGTATTGCTTTTACTTTCCCACTATAGAGATCTTCACCTAATTTCTTATAATCATTATAATCTTTCTCAGTAAAAGAAATATCATCTTTGAGTAAACTTAGGCCTTTATTGAGATAGGTTGATGTTTGTTTCGTATTTATACCTATTCTTTCATCCTCAGCATCTTTTGCCGACTTATAGCCACTCTTCTTTAAAGCTACAAGTGCAATGACCGTCTTTGTTTCTGACATTCCTGTCATTTTTGCAATGGCACCATTTGTTTTAATCAACATGTAGGATGAAAAGATCATCGCAATAGAAACAACTAGAGAGACATACTTGCCTAGTTGTGCTCTTTTTGATTTCTTGGCATGTTTTCCTATTCTTTTTGGTGGCTTGATAAACTTATACATGAGTCTAAAAATTAAAAACAATACAATATAAACAACAATCAAATATTTTAAAGGTAAGACATTGAATTTAGTCATTTCATAACCAAGAAATATTTCAACTGCTGCCTGAAATAATATAATGATTTGCCATTTCAATTTCATAATCTATTCGCTCCCTCTCACTCAACCAGATTACTCTAAGTATCGAAAATTATACACTATACTTTTCTGAAAGCAATCGAAAATCAAAATCTTTCCACTTTCATTTTTTTCTATTTTAGTCTACAATTGTACGCGTAGGTTATAACCTATGTTATACTTAGTTAAGAAAGGATGAGATCTATGGTTCATCTATATAAATACTTAGCTGTTCTTCTTGTTGCCACACTGGTTGTAGGATGTTCTCCTAGCTCATCAAAGACAACTAAGAAAAAGACAACACAAACAGCACAAAAAGACAATAAAAAACAAACAGTAACAAAACTCTCTCTAAATCGTGATGATATCACACTACGATTAGGTCAGACATTTTTACTAGAAGTTTCCGGCAACACAAGTAAATCTATCGTCTGGGGATCTTATAACAACAACATTTCAGTAGTTGGTGATGAAGGCCTCATTATTCCTAAGAGTATTGGTACAACACGTATCACTGCTACTGTTGATGGAAAAACATTGGAATGCAAAGTAAATATCATTGGCAGAAAAGCTAAAATGCCTGATGATGCCAAATTACCTTATGATCCAGATAAGACATATCTAATGATCTTCTACTATGTTCATAATAAAGATGGCAGTAAGACAGGACACATTGTGCACACCGAAGAAATTTCTTCAAATCTACTTAATGGATTGTCAGCTCAAGCAGCTGGTGACAAGTGGGTGAAAGAAAATAAAGAATTCCTTGTTTCCTACTATGGTGAAGGCGATTATAATTACACAACACGTTCAGGCGATGAAATTAATTATTAATTGGCTTTAGAAAGATTTTCTAAAGCCTTTTTTGATGGCTTAGAAAAAGTGATGCCCTAACACAGCATCACTTTTCGCACACATTTTTCTATGTTTAGTCCATATGAGCTGTTACATTTGAATCCGTATCAGCGATTTGAACATCTTCGCCTTTAAGCATTTCTTTAATATACTTTGTATTTGCATCGATGGACTTTTGATCAGGGAAGTTATAATAAAGCTCAGTATTAGGCATCATCAAACCACCTGTTGCTTTCTTAGAAGTACCATAAAGTATTGATTTCTTTACTGTCCATTTACCACCCTTATCAAGTTGCATCTTAGCTAATGAAGTGATGTCAGAAGACTTTAAGTTTGTTTGGAATGTTCCTTCAATTGCACTAAGCAAACTTGAATATTGACTTAAAACAGAAGGTTTCATTACTTTTTCCAAGATAGCTTCAATAACAGCTTGTTCATTAGCTGATCTATGTCTATCCCCAGTTGTATATGTCTTTCTTTCTCTAGCGAATGCTAAAGCTGTTCTACCATCCATATGCTGCATTCCCTCTTTAATACGAACACCATGATCCGTCCAAGGAATAAATGCTTTATCTGAATAAACATCAACACCACCAATAGCATCAATAATCTTTGTAACAGCTTGGAAGCCAATACGGGCATTATAGTCAATATTAATATTCATGAAGTTTTCAATTGTCTTTTCAACACATGCAGTACCAAATAATCCTGAATGTGTTAATTTATCTTTTCCACCCTGCCCGTAGATAGGCACAAAGTAGTCACGAGGAATTGATGTCATAAGAATACGATGATGAGTAGGATCAATAGTAATAATCATGTCCACATCAGAACGTGATTTTTCAGTTACATCACCACGACTATCCACACCAGAAATAAGTAATGTGAATGGTTCCTTCGTAACCTTTGCATTTGTTGAAGTATCTTCAACCTTTTCCTTAATTTCATATTTCCAGATTGTTTTTGTTTTCTGTGACCAATCTTCATGATATGTTTCTAAAACAGATTGATAAGCATTATCTACAAGGATTGCTTTTACTTTACCATTATATAAATCATCACTTAATGATTTAAAAGTTGAGTAATCTTTTTTTGTGAACTTTGCTTCATCTTTTAATGCTTTTAAGCCTTTATCGATATTAGTCTTATCCGCAATAGTATTCACCCCAACAGGAGTCGATGCTTTTAAGTCATCAGCAGAATTAAACTTACTATCTTTTAAAGTCATCAGACTGATAACTGTCGTCTGTGTATCATTGCCTGTAATCTTAGCAATCGCACCTTCTGTCTTCATCAGCATACTTGATGCAATAAGCATTACAATTGATAAGAGGATTGAGATAATCTTGCCAACGATAGGTCTAATAGCTACTTTTCCACCATCGACTTGTTTTTTTGACTTAGTGAAGAAGAACATGCCAACTAATAAAAGCAACAATACAATAAATAATATTAATGCATACCTAAATGGTAGAACATTTAACTTAAATGTTGTGAACGCCAATAGTATTGATACGAGTAGCTGTAAAGCCATGATAACTTGCCAGCTTGTAATTATTTTAATCAATTTCATTAACTTTACCTTCCTTAATTAAATCTACATCTTTCATTATACATGGATGTAGTATCTTGGGAAATGACTTTTTTCAAAAATGCTAGTTATTAATATTCTGGTGAGACTGAACAGCTGTATTTTCTAAAGTACTGAACTTATAACCGTTGTCTTTATACCACTGAATAATCTGTGGTAACGCTTCAACAGTAGTAGTTTTAACCTGTGTATCATGCATCAAAATAATCGCTTTTTCATGCTTTGTGCCTGTTGCATTACGTACTAATGCATCAACTGGCTGTAATTTACCAGCTGCATCACCACTTGAAATATTCCAGTCATAATACTTATAACCCTTCTTTTCAAGATCAGCTGCTAATGTCTTCATAATACCAGTAGCATAATGACGACTTATTGTATTACTGCTACCACCAGGGAATCTGACAATCTTCGTTGTCTTGCCAGTTACTGATTTAATATAGTCTTCAATCTTATTTAAATCATCAAAGTATGTTTGTTCTGATTGATAGATAGAATACTCATGCGTATAACTATGGGCACCAATAGCACTACCTTCTTTAAGAATTCTCTTCATTAAATCTTTAGATTTAGGATTTTGTGCTGTAACAAAGAACGTGCCTACAACACCATTCTGTTTCAAAATATCAAGAATCTTTGCAGTATTAACAGATGGTCCATCATCAAATGTCAAGAATACTTCTTTAATACCATCATCAACACCCGCAGCCATTACTGAATTGGGCTGTTTGACAGTAACATTGGCGATAAACTTCTTTTTAAAATATTGAGCAGTTACTTTTGTAGAACCCTCTGCTTTAGAAGTTAAGACACCTTTAGAATTGATAGAAGCAATCTTGTCGTTATCTGTTGACCACTTAACCTTAGCTTCTGTGCCATCAAGCTTCATTGTATACTCCCTGCCAGGAGCAATCGTTAGATTAGTGACTGGCATTGAGGCTTTCGCTTCTAACTTCTTTTCTCTTTCTGCTTCTTTCTTAGCTGCAATTTCAGCTTTTTTCTTTTGATTAGACTGGTATGCAAAAACTCCACACATTCCAACAATCAATGCAATGACAATAACAATAATTGTTACCTTCATCTTACTAGATTTCAAATTCATTTCCTCTTCCCTCCTTAAAGGCAACCTCGATTATACTCAATTATGCCCATTTTTAAAGTACTTTTTTACTATAGTGGTATAACGTTAAAGATATACCACATGATAAAGACAGGTATAAACCTGTCTAATTATTGATATGGTGGTGACTAATGATATCAGAATTATCTAATGATCTAAATTCATAGCCATTATCTTTATAGAATTTAATAATTTGTGGTAAGGCATCAACTGTTGTTTGTTTTGCATTTGTATCATGCATAAGTAAGACAACTTTAGTCTGTTTAGTATTAGTTGCCTGATGCACAATAGATTCAACAGATGGTGCAGGCCACTCCGCATCACCACTTGATAAATTCCAGTCATAATACTGATAACCCTTAGCAAGCACTTCCTGTGTAAGCTTTGTCATAATACCCTGGCTGTACTTTCTACTGATGGTATTGCTGCTTCCTCCTGGGAATCGAATGATTTTTGTTTCTTTACCAGTTACATCCTTGATGTGTTTTAAGATCTTATTTAAGTCATCAAAATAATTATTCTCTGAACTATAAACATACTTGTAGTCATGTGTATAAGTATGTGCACCAACCGCATTACCTTCATCAACAGCACGTTTCATCAGATCAGCAGACTTTAGATCCATACCAGTTACAAAGAATGTCGCGTGAACACCATTATTCTTAAGAATGTCGAGCACCTGGGCTGTTTTAGGTGATGGTCCATCATCGAATGTCAGATATACAACCTTCTTACCATCATCCTGCATTACTCTTGGCATAGTTACAGTCACTTTGACTGGATATTTCTTTTTTAAGTATGTTGCGGTTACAACTGTATTACCCTCTGATACACCTGTCACAACACCTTTTTCATCCACTCTCGCTATTGCGCCATTAGCACTGCTCCAAGTCACCCTACCTTCAGCACCGTTAAGCTTTAGGTTGTATGTGCCTCGTATTTCAATAGATATTTGATCCTTATTAAGTTTAGCTTGTTCTTGTAGTTTCTTGATTCTTGCTGCTTCCTTCTTGCGTGCTTCTTCTTTCTGGTAGTCTTTGTAGGCTTTAATGCCAAAACCACCTAGTACGCCAAGAATAAGAACAACAACAATAATCCATACTACATTTCTTGTTCTCTTCTTCCCTGTCATTTCCTTTCTCCTCATCTCCATTACATTCTAGCAATGTCCTTCTTTATTGGAAAGCCCTACGCTTCATTTTTATCCCTTTATTAGGCAATAATTTTCATTAAATGTAACATATAAGTAAAAAACAAATATTTAAGCATATCTTTCCTTCAACATCTTGCATGATACAATTGAACTATTAAAAATATATGGTTATAAATCTAAAGTTTTTCTAAAGTTTTCTACTCCACATTGCAATACTTACAATAGAAAGATATTCTTATTTTAAGAAAAGTAATTTCTTCTAATTCATATGTTTTCACTTAAAAACTATTGTATACTTTATTTTAATAAAACTGCTTTTCAATAAAATCAAAGGGGGTTAGTTCAATGAACAATTCATATCAATTACAAGAATCAAAAAGTAAAAGAATTATATCTCTCGATATAATAAGATCCTTGGCTATCTTATTTGTTATTATTACCCATGCTTCAGACTTAACATATTTGTATAGCAAAACAACTGAAACAGTTATCGGACTCTCTGTCCCACAGAAGCTCTTCTCGCTTTCCCTCCATGTTATTGGTAGGTGTGGTGTACCATTATTCTTTTTTCTTAGTGGCTATTTAATTCTTCCAAGAGATTTTAGTAAACCAGGTGTAATTACAAAATTTTGGAAGAATAGTTTATTACCATTAGTTATTACTTCATCTATTTGGGGAATCATTTATTATTTTTATGGTGTCATTTTTGATGGAAAAATATTAGATTGGGGAAGATTTCTAAGAGAAGTTTTATTTTTTGAACATTACGAAGGTACTCACTTTTGGTATATTCCTGTTATTATTGGTATCTATTTATTTCTCCCATTCATTTCCATTCTTCTTTCTGAAATAGATCATAAGATTATATTTCAGCTAGGCTTATTTTCTTTGCTTTACATGACACTACCTGCAACAATTAATCCATTCCTGAATGTCTTAAAATTGAATTTCCAATTATCACCTATTTTAGATTTATCTTGGTCTGGTGGTTATTATGGATTACTGACTCTAATTGGTTATTTGTTTTATGAACAAAACTCTCTTATAAAGCAGCATTGGTTATGGATCCCTATTGGTATTTCTAGTTTTTCATTCCTTTTATGGCAAGAATATTATTGCTTTACTCATCAATGCGCCTATGATCTCTGGTATAACAATATCGTTCTCATTATCCTCTGCATGTCCATATTTGCTTTCATTCTACCTATTAAAAAAATTATTTTTCCTAAATTGTTTACATGGATCAGCAAACATACATTTGGTATTTACTTAATTCATAATATCTTTGTAGATTACTATTCAAAGCATACAACTCTCATCAATTATCATAAATTCTTCTATCTATTCATTATATCCAGTCTCTTAAGTTTATTATTAGTTTGGATCCTTGGTTTAAATAAGAAAATAGGTAAACTCATGATTCTTGCGAAATAAGCATATATCGCCTTATATAATAACAATTGATTTGTCTTGTTGTTAATTGTGTGAAGAGCTGGATATTATTTTCCAGCCTTTTTAATACTAAGCTGATAATCCTATATCGTGATTTACGTTATATATATTACATCCTAAAAAGGCAAATCAAAACCACGCCTAAAAGGCGTGGTTTGAACTGCGGCTATAAGCCTGTAATACCTGCTCGCGTCTAAAGGCGCTTGCTTTCACTTCGTTCAAGCTACCGCTCTTGACGCTCGCTATCCCTCAA
>NZ_VUNM01000052.1 GCF_009695655.1 Sharpea porci
TCAGAGCAAATTGAGATAAACTGTTTTTCGTCACTATAAATTTTTTTGAGGTTCCTTGAACCTCTTTTTGTGCTTCTAAGATAAATAAATCAAAATATACCCTTGACTACTGATAGTAAATCACCTCATAAACGGAAAGCAAGACTTAATGGTCTAGCTTTGTAAAGATAAAGGAAACACCTACTTCTCTATTGACAGCTGTGACTTTATAGCCATACATCTCAGCTGTTTTAGAGACAATTGATAAGCCTAAACCAAACTGTCCTTTGACCCCTTTGACATAGGGTGAAAATAAGTCTTCTAGGCGATCTTCTTCAATTGGGTCACCATCATTATAGATTTCTAGATAATCCTTGTGTAGCGTAATTTTAATAACACTCTTGGCATATCTGAAGGCATTTTCAATAATGTTCTCGATTGCTATACGCCAATGATCGCTATTGCCTAAGAATGATACATGATCAAGTACTGTTTCAATCTGTAAATCATTCATTGCATTCATCTGTGTCACAATATGTTCAATCAGTTCTTTCATATCAAAAGGTACTAAGGACTTTTCCTCAGAACCTATATAATCCAACCTATTCAGATACAACAACGTCTTAACCTTATGTTCAAGACGATCCGCATTCTCAAGAATAATATCCATACTTGCTTCTTTTGTACCATAGGGATAGATATCGTCTTTCACAGATTCACTATATGTTTTAATAAGCGCAATCGGTGTTTTTAAGTCATGGGAAATATTATGAATCATTTCCTCCTTGGCTTTCTCTTGGCGCTCAATATCTTCTTTCATATCAACAATCGCATCAGCGACAATACCTATTTCATCTTTTCTCTTAACATTTAATGTGCTCTCTGTATGATTCTTAATATTATCGACATAAGCCTTAATCTTTCTTAACGGATTAATCAGTGAAAGAACCCATAGAATCAATACAAGTGCTGATAAAGCCAAAAAGCCATACTGAAGATAGATAATTCTTGCCTGCATACTTGTGACTAAATCATCGGAATAATCTGATGAAAGCAAGGAAACAATATACGTATTCATATTTTTATTTTTGGAAACGCGATAATAATAGGTTTGTTGGCCATAAGTACGTTTGTCTTTTATGACACGATGATGGGGATCGTTGATAATACTCTGCAGGGCACCACTTGAAAGAGCAGAAAGCATCATCCTGATATTGTCAGGAAGATTACTATTGTTATCATTATTGTCAAAATCATAGGCACCAGTTGTGGCATTATAGATAAATGAGAATGAGTGAGCGACCATTCTTCCTGGCGGTGCAGAATGGAAATAAGCATAGGAGTTTTGGACTTCTTCAAGCTTATTATACATTTGTTTATCGATAATCGCATTCATGTTGTAATCGACAAGGGGCATTAAGAGCGCAACATCCAGGATTGCCAGAATTCCAAATACTATAAGAAGCTGCTTAATTAAAGAAAAGCGTTTCAGCATCAGTCTAAGCGGTATCCAAACCCATAAATAGTCTTAATATTGATTTCTGGCATTTTCTTTCTCAAACGTCTTAATGTATCATCGACAACACGATCACTACCAAAATAGTTTTCATCCCATACCTTGGTTAATACTTGTTCACGACCAATCGCAATCCCCTTATTCTTGACAAAGTAGATTAATAATTCATATTCCTTAGTCGTTAAATCAATTTCTTGACTGCCAAAAGAAACTCTACGCTTATTTTCATCTATCCGATAACCATCTACTTCAATATATTCTAGATTATCCTTATAAACACGCTTAAGTACATTGTGAACACGCAATAAGAATTCCTTCATATTGAATGGCTTTGTGATATAGTCATCACTACCTTTTTCCAAACCAATAATACGATCAAAATCCTGGTCTCTTGCACTCATGAAGATAATGGGCATATCAGGCTTTCTATTCTTTATTTCATTGAGCAAATCAAAGCCACTATTTTTATCAAGCATGATATCCACAATCCATAAATGAACATCATCCTCAACATGCATTAAAGCTTCTTCATATGTATAAAAGCTATAAGCCATATAGCCTTCTTTTTCTAGATAAGTACGTACTAAATCATTTAAATTCTTTTCGTCATCTATGATATTAATCTTATACTTCATATGTCATCACCCCACTTCACTATAGAGAAAATATTGCCATGAATAATGGCAATATTTTGTGAAATCATGTGATACTTTAATCTTCTACAGCATATCCTTTTTCCTTGATCACATTCACAACTTTAAGAACATGTTCATGACATAATTCTTCAGTTGGTGCTTCGACCATAACACGGATCACTGGTTCTGTTCCTGAAGGACGCACTAAGGCACGGCCATTACCTTCAAGGTCACTTGTTACTTTCTCTACAGCTGCCTTGACATCAGCGTCATCTAAAACAACTGTCTTATCTTTAACACGTACATTGATAAGAAGCTGTGGGAAGATCTTGACGGGTTCAATAAGCTGGGCAAGTGTTTGCTTCTCTTCAATTAAAGCTTCCATGACCTTTAATGATGTTAAAATACCATCACCAGTAGTTGCATGCTTACTAAAGATGATATGGCCACTCTGTTCTCCACCAATGACATTACCTTCAGTCACCATGTTTTCATAAACATATTTATCACCTACAGCTGTCTGAGCATAACCAATGCCTTCAGCATCTAAAGCTTTATAAAGTCCTAAGTTACTCATAACTGTGGTAACAATCTTGTTGTTGGCAAGTTCACCATGTTTCTTGAGTTCTTTACCACATACATAAAGAATAAGGTCACCATTGACTTCACGGCCGAATTCATCAACAGCGATACAACGGTCAGCATCTCCATCATATGCGAAACCAATATCTAATGCATTTTCAACGACAAAACGTTGTAAGTTTTCAATATGTGTAGAACCAGCATTACGATTAATATTTAGTCCGTCAGGTTCATTGTTGATGACATAAGTTTTTGCGCCAAGTGCATCAAAAACAGCCTTTGCGATTGAACTTGATGAACCATTAGCACAATCCAAGCCAACCTTGAAGTCTTTGAATGCACGTGTTGGAATACTCATGAGATAACCGATATAACGGTTACGTCCCATTGAGTAATCAACTGTACGACCAATATCATCACGTAAAGCATGTGGTACTTCACCAGTTAAGCCATCAATATATTCTTCAATTTTCTTTTCAATTTCAGCTTCAAGCTTCATACCCTTGCCATTAATAACTTTAATACCATTATCATAGTATGGATTATGTGAAGCTGAGATCATAATACCTGCATCAAAACCATCAGTTCTTACAATATAAGAAACAGAAGGTGTTGTTGTGACATGAAGCAAGTATGCATCAGCACCTGAAGCTGTTAAGCCAGCAACAAGCGCATATTCAAACATATAGCTTGAACGTCTTGTATCCTTACCAATGACAATTTTAGCCTTATGATTACGACCAAAATAGTAACCAAGATAACGTCCAACCTTAAATGCATTTTCGACTGTTAAATCGACATTAGCTTCTCCTCTAAATCCATCAGTTCCAAAATACTTTCCCATTGTTATTCTCCTTTTTCTATAGTCATATCAATATCTACAGTATCCTTAGACATTTTAGTAATCTTTTCATCTTTATTCAAGCTTAAACCTGATAATGTTGTTGAACCAGCTAAGCCTGTAATATCCACCGAACAAGTAATCGTATTAATATCACCAATATCAGAACGTTTACCATAGATTGTTACAGTTGTTGGTGATAAACGATAACTCTTTAAGGAATATCCTGCAGCTAAAGTACCGCTAAATGTTGGCTGAATTGGTACAACCTTTGAGTATGTATCAACACGGCACTTTGCGACAACACTTGATGGTGCAATTGTACAATTGACTTCTTTACCATTCGCATCATATGCCTTGATTGCACATTTCTGGCTAAAGCTTTTATCTTTATCAGCGATATCAATAATGGCATAAACATGATCTATTCGATTTAAAGTATCTTCTGATGCCGAAATCTGTACTGCTGATTTTGATAAACTCGTGACACTCACTGCATATTTTTCATCAAATGATTCTTGATTCTTAAATTTATAACCTAAATCAAATGTCTTTGTGACCTTAGGTGAAATTTTAATCGTTGTTGTTTCTGGCAGAATCATAACTGTTAAATCATTATCGAATCCACGTGTTCTTAAATTGACAGTATGAGTACCTTCACCATAATCTGTTAGATCGGCATAGACACTATAGCTCTTTGTAAGCTGGGTTGTGTAAATATCAAGCGAAGGACCAATTAGCCCTATTGTCACACTATCAGGTATACCGGATACTTCATAGCCTTCTTTCAAACCTTCCACATTAACCGCAACATTCTTGATTGTTGTCCCGCTTGTTGTTTGACTAATCACTTGCCCACCTGTAGAAGTCACATAAAGAACAATAGTGAGGACAATGGATAAAATGATAACAGCTCTTTTTGATAACAGAATATGATCTAAAACTTTATTAATCGAATTATAAATATTTCCAAAGAACTGAATTGTTTTAACTTTACGGTCATTAAATTCTTCTTTTTGTTCTTCTTCTTTTTCTTTTTCCTGTTTTTCTTTTTTCATATATTTCAAAAAGAAGTCTGTTGATGAATCATTATGATTAATACGATCATTCTTATTACTCATGATGTTCACCTTCTTTACCATACCAGTCTAATTCACTAATGAGCTGTGCACGCAATTCTTTCGGATTCACTTCTCTTATATCACCATCTGTACAAAAAGAAATACGTCCTGTCTCTTCCGATACAACAACTGTGAGTGAATCATTTAATTCACTAATACCAATAGCTGCGCGATGACGCGCTCCATAAGATTGAGGAACTTCTTTTCGTGTTGGAGGATAAAAACAAGCACTAGCAGCAATCTTATCATTTTTAATAATGGTCGCACCATCATGTAATGGTGTCCCTTCATAAAATATCGTCGCCAACAATTCTGCTTTGATATCCGCTTCAAAAATAACACCCGTTTTCATATATTCCGTTAAATCCTGAGTACGTTCAAAAGTTATTAAAGCACCCGTATGTTCTCTACTCATACGACTGATACCAGTCACAAGTTCATTCATAATACGATCACGTTCATCACTTGAGAGATGATGAGTATACTCATTTTTTGTCGCTCCCATTTTTTCTAGCGCACTTCTAATTTCTGGCTGGAAAATGATGATAATAGCTAAAACACCCCAGGATAGAATGGCATCAACTAAAGAATTAAGGGTTGCTAAGCCAAAAAAACTCGTTATCGCCTTAGCGATTAAAATCAGAATAACCCCTTTAAAAACCTGCAATGTTCTCTGACTCTTTTTAAAGTTTGTTATTAAAAAGTAAATAAGAAAAAAGACTCCTATAAGGTCAACACCAACTCTTAGAATTTGTAATATTGTATCAAGTTTCATATCCAGAGATAGGATGGATAAAACATTCATTTAATTCACCTCAGCTTGCTCACATTATATCATCTTTCCCATTTATTGAAAACCAATAGTCCATAACGCGATGAGAAAACAGGCAAAAAGAAAAAGGACCTTCCGGTCCTTTGCCTACCTGGCAGAGCGCTATTGTCGCACTTGCGCACTATCGTCGCCGCTGCGGCGCTTAACTTCTGTGTTCGGGATGGGTACAGGTGTGCCCGCCGC
>NZ_VUNM01000053.1 GCF_009695655.1 Sharpea porci
TCCTGAAGGTCCATCATCAGTCATGTTGAAATAATGTGCGGTCATCAATCTGGAAAAACAAAAATGCCGTCAAAAAAAGGCTGAAATAATTTGCGGTTTGAATACTGGGAGAATTTGCGGTTCAACACACCGTGGTAGAAACTTGCTCTCCGTGACTGCAAACTTTCTCTCACTTCCGTCCGCCACTTTTTTGGAAAACTGCAACCACAAAAGTTTGTTTCTCTTTTTCTGCTACTACTAATCCTGTAAAGGGCATTCCTGCCCGCTTTCGCTAAAATGACACCGGACGCAGTGGTTTCTACCCGGTGTTGGAGAAATCCTTTCTCTTTGCCCTCTACTACGGGTAAATGCTCCAAATGCCAAACACCAGGGCAGAAAAATTCCCTCCTCGCTTACTACTACAACCGGCAGGGGGCAAAATGGCCGGGAGCGGAGCCGGACAACAAAAAAAGCAGTAAATCTTTTTCAAGACTTACTGCTTTCGCTGGCCGCGTCGGTGGCGGCTGGTATTCAGTTTTTATGACTTGTCCGGTGGTTCGTCAAGCCGGAACTTGAATTGACAGTCAATTAACCGCTGCTTTACATAGTCCTCCACCTCGGCGTTGACCTGCCCGTTCACTTTTGAGAAATAGCGGATATATCCGGCGTAGTGGAGCAGGACAGCGTTCACGGCTTCTGGGTCGCCCTCACGGGCTTTGAGGATTGTTTCATAGGGGAGAAGTCTACTCATACCGGCTCACCCCCATTTCTTCGCGTAGCCGCTACAAGGCAAGCTGGATATGCCGCCCCGCTGTGCTGCGTGACCGGCCAATACACGCGCCGATCACGCGCTGCGGCTGGCGCAGAAAGTAATAGCGCAGGATTTCTTCCCGCGTCTGCTCCGGCAAAACAGAGATCGCGTCGGCAAGGGCGGCGTTGCAGAGCAGGACGGTCTGACCGCAGACGGTAAATGGGTATTCCTCGTCCGGCTCCGACGCGGCAAACTGGACAAACTTCTCGTTCATCAGATAGTCAAGGGAAACTTGCCGTTTAAGCTTCAAAATCTTGTCCAAGGCGGCACAGCGGATAACAGTCTTGCAAAAGGCGTTGTACCTGCGCTGGATATATTCTTGATAGGCTATCTGGTCGGTCATGGAAATTCCCCTTTCTGAATAATAGTGCGGGGCGGTGGCACTTCTTGCTGTCGCCCCTTGATTGCCTACCAGCAAAGGCGGGCGGGGCTGTCAACGGCTGCGCATATGCGCCGTTCATCTTGACCGTTGACTGGCTCGGCTGGGTTTGCTATTTACCCGACAAACTTGAATTTATTTTAAGCTATCACGTTTTACCTTCTTAAGCCTTACTATCATTACCATAGGAATTTCTTTGTTGGTTTTAAAACATTCTTCATAAAATCCATCAATGACAAATCCAGCTCTAAAACAAAGGTTAAAAATATCTTGTATGGAACGATGATAATAAATCTGCTCTTTCGGTTGCCCTTCAATCGCTATATCATAGTAACTG
This sequence comes from Sharpea porci, assembly GCF_009695655.1. GTDB lineage: Bacteria > Bacillota_I > Bacilli_A > Erysipelotrichales > Coprobacillaceae > Sharpea > Sharpea porci. Next base: position 1,507 of record NZ_VUNM01000053.1, read on the forward strand.
TGCGGTGTCATATATTTTTCAGTCAACGTGACAAAACAAGGGTGTTGCGTTGCAAAGACAAAAATTCCGCTTTCCTGTAACAGTTCATAAACAGCCATAAGAAGTGGTTCAATATCCGTAATATCCATAATTGCCATATTAGAAACTGCTTTCGTAAAGGCTCGATTTCTTTTTAATTCTAATATACTTTTTCTATCGGTCGCATCCGCCACACAAAATTCAATTTGTTTTGCATATTGTGATTGCCGTCTTTTAGCCAATTCTATCATTTTTTTGCTGTAATCAAAAGCGACAACCGAAGCGCCTCTTTGTGCAAGATACGAAGAATAATTTCCATTGCCACACGCAATATCCAAAATGTAATCCGCAGGATTAGGAGATAGAAGTTCCGTTACTTTGGGACGCACTACCTCTCTGTGAAATTCATTAGATTCGTCACCCATTGCATTATCCCAAAATTGTGCGTTCTCCTCCCAGATTTTTTTACTTTCCTCTGTTCCCATGTTCTCTCCCACTCCCCAAATTTGCTTTTTTGCTTCCATTAAATCTTCCTTACTATATTCCATTGTTACCCTCCATAACTTCTGATTGTTGCCGTCTTGACGATTATGTATCTTTACATTACCTTCTGAAACATATGGCGCACCTTGTCCAGGCGGTTGTTTGGACGGCGGGGCTGGATGACCGGCTGGCCGACAGCGGCCTGATACCCTTTCAGCTCTGTAAGGCATACGCTCTGCCCGCTGGTGTAAAAGGCCAGATCAGTACGGTATGCCTGTATACAGCGGGCGGGAATCTCGCCAGTAAAGACAACTTCATCCTTTTTTACCTGGGCCGTTTCGATGGTGGCACAGTATTTCGGTGCATCATGATAAGCCCTGGAAAGGTATTCCTGGGGCGCATAGAGGGTGAAGGAGAGATAAGGTTCCAGCAGCTGCGTCCCCGATTCCTTCAATGCCTGTTCCAATACAATCGGGGCCAATGAGCGGAAGTCCGCCGGCGTGCTGACTGGACTGTAATAAAGCCCGTATTCAAAGCAAATCTTACAGTCCGTTACGTTCCAGCCGAACAAGCCCTGCTCCAGCCCGTAACGGATACCATCCCTGACAGCGTTTTGAAAACTCTGGTTCAAGTATCCCAGCGAAACCCGGCTCTCGTATTGTACGCCGGAGCCAAGCGGGAGTGGTGTAACAGACAGTCCGATAGATGCCCAAAACGGGTTGGGCGGCACCTCGATATGGATGGTGTGGCTGGCTGCTTTGAGCGGCCGCTCCATATAAATGACGGTGGGTTCCTTTACCACTGTTTCAATCTTGTATTTTTCCGACAGCAAAGCGGAAACGACCTCCAACTGCACCCGGCCCAAAAAAGAAAGAATGATCTCATGGGTGATGGAATCCACTTCGCAGCGCAAAAGCGGGTCAGTATCCGCAAGTTGCGTAAGAGCGTCCAGCAGCCGTTCTCTTTGCGCTGCCGTTTTCGGCGCAATCGTCGTCCGCAGCATGGGGAGGGGGTCCTCGCGCCACCTTTTACGAGGGAGCCGGGTTTGATCCCCTAATACATCGTTTAACCTCACGCTGTCGCTGGGAAGGATAACAATTTCACCCGGATAAGCGGTGTCTGTCCGAACAATTTCCCCTTTGGATGGAATACGCATCTCTGTGATTTTCAGCTTTTCTCTCCCGGCCAGGGCCACCGTATCCCGCAGGCGCAGCGTTCCGCTGTATAGCCGTAGATAGACACGCCGCTGGCCGCAATCTGTATACTCCACCTTGAAAACGCTGCCGCATAGGGCGGCGCTCCCCTGTTCCCCAATCGGTTGGAACAGCCCTGTCACCGCATCCATCAACGGTTGAATGCCAAGGCCCTTTTTGGCGCTGCCATAATAGACCGGGAACAGGGAGGCGTCTTGAACCCGCTGCTGTTCCTCCCGCGCAAGTTTTTCCCGGCTGATTGGTTCTCCTGCGATATACTTTTCCAATAATTCATCGTTATTTTCGATGACCGCATCCCATGCTTCTATGTCGGTATTTTCCTCCAGGACTATTTCCGGGGACAGCGACACCGTCTGCTTGATGATAATATCGGCGGAGAGCTTATCCCGAACAGACTGAACCACGCTCTGCAAATCAACGCCAGCCTGGTCGATCTTGTTGATAAAGATAACGGTGGGAATGTTCATTTTCCGCAGGGCATGGAACAGAATACGGGTCTGGGCCTGCACGCCATCTTTAGCGGAGATCACCAAGATGGCCCCATCTAAAACAGCCAAAGAGCGGTACACCTCCGCCAAAAAATCCATGTGGCCGGGCGTATCCACAATGTTAACTTTACATCTGTGCCACTGGAAGGAACTGACTGCCGCTTGAATGGTAATCCCACGCTGCCGCTCCAAAAACATGGTGTCCGTCCTCGTTGTCCCTTTTTCGACGCTCCCCGGTTCTGAAATGGCTCCGCTGGCATATAGCAGGCTCTCCGTCAAGGTCGTCTTTCCAGCGTCTACATGGGCAAGAATTCCAATATTGATTATTTTCATGTGATTGTCCTCCCTTTACAGCCCCAAAGGGCATAAAAATCCCCAGCAGTAAAATACTTTTACCACTGGGGATTATAAGTTGCGGACATACACATATACAGCATACACCTGTTTGTGATTGCTGTTTTTGGGGATATGTCAAAATTGATAAGGCAAAAGTATTCTTAAATTGGGTACAAAAAACTAAGCCCCTACAAAAGGAGCTATCATAATCCTTTGTTCCCACTATTTGATTATAGTTTTATTTAAGAATACCTTGCCGCATATTTTTTACTCCTTTTCTGGTTTAAATCATTTTATCACATCAGTTTTAGGAAAGCAAGTACCTAAAAGAAATTTTTCTTCCCCTTATATGTAACAATCATACCGGCTTCCTAGCGTTCAGAATGTTTTCTGCTGTCTGCTGTGGTGTTTGGTTGGAATTGTCCAACCAAAAGCCGATCCGTGGTGTTGTCTGCATTTTACTAAATACAAATTCAATGTATACAGAAAGATATAAGGAGTGGGAGGGATTCCGCCGTAGTTGGCATTGTAGGAAAATCCAAAAGTTTAGATTTTCCCACAATGCTTATCTTTTGGTCTTTGGTTCGGAATAGTGTAGTGCTGGCGGTCTATCTCTTGTTTTCGGTTGCTTGCTTCCTTACCGTACATGAGCATTGTTTCAGGTAATGTAGCAGCACCATCAATAACAATCTGTTCACCAGTAATATAGCTTGCTTCATCACTACCTAAAAAGGCAAAGAGTTCACCGACTTCAGTAGGTTTTGCGAGTCGCTTAATAGGAACGTTAACAGCAATATCCTGAATAGCCTGTTCAGGATTCTCAGGATTTGATTCGACAGCCATTTTTTCAACCATCGGTGTTCTTGCATAACCAAGCTGAGAACAATTGACTCTGATATTTCTAGTTGCATATTCAACAGCTAAACACTTTGTCAGACCAACAAGGGCAGCTTTTGTCATTGCATAAGCAGCTTCACCAGGATCAGCAACAATATCACCTGTTACAGAAGAAGCAATAACGATTGCACCTTTACCTTCTTTAAGCATATAAGGGATCACAGCCTGACATGTATTCCATGCGCCTTTGATATTGACATCAATAGATGCATCACGATCCTCATCAGGGAATGTTTCAAAAGGAGCCAAGCGACAAATACCGGCATTAGCACAAGCTATATCTAAAGATCCAAAAGTATCATATGTCTTTTTGGCTGCTTCTATCATTTGTTCTTTATTAGCTACATTTGCGACACAAGTAATAATATCTGCATTATATGTTTCACGAATTCTTTGAGCTGTTTCTTCAACCTTTTGAGACATATCAACCATACAGATCTTAGCACCATATTTCGCATAAACTTCTGCAATGCCTTCTCCTAATCCCATTGCAGCACCAGTAATTAAAGCAACTTTACCTTCTAGTTTTTTCATATTCTTCTCGTATACTCAATTTAAGGTTAGAATTGAGTATTTTTCCTTTCTAGCCGAATTAAGAATGATATCATCTACGGCCATTGATGATATCATTTATAAGCACTGTGGATTTGTATCTATATTTTTACGGAC
>NZ_VUNM01000054.1 GCF_009695655.1 Sharpea porci
ACGGTGATGTTTTTGTATAACTGTCTTGCCATCCACCTGCATAGCAGGTGGTTTATTGTTTCGCGTCCTACGTACGCTCAACTGTCTAAAGACTAGATACAAGCTTCGCTTGTACTACAAAAGAAAAGGCACACAATGTGTGCCTATTCTCTAATTTGTCCATTGCCTTCAATCTTATATTTAAATGAACACATTTCTCTTAAGCCAAGAGGACCTCTGGCATGTAATTTCTGGGTTGAAATACCAAGTTCAGCCCCAAAGCCAAACTCTCCCCCATCGGAGAAACGTGTTGAGGCATTATGATAAATACAGGCAGAATCTAAAGCATTCATAAAGAGATCGGCTGTTGCCTGATTGTTTGTGATAATGGATTCTGAATGCTTTGTTGAATACTTGTAGATGTGATCAATGGCTTCATTGACATCATCAACAATCTTGATATTAACAATATAATCATCATATTCTGTCGCATAATTACGCTCTGTTGCTTCTTCTGCCTTGATGACTTCGCAGGTTCTTTCATCACCATAGATTTTCACCTTGCTGAAGGCAGCTCTAAGTGGTGGCAAGAAGTCTTCATAGACATTCTTATGTATAAGGATAGTTTCTATAGCATTACATACGGATGGACGCTGTAATTTCGCATTTTTCGCAATTTCTAATGCCATCGATAGATCTGCATCCTTATCAACATAGAGATGACAGATGCCAGCCCCTGTTTCAATAACAGGTACTGTGGCATTCTTGACAACAAACTGAATAAGTCCTGCTCCCCCTCTTGGTACAACAACATCAAGATAATCATTGGCATGAATAAGTTCATCAACAATTTCATGATCATTATTTTCAATCAAAGAAAGCACACCTTCAGGAACAATACCAGCAATAGCTTCAAGCATAATATGCATCAAAGCCTTATTGGTCGTTATAGCTTCCTTCCCGCCTTTAAGTACACAGCAGTTCCCACTTTTTAAACATAATGCTGCAATATCAACAGTGACATTAGGTCTTGCTTCATAAATAATACCATAGACACCCATTGGTACACGTACCTGAACAATCTTTAAACCATTTGGTCGATCAATTTCACGAATGACTTCCCCTACTGGATCAGGTAAGTCAATCAAACTCTTTACGCTTGCACTCAGTGCTTCAATACGCTTTTCATCAAGTGTTAAGCGATCATACATGGCATCTGTAATACCATTCTCTTTAGCCTTCTTTAAATCAATCGCATTGGCATCCAAGATATCTTGCTTATGCGCAAGCAGCCCTTCACTTATGGCCTGTAAGGCATTATTCTTATCCGTTGTATCCAATGTCATCATTTCACGAGCAGCCATCTTTGCAGCTCTTAATTGATTTTCTAATTGTGCATTCATTCTTTATTTTTCCTCCAAGACAACCATATTATTAGCATGAATAATCGTATCATAATCTTTATAATGTAGGATCTTCTCTATCTGATCAGTATTGACACCTTTGATAAGTCTGACTTCATCACTGGCATAATTAGTAATACCTTTGGCAAGAAGTTCACCCTCTTGATTCACAATATCAACTACTGCACCTGAAAGAAAATCCCCTTCAATATCAACAATTCCTTTAGGTAAAAGTGATGTATGACGCATTAAGGCTTTTTGACATCCTTCATCTACAACAAGCTTCCCTTTAGGCTTTGAACGGTAGGCAATCCAGTGTTCACGTGCTTTCATCTTTCGGCCACTCGCCCCATTAAACCAAGTGCCTTCATCAACCAAGGCATTAACAATGGCATCTGGCTTAGAACCATTGACAATACACATGTTGCTGCCAAAATCATTGACCATCTTTGCCGCTTTGAGCTTTGTCGCCATGCCGCCTGTTCCTAGTGTTGAATGACTATCTCCGGCATAGCTCATGATTTTTGGTGTTAAATGATCGACATAGGATAAAAGCTTAGCGTTAGGATCTAGCTGTGGATTTGCTGTATAAAGGCCATCAATATCGGAAACCAGAATAAGAAGTTCGGCTTCGACAACTGGCACAAGCAAGGCCGCTAAAGTATCATTATCACCCACCTTAATCTCATCAACAGATAAGGCATCATTTTCATTAATAATTGGTACTACATCATAATCTAATAAAGCATTCATCGTTAAATTAAGATGCATGAGACGTTTACGGTCATCAAAATCCCCATGATTCAATAAGATCTGAGAACAACGCATCTGAAAAATACTAAAAAGCTCTTCATAGATTTCCATTAAACGCGCCTGACCGATCGCTGCGAGAGCCTGTTTTTGAGGAAGAAGAGTCGGCTTTTGGTCAAGATGCAAAGCTCCCATGCCTGCTGCAATCGCTCCAGATGATACCAGCAAGACTGTATATCCTGCTCTTTTAAGTTTCGCAATCTGAGCAATAACTTTTAGGATCTTTTCCTTATTGATTTGTCCATCATGATCACAAAGGGTCGTACTTCCCACTTTGATGATGATTTTCTTAATATCTTTGACTGATCTTTCCATTCTCTTTTCCTCTCTTTGTGTCATTATAACCATTATTCCCTTAAGATACAACGCAAACAGTCTTCTAAAAAATCCATCAACTCTTTGTGTACATCAATTGACTAATAGATCATATAGAATTACAATAGTGTTGAATTAAGAGAAGTACCGCTAGGTACTCTTTCTTTTCAAAAGATATTAGCACTCTTTTTATAGGTTTGCTAAAGAGGAGGATAAATATGGAAAATGCACTTGTAATTCCCGTTTATGATACGATAGTGATACCTAATGCAACATTGTATTTTAATGCGGATTATTATAAACAAATGACAGGTAAAGATCCTATTATTGGTGATAATGTGATCTTTATTGTTCAGAAAGAAGATACGCCTTATGATGAACTTACCAATGATGCCTTTGAACCTGTTGGTGTATCAGGCAGTGTTTCAGAAGTTAATCTCAATGGCTATATTGCCATCAAAACAACTGATCGTGCCAATATCAAAGATATATCCATCACCAACAATGAAATCAGCATCTCTTACACTGATCGTCCAGACGTTGAAGACCTGACTGCTAATGAAGAAAAGAGTACGCTTGAAGAAACAAAGACAGCCCTGCTTGGTGCTTTAAAGTATATGAGCATGGGGAATATGTATCGTACATGGGTTGTCCGTCTGCGTTCTCTTGAAGAAGTTATTGCGACTGGTGCTTCATGGATGACCATTACGCCTGAAGACAAATATAGTTTCATTGCGACTGACAGCAAGAAAGAACGTCTTGAGCTTTATAAGAAAGTTATCATGGAGAATATTGAAATCTACCGTGTTACAAGCGAAGCTGAGACAGCTCAGGAAGAAGATAACCAGAAAGCTTATCGTGAACAGGCTTTGAAAAAACAAATTGAATTTTTACAGAAAGAACTTGATGCAATGCATCCTGAAAACGTCTCTGAAATTCGTAAATTTGAAATCAAGATCAATAAAGCTTCAATGAATGAAGAAGCAGAAAAAGAAGCCCGTAAGACATTGAATCGTATGAAGCAGGAAGGTGAGAACTCTCCTGAATATGGACAGCTTTATAACTATCTAGACTTCATGACACAAGTTCCTTGGAAGAAATCACGTTTTAAGAAAATTGATTTAAATAAAGCCCAGGAAATTCTTGATGAAGATCATTATGGCTTAGCCAAAGTCAAAGAAAGAATTCTCCAGCAAATTGCCGTAATGAACCTTAATAAAAAACAATCCGGTTCTATACTCTTATTCGTTGGTGCACCTGGTACAGGGAAAACTTCTATAGGTCAATCTATTGCCAGAGCACTTGGTAGAAAATATGAACGTGTGGCCTTAGGAGGCAGCAAAGATGAAGCTGATATCCGTGGTCATCGTCGTACTTATATTGGTGCTATGCCTGGTCGTATTATGGATGCTATTGCCAAAGCAGGAACAAGCAATCCAGTGATGGTCTTAGATGAAGTGGATAAGCTTGGCGTAAGCTATAATGGTGATCCTGCAAGCGCATTGCTTGAAGTCCTTGACCCAGAGCAGAATAGTACATTCACAGACCACTATATGAATGTTTCCTATGACTTAAGTGATGTTTTCTTCATCTGTACAGCTAACTCCACAGATACCATTCCAGCCCCATTATTAAACCGTATGGAAGTCATTCAATTTAATGGCTATTCTCCATTAGAGAAACAACAAATTGCTAAACGTCACTTACTTCCAAAAGCCATGAAAACAATGGGTATCAAACCTGAAGAACTAGAACTTGATGATGATGTTCTCGCAACAATCGTCAATGACTATACTCTTGAAGCCGGGGTACGTGGCTTAAAGAAACGTATGGATGCAATCTGTCGTAAAGCAGCTGTTGAACTTGTCAAAGGTGAAGAGAAAATCACTGTCACAAAGGATATGCTGAGAAAATATCTCGACATGCATCCAATTACTCACGAGCATGTTACAGAAATGAAACAGCCAGGTGTTGTAACCGGTCTGGCATGGACTCAGGTTGGTGGTGAAATACTCTTTATTGAAACAATGCAGACAAAAGGATCTGGCAAGCTCATCTTAACTGGACAGCTCGAAGATGTGATGAAAGAATCGGCTGAAATTGCCTTAACGCTCGTTAAGCATTATTTCCCTGAGAAAGCAGATTTCTTTGAAAATAATGACATCCATATTCATGTCCCAGAAGGCGCAATCAAGAAAGATGGTCCATCAGCTGGTATTACCTTTACTACAGCCCTTGCATCACTTGTTACAGGTAAACCTGTTTCATCACAATATGCAATGACAGGCGAAGTCTCTCTACGTGGCAATGTTATGCCTATTGGTGGCCTTCCTGAAAAGCTTATGGCAGCTGATCGTGCAGGTGTAAAGACAGTCTTTATTCCAAAAGAAAATGTTGATGATCTTGAAGATGTTGCTAAGGAAGTCAAAGAACATCTTGAAATTATTCCTGTTCATCATATTGAAGAAGTCTTAAAAACTGTTGGTATTTTAAAAGGGTCTGTCCCGAAATAAAATAGACGCATAAAAAATAGCGGCATCACACATATAGTGAATGATGCCGCTATTTTGTGGTATAATAGAGCTATGGAAACTATAAAGAATAAAGACTCTATATAC
>NZ_VUNM01000055.1 GCF_009695655.1 Sharpea porci
GAAGGAACGGTGATGTTTTTGTATAACTGTCTTGCCATCCACCTGCATAGCAGGTGGTTTATTGTTTCGCGTCCTACGTACGCTCAACTGTCTAAAGACTAGATACAAGCTTCGCTTGTACTACAAACAAAAAGAGCACCGAAGTGCTCGTTTATTATGCTTTTTTAAGAAGTGGTTTTAAGGCAAAAACTACTTGATATGTCTGTGTTGGGAAGGCAAAGATCATTGATGCTAAATCTAGTGCTGTCATCTTTTTATTAATGATTAAAGTGATAAAGTCTAAGATTGTTGCTGCTTCACTACTATAGATAGCTGCACCAACGAGATAACCTTCTTTGTCGAAGATAAATGTATAGTGGGCTTCTTTTTCTCTATTATTTACCCATTCATTTGATACACCAAATGGAATACGTTCTACTCGATAGAGTTCAGGATGTGCTTCTGCTTCATCGACTGTAACACCTACCTGAGCAATTCTAGGTAGAGTGAAGACGAGGTTTGGAATAGCTGGGTATGTAATTGGATTTGGATTCATGCCTAGGATATGATAGGCAATATAGTTTGATTCAAATTCAGCAGTTGGTGTAAGTTTAGGAATACGTTTATCAACAACATCCCCACTTGCATAGATATTCTCTACACTTGTCTGCATATATTCATTGACAACAATACCTCTTCTAGAAGCTTCAATACCCAATGCTTCTAAGCCTAAGTTTTCTACATTAGCTACACGTCCAGTTCCTTCAACAATATAATCTGCTGTAAATGTTTGATCCTGAGTATATACGATATAACTATTGTCTTTCTTTTCAACTTTTTGAACACTCTGGTTAAAGCTAAATGTAGCACCCATGTCTTCCATTTTCTTAACCATCATGTTGACATAGTCACTTGGATATTGTGCTAAGGCTCTTGGGGCGAAGTCAATAACTGTGACTTTCTTGCCTAAAGCTAATGCCATTGATGCAAATTCCATACTGATAACACCTGCACCGACAAATAATAATGATTCTGGTATTTCATCTAGATCAAGGAAATCTTTGCTATGATGCATATATTGTGCACCAACAATAGGTAAAGATGAATCTCTTGCACCCGTACCAATTACGATATATTCAGCTGTATAATTCTTTCCATCAACCTGAACAGTATGTGCATCAGTAAGTGTACCATGTCCCTTAATCACTTCAATACCATACTTTTCAAAAGCCTGTCCTAATATAGGACTAAATGCCCCAATAAGTTTCTTCTTATAAGCCATTAAGTTCTTCCAGTTAATCTCAGGTGTCTGCATACCTAAATCATTATAACGGGCAAAGCCTTCCTGATAGGTAAAAGGTCCATCTAAAAGAATTTTGGCATCACAACCATAATTTGTACAAGTACCACCATTCTTATCTTCTTCAATCATGGCTACTTTCTTACCAGCCATTTTTAAGGCAATAGCACCATGGTTGCATGCATGACCACTACCAATAAATAAAACATCATAATCGTAATTGCTCATTTCTTGAATCCTCCATATATTTTGTATAATTTTATTGTGTACAATATATATGATAAACTTATTTCTCTAAAAGTCAATCACAATACTCAAAAAAGTGCACCGCAATGCACTTTCAAATTAATACTTCTTATTCAAATAGAAATAGCTAGCGCTATAGACCAACAACACAAAACAAACACTCATCAAAAGAAATCTAGCAAGCATATTTTGTTTCAATATATAAGCCATTAATTCTCCAATCGCATAGACAATAATCATTATATACCCAGCTAATGCCCATGAACGCATACGAATATAACGATTTCTTTCATCCTGCATAGCTATATCATATTGTTCTTGAAATTCAGGATCCTTTATATAGCGTAAATATTTTACGAAATAGAAAACTCCCACTCCGATAAAACCACTCCCAATGCCTACAAATACATCACCATTTAACACACCAAAACCACTTAATATAGAAACAATCAAACCAACACCAATTAAGATCATACAGACTACAAGCTTTCTATCGTATTTCATTTTCACTTTCTCCTTCTTCAAATATAAATACATCTTCTATAGACATACCAAATAAAACCGCAATCTTGTGTGCCAACATAATTGAAGGATTATACCGACCATTTTCTAATGAGCTAATTGTTTGTCTAGAGACCCCAAGCATCTTTCCTAATTCATCCTGCCTGATCCCTTTTTCTTTCCGGATTTCTTCTATCCTGTTCTTCATCGCATCACCTCTATGTAAAGCTTCCTTTACATATATCATAGAGTTTTCTTGCATTTTTGTCAAGCTAGCTTTACATTTATTTATCATTTTATATCTAGTTAGATGGTTTATTAATGTTTTTTTAATAAATTATGGTGTTTTTATGGCAATATTTTGAAATCGTGCTATTATGGAGAAGTAAGTTAAGAAATTCTTAAGAATTTAACCAAAGAATTATCAGAGGTGAACGAATATGAAATTCCCATTAATAACAAAATCAAAAGCTAAACAGCTTGCATTACCTTTCGTGCTCGTAGCAGGATCCTTAGCAGCTGTCGGCTTTGCAGGTGCTGATCGTGAAGCTCCTGTTATTAAAACAAAGGAACTTACAGTAGCCTATGGCTCTATCGTGACAGCTCAGGATATCAAAGTTACTGATAATAAGACACCTAGCAATCGTCTTAAAGTCACTCTTGCAGATACAAACAATTCATTGACAAGCGTTGGCACTTATACAATTCCTGTAACAGCTACAGATGCTGCCAACAATACAGCTGAAAAGACAATAACAGTTCATGTCAAAGATTTGAAAGCCCCTAAGCTTTCTATCGCTTCTCAGTATAAAGGTACAGGTAATCAAAAGAAGCCTATTGATATCACAGCTGGTGCCACAGTGAATCCTTTAGACTATGTCAGTGCTAAAGATGATGTTGATGGTGATGTTACTCCATTCATCACTACAGCTAATACCTTAAATACTCAACAGATAGGTATTCAGAAAATCACTTATACAGTTGATGATGAAGCTGGTAATACTTCTACAAAAGATGTTTACTTCAATGTATTAGATAATGTTGCTCCTACAATTAATCAGAAGAATAATGTAGTGGATTATGGATCTCAGTTTGATTTAAATAATTTCTTTGAAGCAACGGATAACTTTTCAAAAGCAACTCTTACTTCAGATACAACAATTAATACAACACAATTAGGTGTACAGGCAATCAATGTCACTGCTACAGATGAAGCAGGTAATAAGACTCAGGGTACATACAATATCGAAGTCAAAGATATCACTGCCCCTACTCTTACTTTGACAACAACTGAAGTTAAAGCAATGGTTGGTGATAGCTTTAATACCTTAAGCTATGTCGCTAATGCATCAGATACTAAAGATGGTGACCTAAAAGCACAAGTCAGTGCTACTTCACCTAATATGAATACAATTGGTACTCAAACTGTAACATATACAGTCAGTGATGCTGCTGGCAATAAGTCACAGGCACAGCTTAATGTCGTTGTTAGAAATCCTGAAATTGTAAAAGCGGAAAACTGGAGAGGTCCTAGATTAAATAGAAGTGCTGGTTCTATTACTGGTCCTAGTGGTAAAGAAACATATTATAACCTTGACATGTCCGGTGTTGTGAGAAATATGCAGAGACGTGGATATAATGCACAGTATTGGGTTAGAAGTGATGGTGTAAAGATGTATGGTGATTATGTCATGGTGGCTGCTAACTTAGGCTTAAGACCATATGGTACAATTGTCGCTACATCACTTGGTGCTGGTATTGTTGTGGATACAGGTACTTTCGCTTCAAGCAACAGAACACAATTAGATATTGCAGTAGCATGGTAAAAGTTTTTTTCCCGAAATAACTAAATATTTTGAGGTCTGCTAAGCAGATCTCTTTTTTTATCCTCGATTCTATGAGTGATAAAAGATTCCTGCAATAAATAGGCATAAAAAACACCATTCCATATGATGAATAACTTTTTCGAATCCCGTTAACCGGTATTGGCTAGCAGTAAGCTAGGCAGCTGCTCTTGCTGCTTTAAATGAAGCTTGTACTTGAGCCAAAGGACAGACAAGAACATTCAACAACATCCTTAATGATATCCTTCTAATCAATCAGCCATTATGGCAACAAGGAAAGCTTTTATCATAGCTTCCTGGTTTGACTTTTTCACGGTTTCAATATCAAGTTTAATCGTGAAGCAGGTGATGGAAGGTTTAATATCTATATTTATCCTACTACTATTTTCGAAAAGGTCATCCTTGTGAATGCAAGCATTTCCATGAGCTCAAAGATCCTATCAGTGTCGCCAACTAATCAGCCAAGCAAATCATCGAGAAGAGCAGTACTCTGTCGTAAAAGAAAATCACAATAATTAAGCCCACTTCAATATATTTGAAGTGAGCTTATTTTTAATATTCTTTTATGCCATCAGGTGTTTCAATTCTTACTTTAGAATGTTTCCATCTTACAAAATTCATATAGAGCCATAGAAGAATACCAAATCCCAAATAAACACCAAATGAAATCCATGAACCTATTCCCTGTCCTAACGTACAGAAGAAAGCAATAATAATCATGATAATCATTGCAAGTAAAGAAATGAATCCTGAATTCTTTAAAGCATTAGGACTCTTCCAATTTGGATATTTCTTATGGATACGTGATTTACTATCAGTAGTCAAGGGTATATTTTGATTTATTTATCTTAGAAGCACAAAAAGAGGTTCAAGGAACCTCAAAAAAATTTATAGTGACGAAAAACAGTTTATCTCAATTTGCTCTGATCA
>NZ_VUNM01000056.1 GCF_009695655.1 Sharpea porci
AGTGATAGACTAAGCCGTTATAATTCCATCGTAATGAACCATTTTCTATGTAATACCATCCTCCATAGTATTCACTAAGTCCAGTATATTTCCAATCAATGATTCCATTTGTGACTTTATACCAAGTTCCGTTGCCATCAACTTGTGCTAATGTAGAATAGGTCCAATCTATCTTACCATTATGCACATAATACCAGCCACCATTGTATAGAATCAAATTACTATAATTCCAATCGACAACACCATTATTAAAATAATACCATTGATTATCAACATAATATAATCCTTGTGTTTTTATGTCGACTTTACCATCTACAACTCTATAGACATTATTATTAAATTTTATCAAGCCAGAATAGGAAAAATCTAATTGACCTGCCTTAACATAATAATAATTCTCTCCTTGTGTATTAACTAGACCTGTATATGAAGAAGCAATTAAACCATCTTTATAATAGTTCCACTTACCTTCACCGTTATAGCCTTCTAAGTAATTATTTGGTTCATGCACAAAGCCTGTGATCTTATTGCCAGCAAGGTCAGTTAAATATGTTATACCATTAATGGTTGATGTAGTTCTCTCTTTATGGTCTGAATTAATCAAATCATTTGTATAATGATTACCAATTATATTAGTTTCAAGATTTGTTTTTGAGCTAACAGTACCTCTACTCTTTTCTGCATACGTATCATGGATTGATAAGCCTATTATTGTTGCTACTAGTGGCAAACATAAATATGTAAAAATAAGTTTAGCCTTCATTTTCATAATAAATCACCTCCGTCTAACTTTCTTCATTCTTATAATTACTATACAACAATAGCTTCAATTATTCATTAAATAGAATATTTTTCAAAAAAATAAATAGAGTATTAAAGAATTTATTAAGTATTTGCATAAAAGAATCAAATATGACAGCTATCATTAAAGTTAGCAACAATGTTACTAATATATTCACTGGAAAACTAATTATAGGATTGAGGACTCCCAAATATTTTTCAACTTCTCTTAACACGATTTCATGAAACAAATAAACATAAAAAGAATACTTTGTTAATATTTCTATTATACCAATTAAAGCTTTATTTTTTGTGTGTATTCGTTTAGCAAAGAAAATATAAATTGAAAAGACAAAAATGACATAAATCAAAGATAAATCTGTAGAATTGTTATATGAATTTTCAAATTTAGTCTTTAATATTATGCTCAAAATAAATCCAACTACTCCCAGAACATAAATAATACCTTCACATTGGATATTAACTCGATCTAGACAGTATCCTAAGATATAGTATAACATCCACTCACTTATAATCCATTGGCTAATATGAGGTGTAAACCCGAAAAACTTTGAATTTACAGAATAGAAGCAATAAATAAAGCTTAAAACAAGTATAAATTTAATTTGTTTCTCACTCATATTATTTAGCATCAATGATAAGAAAGGTGTAGATAACAATAAGCCAAAAAATGGATACATGAACCATAAATCTGAATTAGGAGCCGTATTTGTTATGTAATCCCTATAAAATCTAAAATAACCCATTAAACTCAAGCCAAAATTACTACTTAAATAATATCTAAAAGCAATAATCATTGTTGCAAAGAAAAAAGGAATGACGATTTTTTTAAAGTTTTTCCAATAAAACTCAAGAATTGATTTATTTGAATCAAATTTTTTTCTTAAATTAAATTTTCCACTTAGCATATAAAACAATCCATTACAGACTAATAATAAAACATACCACATATTTTTCATGTAAGGATTGGTGACAAAGGGTCTTACGCTTACATGTATTGCAATAACAAAAATCATTGCCATAACACGTAAAATATCAAATTGTATTAGTCTCTTACTCATTCTCAATTTCTCCTACTTTTATATTTATGATACTTCCAATCAATATTTTATAGTTAACACTATGATTTCTCCTGTTATATCATAACTTCTTAGAAATATATTTTCACTTTAAAGAGTACTTATTATCATATTCTAGATTAATACTTTACTTGTTGTTGTGTTGATTTCTCAAAATAAGATAAACTTAAAACAAAGAAAAGTCCCCTATAATATTTTAATCTACTGATTTTCACTTTTTGCAATCTGATAAGGAAATAACTCTCATTAAAAATTAAATAGTACATTTTTTATTGATATTATATCAGTTATATTGTTGCTTTCATAATATAAGATATATATTACTAGGAGAAGCTGCCTATCAAATTTAGCTATATTGACAAAAAATATCCATTTATATTCCAACTTTAAATATGATTTTTAACTTTTTCTTGCTTTTAGATTATTTTGTATGAGAACTCGCCATCTTTTGAAGACCATTATCATATAGATGCCAGCTTTGGACCCTTAAATCTCACAGAAATGTATTTTATATTTTGTGAGATTATTTCTTTCATGAATAATTTTACATTTGCCTTCTTTTAGATAATCTAACGATAATAAATGTACAATGTCACATTCTCATCTTTCAATACTTTGTATCGTTTAAAGCCAAAATTTTCAAGATAAAGACAAGATTCACTATACCAAACAACTATACAATTAATAGGATAATGATCTAATAAATTCTTAAACTTTGTTATTGTTTCTGTTTTAGGATTCTTACTTGTTAAAAACTCATTATAAGAAGCTAATTCTTTTTTAGATAATTTTGCGTAAACAGGATCATCTGATTGAACCGAATACCAATATGGAGTTAATGAGATAATATTTGGTACAAATTGCCTAATTGCGCTTGCAATATGAGGTGTAGTTTCATTTAAATCACCTTCATGCACTCTTTTATCCATGTAGTATGGTTTCCATATCGTTGCAGGTAACAATGAGACCATTGTTTTTTTCTGATTATTTTGAAGCGAATCTAATACTTTAGCTAGATTTGGTACTGTACTTATAGTAAACAATGGGTTATGAAGAAAAACTCTACCTTCATGTAAAACAGCACGAGGCGATCCTTTTTGTAGAGTCAAAGAACTCAACGCAATTATTAAAGCTAGTAAAGCAGTGAAAAAAGAACGTAATGAATAAACTTTTTTGTATTTAAGTAATGATGTAGAAATTATACAACCAAAAATTATGCATGCATATGTAATCATTAACAAAATAGCTGAAGCCAATCCCCTGTTAAAGACAAAGAAGTACTGTGAAGAAAATTCAGTAATATTATTAATTGGATCTAAAATGAAAAACAAAATGATAGAAATAATGAAAATACTACTTTTAACAATCTGGCATTGACTCTTTTTCAAATATAAATAGATCAAAATAAATGCTAATGGAATAATAAATACAAATGACTGTGTATTGTTAGATAAATAATTATAATAACCTGCACCATCAAAAAAATGTTTGCTTAATCCTGATGCATTATCTTTTATAATACCAGACAACACGAACAAAAATACAGTAAAGAATACAAACGCCTTTTTACTATTCCATAAATAAATAAGGAAATATACAATCAAGGACACAATCAACAGTGGTAGTGCAGTTGTAGAACGAGTCAACAAAACAAATGAGATAATTGCATATTCTATAGCGAGTTTGATTGTAGGCTTTTTGTTGTCTATAAGAAGTATTGAAGTCCAAAGCAATGTACATGATTTTGCCAGTGCTGAGCCGAAGTACATAAATCTATTAATGATCCAGTGATCTCGTAATTCAATAATATGATTTCTAGCTAACACATCGGTATTGAAACATAACAAAACTGTAATAACCGTAAAATACTGTAGATTTTTTTTCTTTATATTAAATCCTAAAATAGATGTCACTTTTTCTTCAAAACAATAAATTGAGCATGTGAAAATAAAATAATTAATAAATGCTAAGAATAAACGAGCAAATAATGTTGATGGAATAGCTGTTAAGTATAAATAAACAGAATCCTCTATTTCAAATGTACTAAAGTTTCTAATATCAAACGTTTTTTGCAATAAATGCACTCCTGTTTGCATTTGTAAATCATAAGGATTTTTAGCAAATGGGAATTGGAAAATCTTAACAAGATAGTAACCATCATCGGCACTACCATTCTCCCATAATGACACGTTTTGGAAACATACCATCAATACTAAAATAATTGTTATAAAAATGATGAACCAATAATTTTCAAAAAACTTAAGAATACTTCCTTCAAATAAGTGTATTTTTCTTTTTTTCAAAAATATTATTGAAATGATAATACAAATTATATCAGCAACAATTGTATAATAGAAAAAAATACGCCAATTAAATTTCAATGTTTGAACGACAATACCTGGTATTGCTAATATTACTACATGAATAATATAACCAACAATGAGTCTTGCTGGAGCAGATTCATATTTTGTAAATGCTGTCCCAATCATATAAATCATTGTCAAAAAATATATTACGAAAAGAAGTCCTTTTAAATAATCTAAAATAAGCATATTAAAATCTCCTAATGTGTAAGATACGATTCATTATTGATGTTACTGTATTCATCATAAAAAGTGTATCTTTTATAAATAGTTATATTCTGCATAAACTTCAAAATGATAGTGTCAATAATTTTGTGTAAATTGATAATCCCTCTTCGCATGATTTCTGTTTGATGATTTAATTCTTAGCTGAATATGCAGTTACATGCTGCTACTTACAGGAAGCGCTTTCTCCATAAGAGTCATTGAACCAGAAGCTTGTGACTTTTCCAAATCCCCTGTGCACGCGGTTCAGGAACTTCTCATTGTATCGTTCGAACTGCGAGACTAGATACTTCTCCTCGG
>NZ_VUNM01000057.1 GCF_009695655.1 Sharpea porci
ATGAAAACAGGTATTGGCATAATCTGCTCTTCCGGGAAGCAGAAATGCCAATACCTTTTATTGTTCCTGTTAAAATAATCTGCGGTTTCTGTTTGCATGAACGAGGGGAGAAAATACGGTTCAACACACGGTGCCAAAATCCGCAATTCTGCAGTTTTGCCCCTCGCGGGAAACTTGTTGGGGAGTGCCTTCCCCAAACCCTGCTCATGCGCCCTTACGGGCGAGAAAGGAGGTCACACCATGCGAAAGAAATACAACACGCCCCACCGCAGCCGCGTTGTGAAAACCCGGCTGTCCGAAGATGAGTATGCCGACTTCACAGCGCGGCTTGCGCCCTATGGTATCAGCCAGTCCGAATTTCTCCGGCAGGCGATACGGCGGGCGACCATACGCCCGGTTGTCCATGTGTCGTCGGTCAATGACGAGTTGCTTTCCGCTGTCGGGAAGCTGACAGCCGAGTACGGCAGGATCGGCGGCAACCTCAATCAGATTGCCCGGTATCTGAACGAATACGGCGTACCCTACAACACCCTTTCCGGCGAGGTACGCGCCGCCATATCCGACCTTGCCGTCCTCAAGTATGAAGTCCTCAAGAAAGTAGGTGACGCGGTTGGCAACACTCAAGCATATCAACTCTAAAAACGCCGACTACGGAGCCGCCGAGCAATATCTTCTCTTTGAGCATGACGAGTTTACCATGAAGCCCGTCCTTGATGAAACCGGCAGGCTTATCCCCCGCGAGGACTACCGGCTGTCCACGCTGAACTGCGACGGGGAGGATTTTGCCGTTGCGTGTATGCGGGCCAATCTCCGCTATCAGAAAAACCAGCGGCGGGAAGATGTGAAAAGCCACCACTACATCATCAGCTTTGACCCGCGGGACGGGCCGGACAACGGCCTGACCGTAGACCGGGCGCAGGCGTTGGGGGAACAATTCTGTAAAGAGCATTTTCCCGGCCACCAGGCCCTTGTCTGCACCCACCCGGACGGGCATAACCACAGCGGCAACATTCATGTGCATATCGTCATAAACAGCCTGCGGATTGAGGAAGTGCCGTTCCTGCCCTACATGGACAGGCCGGCCGATACGAAAGTCGGCTGCAAGCACCGATGTACCGACGCTGCCCTGCGCTACTTCAAATCCGAAGTCATGGAGATGTGCCACCGGGAGGGGCTTTATCAAATCGACCTCTTGAACGGCAGCAAGAACCGCGTCACCGACCGGGAGTATTGGGCGCAGAAAAAGGGACAGGCCGCGCTGGACAAGCAGAACGCCCCCATGATTGCCGATAGTATCACGCCCCGGCAGACCAAGTTTGAAACGAACAAGGAGAAGCTGCGGCAGACCCTACGGAAAGCCCTTGCCACCGCCGCCAGCTTTGACGAGTTTTCCTCTCTGTTGCTGCAGGAGGGTGTGACCGTCAAGGAGAGCCGGGGGCGGCTTTCCTACCTTGCAAAAGTCAATATAAAAATGTAGGTTTTGGACAAAATAAGAATGTAGGTTTTCCTACATTTTTATTTTGTCTTTTTAATCATCATCAGTCATTAGCTGAAGCTGATCTTTTAGTCTGTAGGAAGGACCATTAATGTTCAATACCTGACTGTGGTGTAACAGTCTGTCAAGGAGCGCATTCGTAAGCACAGGATCTCCAAAAACCTCTGGCCATTTGGAGAATGTCAGGTTAGTCGTGATAAGAGTGCTGGACTTCTCATATCTCTTCGCAATGAGATTGAAGAAGAGATTGGCTGTATCCACATCCATCTTCTCGTAGCCAAGCTCATCAAGTATCAGCAGCCTGTATCGGCAGAACCACTTTATTCTCGCCTCGAGCCTGTTCTCATACTTGGCCTTCCTCAGCTGTGAAATCAGGTCGTGGAATGATATGCAGTAGACAGAGTATCTCTGCTTTGCAGCCTCCGTTCCGATGGACACCGCAAGATGCGTCTTGCCTACGCCTGGCGTTCCACATATGATGATATTCTCTGTCTTTTCCAGGAATCTCAGCGAGGCAAGGTCCATCACCTTGTTTTTGTCAAGTGATGGCTGGAAGCTGAAGTCAAAGTCCTGTATGCCTCTCTGGAACGGGAAGTTGGCAATCTTGACACAGCTTACTATTGCCAGGTCCTCCTTATGATTCACTTCCATCTGGATCATTTCGCTGAAAGCATCCATTGGCGTCTTGACGCCATCTGCCACCATGTCCAGGTAGCTGTTGATGTTTTCCTTTATCTTGAAAAGCTTGAGCTTTTCAAGATTGTTCATTAGTACATTGATAGAGCTCATATTAATCCTCCGTTTCCTTTTTTATTGTTTTCATGTATTCAGTTGTCTCCTTGTCGAATTCACTGCATGTCGAGTCATATCCTTCCTGGGAAAGGAAGTCATATCCTCCTGTCATGTCCATTGCCCACAGACGGACTCTCAGCATCTTCAGATGCTTCCTGGCTGCCGCATTTCTTAATGCATGGAGGAACTGCCTCTCATCAGTGATATAGGGGAGAACCTTTGACAGTTCAGTGCAAAGGACATTGCGTTCCTCACCGTTCAGTGTCTGTATGAATCTCCTGATCCATCTGCTTTCAGTTCCCTGCGACACCAGATAGGCAATCATGTGATCGTATGATCTGACAGCGTCATCCTTTGTCACAGAAACGGTTCTGGCCTCAAGCAGCCTGTCCATGATGGAAAGGTTATTTGATACAACATCGTCAAACTTCTTGTTCTTTCCCAGCTGCTTGCGCACGGACTGCTCATAATGCTTTTTCGTATAATTGATGGGATTTCTAGATATGTTGTGCACCTGTATCAGTTTTCCTTTATAATAGACCTGAAGCTTATCCTCGAATGTCTCAAGGCTTACATATTCGTTGATATACTTCTTGTCCACGGAATACTGGACGCCGCTGAAATAGACGAGCTGCTGTGGGGATACCTTTACTTTGCGAGGGTCAAGATATGAATCCACGACGGCTCTGGCAGGCAATGGCGTCAGGTATTCCTTTTCCTTTATGAACAGGATGCATGGCGGCACATCAGTGCCCTGGCACTCGTTTGTATTCATCTTGGTATTTAGCTTGTCAATGATCTGCTGAAGATCCTCCAGGGTATCGAAATCGTTATCGTAGCATCTGATCCAGTCCATGAGCTTGTTTCTTGCCTCATTTGTGCCCTTCGTATAGGGGTGTCTGGCTCTGCATGGCTCGACCCTGAAGTTCATGTCCTTGGAAAACTGCACCATCCTATGGTTGACTCTCTTCGGTCTTGTGTTCGTGTCCATGACCGTAGCCATATTGTCAAAAAGTATTCTCTTCGGCACGCCTCCAAAGAAATGGAATGCATTGATAAGGCACCTCAGCACTATCGGCTGCTCTTTGGACAGCGTCAGCTCGATATAGCTATATCTTGAGAACTTAAGCACGAGATGGAATATATTGATTACAAAAACTTCACCGTTTCTTGAGGTCATTGTAATGTTCTCCTTCCAGTCTTATGCAAAGTAAAAAGTTATGAGAAGTTAATTTGAAATCATCCCTTTTATGGGCTTTTTTTTATAATTTTGCTTCTCATAACTTTATATAATAAATGTACTTAGTGAAAGATAAGGAGGATGATTATATGATAGATGAAGCTAAGTGCATTGATATTTATTTAAAACAACAAGATAAAAACTTAAAGGAGGGATAGTGTCAATAATTTTGTGTAAATTGATAATCCCTCTTCGCATGATTTCTGTTTGATGATTTAATTCTTAGCTGAATATGCAGTTACATGCTGCTACTTACAGGAAGCGCTTTCTCCATAAGAGT
>NZ_VUNM01000058.1 GCF_009695655.1 Sharpea porci
AGGCAGCCGCACATTGCACAAACAGCGGCCGACTTCCGGCACGTCACCGTCCTTGCCGGAATAAGGTGGCACTGTCCATGGCCGGCAGGCTCATGTAGAATGCCTCTGAGGAGGAAAAGAGAAAAATGAAGAAGACAGATCCGGAGAGCTACGAAAGAAGACGGGAGATTGCGACAATAAAGTTCTCACTGATAGCGCCTGTAGTGGCAGGAACGCTTGGAGACGAGACCGCTACGGGATATTTCAGGCGCATTGCGTCAAATTCCGTAAGGATGCCTGATGGCAATGACAGGATTTACAGCTGGCAGACCCTGAGCTACTGGCTGCATCTCTACAGGAAGGGAGGGCTGGATGCCCTCATGCCCAGGGAAAGGCTTGACAAGGGCGTTCCGAGACGTCTGAGCGAGGAGGCAACGAGAAGAATTGCGGAACTTGTCGAGCAGTTCCCGAAGATAACCGGCACGCTTGTCTGGGACAGGCTGCATGAGGAAGGGCTGTTTGACGACTGCAGCGTCTCCGTGGACACCGTACAGCGCTACATCAGCTCGTCAGGCCTGCGCAACGGAAAGCTGCCCCCTATGAGCGGCAAGGAAATACGCGCCTGGGAGTTCGCACATGCATGTGACGGCTATGAGGCCGATACGGCCCATACCCTGTACATAAGAAACGAGGACGGCGAGTACGTGAAGACGTACCTCATCGCCATCATTGACGACCATTCAAGAATGATCGTCGGTGCCCGCTTCTTCTACTCGGACAATGCGGTCAACTTCCAGAAGGTATGGAAGTCAGCGGTCATGAGATACGGGCGAAGCAGGACGCTCATACTGGACAACGGATCCAGCTACAGGAACGGCAGCACGAAGCTGATAGCCTCAAGGCTGGGGACCCGGCTTGTGTACTGCAGGCCCTACACGCCGCAGGGAAAGGCCAAGATTGAGCGCTTCTTCCTGAGCATAAGGAATTCATGGCTCAATGCGGACGACGGCAGCAGCTATCACGGGATTGACGAGCTGAACGAGAGGCTTGACCAGTGGGTTGCCGAGTACAATCTGAGGGAGCATTCGGCACTGAGGGATGACGAATATGACAACCATACCCCAATGCAGAGATTCATGTATGACATGAAGGACATCGAGCCTCACCGCACGTGCAACAAGCAGGCTGGCGAGTTCCAGGGATGGCTTGATGACTGCTTCCTCCACGAGGAGATCAGAAGGGTCAACGGCGACAGCACGGTAAGAATAAGGCAGACTGATTTTGACGTTCCCTCTCAGTACATCGGAAGCAGGGTCGTGGTGCGCTATGACCCATCCACGCTCGAGAACGTCTACCTGGACGACCCTGCAAACAAGGCGAGATACCGCCTGAAGAGAACCGACCGAGTGGAGAACGGCAGGACGAAGAGAACGGAAATGTATTACTAGGAGTGACAGGACATCATGGAATTTGAGACATACTATGGAATGGATTACAATCCCTTCACCAAGGGAATAGACAGCACGAGGCTCTACCAGAGCAACGACTACAGGCAGATGGCCAGCAGGCTTCAGTTCCTCATAAGAACGAAAGGCATAGGCCTCTTCCTGGGAGAGCCCGGGACGGGCAAGACGGCCAGCCTGAGAAGCGTCCTGGACGGCCTGAACGAAAGCCGGTACAGGGTAGTCTACATCAGGCTGACTACGGTGACGCCCATTGACTTCTACCATGCGCTCAATGATGCGCTCGGCCTCGAGGAGTCAAGCAGAAAGAGCGTCATGTTTGCACAGATACAGCACGAAATGGAACGGATGGCCAGCGATCACGTCAGCGTGATACTGGCCATAGACGAGTGCCAGTACCTGACGGTACAGGTGCTGAAGGAATTCGTCATGCTTATGAATTTCGCCTATGACAGCGTCGACTGCTGCACCCTCATACTCATGGGCCAGCCCGAGGCGCTGAGAACACTGCGCGCCAAGAGCCTTGAGCCCTTCAAGCAGCGCATCAACATGAACTACTTCCTGACAGGAATGGATGAGGAGGAGGTCCGTGGCTATGTCCTGGACAGGCTGAGACTTGTTCACTGCAGCACTGATCTCTTTGATGACGAGTGCTACCATACGCTTCACTCCCTCATGAGGGGATCGGCCCGTCTGCTCAACAACCTTATCTGCAAGAGCCTCCAGATCGGCATGATACGCGAACAGAGACACATCACCACGGAGATTGTGATGGCGGCGAACGAGGAGGTCAGCGCGGTCTATGGATAGAGCACAGGCAGCCGCTGCAAACATACATGGTGGGACCGGGACCGTGTTCAGGGCTGTAAGAGGCGATGATGCCATTGAATGCGTCATTGTCGAGAGCATGGTCAGCATCGGCGGTCTCATCCTGTCCGAAAGAGAACTTGTCATGAGCCGTACAGGAACACAGCGGATACCTCTTGCGGACCTGAATGACATATCATGGAACGAGGATTCCATATACCGCCATACAGGCGATGCGGACCTGGCTGCCTGGATGGCAAGAGCCATCAGGGGAATCAGCCAGGAAATGAGACATTAAAAAGAAAGGACCAGGCCTTGTGTCTGGTTCTCTTTTATATATGAACGAAAAGGACAAAATAAGAATGTAGGAAAACCGGCATAATTATTCTGTCCATGTTCCTGAAGGTCCATCATCAGTCATGTTGAAATAATGTGCGGTCATCAATCTGGAAAAACAAAAATGCCGTCAAAAAAAGGCTGAAATAATTTGCGGTTTGAATACTGGGAGAATTTGCGGTTCAACA
>NZ_VUNM01000059.1 GCF_009695655.1 Sharpea porci
ATCCCCAGGGGAAGCGCCTGGGAGGGCGCTCCATAGAGGGCGAAGGACCCGTACCCGAAGGGGAGGCGTCAGCGCGAGCAGGGATCCTGAGTACGGCGGGACACGAGGAATCCTGCCGGAAGCATCGGGGACCATCCCGAAAGGCTAAACACTAGCGTGTGACCGATAGCGAACCAGTACCGTGAGGGAAAGGTGAAAAGAACCCCGGAAGGGGAGTGAAAGAGAGCCTGAAACCATATGCCTACAAGAAGTCAGAGCCCCGCATGAGGGTGATGGCGTGCCTTTTGTAGAATGAGCCGGCGAGTCACTGTGCGCGGCAAGGTTAAGCGGAAGACGCGGAGCCGAAGCGAAAGCGAGTCTGAAGAGGGCGCAAGTCGTGCGGAGTGGACCCGAAACCGGGTGATCTAGCCATGGACAGGTTGAAGTCGGGGTGAGACCCGATGGAGGACCGAACCGACCCCCGTTGAAACGTTGGCGGATGATCCGTGGCTAGGGGTGAAATTCCAAACGAACCCGGAGATAGCTGGTTCTCCCCGAAATAGCTTTAGGGCTAGCGTCGCGCGATTGGCGCCGAAGGTAGAGCACTGAATGCATGATGGCCGCATCCCGCGGTACTGAGTGCAATCAAACTCCGAATGTCGGCAGGCAGAGCGCGGCAGTCAGTCCGCGGGTGATAAGGTCCGCGGACAAGAGGGAAACAGCCCAGACCATCAGCCAAGGTCCCCAAGTACATGCCAAGTGGAAAAGGAAGTGGAGACGTGCAGACAGCTAGGAGGTTGGCTCAGAAGCAGCCATCCTTTGAAGAGTGCGTAACAGCTCACTAGTCGAATGACTCCGCGCCGATAATTTACCGGGGCTAAGCATGACACCGAAGCTATGGATTACGATGTAATGGTAGGGGAGCGTTCCATCCAGCGGTGAAGCATGACCGTAAGGGCATGTGGAGCGGATGGAAGAGAGAATGCCGGCGTGAGTAGCGAGATGCAGGTGGGAATCCTGCACACCGATGGCCCAAGGTCTCCAGGGGAAGGCTCGTCCTCCCTGGGAGAGTCGGGACCTAAGGCGAGGCCGAGAGGCGTAGCCGATGGAAGACTGGCGGAGATTCCAGTACCCCATGAGGTGAGACGGAGTGACGGAGACGTGAGGCTGTACCGGGTGACGGAATACCCGGGGCAAGCGAGGCAGGCGGGGCGAAGTGAAATGCGCGCCCGGAACGCCGAGAGCGCGAGGCATACGGAAAGCTGCGGCAAGTACGGAAATCAGCGGAGCGTCTTCCAGGAAAAGCTTCTATCACACAGGCCTCATGGGCCCGTACCGAAAATGGACACACATGGGCAGGGAGAGAATCCTGAGGTGAGCGAGAGAACTGCAGCCAAGGAACTCTGCAAAATGACCCCGTAACCTAGGGAGAAGGGGTGCTCACGAAGAGTGAGCCGCAGAAAAATGGCCCAAGCGACTGTTTACCAAAAACACAGCTCCCTGCGAAGGCGCAAGCCGAAGTATAGGGGGTGACGCCTGCCCGGTGCTGGAAGGTTAAGAGGAGGAGTCAGCTTACGCGAAGCTCCGAGCCGAAGCCCCAGTAAACGGCGGCCGTAACTATAACGGTCCTAAGGTAGCGAAATTCCTTGTCAGGTAAGTTCTGACCCGCACGAAAGGCGTAACGATTTGGGCGCTGTCTCGGCTGCAGGCTCGGTGAAGTCTTAGCACCTGTGAAGATGCAGGTTGCCCGCGACTAGACGGAAAGACCCCATGGAGCTTCACTGCAGGCTGGCATTGGGACTGGGTCCATCACGTACAGGATAGGTGGGAGGCAGAGAGACCGGCGCGTCAGCGTCGGAGGAGCCGCTGGTGGGATACCACCCCTGATGGGCCTAGTTTCTAACCGGACGCCATGAACTGGCGACGGGACAGCGCCAGCCGGGCAGTTTGACTGGGGCGGTCGCCTCCCAAAGAGTAACGGAGGCGCCCAAGGATACCCTCAGCGTGGATGGAAACCACGCAGCGAGTGCAAAGGCATAAGGGTGTCTGACTGCGAGACATACAGGTCGGGCAGGGACGAAAGTCGGGCTTAGTGATCCGGCGGTAGAGAATGGAATTGCCGTCGCTCAACGGATAAAAGCTACCCTGGGGATAACAGGCTGATCTCCCCCAAGAGTTCACATCGACGGGGAGGTTTGGCACCTCGATGTCGGCTCATCGCATCCTGGAGCTGAAGTCGGTTCCAAGGGTTGGGCTGTTCGCCCATCAAAGCGGTACGCGAGCTGGGTTCAGAACGTCGTGAGACAGTTCGGTCCCTATCTGTCGTGGGCGCAGGAGGTCTGAGGAGAGCTGCCCTCAGTACGAGAGGACCGGGGTGGACGGACCGATGGTGGACCGGCTGTCACGCCAGTGGCACAGCCGGGTAGCCAAGTCCGGAAGGGATAATCGCTGAAGGCATCTAAGCGAGAAGCCCCCTCCGAGATGAGACCTCCCGCCGCAAGGCTAAGGCCCCTCGAAGACTACGAGGTTGATAGACCGGGAGTGCAAGCATGGCGACATGCTGAGCGGACCGGCACTAATAGGCCGAGGACCTGGCCACAAGAGTGAGGAGAGAGAGTAATGCGTCCGGCTTTGAGGGAATCCCTCGGAGGATCTGGCGGAAATGGCGCGGCGGGCACACCTGTACCCATCCCGAACACAGAAGTTAAGCGCCGCAGCGGCGACGATAGTGCGCAAGTGCGACAATAGCGCTCTGCCAGGTAGGCAAAGGACCGGAAGGTCCTTT
>NZ_VUNM01000006.1 GCF_009695655.1 Sharpea porci
CCATGTAAGATCACCTCTTCAAATATTTTACTACCAGGGATGCCGGATGGAAAGAAAAAGGAGAGGCCATTGAAAATGGGCTCTCCTGAGTGGACATGATTACTTGTAATCATGTCCTTTTTTTATTAAGCATATAGTTATCTCATTTCATAATTAGTCCTCAAGAATTGTTCCTTTTGAAAAGAGTACTGCTTGACCTGCAACTTTCACTCTATCTCCACAAAGCTTTGTAGAGAGAATACCACTTCTTTCTGATGCTTGAAAACATATGAGTTCTTGCTTGCTTAATCGATGAAACCAATAAGGCGTAATCATGCAATGCGTACTACCAGTAACTGGATCTTCAGGAACACCTAATTTAGGTGCAAATATACGACTGATACAATCAAAGCCTTCTTGATCAGCTGGTGCTGTTACTGCAACAAGCAGTCCTTCGAGATTTTTTATTTTGTTTTGGTTAGGTTTTAGGTTTCTTACTGAAGCTGCATCTGGTAATACAAGCAATAAATCTCGATCAATATAGGCTTCTATTGGACGTATGCCAAGAGCTTCTTCCATTTGATCTGTAACTTCAACCTTGTTAAGAGTGTATGCAGGAAAATCCATCTCATAGAGGGCATCTTTACGTTTTACAGTTACTTTTCCAACCTGTGTGTTGAAGGATACTTCTTGTTGATCTTTCCCATAATAATTGAGAATGACATAGGATGTACCTAGTGTCGCATGACCACAGAAGTCTATTTCTCCTCCTGGTGTAAACCATCGTAAATGATATGCATTTCCTTCTTTTACTACAAAGGCTGTTTCTGAAAAATTGTTTTCTTTGGCAATGCTTTGCATTAACTTGTCATCAGGCCACACGTCAAGAATACATACAGCAGCTTGATTTCCTGCAAATACCTTATTTGTAAAAGCATCAACAATATATTGTTTCATAATAATAACACCTCTATTTATATAAATAACTTTAATTGTTTTTTAGAAGAATAATTGAATAAGTAGCATATAACTCATTGTCCCACCAGCAATTGACAACAACATCTGTTTTTTCCAAAGATGAAGAGCTATTGTAACAAGAATGGCTATCAATTCAGGAAGACCATGTGTTCCTGAAAGAATGGATACATCTTTTAAACAATAAACCACTAACATGCCAAAGATGGCACAAGGCAATGCTTTGCCAAGATAGAGAATATATTGTGGGGTTGGCTTCTTATCTGAGAAGATGAGAAAAGGCAAATATCTTGTTATCATTGTACCAAGAATACATAAAGCAATTGTGATGATTTGTTGGGGGATTGTCATTGGACTCATTGTGCATTTTCCTCGCTTTCTGTATAGGCTGTACTGATGGGCTTTTTAAAGAGTGTAAGTAGTATGATGATGGTCATCATAGCAGGAATCATGAAATGATTCTTGCCTAATAGAATCAAACACAAGCCTGTAGCGATAATGCCAATAAGTCCTGTATATTTCTTCTTTTCTTTCATCCATTGATTCATAAAGATTGTCACAAACATCGCTGTCATGACAAAATCAAGACCCTTGGTATTAAAGTGGAGATAGGGCCCAATCAGCCCACCAATTGTTGCACCAGATACCCAGTACAAATGATTCAACAATGTCACAAAAAACATAAACCAGCCTCGATCCACATCTTCAGGAATATCAGCAGTATAATTAATAGAAAATGTTTCATCACACATTCCAAAAATCAAATAAAACTTCTTCCAACCCATATCCTTATACTTATCCAACATCGCAATACCATAAAACAAATGTCTTGCCTGAATAAGTAACGACATAGTCAAAGCGGCAACAGGGGCAAAAGGTGACATTAAGAGGGCTACGGCAATAAATTCTAATGATCCTCCAAATATAAGCAAACTCATAAAGAATGGATAAATAAATGAGAACCCATTCTTATTCATCAAAATACCATAAGCTAATGCGAGAAACCAAAATCCCGCAAATATAGGTATTGTATAAGGAAAAGCTGCTTTCAATGCTTTTGTTTTCATAGAATTCTCCTTTGTATTGCCTCTATTCTAAAATAAACATAAGAAAAAGACAAAGAAAAAAGAAGTTCTTCTTGGGAGGAAAAGGACTTCTTCTTCATTGTCGAAAATGTTTTGTCGAAATATTTTCAAAGGGAAATTTTTAAGTACTTTTGGGAAAGTATTTATGGTGTCAGTTCTCTACTGACAAGACTAATATAAGCTTGATTTATGAACACAATGTGTACAATATGGTTTCTTGAAGTAATTTGTGTTAAGAAAGCGTTAGTTCAATAGAAACGAAAAAGAAGTCTTTCTTGGGAGGAAAAAGGCTTCTCTTTCGTGTAAAGAATGTTTTGGAAATACTAATTGGGAAAGTATTTATGGTGTCAGTTCTCTACTGACATGACTAATATAAGATTGCTTTATGAACACAATATGTACATAAGTTTAACTTGGTAGGAATTTAGGGGAAAGATTGTATTTATTATGAGAAGTTCATGTTTGAGTATTTAGCTATACTGAAGACTTTTGAACAGGAGTAATGACATGGATACAAAACAAAAAGAAGTCTTAACTTGGGAGGGGTAGACTTCTTCTTGTTTGTCGAAATTATTTTGTCGAAATATTTCAAAAGGGAAAATTTATGTCGTCAACTCTTTGTTGACGAGGATAATATAGGTGAGTTATATGAACAGAATGTGTACTTTTTAACTGTTTGCGCTTACACTTTTCTCTTTATTTTTCTCCTCCAAATAATCAATATATTTCATGCCCCACTTCTCTATTTCATTAAGCACAGGAGTAAAAGAATAACCAATATCTGTCAATGAATATTCTACTCTAGGTGGTATTTCAGGATAGACTTGACGCTTTATTAATCCTTCTTGTTCTAAATATTTCAATTGGGCAGAGAGTGTAGCCTGAGTGATATCAATATGTCTTTGTAGCTCCTTAAAGCGTACTGGTCCCTCAGATAATTCATGTAGAATGAGTATTGCCCACTTTCCTTTAATGAGCTGTTGAGATGTCACAAAGGGACATTTCCCAAACTGATTAGCTTTTTCACATTGTTCTTTTTTCATAAGATCCTCCATTACTCAAGTATTTGATACTAACTTTATAAAATAATCCTACTTGTTTTTCTTTGTTTCTATTATATGATGTAGGAGAAGAAATTCAAGAAAATATAGTGAGTATGAAAAAAATACTAATGGAGGTAAGACAATGAGTATATTTGAAAAATATCAAGGTAAAAGAATTGATGTCAATTATGAAACAGGTTATCATTTTGTGATTGAATATTTGTCGGAGAAGGAATTAAAGTGGACAGCCTTGGCAAAACGTGCAAAAGGTGCCCCAGAAGTAGAATATGAGCCCTATGTTTCTTATGAATTAGGGGATGATGAGTATATGGTGAACTGGATTGAAGAATCAGGTTTAGTTGTTTCTCAGATTGCGAATTTTAAAGAAGGTAAAGTGTATGCCTTTATGACATGGCCTGATGATAATGAACGTGGTAAACGTGCACAGCTCCTTCATAAAGGAACGCTTACAGTATTATAGGATGAGGAGGAATAATAATATGAGAATGCCAGTTATATTTTCAGGACATGGTAGTCCAATGGTTGCCCTAGAAAACAATGAAATCACTCAAGGCATGCATCAAGTAGGGACTGAAGTTATAAAGAAGTATGGTAAGCCTAAAGCTATTCTCGCTATTTCAGCACATTGGTATATTGGTGAAACAGCGATACAGTCTGCTAGTCCCCCACAACAAGTCTATGACATGTATGGCTTTCCAAAAGAACTCTATGAACTCAAATATCCTGTTAAAGGAAGTCAGGAACTGACAAATGATGTTCTTAAGACTTTAGGACCTGAAGTAAAGGTAAATGATGACTGGGGTATTGATCATGGAACTTGGTCTGTTCTTGTTCATATGTTCCCTGATGCAAGTATTCCGGTTGTACAATTATCTGTAAATAGATATTTTACGCCTCGTAAGGCTTATGAGATTGGCAAGAAGCTTGCAAAGCTAAGAGATGAAGGTTATCTGATTTTTGCGAGTGGCAATGTTGTTCATAACTTGATGCGTGTTGAATGGGATAATCCTCATGGCTCTGTTATGACAGATCGATTTAATCATTATATTGTTGAAAAGGTCACTCAGCGTGATGATGAAGCCGTACTGAACTTCACAACACATCCTGATGCATCCTATGCCGTACCAACACCGGATCACTTTATGCCACTCTTCTATATCCTAGGCGCAACACAAAATGAAGTCCCACAAGTCTTCAACAATGTTGCCAACTTAGGATCGATGGCAATGACCGGATTTGTCTTTGATATGTAGACAACTACATAACATATTAAAAGAGGGCATGATGAGTAATGTCCTCTTTGTTTATTGTCAATCCATTTTCCAGTAGCTATATGAAGAATAATTCTCATGTACTGTTAGAGTATTCTTGATATTATTGAGAGAACTTCCTTATTAGCTATATGTTGTAGAAATGAGAGGTGTTCAGTCTTTTCGTTTTCTTGATAAGAGTGTAAACTGAGAGAGGTATAAATGGAGAGATGTTTATGAAAACGAATAAATTAGTACAGGGTGCCATGATTGCAGCTATGTTTGGTGTCATGAGTATTCTTAATACAATGAGTGGGACAATGTTTGATACATTGATTGGCTATTTTATGGTTGTTCCTTTTGTCTATTATAGCTATCATAGCCGTTTAAGAGAGAGTCTTCTTGTAGCTCTTGTGTCACTCTTTATTGTCTTCTTGCAGGGACAGCTGATGTTTAGTCTTATTGCCTTAGAGACATGTGGCTTTGGAATTGTCATTGGGGAGTGCTTGAAGCGTAAGAAGAGTGGCGGGGTTATGCTTTTTGCGAGCTTTATAGTATCCTTTGTCATTAATATATTGATCTATGAAGTCTTTGCTGGAGTTTTAGGCATATCCATGCATAAAGAGATGGTCCAAATGTATGACATAATAGTCAAACAAGTCCCAGCGTTCAAACAAAGACTATCCGTCACTGCCTTCACAAGCCTCATTCCTCTTGCCATTCTTTTTATGAGTGTCTTGGAGAGTTATGTTGTGATCTTGTTGACGCAGGTAGTTTTAATGCGCGTTGTCAAAAATAAAATTCAGTTCCCAGCTTTCTTCCATATCGCTTATTTCCAGCTTAATCGTATTGTTGGCTATATTGTTTTAGTTGTCTATCTTGTCTGTCAGGCACTTTTAGCCCGCTATAATCATGTTGTCTTACGTTATCTTGACGTGATTGCGATGGTGATTATTATAGTTGATGGGATGAGTGTGGTGAGTTTCTATTTGTTGGAAAAGAATCCTAAACTAGCAGGAATCAGTATTATCTTGTTGTTTATTCCACCTATTAATATGGCATTATTGCTTGTGGGAATCATTGACATAATCAGTGATTTAAAAGAGAAAATCATGTATAATAGGAAGGTCAAAGAAGGAGGGATGTAAGATGACGAAGAAGGTCGCATTAGTACGTAATGTTATTATTGCGTTGTTGTTTTTAGAAATCATTGTCTTTTATGGATTATATGGCATTCTTAAAATGATTAATATGTTGCCCTTTTCCCTCTATGTCACAATACGTAATGGTATTCTCATAGCATTACTTTTTTATTTAGGATCGGTATTGAATGGGAATGCTGTAAGTGTTGCTGAAGCCTTAAATGAAGATAGTAATAATGCTTTGATCTTTGGTGGTGTAGGTATTATTCAGTATGATGAGAGTCGTAATATTACCTGGATCTCAGATCTCTTATCAGCCATGGGATTAAAGATTATTGGGCTAAAATTACTAGACTGGCAACCGACATTAGCTGGTTTATTTGAAAGTGATGATATTCGTATTATTGATGTCAAAGGTAAGAAGTTTGAATGTTATAACTCGGAAGAGACACGGATGATCTTCTTAAAAGATATCACTCAGTATTATTCATTGGAACAGGATTATGATGATGGGCAGATCTGTATGGCCTATATTACCATTGATAACTTTGATGAAACATTGGAGAATGCTGATGAATCTAAGGCTGCACAAATACAATCGACAAGCCGTAAAGTGATTGTTGATTGGGCTTATGAGAATGGCATGATCATTAGACGTTTTAAGTCGGGTGGTTATATGGCTTTCTTTAATGAACGTATTTATAAGAAGCTTGTTGAAGATAAATTCTCTATTCTTGATGAATTCAAGAAAAAAAGTATGGAATTAGATGAAGTCATTACGCTCTCTATTGGTATTGGTAGAGGAACAAGAGTTTTAAGAGAACTTGAAGAGAATGCGACAGCAGCTTTGCGTCTGACCTACAGCCGTGGTGGTGACCAGGTTGTTATTAAGAGTGGGAAGGATAATATTCGTTTCTTTGGTGGGACAACAGATACTTATGAGAAGTCATCCAAGGTCCGTGCCCGCGTTATTGCGACAAGCTTATCTGGCGTTATTAAACGTTCCAGCAATGTCTTTGTCATGGGACATAAGTTCTCGGATCTTGATTCATTAGGTGGATCGCTTGCAATGGCAAGACTTGTTGAGGCTTTTGATAAGAAAGTGAAGATTGTTATTGATTTTAATTCTCTTGAAGAGAAAACACGTTATGTTGCTTCAAAGATGCGTGAAGATGATCGTTATGAAGATTTGATTTGTACATATAATGAAGCATTGGAGATGGTGAATAAAGATAGTTTATTAGTTCTTGTTGATCATCATAAATCATCATTGTCAATAGCTTCTGGTTTATTGGATGTGGTAAAGAATAAGGTTGTCATTGATCACCATCGTCGTGGTGAAGACTTCATTGAGATGCCTATTCTTACTTACCTAGAACCATCTGCTTCATCAACAGTAGAACTGATTGTTGAATTATGTGGATATCAGAATGTTGATGTGAAATTTAATGAAATGGATGCGACAATCATGTATGCGGGTATGTTGGTTGATACAAACTACTTCAAGCAGCGTGTTGGTGTGCGTACATTCCAGTCGGCAGCACGCTTGAAAGAGCTGAATGCGAATGTTGTACAGGCCTATGAATTATTGGAAGATTCTTTTGAAAAGACAAAGGAAATCCTTGATATCACAAAGACAGCAGTACGATATCGTGATCATATTCTTATTGCCCATGGTGAAGACAATGAAGAACATCAGTCATCAGCACTTGCCAAGGCAAGTAACCAGCTCTTGAGTGTTCAGGATGTTCTTGCAACCTTTACTGTTGGTCGTTTGAATAAGAATACGGTGGCAATTTCCGGACGTTCTAGTCGTGATATTAATGTGCAGATGATTATGGAAAAGCTAGGTGGGGGTGGTCATTTTACGATGGCGGCCTGTCAGATTGCTGATAAGTCCATTGATGAAGCAATTGAAATGCTTCATAATGCGATTGATGCTTATTTTAATGAAAGAGGAGATGTTTAATATGAAAGTTATTTTATTGGAAGATGTAAGAAAAGTAGGGAAAAAGAATGAGATTGTGGAAGTGGCAGATGGTTATGGCCAGAACTTCCTCATTAAGAATCATAAAGCAGTTCTTGCGACAGCAGGAGAACGTCGTAATCTTGATCGTTTAAAAGCTCAGGAAGCAGCTGATCAGGAAGTATTAAAGGAAGAAGCAGAAGCGACTGCAGAAAGACTTAAGACGATTGTTTTAAAGTTTAATGCGGCAGTAGGAAAGGATGGTCTTTCTACTTCTTATGTTTCTACAAAACAGATTGTTAAGGAATTAAGAGAAAAATATGATATTAGAGTGGATAAGAGAAAGATTATTAATCCACATCCAATTGCTGCTTTTGGTAAGACAGAAGTAGATGTTGAATTATTTAAAGGTGTTATTGGTAAGATTACTGTTGAATTGATTGCGAAATAGGAGAATTTATGGAAAGAGAATTACCCCATGACCAACAAGCTGAACAGGCTTTACTTGGGGCGATGCTGATTGACAAGGATGCTTGTTCCGAAGTTATCAATATCGCTATTCCCGATGATTTCTTCTACGATAGCCATAAGGTCATCTTTGCGGCTATGAAAGCCTTACAGGAAGAACGTCAGCCTGTTGATGTCACAACGCTAACAACATACCTGATGGACAAAAAGGAGCTTGATCGTATTGGCGGGGTGAATTACTTATTAACCCTTTCCCAGTCCGTTCCAACAACTGCCCATACGCAATATTATCTAAAAATCCTCAATGATAAAGCATTATTGAGACGTCTTATAAAAGAATCAACCGATATCATTACCAAGAGCTATGATGATATTGGTAATATGAATGATTTTATTAATGATGTTGAGAGAGATTTCTTGGCGGTGACAAGAGATCGTAATGCGGGTGAATTTAAGAATATTGATGAAGTTGTCGATAATGTCACAAAGCGTCTCAATATCTTACAGAAGAATGGTGGTGTTGTCTCAGGTGTTAAGACAGGTTATCGTGATCTCGATAAATTAACATCAGGATTCCAAAAGGGAGACTTGGTCATCTTAGCAGCCCGTCCTTCGGTCGGAAAAACTGCCTTTGCCCTCAATGTCGCCAATAATTCATCCTATTATTCTAAAGAGGCTGTTGCTGTATTTTCACTGGAAATGCCTGCTGAACAGCTCGTTACAAGATTGATCTGTTGCGCTGGATCCATCAACAACGATGCCCTTAAGACAGGTTCTATTCTTAAGGAGAATCCAAATAAATATTATGCCGCAGCCGATAAAGTCATGCATGATAATCTCTATATTGATGATACACCGGGTATTAAAGTCGGTGAGATTGCAGCTAAATGTCGACGTCTTAAACAGGATGTTGGCTTAAAGCTTGTCATCATCGATTACTTACAGCTCATTTCCGGCCCTAACAACTCTAAAGAAAGCCGACAACAAGAAGTATCCGATATTTCAAGAAGCTTGAAGGCTATGGCGAGAGAACTGGAATGTCCTGTTATAGCTTTGTCACAGCTCTCACGTGCTGTTGAACAGCGTAAAGGTAAACCGATGCTTTCGGACTTACGTGAATCTGGTGCCATCGAACAGGATGCTGATATTGTTGCTTTCTTGCATCGTGAAGACTATCAAAACAAAGAGAAAGAAGCAGAAACAAATGGCTTAACAGAAATTGTTGTCGCAAAGCACCGTAATGGTGCTACAGCTGACATCCCTGTAGTCTTTGAAAAGCAATATTCACGTTTCTCGGACTATACAACTGAACAAGTTCCTGAAACGGGTGAGAGTATAAGAGATTTAAGATGATAAATGATATTGGAAAAGAACGGATAGAGATGTCCGTTCTTTTCCATGAGTTTGTTGTTAATTTTCAGAAAGTTCATGTATAATGGTAAAGCTGAAGGGAGATTTATGGAATGTATAATCAATATAGTGAAGGCTGGCTTGAAGTGATTTGTGGCTGTATGTTTGCCGGTAAGACGGAGGAACTTATTCGTAGAATCAATGTTCTTACATTCGCTAAAAAGAAAATTATTGTTTTCAAACCTAAAATAGATAATCGCTATTCTGAAACAGAAATTGTGTCCCATGCGGGAGCACATGTGCCATGTGTTGTTGTTAGTAAGGCAACAGATATCTTAGAAAATATCAAACCTGATACGGATGTTGTAGCGATTGATGAAGTGCAATTCTTTGATCAGGATATTGTGGATGTTTGTGAATATTTAGCGGATAGTGGTTTACGTGTGATGGTTGCGGGATTGGATAAAGATTTCCGTGGTGAACCATTTGGCGTTTTGCCAGACTTGCTTACACGTGCTGAATTTGTCACTAAGTTGACAGCAGTATGTGCTAAGTGTGGTGCTCCTGCGACAAGAACACAGCGTATTGTCAATGGCAAGCCTGCTAGCTTTGATGACCCGATTGTCTTGGTGGGCGCTAAGGAAGCTTATGAACCAAGATGCCGTCATTGTCATGAAGTCCTTGATAAACCTTTTAAATTCAAGAAAATCAAACATCGTTAATACACAGTTCATATTCATTCAATAACATATAGGATGTCGAGAGAAATAACATCATAGTTCTCTCCTATTCCCCTTGAAGGTACCTTTTCCCCAGGTATCTTTTTTTATATCATAATCTCCAACAATTGATAGATCTATTTCTTGTACTCTCCAATGTAAAAAATTCCAACAAATGGTATCAATATCTAAATTAGGAACGAATGCCAATCACATTGAGAAATATTTACATATAAATGAAAGCGGTTATAATCTTAAATGTAAGTTAAAGAGATAAACAAACCGGTTAATAGATCTCAATAGGAGGAGAAGAATTATGGAAAAGTTTAATGTTTGTATTGTTGGTGGTGGAAGCACTTATACTCTTGGTTTTTTAAAGTCATTTGTGAGATTAAAGGCAGAATTCCCAATTAAGAAGTTGGTATTATTTGATATTGATGGTGATCGTCAAAGACCAATTGGTGAATATGGAAAGATTTTATTTAAAGAAAGATTCCCTGAATTAGATTTCTCATATACAACTGACCCAGCAGAAGCTTATCCAGAAATGGATTTCATCTTCATGCAGATGAGAGCAGGCGGCTTGCCAATGCGTAGAAAAGACGAACACATCCCATTAAGTATGGGAAAAATTGGTCAGGAAACTGTTGGTGCTGGCGGTATGGCTTATGGCTTACGTTCATGTGTTGACATGATTGAAGCTGTTCATCAGATTAGAGAATATTCTCCAAATGCCTGGATCCTCAACTATTCTAATCCAGCTGCAATTGTTGCTGAAGCATTACGTAGAGAATTCCCTGATGATCAAAGAATACTGAATATCTGTGATCAGCCAGAAAATATTATTCGTTCTGTTTCAAGACTTCTTAATGTTGATTGGAACACTTTAGATCCTGTATACTTTGGATTGAATCACTATGGTTGGTTCACACACATCTATGACAAGAAAACAGGTGAAGATTTATTACCACTTATTCGTAAGACAGTACATGAAAAGGGCTTCTTGCCTCAGGATGCTGAACAGCGTGATCAGAGCTGGTTAGATACTTATGGATTTGTCCAGACAATGATGGAAGATTTCCCAGACTATATTCCTAATACATATGATGGCTATTATCTCTATCCAGAATATAAATGTTCGCATTTAAATCCAGAATATACACGTGCTGATGAAGTTATTGATGGCCGTGAAAAGAGAGTATTTGAAGAAGCAGCAGCTGTTATTAAAGAAGGTAAGGTTGGTGATCGTTTCCATGCCATCTCAGATGCTCATGCAGAAATGATGATCAAGGTTGCTGAAGCAATTGCTTTCAATACAAACCAGAGATTTATTGTCATCGTTAAGAATGATGGTGCTATCGCAAACTTACAGAATGACGCGATGGTTGAAGTTGTTGCAGAATTAGGTATTAATGGCCCTCGTCCAATGCGTGTAGGGACAATTCCACAGTTCTATTATGGCTTGCTTGCTCAGCAGGTATCATGTGAAAAGTTGATTGTCGATGCATATTATGAACATTCATACCAGAAAGCCTTAGAAGCCTTTACACTTAATAGATTAATTAATGATGCGAAGAAAGCACGTGAACTTTTAGATGCGCTTGTAGAAGCCAACAAAGGTCAATGGCCTGAATTAAAATAGTCGAAAAAAGGGAGAGTTTGTATGAAGAAAAATAGAATTATGGACTTCTTCTCAGCCTTAGGTAGAAGTCTTATGATGCCAATTGCTGCTTTAGCAGCATGCGGCATTGTTCTTGGGTTATCTTCTGCATTAATGAATCCTCAAGTTGTGACTGCGTTGCCATGGCTTGGCACAGGTGTCATTGGATTCATTATTATGATGCTGAATAAAGTGTCCGGTGTTGTCTTTACACTTTTGCCAGTATTATTTGCGATTTCCATTGCGATGGGATTAGCTAAGGAAGATAAGGAAGTTGCTGCTTTTGCAGGTTTTATTGGTTACTATACATTCCTTGTTGCGAGTTCTTTAGTGATTTCAACGAAGGTTATTAATTTCTCAGCCATGAAGATTTCACCAATCTTAGGTGTTGAGACAGTGGATATGGGTGCTGTAGCAGGTATTTTGGTCGGATGTCTTACTGCATATCTCCATAATAAATACCACAAAGTCGTCTTTCCTGCTGCTGTGGCATTCTACGGTGGTAAGAGATTTGTCGCATTAGTAGTGACATTGGGATGTGCTCTTCTTGGCATTGTCATGCCATTTGTATGGAATCCTCTTTCAATGGGTATTGATACGATTGGTAAATTGATTAATGCAAGTGGATCCTTTGGTGTCTTCTTGTTTGGATTCTTAGAAAGATTATTGATTCCTACAGGTCTTCATCATGTTTTAAATGGTTTATTCCGTACAACATCACTTGGTGGTACATTTAATGGTGTTGAAGGATGCTTGAATATTTTCTTACAGAATGTTGATAAAGTGCCTTTAAAAGCACTCGAACCTTATACAAGATTCCTTGGTCAAGGGAAAATGCCATTCATGATGTTTGGTTTACCTGCTGCTGCTCTTGCCATCTATAGAACATCACCTGAAAAAAAGAAGCCTAAGGTCAAGGCTTTAATGATTGCTGGTGTGGCTGCTTCGTTTGTATCCGGTATTACAGAACCTATTGAGTTTGCGTTTATGTTTGTTGCTCCAGTATTATTTGTCTTCCATGCTGTTATGGGTGGTATTTCATTTATGTTGATGAGTCTATTACATGTTATTATTGGTAATACTGGTGGTGGATTGATTGACTTCTTTATCTGGGGTGTCTTCCAGCCTGGTTCACACTGGTATTGGGTTGTCATTGTCGGTGCTGTTTATGCAGTGATCTATTATTCGGTATTTAAATGGTATCTTTTGAAGAAACAAATATCTATTGATGTTGCCGCAGAAGATGATAGCGATGATGAAGGTGAGATTACAGCTGATGAAAAGATGCCGAATGTTGCTTCTCATGTGATTGAAGGATTAGGTGGTTTTGAGAATATTGTTGCGGTTAATAACTGTATTTCGAGACTGCGTGTAGATGTCAAAGATATGAGTAAGACGGATGATAATCTCCTGAAGAAAACAGGCTCACTAGGTATTATTAGACCGAGTGAAACGCATATACAGGTGATTTATGGACCTAAGGTTGAAGTAGTTGCTGATGCTGTAAGACAGGTATTAAAGTACTAGAAAAGCTCCCGTTCAGGGAGCTTTCATATTCGTGATCAAATCAATAATGATTTGGATAAGTAAGAATGTGGAGAGTTTATTGTGGACTTCATTATGTTGACTAGTATAGATAGGAATATTGACATATTGCGTAAGATTATCGGGTATAGGTGAACTGCAGATCCAGCAGACAATAGCACCACGGGTATGGAAATCCTCAAGAATGGATTGATATTCATCATGAGGATGTTCTGTAAGTATGAGAATAAAGGAATTCTCAGGAATTGTCTTTGAGAGTGAAGCTAGTGTATCAATCCAGTTAATCGAGATACAAGGAATATCAAGTGTTGTAAGAATATCATACATATATTGGGCAGGTATTGATGAAATATTACGGCCATAAATATAAAAAGGCTGACATGTTTTAATATAAGTGACAATTTGTCTAAGCTTTGACTCCTCAACAGTCGCAAGGTTATCATCAAGCTGGGCTTTCATGACAGGAATGATATTCGCATAAGGATCATTTGTGGAATTTTTGTCTGAACGCAGTTTAAGCTTAAATTCCGAAAAGCCTCGACAACCGAGCTTCTGGCAAAAACGCACAATACTGGCATTAGAAACAAAGAGTTCATCACACAAATCCGATATCTTCATCCAGCAAACTTTCTGGCGATTTTCCTGAACATATTGAAGAATCATTTGATCAGTATATGTCAGTTTGCTTTGATCTATGTTTTCAAGAAAATCATTCATGGCGATTATCTCCTTTTTCATATATATCAAAATATTGTGCAAGAGCATCGATGATATAGAATATCGCAACACGTGAAGTAAATTCAGCCCCATCCCGTGTTTTCTCTTCTGTAAAGAAACGTAAATTGTAATCAGAATATTTCGCAATTTCACTTTCAGTATAAGGTGTAAAACTGATGACTTTAATATCACGCATATGAGCCAGTTTTGCGAGTTCTATTGTTTTGGCCCATTTACCTGAAGCACTGATGAGCACAATGATGCTATTGGGGGATAGGGATGAGAGTTTATGCTTAGCCATTTTTGTGGAACGAAGCGGATAGACATATTGTCGGCCTCTATTCATCAGCACCTGTACAAAATAATAGGCTATATTGTCAGTAATCCCACCAGGCATAAAGACAAAGACCGGCATGTTGGAATGAAGCACTTTGGCAGTACGTACCAGTTCTTCTGAACTTACTAAGGAAAGCGAACCTTTAATATTCTTTTTCAAATTCCTTACAATTTCATCAAAAGAAAGACTCTCATCTCCATGATTTGTATTGGTTATTGTTGTTTTCTCTTGTTTTAAGAAAAATTTAAGCTCAGGAAAACCAGAAAAACCAATTTTCTTACATAAACGTATCACTGATGATGGTGAACAAGGAATAGCTGAAGCGAGTGTCTTAACATCCATATTGATAACTTCATCAACATGTTGATAGATATAAGTAAGAATATTCATATCACTATTTGTAAGATTACGAAGTATTTCATCTGATAAATTCAAGTTCGTCATATTATTACCATTCCTCTATATATATTTACAAATATTATAAATAGAGGATATTATATAATCAATAAAGAGAGGAGAAGGATATTTATGTTTCATTTATTTAATAAAAAGAAAGAAAATGTCATTGTAGCACCATTTGATGGAGAAATGTTTTCCATCACAGAAGTCAAAGATCCAGTATTTGCCCAAAAAATGATGGGTGATGGTGTTGCTCTTAAGTCTACAAAAGATAAAATCACAGTCTGTGCACCGGCAAGTGGTCAACTTGAAGTGCTCTTTAATACCGGACATGCATTTGGTATTGCCTTAGATAATGGTGTTAAAGTGCTCGTTCATATCGGTCTTGATACAGTCAATGCGAAAGGGGGCGGCTTTAAAATCCTTAATAAAAAACAAGGCGATAATGTAAAGGCTCTTGAACCTATTGTTGAAGTTGATCTAGCTAAGCTTGCTAAGGACTATGATACAACAGTTATGGTAGTTGTTACTGATGCGGCAGGAAAGCAGATTACATTTAAAAATCCTATGACTGTAGCTTTAGGAGATTCTTTAATTCAATAAGTAATTAAACCATCACAAGTTGATGGTTTTTTGTTGCATTTTAATGAATATGTGATAATATATACATATGAAGAGATAAACATATGAAAGGAGCATTCATGAAAATAATAAAGGAAGAAGAAATTACTGATTTAGCTGATTTATTTAAGATTTTTAGTGACTC
Source organism: Sharpea porci (assembly GCF_009695655.1). GTDB lineage: Bacteria > Bacillota_I > Bacilli_A > Erysipelotrichales > Coprobacillaceae > Sharpea > Sharpea porci. Next base: position 15,423 of record NZ_VUNM01000006.1, read on the forward strand.
TACAAGATTAAGAATTCTCTTCTCCCTGATGGATGGAGAAAAGAATGTCACAGAACTAACACAAGATCTTGACATGACCCAATCCAATGTCAGTCATAGCTTAAGCATTCTCAAGACGAATAAGCTTGTGAAGCCAAGAAGAGATGGCAAGGCTATTTATTATTCACTAGCGGATGATCATGTAAAGACAATTATTGCCATGGGAAGAGACCATATTGAAGAAGAATAGGAGAACATATTATGAAAAAGAAATTTAAGATCTATGTCGATTGTGCAAGCTGTGCAGCCAAGATGGAAGATGCAGCGAAGAAGGTGGATGGTGTCATTGATGCCAAAGTGACATTCATGACACAGAAAATGACGGTTGAAGCAGATGATGCAAGAATGGATGAAGTTTTAGAAAATGTTCAGAAAGCTTGTAAAAAAGTAGAACCAGATTGTGAATTCTATCTTTAGGAGGGGGGATCTCTATGAGTTCTTTGAACCCAAGACAAAAAAGAAATCTACGTGATATTTTTGTCAGCTTGGTACTTTTCTTTGGCTTGATGGCCATTGACAAATTTGTACCACAAGCAGGGAATAATCGCTTATTGATGTTTATATTATTCTTAGTACCTTATTTTATTGTTGGTCATAATGTTGTAAGAAAGGCCTTGTTGGCGATTAAGAATTTCCAGGGCTTTGATGAGTCATTCTTGATGACTTTAGCGACAATTGGAGCCTTTGCGACAGGGGAAAATGCTGAAGCCGTAGCAGTTATGCTTTTCTATCAGATTGGCGAATGGTTCCAGGATTATGCGGTTGACAAGAGTCGACGTTCTATTACGGCATTAATGGATATTATGCCAGAAGAGGCTCATGTTGAAGTAAATGGTGAAATTGAGACAATGGATCCTGATGATGTTGAAGTGGGCAGTATTGTTGTTGTGAAGGCTGGGGAAAAAATTCCTCTAGATGGTCAAGTCGTTGAAGGACACTCGATGGTGAATACGGCGGCTATTACAGGTGAAAGTGTGCCTAGAAGTGTCACTTTGGGTGATGAAATCTATTCTGGTAGTATTAATGGTGAAGGCTTGTTGAAGATTCAAACGACCAAAGCCTATGAAGATTCAACAGTGTCTAAGATCCTAGAAATGGTTGAAAATGCGGCTGAAAAGAAATCCAAGACAGAGAATTTCATTACAAAATTTGCCCGTATCTATACACCTGTTGTTGTTATTGGGGCGATTGTATTAGCTATAGTCCCATCACTGATTACTGGTGACTGGCTTAAATGGCTTTATCGTGCATGTACATTCCTAGTTATCTCATGTCCATGTGCCATTGTTGTTTCGGTGCCACTTTCCTTCTTTGGCGGTATTGGTGCTGCAAGTAAGCAAGGTATTCTAGTAAAGGGGTCAAACTATCTAGAAGCCATTAATGATGTGAAAACAATTGTTACTGATAAAACAGGGACATTGACTAAAGGTACATTCTCAGTTATTGATATTATCCCTAATAGTATGTTGTCAAAAAAACAAGTCTTACGTGATGCGGCATTAATAGAATCACTATCCACTCATCCAATCGCTTCATCAATAAAAGAAGCAGCTGTTATATATGGTTTAAATATCAACGCTCAACAAGTCTCTGATATCCAGAATATAACAGGTATGGGTATGAGTGGTAAAGTGAATGGCAAAACAATCTATGTAGGTAATGCCAAGCTCATGAAAGAACAAGCTATTCCTTATATCGAAAGCACAAATGAGAGTGCTACAGTTGTCTATGTTGGTGCTGATCATGATTTCTTAGGAACAATCCTGATTGCCGATGAAATCAAGGACAACGCTGTCAGTGCTTTAAGACATCTGAAGAATAGTGGTATTGAAAAGATTATCATGTTGACAGGGGACAAGAAGAGTGTGGCTGATAGTGTTGCCAAGAAGTTAGGTGTGGATGAAGTACGTGCTGAACTTCTGCCTGGTGATAAAGTCAATGCAGTTGAGGAAATCCTCAAAACATCTTCTGACAAGCATCGTGTGGCTTATGTAGGTGATGGTATTAATGATGCACCTGTCTTAACCCGCTGTGATGTCGGTATTGCGATGGGGTCCATGGGCAGTGATGCCGCTATTGAAGCTGCTGATATTGTCTTGATGGATGATAATCTTGACAAGTTAGCGACAACAAAACGTATTGCCCATAAGACTGTTGGCATTGCGAAAGTCAATATTGTCTTTGCGATTGCAGTTAAGATTTTAACATTGATCTTTGGTGCTGTAGGGATTGCGAATATGTGGTGGGCTGTCTTTGCGGATGTTGGCGTTGCTTTCATCTGTATCCTCAATTCTATGCGTACTCTCAAAGCAAAATAAGAGCGAAAGCAGGTATGTCCTACATACCTGTTTTTACCATTGTATTAAAATAGGAATTGTGGCACTCTAAATCTAGAAATACATTGAGGTAAAACATGCGCACATTAAAATATGCAATACTGGGAATGATTCATCAAAAACCTATGACAGGATATGATCTTATGCAAGAATTCGAATCAACATTAAATGAATTCTGGTCAGCGAATCATAGTCAGATTTATCCTGAACTCAAAAAACTGACAAAAGAGGGATCCATTACCTATATACTCCAACAATCAGATAAAGGTCCAGATAGTAAACTCTATTCTCTTACTGAGGCTGGTGAAAAAGATTTCTTAGAGTGGCTGAATGATGATGAAGATATCATCAAGACACCTAAAGATCCTTTTCGTTTACGAGTCTTTTTCTCTAAAAGTATGAATGAAGAAGATCGTTTAGATCTCTTCATGGATCATCGTTTAAAACATCGCAAGCGTCTTAAACACCTGCAAAAACAGCTTAAGAAATTCACCCATGTTCCTATAAAAGAGGAAGAAGTATTTGGGGATTATCTTGTCTTAATGTCAGCTATCATGCGTGAAGAAAGTACGATTGCCTGGATTGAAAAGTGTATAGAATTGTTGAAAGAATAGGAAGAAAGGTACAGAAAGAGCATCTGTATCTTTTTTCTTGAAGTTATAAATTTCACAATGTAAATATTGACATATCAAATTTCATCGTCGACATTGTGCAAAATATCACAACTATAACTTAAGGGAGAAAAGTATGAATCTTACAAGAAAACGATGGTTTTATTTAGTGCTTTGCTGTTTGATCAATCTATGTCTAGGATCAATCTATGCATGGAGCGTATTTGCTTCACCAATGGCTGCTTATTTATCGCAGTTTGCAGGTAAAACACTGACAACAGGTGATCTGGCAATTGTTTATACAATCGCTAATGCTGTAGGGCCAATCACAATGATTAGTGGTGGTTTCTTTAATGATAAGATTGGACCTAAAGCCGTGATCTTTACTGGTGGATTGATGTTTGGTTTAGGTTTAATTGCTTCTGGCTTTGTGCATTCAGTGAATATGTTGATTGTGACTTATGGCTTGATTAGTGGTCTTGGACTTGGTATGGCTTATGGCAGTACGATTTCCACAGCTGTGAAATATTTCCAGGATAAGCGTGGTCTCATCGGTGGTATTACAACAGGTATTTATGGTCTAAGTTCCGTTCTCTTACCACCTATTGTAACAGCGATTGTAGCAGCGACAGATGTCACAATGGCCTTTAAAATTGTGGGTACAGTATTCTTATTAATTGTTTGTATTTCAGCCTTATTCTTAAAGCCTTGTCCTGCTGACTTTGTGCCTGAAGGATGGACACCACTAGTTCAGGTAAAGAGTAATGATCATGATAAAAACTGGAAGGAAATGCTGCAAACACCTATCTTCTATATCATGATTTTAACTTTAACTTGTGGGGCTTTCTCAGGCATGATGATTATTTCTCAGGCTAGTGGTGTGGCCATCAACATGATTGGCATGAGCGCAACGAGTGCAGCACTTGCGGTATCAGTGCTTGCTTTATTTAATGCCTTAGGGCGTATTGTAGCAGGTTTTATTTCTGATAAGATTGGTCGTATTAATACATTGACAGGTGCCTTGGTGCTTTCTATGGTTGGCTTATGTGCTCTCTATTTCTGTCAAGTTGGTGCTGTTGCTTTATTCTATTGTGGTGTTGCAGTCGTAGGGATTTGTTTTGGGGCCTTTATGGGTGTGTTCCCAGGCTTTACTGTTGACCGTTTTGGCGCAAAGAATAATTCTGTGAAATATGGCATCATGTTTATAGGCTTTGCTTTGGCAGGATATTTTGGCCCTTCAGTTATGCGTTATGTCTTTGCGACTGATGGTGCTTATCAACGAGCATTCCTTATCGCATTAGCTTTTGATGTAGCGGGTATTATTTTGACATTCTGTTATCGTCTTGTTTTAAAGAAAAGTGAAGGAGAAAAATAATGGAAAGACAGTATAAACATTTATCTAGCCCAATTACAATTGGACAAAAGACATTTAGAAATCGCATGTTCTCAGCCCCTATGGGTGGTACTGATATTACAAATGATGGTTGTATTGGACCTAAGTCAACAGCCTTCTACGAATTAAGAGCTAAAGGCGGAGCAGCAGCCGTTACTGTTTCAGAATGCATGGTTCATAAAACAGATGGTTCCCATGCTTACCGCTTAGATGAATCCATTCTTAATTCTTTAGCAGGGGCAACTTATGCTGCTGATGCGATTAGAAGACATGGTGCAATTCCATCACTTGAGCTTTCTCATTCAGGTATGTTTGCAGGCACATATATGACTGATAAAACAAAACAACATGAACTCGTACAATATGGTCCATGTGATACGGTAAGAGCAGATGGTGTTAAGGTGAAAGCACTCGATGAAGAATTGATTACAGAAATTGTCCATGCTTATGGTCATGTCGCAAGCTTGGCTAAAAGAGCTGGCTTTGAAATGGTGATGATTCATGGTGGACATGGCTGGTTAATCAACCAGTTCCTTTCACCACTCTTCAACCATCGTGAAGATGAATATGGGGGATCATTAGAAAATCGTTGTCGTTTTGCGATTCGTGTTTTGAAATCAGTAAGAGAAGCTGTTGGTCCTGATTTCTTAATTGAATTCCGTATGAGTGGTAGTGAATTTACAGAAGGTGGATATGGTCTAGAAGATGGTATTGAGATTGCGAAGATGATTGAACCCTATGTAGATATCATTCATGTCTCAGCAGGTACTTACCAGAAGACATTTGGTATTACACATCCTTCTATGTTTGAGGAACATGGTCGTAATGTATTCTTAGCAGCAGAAATTAAAAAGCATGTTTCTAAGCCGGTAGCTACTATTGGTGGTCTAAATGATCCTGAACAATTAGAAGATATCATTGCCTCAGGTAAAGCTGATATTGTATATATGGCAAGAGCTCTATTAGCTGATCCTTTCTTACCACGTAAAGTCGTAGAAAACCGTCCTGAAGAAATTGTGAAGTGCTTAAGATGCTTTACATGTATGGCTGAAAGAGCAGCAACATCAACACGTCGTTGTACAGTCAATCCATTAATTGGCCGTGAGATAGAAGGCAATGAAATTCAGCCCGCTCCAACAAAACGTAAAGTCGTTGTTGTGGGTGGTGGTCCTGGTGGACTTTATGCCGCTTATACAGCAGCAAGACGTGGTCATGATGTAACTTTATATGAAAAAGAAAATGAAGTGGGTGGTATTCTTAAGAGTGAACAAGCTATTTCCTTTAAACATGAAATGTATGAACTCTCAGGTACTTATGCATTACTGGCAAAAAGAGCAGGTGTTCATTTTAAAATGAACACTGAAGCGACAAAGGCATTAATTGAAAAGGAAAACCCTTATACCGTTATTATCGCTACAGGATCAACACCACTCGTCCCACCAATTCCAGGTTTAAAGGGTGATAATGTCATTGTTGTTAATGATTATTATAAAGAAAAAGACAAAGAAACAGATCATGTGGTTGTCTTTGGTGGTGGTTTAGCTGGATGTGAATGTGCTATTCATCTTGGCATGGAAGGCAAACATGTTGAACTTGTAGAAATGCGTGATCAACTTGCTGTTGATGCCAATATTCGTCATCGTCCATTACTCTTAGCCCAGATTGACAAGTATGTCAAAGCACATACTGGCTTAAAAGGCTTGGAAGTGACTTCAAATGGTATTCTTTGTGAAGACAAAGATGGCAATAAGGTGACTATTGAAGGTACAACAGTTATCTGTGCATTAGGTCAGTGCTCTACAACAAAGACTGTTGAAGAATTACAAGATACAGCTCCATTTGTACGTGTTATTGGTGATGCAGCTAAAGTATCAACAATCACAAATGCTGTTTACTGGGGATATCATGCAGCTTTAGATATTTAAAATAACTATCAAGCAAGGTCAAATAGATTTGGCCTTGTTTTTTTGTTGGGCTTACTCCTGTGCTTTGTTCTTCTTGATACTAGAGCATACCAATATGCTTAATAATAACCAATGATGTTCAGGCAGCGCATTTGCCAATAGATAATTAATCGGGTGACAGTTTCGTGATGCAAAAAAACCTCCAGGTACAACGATAATGACCTGCAGGATATTTGGCGCAGAAAAATAGGGCCCGATCTTGCGATAGAGCCCTTACAAAAGCATTTCTACTTTTTCGACGTATACTCAGTTTAGCCAAGAGAGAACCAGTTGTCAATTGACTATTTTCAAAAAATTAAAATTCTGCCAAAGTATTCTGTCTCTGGAATACTGGGATATCTTAAAGGAAAAAGCTCTCAAATAATATTTGAAAGACAAAATTCAAATATCAAAACATATTCTTACAGTAGGTAAGAATACAATGTAAATCGAAGAGTACATAAGAAACCACCTAGTAGGAACAGGGCTATACCTGAAAGAAAAAACGCTGACAAAGCCTTATTGTCAACGTTCTAAGAAACTAATCTTCTAAAATATCAATAACATCATTAAGTGTTTCTACAATCTTATAACACTTTGATGCATATTGTGGTTCAGGATATTTCATATCAGGCACACATATAACCTTGATGTGAGCTGAATAAGCAGCCATAATACCACTTTCACTATCTTCAAGCACATAAGCTTCTTCTGCCTTAACTCCTAGCTTCTCACAGCTTTTAAGAAAGACTTCAGGATTTGGCTTACCCTTGATAACCTCATCACCACATATAGAATCATCAAAGTAATCAGTGATATTAGCCTGTTTTAAAATCTGATCAACACGATCACGGGTACTGCTTGTTGCTACAATGGTTTTATAGTTATGTTCTTTTTTTAGATATGTTAGTAAATGAAGTAATCCGGGCTTAAGTGGGACACCTTCTTGTTTAAAGCGTTTAGCCATCACTTCATGGCATTTTGTGATCACTTGATCAAAAGGGAAATCTTGGCCATAGGCATCATAGAACTGCTTGGCAATACCCTCTTTTGTACGACCTAAAAGTGAGACATAGAATGTCCGATCCATTGTTAGGTTCATATCTTTTAAGACTTCCTGATAGCTTTCAAAAGTTACTCTTTCACTATCAATCATTAGTCCATCCATATCAAATATTATAGCTTTAATCATACTTTTTCCTCCAACATATCAAAGTATAAGAGAAAAGCAAAAGAGTATCAATATAAGGCATGAATTTATTTTGCTTATTGGAGTTGGTTATATTATAATAGGGACGATTACAAGGAGGTTTTCATGAACACTTTATTAGAAAGACTTGAAACAGTAGAAAAAAGATATGATGAATTAACACAGATTCTCATGGACCCTTCCATTGCGAATGATGTCAGTAAAATGACAGCCGCTTCTAAAGAACAAGCTTCTTTAGAAAAAGCTTACAATATGTGTCAGGAATATAAAAGTTTATTAGACGGTATTGAAGAAGCTAAGGAGCTCTTAAAAGAATCCGATCCTGAAATTCGAGAAATGGCCAAAGAAGAATACGAAACACTCACTAAGCGTCAGCCAGAACTTGAACAGGAAATCCAGCTAGAACTTATTCCAAAAGATCCTAATGATGATAAGAATGTTATTATGGAAATCCGTGGTGCTGCGGGTGGTGATGAAGGCAATATCTTTGCCGGTGACTTATTTAGAATGTATTCTAAATATGCTGAAAGCCAGGGCTGGAAGATTGAAGTCAACGAAGCACAGACATCAGAAGCAGGTGGTTATTCCTTAATTGCTTTTACTGTATCCGGTGATCATGTTTATTCAAAATTAAAATATGAATCAGGTTCACATCGTGTTCAGCGTGTGCCTAAGACAGAATCACAGGGACGTATTCAAACTTCAACAGCAACAGTACTTGTTATGCCGGAAGTTGATGATGTCGAAGTCCATATTGATCCAAAAGACTTACGTGTTGATACATATCGTTCATCAGGTGCTGGTGGACAGCATATCAATAAGACAGACTCAGCTGTACGTATTACCCACTTGCCAACGGGTATTGTCGCTACAAGCCAGGATGGCCGAAGCCAGCATGACAACCGTGATAAAGCCATGCAGACATTACGTGCTCGTGTTTATCAGTACTTCCAGGATCAGCAGACATCGGCATTGGAAACTGAACGTAAAAGCAAGGTTGGTAGTGGAGATCGTTCAGAAAAGATTAGAACATATAACTACCCACAAAACCGTGTCACAGACCATCGTATTGGCTTAACAATCCAGCAGTTAGATAAGATTATGGATGGTAAGCTCGATGATATTATTCAGGCTTTAATTAACGAAGATCAGCGTTTAAAGTTATTAGGTGAACAGAATGACAATTAGAGAACTCATTGATGAAGCTGAAAATAAAATGGATGAAGCCAATAAAGACAGCAATGTCCCTAAAGTGCTCTTCTATCATGTTTCCAACATGCAACCTCATGAACTCTATTTGAAAATGGATGAAGAGGTTGATGAAGAAACATTAAAAACCTTTAATGAAGACTTACAACGTTATCTTAATGGCGAACCTGTACAGTATATTAAAGGTAAGGAATATTTCTTTAATTATGAATTTACAGTCAATGAAGATGTTCTTATTCCACGTTATGAAACAGAAGAACTTGTGGAGAATATTCTTTATGCGATTGATGATTATTTTAAAGATTATGAAACAATTGATTTATGTGATGTAGGAACAGGCAGTGGGGCGATTGCGATTTCACTTGCGCTAGAAGAACCAAAGCTCAATGTATGTGCTACAGACATTAGTGAAAAAGCACTTGTTGTGGCAAAAAAGAATGCTGCAGACCTAGGTGCTCATGTGACATTCTATCAGGGAGATATGGTTCAGCCACTGATTGATGCAAAGAAGAAAGTAGATATCTTTGTCTCCAATCCACCTTATATCCCTGTCCACCAGGAGATTGATCCACGTGTAAAGAATAATGAACCTCATGTTGCTCTTTTTGGTGGTGAAGATGGTCTTTATTTCTATCGCAAGATTTTTGAAACAGTGCGTCCTATCCTCAAAGAGAGAGCTATTCTTGCCTTTGAAATGGGTTTTGATCAGCGAGATATCATGGAAGAAGCACTTCAGCACTACTTCCCGGAATGTCCTCATCGCTTTTTAAAGGATATAAATGGAAAGAATAGAATGTTGTTTATCTATTACAATATTGAACCAAAATGATAGAAACAGAAAGACTCAATATTCGCTATCTTCAAGAAGAAGACCTTGAAAGAATGCTTGAATATCGTAATAAGAAAGAAGTTGCGAAGTATCAAAGCTGGAATCACTATTCAGAAAGAGAAGCAAGAAGTCGTATTCATTATGTACAAAAACATCCCTTTAGTGGTGGAGCTAAGGATAATACGCAATTTGCGATTGTTCTTAAGGATGGTACATTAATAGGTGATTTACATTTAGAAGCACTCAGTTCTAGCTGTATTACTATTGGCTATACTATTGATTCTGATTATTGGAAGCAAGGTTATGGACGGGAAAGTGTGCGTGCTTTATTAGATTATATTTATACACATTATGAATATACGAAATGTATTGCCTATATTTATAAGGCGAATGAAGCATCACGAAGATTATTGCTGGATTTAGGCTTTAAGAAGTTTGATGAGAGTTATCTCTATCGTGATGAAGGTTATGTAGTTAGACTTGATGAAGTTATTATGTAAAGGTGATAGAAAATGTTAAGTGATTATTTAAGAAGATATGAAATCATGAGTATTGTTACAGCACTATTGATGATTGTTGTAGGGGTATTACAGATTATCATGCCTGTGAAAATGATTGATTTGGTATTTATGATTTTTGCAGCAGGTCTTGGCATTAAAGGTATTATTGATGTATTTGCATTTATCTTTATGGATAATAATGCAAGAAGATATTCTAATGGTTTATTAGATGGTTTTTTATGTATTATTGGGGGCGTCTTATTGTATTTGAATATGGATTTCTTTAAGACTTTCTTGCCTTTGATTATTGGTGTCTTTGTGATTTTTGAAGCTATTATGAAGATGCAGGTATCCTTCCTCTTTTTAACAGCATTAAGCTCTTCAGGCTGGATTCTTGTTTTCTTGTCTTCAATTCTTGAGATTGTTCTTGGTTTCTTACTTCTCGTCTATCCTGCAAATGCACTTGTCTCTATTACAATTGCGAGTGGGATTATCTTGATTGTTTCAGCCATCTTAGAGATTATTGAAACAATCGTAATGACCAAGAAAATCAGATATTACAGTATTTATTAAGCCCTTCGATTAGGGCTTTTTTTATGAGGGGAAGCTATGAATGAAAAGTATTTAAGTCATCAAAAACGCTATGTCATTGGGGTGTCAGGAGGCTGTGATTCGATGGCATTGCTGGATATGATGGTCAAGAAGAACTATCAAGTTGCCATTGCTCATGTCAACTACAATCTAAGAGAAGATACGGATGAGGACTATCAAGTAGTCCATGATTATGCTACCCAGCACAACATTCCATTCTATTACAAAGTCTTCACTAAAGAAGATTATCAACAAGGTAACTTCCAGGCTGTAGCTCGGCAAATGCGTTATCACTTCTATCATGAAGTCTTAGATCAAGGCTATGATGCGGTATTACTGGCCCATCATCTTGATGATGAATTAGAAACCATTTATATGTATCTAGAACGTGGCAGTCAAACGAATTACCTTGGTATTGAGCCTATTACAACCATCCAGCATATGACCGTTATTCGCCCATTACTCGATACTAAAAAACAGGCACTACGTGATTACTGCATCCAAAATCATATTGCCTTTCATGACGACTATACAAATTTTCAAACACACTTTAAACGTGATCAGGTGAGAAATCTTGTGCTTAACACCTATACCGATCAACAAAAAGAAGAATTGTTGTTGAAAGCAAAAGCATATAATCAAAGAAAAGAACATATCCAATCCCAACTCAAACCATTACTTGAAAAATATCATGCTGAAAATAAAATCAATTATCATGAAATACCAGAAGCACTCTATAGTGATTTTCTTTTTTGCTTGTTGGAGGAGAAAATACCAGTAGAGAAGATCAGTCAGCATTTAATAAATGAAATCATTCACCAGATGACATCAGCTAAACCCAATATCATGCTCGAACTCCCACTTCATCAGCAGTTCATAAAAGCATATGATAATATCACTATTGCCACATTATCTGTCAATAAGAGCTATGCTTATACCATTACATCACTTAAAGAAGAGGATTATGGCTATTTTTCTATTCGTCTTCAAGGGGCAATGAATGATGGTGTTAATGTAAGTGATGCTGATTTTCCACTCACTATTCGTTCTATTCTTCCAGGTGATGTGATTAAGACAAGTGGTGGGAAGAAGAAGGTGGCAAGACTCTTCATCAACAATAAAATTCCTTCTCACGAAAGAGCTCTTTATCCGATTGTTGTAAGAAATGATGGGGAGATTATTTTGATTCCAGGAATTGCCAAAAGATATGAGTATTTGTCTACAAATCCCAACCTTTTTGTGATAAAATAACCGCATTATAGGAGGTTTACGTATGCATAAGGATACGCGTGAAATTTTATATACTGAAGAACAAATTAGAGATAGAAGTGCTGAATTAGGAAAACAGATTTCTGCTGACTATGAAGGCAAGGATGTATTGATGGTTGGCTTATTAAAGGGAAGTGTGCCTTTCTTTGCGGAACTTGCAAAGCATGTGACATTGGATGTTGAATTTGATTTTATGCGTGTTTCTAGCTATGAAGGAACAGAGTCTACAGGTAATGTTATTGTGAAAAAGGATATTGATGTTGACTTTAAGGGCAAAGACATTCTTTTAGTCGAAGATATTCTCGATACTGGTAAGACATTATATACAGTCAGACAGATGCTTCTTGAAAAAGGTGCGGCAAGTGTAGAAATTGCAACCCTTTTAAATAAGCAGGAACGACGCGAATTCCCTATTCAAGCAAAGTATGTAGGTTTTGAAATTCCTAATGCATTTGTCATTGGATATGGTATGGACTATAATGAGAAGTATCGTAACCTTCCCTATGTAGGAATATTAAAAGAAGAAGTCTATATGTAAGGAGACAGTATGAACAAGAAGAATAAAAGTCTATTAAAAGCTATTCTTCCTTGGGTCTTAGTATTGGTGATCATTGGCAGTATTATTCCGGTTCTTACAAACCGTAATGCTGGCAGTGAAACCTTAACTTACTCTGAATTTACAAAGGCATTAGAAGATGAAAAGATTAAAGAAGTGACTGTTAAGCCACAAAGCTATGTCGTTGATGTTACAGGTAAGTATACTAAGAAGGTTGATGGCAAAAACAGAACAGTATCATTCTCTACTTTAGTACCTGCTACTGATGAAGAAGTCGATTCATTAATGCAGGTTATTAAAGACCAGGGTGTGAAAGCGAAAGTTGCAGATGCATCTGATGATAATATGGTCATCAATATTATCATGAATCTTATTCCCTATATCATCTTAATTGGTGGTATGGTATTCCTCTTCAAATACATGAATGCAGCTGGTGGCGGAAATGCGAAAGCTTTTGAATTTGGGAATTCAAGAGCTAAGCTTGAAAAGAATGAAAAGACACGTTTTAGTGATGTTGCCGGAGCAGATGAAGAGAAAGAAGAAGTTAAGGAATTGGTTGACTTCTTAAAGAACCCTAAGCGTTTTGCGGATATGGGTGCTAAAATCCCAAGAGGTGTCTTGCTTGTAGGTCCTCCAGGGACAGGTAAAACTTTACTTGCCCGTGCTGTGGCTGGTGAAGCCAATGTACCTTTCTATTCCATTTCTGGTTCTGAATTCGTTGAAATGTTTGTCGGTGTTGGTGCTGGACGTGTTCGTGACATGTTCAAAACAGCCAAGCAGAATGCACCATGTATCATCTTTATCGATGAAATCGATGCCGTTGGTAGACAGCGTGGTACTGGTGTTGGTGGTGGTCATGATGAACGTGAACAGACATTGAACCAGTTACTTGTAGAAATGGATGGTTTTGAAGGTAATGAAGGTGTCATTGTCCTTGCAGCGACAAACCGTGCTGACGTCCTTGACCCAGCCTTATTAAGACCAGGTCGTTTCGATAGACAAATTCATGTTTCTAATCCAGACCGTCGTGCTAGAGCACAGATTCTTGCCGTTCATGCAAGAAATAAGAAGTTAGCACCAGATGTTGACTTTGATAACATTGCTCGCCGTACACCTGGCTTCTCAGGTGCCCAGTTAGCCAATGTCTTAAATGAAGCAGCTTTATTAGCTGTACGTTTAGGTCATAGTGTAATTACTCTTGAAGATGTTGATGAAGCTATCGATAGAGTTATTGGTGGTCCAGCTAAGAAGAGCAGAAAGTATACAGAAAAAGAAAGAAAGCTTGTTGCTTATCATGAATCTGGACATGCGATTGTTGGTTTAACACTTGAAGATGCCAACCAGGTACAGAAAGTCACAATCGTACCTCGTGGTGATGCCGGTGGTTATAACTTAATGACACCTAAGGACGAAACATACTTTGAAACAAAACAGCAGCTCTTAGCCGAGATTGCCGGTTTCATGGGTGGTCGTGTAGCTGAAGAAATCTTCTTTGGTGATATCTCATCAGGTGCTGCTAACGATATCCAGCAGGCAACAAGAATTGCCCGTATGATGGTTACTGAATTAGGTATGTCAGAACTTGGCCCAATCAAGTACGATAGTGGTGAAAATGCTGTATTCTTAGGCCGTGACTATTCACAACTTTCTAATACACATTCAGGCCAGATTGCTTTTGAAATTGACCAGCAAGTCAGAAAGATTATTGATGATGCCCATCAGGAAGCTACTGATATCATCAATGCGAATAAAGACAAGCTTGAAACAATTGCGAATGCATTATTAGAATATGAAACACTGAATGCAGAACAAATTCAGTCATTATATGAAACAGGAAAGATGCCTGAAACATTCAATGGCAATGATGAAGTTGTTAAACCGGATAATGATGACAATACTCCATCAACACCAGAAACTAAGGATGAAGTTAATCCAGATGATGATTTATTAGATGAAATGAAGTAGGGTATAGCCTTACTTCATTTTTAAGGAGAAAGAAAATGAGTAGACGTGTTATGATCAGAATATTTGTAGGCATAATTGTCTTAAGTATGATTATACCTCTCATTAGTTATTTTGCGATTTAGGAGAAAAGTATGAAAGATTATTTAGTTAGAGGCCTTGTCAATAAAAGAAATGCCCGTGTCTTTGCCGTTAATACGACAAATCTCACAAACAAGGCAAGAGAAGAATTAGGTCTTTGGCCATGTGCTTCAGCTGCTCTTGGCAGAACTATGGCAGTCACATTAATGATGGGTGCTATGAACAAAGATCAGGAAAAACTTACTGTTAATATTAATGGTGGTGGTGAAATGGGTACTGTTCTTGCCACAACACATTGCGATGGCAAAATTAAAGGCTTTGTCGCTAACCCAGAAGTCCACTATGAATACAATAGTACAAAGAAATTAGCAGTCGGTATGTGCGTAGGCAATAATGGTACTTTACAGGTTATTAGAGATATGGGCTTAAAGCAGCCAATGACATCAGAAGTACAGCTTCAGACAGGTGAAATTGGTGATGACTTTGCTTACTATTTCTATGTTTCAGAACAAGTACCTTCAGTTGTCTCAGTTGGCGTTCTAGTCGATACGGATAATAGTGTGTTATCTGCAGGCGGCTTTATCATTCAGCTATTACCTGAAGCAACAGACGAAGACATCACATTTATTGAAAATAAGATGAAGGGCTTCCCACCTGTATCGGATCTTATCCACCAAGGTAAAACACCAGAAGAAATCTTAGAAATGATTTTTGGTGATGAAGTAGAAATTCTAGCACATCAGGATGTCTTCTATGAATGCGATTGTTCGAGAGAGAAGATGGCTGAAGCTTTAGCTGCATTACCAGATTCTGAATTAGATGCGATTATTAATGAAGATCATGGTGCTGATTTAAAATGTCAGTTCTGCCATAAATCATATCACTTCAGCGAAGAAGACTTAAAACAAATACAAAATAATAAACATCAGTAAGAGGCACATGCCTCTTTTTTTCATATAAACAAAAATGACAATCACACATGATTGTCATCGTTTGTTAAGTTATGTGGATATGACATAACTTCATTATATTATTATACATAGATTCATTTAAGTGACTGATGGGAATTTCTACAGATATAGTATTATGAGGGAAGGGAAGGAATTGTTTATATCTTTTGGATGTAGAATCAGTCTAATTAATAGGTTATGTCATCTCCTTTCTTGCTTATATCATACAAAGTAATTATCAAAGAAATACCTTTAAATAAACGAAGATTATGTGATTTTAGAAAAGAGCTTTATGTGCTTCTAGCGCTAGGACAAATGTAAGAATATCGAGAGCTTCTTCATCTTTATATATCTCAATTTCCACCTTTTCAACACCTTGAGAGACATGTCTTACTGTTGCGATTGTTGTTGCATGCTTGGCAATATGATAGTTATGAGCCATATAATCACCACGTACATAATAACCTTTGTATTGAAAATCTAACTGCGGTGCTTTAAACGAGAATAGGCGTTTTATACAACCAAGCTTATGCTCATTCCCATCCTTAATTGTAAAGGAAGGAAAGTATGTGGATATTTTATCATCAAGTATTCTAAGTACTTGGTGATCTTGAGAGATTTTGATAATACGGCCCCAATTCAATTTTGTATCAACTTGAAAGAGAATATTGGCATGTTGATCTGTAATAAAGAATGTATCTGGAAATGTGATTAAATGATCGATGTAGTAGTATTTCATATGTACTCCTTTGTCATAATTATATCATGAAACATACTGCTTGCATCGCTTGAAAAGAACTGTTAAATTTACTCTTGGTGATTTATATGTGGAAAATAGGAAATGTAGAAATAAAGAATCAAGTTGTCATGGCTCCTATGGCAGGTATCACAAATATAGCCTTTAGAAAACTGATTAAGTCTTTTGGTGCAGGATTGGTTGTATCAGAAATGATTAGTGATAAAGCTATTTGTTATAGAAATGAGAAGACATTGGATATGCTGGCAATTGATGAAGATGAACACCCAATGAGCTTACAGCTCTTTGGTGGTGAGGTATCATCAATGGTAAAAGCAGCCAAGTATTTAGAAGAACATACAAATGCAGATATCATTGATCTTAATTCAGGGTGTCCAGTGAATAAGGTTCTTAAAGCTGGAGCTGGAAGTGACTGGCTTAGAGATCCTGAACGTGCTTATGAAATTGTTCATGCGATTGTAGAAGCAGTGCATTTACCAGTAACAATCAAAATGCGTATCGGCTTCGATTCAAAACATATTAATGTTGTTGAATATGCAAAGCTGATGGAAAAGGCAGGTGTTAGTGCAATTGCAGTCCATGGACGGACAAGAAGCCAGTTCTATGAAGGATATGCTGATTGGAGCTATATTAAACAAGTCAAGGAAGCAGTGTCTATTCCGGTAATCGGAAATGGTGATATTACTTCACCATTAGACGCTAAACGTATGATTGAGGAAACAGGATGTGATGCCGTTATGATAGGCAGAGCTGCAATGGGTAACCCTTGGATCATAAAGCGCACAGTAGACTATTTAGAAAAAGGTGTACTTGATGACGAACCAACCTTCAACCAAAAAATTGACATGTGCTTAACACATGCCAAAGAACTATGTAAGCTTGAAGGAGAAGTCAATGGTATACGCATGATGCGTGGACAGGCTCCCTGGTATATCAAAGGCGAACATGGTGCCGCCAAAGTAAAGAACCAGCTTACTAAAATCAATACTTATGATGAACTAGAAACTATACTTAAATCATTCCAAAAAGAAATAGAATCCTACAACAATAACATATAACATGTAAAAAGGACAAGAGCTGCAACTCTTGTCCTTTTTTACTACATATACAATTTAAGGCATTAATCCTACTTACAAACCAAATAATACCAATTTCCACACAAATTTCTATTTTTTGTGAGAAAAATGCCATTTTCATGACTATACATATATAGAGGTACTTTCCTTCGCCTCTAATCGGCGGCGTGAAAGGGGGTGCCTTGGTGTGAACCTTCTATGGATACTAAAAAGTGTTCTTGAAGTTGTCATCAAAGTGGCAGTGGAAAAGGCGCTATTGGTTTGCGTAAAGCAAGTCAAAAAGGCTATAGAACAAGCCCGAGATAAGTCTCGTTAAAAACTAGAAAGGACAAGAGTCGCCACTCTTGTCCTTTCAATTTGCCTTGGTGTGTGCATCAATAATGTAAACTATTTCTTTGATGATGTCAATGAAATAGGGAAAGCTTTTGATACTAATCTTTCTTTATGCAGGATTAGTCGATGGTTAATAAAGTGTTTCTTGAAATTGTCATCAAAGTGGCAGTGGAAAAGGCGCTATTGGCTTGTCTAAGACGGGTCAAAAAAGCTATAGAACATGCCCGAGATAAGTCTCGCTAAAAACTAGAAAGGACAAGAGTCGCCGCTCTTGTCCTTTCAATTTGCCCTTCGTGTGCATATTTAAGTAATCTATTTTTGGGATTATGTCAATGCTTCTAATACAAATTTAGGATTTATTTAATTAGGCATAGAAATTAGTGTAGGAATGAGGCGATGCCATTCGCAATGCCGTTCGCGACTTTTTCCTGATAAGCATCATTTGTCAGATTGGCATCTTCATTTGGGTTGGAGATAAAGCCCATTTCTACGAGTGCGACAGGTACTTGTGTCCAGTTGATACCAGACATGTTGTTTACGAGGCTGAGACCACGGTTTTTAGCACCCGTAGCTGAACATAAGCCATTGACAACTGCTCTTGTAAGAGATTGAGATGATGACACAATGCTTGATGATAGATAAGGATTTCCTGATGCAGGTGCTAAGCCAGTCACTCCATTCACAGATTGATTATCTGAGGAATCACAGTGTAAACGAATGAATGCTCCGGCATGTGCTTTATTCGCAATATCTGCACGTTCTTTATTAGAAAGATTGACATCCTGACTTGTACGACACATAACAACAGTATATCCACGTGATTGAAGGATGCGTTGGAGTTTAAGTGCTATTTCAAGATTGATTTGTGATTCTGTGCGATGTGAACGAATGCCAGTTGCTCCGGTAGTCACTTTTGCTTTTGTTTGAGTAGCACCAGGACCAATAGGCTCTTTTGCGCTATTGCCATAGCGTTGATGTCCTGCATCAATACAGACGACTTTATTGTTTGTTGGGACAGCTTGTTTAACTGGAGCAGGTGTAGGGGCTTGTTGAGTTTGTGGTTGTTGTGTTTCTTGTTTTTGTTGGGGCTGGTTTGTTTGTTGTGGTGTTGCTGGTTCTTCTTTTTTATTGGCACTATCGACAACTTTCTTTGTTGCTTCAGATAATGCTTGTTCTGAAGACTTTAAAGCTTCTTTTTCTTCTTTGCTTGCTTCACCTTTTGCAGTACTGTTTGTGATTGTTGTAGTAGAGACTTTAGGCTGTTGTGTCTTTGTATGCCAAGAGTTCCCTACGACAATACCTATGCCTAAAACAATGACAGCGATAAGGCTGATCATGATGATTTTATATTTCTTCTTCATAAAACATTCCCTCCGATATCATCATTATATATGATTTTTTATGAGATTATGAGGAAACTTTCAAGAATATAGGAAAATGACTATAATAATGGTAAGGAGGCGACAAAAATGCCAATACTCTATACATGTTGTGTACCCCATCCTCCACTTATTATTCCTGAAGTAGGTCAAGGGGAAGAAAAGAAAATCCAAGATACAATCAATAGCTATCATGAAGTCATGAAGAAAGTCGCAAGCTTTCATCCTGATACCATTATTATCATAAGTCCACATAATACATCATATAGTGATTACTTCAATATCTCAGATGGTGCTCATGCCGAAGGTGATTTTGGTCAGTTTAGAGCGAAACAAGTCAAAATCACATGTGACTATGATGAAGAATTTGTTGAGGCATTATGCCATAATACAGAAAATAGTGGTGTTCCTGCAGGAACATTGGGGCAAAGAATGAAACGACTCGATCATGCTACAATGATACCACTGTATTTTCTTAATCAATATATGACTAACTATAAAGTTGTACGTATGGGATTATCAGGTTTAAGCTATCAAGATCATTATCATTTAGGTCAGCTTATTAGTAAAACAGTTGAAGAACTTCAACGTAAAGTAGTCATTATAGCCTCAGGAGATTTATCACATAAACTTAAAGAAAGTGGTCCATATGGTTATGCGAAAGAAGGACCAGAATTTGATCAAAAAGTCATACAGGCATTAAGTCATGGAAATTTCTTAGATTTAATGACCATGGATTATGGTTTTTGTGAAAGAGCAGCAGAATGTGGTTTGCGTTCATTTATTATTATGGTCGGTGCCTTAGATTGCCTTTCTGTTCAACCAACATTATATTCCTATGAAGGACCTTTTGGTGTTGGATATGGTGTTGTTGGTTTTGATATAGGGGGAAAAGATGAAACACGTCACTTTGGTGAACAGGCAAAGAAATATGAAGAAGAGAAGATTTTAGCGATAAGAAAAGCTGAAGATCCCTATGTAAGATGGGCAAGAACTGTTGTGGAAAGCTATGTGAATACGAAGACTATACCAACACTTCCATCCCACTTACCGGAAGCTATGTTGACTGAAAAGGCTGGTGTCTTTGTTTCTATTAAAAAAGATGGTCAGCTTAGAGGCTGTATTGGGACATTCCAGCCAACAACAGATAATATTGCCCTGGAAATACGCAATAATGCCATCTCGGCAAGTACAAGAGATCCTCGCTTCTCACCTATCACCCGTATTGAATTACCTAAACTCATTTATAGCGTTGATATCCTTGGTGATGTTACTCCAGCTACCTATGAAGAGCTTGATCCACAAAAATATGGTGTCATTGTCAAACACCATCAGAAGAGAGGCTTATTGCTTCCTAGACTTGATGGTGTTGATACAGTATCAGAACAAATAGAAATAGCAGCTAGGAAAGCTGGTATTTATGATGATGAAGATATTGAATTATTTAAGTTTGAGGTTGTTAGACATTATTAGGAAGGTGATAGTGTGAAATGTGGTTTATGTTTTCATCATTGTGACTTACAAGAAGGACAAACAGGATTATGTCATGCCAGAGAAAACAAGGCAGGACATATAGTAACCAATAATTATGGCCAAATCACATCCCTTGCTTTAGATCCTATTGAGAAGAAACCACTTTATCACTTCTATCCAGGCAGTTCTATTCTATCGGTAGGAAGCTATGGCTGTAATCTTCAATGTCCTTTCTGTCAGAATTATGAAATTTCTTATGATCATGGCAGTATGGTAAGAGTAGAAATGACACCTGAAGAACTTGTGCATCAAGCTCTTGCTTTGGTGGATGAAGGTAATATTGGTATTGCCTTTACATATAATGAACCACTTATTGCTTATGAATTTATCAAAGAGACTTTTATCAAAGCCAAAGAAGCTAGCCTTAAGACAGTACTTGTCACTAATGGCACCATCACAACAACCTATTTAGATGACTTGCTGCAATATACCGATGCCTTAAATATTGATCTCAAAGGCTTTAGACAGGATATCTATGATCGCTTAAATGGCAATCTCGAACTTGTGAAAACAAATATCATTCATGCTCATCAAAAAGCTCATGTTGAAATCACCAGTCTTGTAGTTCCTACCTTCAACGATGCACTAGAAGATATGGAAAAAGAAGCCATCTGGTTATCTCATATTGATCCTGATATCCCTCTACATATCACTCGTTTCTTTCCTAGATACCATCTCTTAAACCAATATCCGACAAGCATTCCGCTTTTAAAACAAATGCAGACGATTGCTTTAAAGCATCTGCATTATGTTTATTTAGGAAATGTCTAGATAATGTCATGAAAGTCTGTCTAAAAAACAGGCTTTTTCATTTTCAAAATTTCCCATATAATAACCATTATATGGGGGAATTATTATGCAAAAAGATCTAACTGAAGGCAGTTTAATGAAGAATATTGTCATATTCTCATTACCATTCCTGCTTTCTTATTTTCTACAAACACTCTATGGAATGGCTGACTTATTCATAGTTGGTCAATTTGATGGCGCAAGTGTTATTTCCGGTGTTTCGATAGGTTCACAGGTTATGCATATGATCACTGTCATGTTGGTAGGCATTGCAACAGGGGGAGCTGTGATGATTGGCCGTTATGTTGGCGCACATGACAAAGAAAATGTTGCCAAAACAATTGGCAATACCATCACTCTCTTTGTGATCATTGCAGCTCTTCTTACAGCATTATTATTACTTCTTGTATCACCAATAGTGACAATCATGTCAACACCCAAAGAAGCCATTATTGAAACATCAAATTATCTAAAGATATGTTTTGTCGGCATACCTTTCATTATTGCCTATAATGTCATTTCTTCTATCTTTAGAGGTATGGGTGACTCTAAGAGTCCTATGTATTTTATTGCCGTGGCATGTGTAGTGAATATTGTCTTAGACTATTATTTTATTGGTACACTTCATATGCATGCATCAGGAGCAGCACTAGCAACTGTTATTGCTCAGGGGCTAAGTGTTGTTGTTGCGATTGTGACAATTATGACAAAGAAACTCATTCAGCTCACATTCTCCTCACTGAAGTTTGAAAAAGAAATCATCACATCTATACTTAAAATAGGTATTCCTGTAAGTTTACAGGATGGCTTTATTCAGGTTGCTTTTCTCATTATTACCATTATTGCGAATAGTCGTGGAGTGGAAATAAGTGCTGCAGTAGGTATTGTTGAGAAGATTATTTCATTCCTCTTCCTTGTCCCATCAACAATGATGCAAACAGTTTCTACAATCTCATCACAAGCTATTGGGGCAGGCAAGAAACCATTGGCACGCAAAACACTCTTTACATCAATGGCAATTTCAACATCCATTGGTTTAATATTCGCTATTAGTTTCCAGTTTATCTCAGAACCAGTGATTGCATTATTTACCCATGATGCACAAGTTGTTCAACTGGCGACAGGCTATATGCATTCCTATGTCTTTGACTGTGCGATTGCCAGTATGCATTTCTGCTTTAGTGGTTTCTTTGTTGCCTCAGGATATTCGATTGTATCCTTTATTCATAATGTTGCTTCAATAATTACATTACGTGTACCAGGAGCTTATCTAGCTTCCATCTATTATCCTAAGACATTATTCCCAATGGGCTTAGCAGCACCAGCAGGTGGTGTCTTGCAGCTAGCAATATGTATTGGCTTTTATCGCTATTTACGAAAGAAGAATAAGATATGATGAAGGAAATAGGCACACATGCGATTAAGACAGAACGCTTGTTGTTGAGACGTTTTGTAGAAAGTGATATAAAACCTTATTATGAGAATTATGGTTGTGATCAAGCTGTACAGAAATATATTGCTTGGTTTGATTGTAAGACTTTGGAGGATACAAAGCATTTCATTGATGAGCACTTAAAGAAATATAATGATCCATATTTCTTTGGCTGGGTGATTGAATATGAGGGAGAAGTGATTGGTTCAATTGGTTGTTTTAACGTCAATCCCTTCTTGTCATGTTGTGAACTAGGATATTCAATTGGTTCACGTTGGTGGAACAAAGGCATTGTCAGCGAAGGGGCAAAGGCTGTTGTTGATTATATGTTTAATGAAGTAGGGGCCCATAGAATCTATGCATCATATACTAAAGAGAATGTTGCTTCCGGTCGTGTAATGGAGAAAATTGGCATGAAATATGAAGGAAAGGCTGTAGATGGTATTATGTTGGATGATGGATATCATGATCTTGTCTATTATGCCATCATAAATACGCAAAAACCTTGACAATATCAAGACAAAATGAATATAATAACACTCGCAAAGGCAATGAATAGACGAGTAGTCTTATAGTCACATTCTAGAGAGCTTTCGGTTGGTGCAAGGAAGTAATGTTGCGTAAGATGAATAAAGACTAGGAGCTGTATTTTGGATCGTAAGTGATAGAATAACGTGTGACCGCGTTAAGGTTTAATGAGATCATAGTGATATGATGAATTAGGGTGGTACCACGATTAACTCTCGTCCCTTGGATGAGAGTTTTTATATTGGAGAAAAGGAGAAAATTATGGCAAAAGTAAAACTCACTCAACAAGAGCAAGTTAGAAGACAGAAGATGCAAGAATTAAGAGACATGGGTATTGATCCATTCGGACAGGCATTTGATGTCAAAGACAATACAAAAGATATTAGAGAACAGTATGGTAACTGTACTAAAGAAGAATTAGAAGAAAAAAATATTCATGTACAATTAGCTGGACGTATTATGTTGAGACGTCGTAAAGGTAAGGTTGCCTTCATGGATATCAACGATAAATTTGGAAAGATCCAGTTATATGTAAGAAAAGATGTTGTCGGTGACGACGTTTATGAAATCGTAAAACGTGGTGACTTAGGTGACATCATCGGTGTAGAAGGCGTACTTATGGAAACAGACACAGGTGAGCTTACAATCCGTGTAGAAAAGTACACACACCTCACAAAAGCCTTAAGACCACTTCCAGAAAAATTCCATGGCTTAACAGATACAGAAGAAAGATTCAGAAGAAGATACCTAGACTTAATCATGAACGAAGAAGCACGTAAAGTCGCTTTCACAAGACCAAAAGTCATTCGTTCCATCCAGCATTACTTAGATAACTTAGGTTATACAGAAGTTGAAACACCAATGATGAACTCTATTCTAGGTGGTGCTTCTGCAAAACCATTCATCACACATTTCAATGCCTTAGATAAAGATTTCTATTTAAGAATCGCAACAGAATTAAATCTTAAGAGATTAATTGTTGGTGGCATGGATGCCGTTTATGAAATCGGTAGACAGTTTAGAAATGAAGGTATGGATAAGACACATAACCCTGAATTCACTTCTATTGAAGTCTACAAAGCATTCTCTGACTTAGAAGGCATGATGGATTTAACAGAAGGTATCGTTGCCCAGGCAGCAATGGATGTTAATGGCACATATGATATCGAATATAAGGGACATAAGTTCTCATTAGCACCAGGCTATAAGAGAATTTCTATGGTAGAAGCTATCAAGGAACAGACTGGCATTGACTTTGCAGCTGATATGAGCTTTGAAGATGCTAAGAAGTTAGCAGAAGAACATGATATCGAAGTAGAACCACACTTCGCCTATGGTCATATTGTGAATGCCTTCTTTGAAAAGTATTGCGAAGAAACATTTGTAGAACCAACATTTGTTTATGGTCATCCAATTGAAATCTCACCACTCGCAAAGAAGAACCCTGAAGATCCAAGATTCACTCTTAGATTTGAATTATTCATTTGTGGTAATGAATATGCGAATGCCTTCTCAGAATTAAATGACCCAATCGATCAGCGTGAAAGATTCGAAAACCAGCTCAAAGAAAAAGAACTCGGTAACGATGAAGCTAACGAAATGGATACAGACTATGTAGAAGCACTCGAATACGGTCTTCCACCAACAGGTGGTATGGGCATGGGTATTGATAGACTTGTCATGTTGTTGACTGGTCAGGATACAATCCGTGAAGTCATTCTCTTCCCAGCTATGAAACCAACAGAAAAATAGTGCATATTGAAAAGTATATTCATAATATGATACGATCATATTACTGAATATACTTTTTTTTATTGATAATTGGAGCTTCAAACAATGTATAAATTTGCATTAGTAGATGATGAAATTGTGTTTTTAAAAATACTTGATCAAAAGCTATCAAACATCCTATTTGAAAAACATATTGAATATCATCTTTCATCATTCAACCAATCAACAGTCTTTCTAAAAACGCTTTCCAAAGAAAATTATGACATTGTTTTTCTAGACGTTGATATGCCTGATGAAAATGGAATAGATATAGCGCGTAGATTACGCAATATAGATCATCCTCCAGTAGTTATCTTTGTCACATCAAAAGAAAAATATATGCGAGATGCTTTTGGTATGAATGTATTTGCGTTTATTGTTAAAGAGGAAATGGATAAAGAGCTAGCACCAATTATGGCAGATTGCCTAACATACATGGGAAAAAATAAGGGATTAATCTTAAAAACAAATCAAGGGCTTCATCGCTTCTATTTCAATGACATTATTTGCGTGTATAGTGAAGATAGAAAGATTCAACTCATTACGCATTTAGAAGTATTTCAAATCTATCAAGAGACTTTAGGGAGCATTATTCAAAAATTAAATCATCCACAATTCGTATCACCTAACAGGGGGAGCATTGTAAATTTGAGATATGTATCTCATACGAAAAAAGGATGTATTACTTTAGAACATACGGATCATAAGGAATATATAAGTAGGGAAAGAGTGAAAGAATTTGATAGAATATTTACAAATTATGTATTAGGACAAAGGATCTATCAATGATGAGATATGGATTATATTTTTTATTATCAATCTGCGACATACTTATTCCTTACTTCTTCATCTGTTTCTTTCTGGATCGTTATTATAAACAAGAAAAACTTATCTTTATTTATTTCATAGCATTATTACTTCATATCATGAAAGTACCCAATATCATTATTCAATTATTGGTATTAATGATTAATGTATATTTGAATAAGACAGAATTACATAATAAGCATATCAAGGATATCTATGTTTATTTAGTTTACTTGGCAATCTATATGTTTATAGGAGTGATTTGTCAAACTATTATAGCTGTTACAACAGGCATTCCTTTCACTATTGATGATGTTTTTCAATTAAACCAATATGCCAATATTATTTATGAAGTCATTATTTTGCTTTCTATTACAACAATCCTAAACTTAAAGTTTTTCACTGATAATAAAACTGATGGTAAAAATAGAATTTTATTAACGACAATAGCGCTCATTACAGGATTATGCCTATTACTGGCTCAGTCTTATTTCAATAATGCTATACCAGTACTATTAATCTATACTTATTTTACAGGTATATTGCTTTGGTTGTTTTTTGTCATATTCACATTTTTTAAAGACAATATAAAAGCAAGAATTGAAAATGAGAAGCTTAATGAGCAATATAAACTCAACGAGTATAAGCTAAAAAGCCTGTTAGAAAAAGAACAGTATTATGAAGAATTACAAAAATACAAGCATGATATCAAGAATAATCTTCTTACATTATCCTATCTATTAAATAATGAAGATCAAGTGGAAGCAAATAAATATCTTGGTCAGTTAGTGGGAAAATTAAATGAAAATGATTCACACTTGCAATTCTCTGAGCATCCTATAATAAATGCTATTTTCAATGAAAAAGTCAGAAATAATAAGCATATTCAATTTCGAATAAAATGTAATTGTTCAAGAAAGATATTTATAGATGACCTACATTGTAATATTCTCATTACGAATTTAGTAGATAATGCGATTGAATATTTAAACAGTCATGAATTTCTTGAGAAATATATTCATTGTGTCATTGTTGAACATAAAGAATTCTTGGTCATCTCAATTGCAAACCCAATAGCATCATCATTTCAATACAACCAATCTATGCCAACATCAAAAGAGGATAAGATAAATCATGGCTATGGGTTATCAATCATAAGATCAGTTGTAGATCTATATGATGGTAATATGACATTAGAACAAAAGAATAATATGTTTTGCATAAATATATTATTGAAGAGGTAGTAAATGATTATTTTAAAAAGAGAAAAAAGCTTTGTGGATAGATTTAGAAAATATACGATTTATATCAATGACAACGTATACGGGAAAATCAAAAATAATGCATCAATTGAAATAAATCTTCCTTCAGGCAAATATGAGATGTTTCTCATGATAGACTGGTGTAGAAGTAGGACTTTGACAATTAATGTTGAAGAAGGGCAAGATATTATTCTAGAATGCTATTCTTGTCGGAAAGGAAGAAATTTTTTTAAAACAGCATTTGCTTCTATTCTACAATCTAATGACTATATCGTTTTACAATTTAAACATTGAAAATGACAATTCAGACAATGGAATGAAAAAATAGAAGAGGTATCACTATAATTGATTCTGGAAAGGAGAAAGATTATTGTGAGGAAAACTTTTCTTTGTATTTTTATGCTTTTGATATGTAGTGTCAGTAACATCCGAAATGTTGAGGCTCGTGGATTTATAGGTAATTCTTCCACTATAAGTGCAGTTTTAGAGCAATATAATAATGTATTTATTGAAACTGGATTTATAAAAGAATTCTATCTTGTTGATGGGAAGATGAAGTGTAAACAAGATATTCAGTTAATGATGGAGAAATATGAATTTAATGAATCTGATCAAAAATTTATAAAACAGTTAATTGATGAGTCAAACGTTAACTCTACTGTAGAATGCATAAGAAAGCCAGCAAGAGTCAAAGTGAAAAATGGGAGTATATTATTAAATAAAAAAGAAGTAAGAAAATATTTCAAGAAGGCTATTACGATAGGACCAATTGCTATTGTTGGTGCAATGATAGCAATTGGAGCAACGGTAGGACCTGTTGGAGCAATTGCTGCCTGTGTAGCAAGTACTTTTAGTTCAAGCTATATAGCAACTAATATCAAAAAGGCATATGTTTCAAACAAGGGTTTAAAAATTTGCTTGAGCGGAATTAGTGTTTATTAATAAATCATTGAAACCTAGTCGTATTGCTTTCTAAATATAGTAGTTTACTAAGTAAAAGATAACTAATATAATTATTTTGTCAATTTACAACAAGCTCTTATTTTGAAGAGTACATTAATCATAAGAAATATGAATGATGATAAAGCAAATGAGAATCAGTTTTTGCTACATGTCATATAACATTTATTGCTACTATAGTTACTGCTTAAGTACAGGCATTCAAAAGCAGCTGTAAAAAATCTTCAATGTCTTTATTAAAGATTGATTTCTTAATAAGAAATTATACATTAGAGAAGTTTTCATTGTTTGAACTTATGGGGTGATTCGAATAACTAGGTTATAAATAATCTTCAAGGGTACAAAAATTTATTGTTCACCACTTAAGCCATTGAACTGGTTAAAATATGAATTAAAGAAAAGGAGAACAAAAAAATGCACATAAAATTGAGAAAATTTATTGCAAGCATTCTTGCTTTTGTTTTATCTATAAGTGTTGTAGGCTTTAAGGAAATAAGCAGAATTTATGCATATGAAAGTAATAAAAGTGAAATTGATAGAATTGTTCTAACAAACAATGAACTTACTACTTATAAGGGATTGGATATAGCTAAACATCAGTATGACATGACCAAAATGAATGAAAAAGAACGAGATCTTTACAATATTCTTTTAGAAAAAGAATATGAAAGGCAAGAATCTTCTTTGGATAAGCAAGGAGTAAGTAAAGAGGAATTTATAAATGAGCTGAAAATGATTTTAGGAAATGATTATTTAGTTAAACAAGATAGCATGATAAAATACAAAGCAAAGGGAAAGAAAAAAGCTACGAGACTTATTTCCGTAGGTGCTTTGGGAAGTGCTTTGAATATTGTAATAACAGCTACTTTGATAGCAACGGGAGTTGGATCCATAGGTGAACTCGTGAAGAAGTTAGGAAAACAAGGAGCAAAGAAGTGGGTTAAGAAACATCTTTCTTCTAAAATAGTGAGTGTATTGACTAGGGTTGGAGCCAAAACATTAGGGAAGTGGATAGGTTCATTTGTGGTATCGATAATAGATACATATCTAGATCCAGGTACTTTTTTAGCAAAAAAGTTTGATTCTGTAGATATTGTTCCTAATAGTGGGTATATTGAATTATGGTAATAATCGTTATAATTATGGCGCTTAGTATTCTTGCAATGTTATTTGGCCCTTTGTCACCATTGGTATTATTATCATCGTTGGCGTTGATAATATATGAAAGAAATAATTCATTTGGAGTGGTTTCAACAAAAAATCGTATTATTAGTTTTCTTATTGCAGTTGTAGTAGGATGCATATGTGTGATATTGTCATATAAACTCCCTTATCATGACTATTATTCTGGTAATAATAGAAGATTTTTTGAGGCAATTGGAACAATAAACCTATATTTTACATCAAACATTTTGCTTATAAAGCTTAAAGAACATATAAAATAATGGAAGATTGAATGTAAGTTCTCTATGAGAGCAAAGAAAAATAACTCAGGCAGTTCCTGTTTAGAATTGCCTTTTTTATTCTTCAAAGAGATTCATCTTGATACACATAAGGTCTTTGATAAATATCGTATCAAATAAATTATTTTTGATGAAGTATTTTATAGTAAAGTAAGAAGTAGGAAGGAATTAAATGTTCATGTCAAATATATTATCTCATTTTACATTTGATGAAGCACATGTTGTTATAGCAGCTATTATTGCAGTTGTTGTATTATTTGAATGTAAATTTGGAAAGCCCATAACATTTATTTTTGGAAAACCAAAACTCTTTGAAGGAACAAGAAAGCAGAAAATATATGCTTGGATAGTATTTGTTTTTGTGATTTTGTGTTTGCTTAGTACATCTTTATAGTTTTTTATGATACAGTAATTCTATATAAGAATGGAGAACGAAAAATGAATAAGAAAGTGAAGATTATTGTCATTGTTGCTGTAATAGCAGTAATCGTATTGTGTATTGCCACAGTTGTTGGTGGAATTCAACAAGGAACAACACCAGTCACAACAGTCAAGAATAACATCCCTATTAGTACATTTGAAAAAGATTTCTCAATCAAACTTCCTCAAGTCAATAAACAACTCTATTCCATTGAAGAAATCCAAGACTATCGTTTTCTTTTCTATCACAACAAAAAAGTCCAAACACGTTATTGTGTGTATGAACTCAACACAGATACACCAACAAAATTCAAAAAAGGCAATATCGTTGATCAAATGTATCCTAGCTCAGATGTACCAAAAGAGTATAATGTGAAAGAATTAACTGATTTATCATCAGCACATTACTTAAAAGCTTCAAACTCAGAATCTAAATTGTATGTACAAGTAGTAGCTGACAAGATGTATATTTGGCAGGAAATGAACGACCATTAAAGAATAATGAATTATGGTAATGCTTATTTTAGCTACGACAATAAATATATTGGCAATGTTATTTGGGCTTTTGTCACCTTTGGTAATTGTGTAAACATTGTTGTTGATCAGGTATGAAAGAAATGATACAGGTGATTCAGCTTCTAAAAGAAATCGAATCATAAGCTTTCTGATAACAGCTATCATTAGAAGTCTATGTGTGATCTTTACATATCATGACAAAAAACAAAGACTTTTCATGAAATCAAAGGGCAGATGGAATACAAGACATCTATCTGCCTTTTTTGTACAAGTAAATAGGGTATCTAGTCTTTAAAAGTTGAATGTAAGTAGTATGCAAAAATGAAAGTCTTGTTTTTAAAGCTGTATTACAAATGAAGAAAAGGAGGTGATTGTCATAAAAGATTCAACAGTCAGTGCGAATATAGAAACGCATATTAAAATGGAAGCAGTAGATATTTTGCAGAAACTAGGAATTCCATTATATGTTGTGATTAACTCACAATATCACCAAATCCTCTAGCATAGAGGCATTCCATTTCTTTAACAAGACCTGCTGAATGAGACACAGTTGACAGTATGTAGAAAAATGGAGTCGATAAGAAACCGTCATAAAATGATACATTAAAACAATCTCGTAACATAAAAAGTGCAACGAGAATATATCTCGTTGCAAACAAGATGCAACGAGCCCTATCGAATAAGTCATAAAAAGATAGAATAATATATTTAAAGCATAGAATACATCAAATGCATATATATGAAATGTGAGATATTTAGGGTCTTATGGATATAATGGGGATTAAAATGCTGTATTATGCCTAAAATGCAACGAGAACTAATCTCGTATCATAAAAAAGTGCAACGAGAACGTATCACGTTGCAAACGAGATGCAACGGGATTATAATATGAATAGTTGAGGGCCTAGAGTATGGAACGAGAAAATAAGACATTAGAATATAAAGAAACACTCACAAAATCATTTTTGAAAACAGTTAGTGCATATGCGAATTATGGCACGGGTAGAATTATATTTGGTGTAAATGATGATGGAGTCATAGTAGGTATTAATGACTTAGATCAATTATGTCTTAATATCGAAAATTCAATTAATGACAATATCACACCGCACCCTTCTTATAGACTTACGCAAGATCATGATAAACACTTAATAATTTTAACTGTCGAAGAAGGTCTAGATAAGCCCTATTATTATAAGAACAAAGCTTATTGTCGAAAGGATAGTTCCACAATAGAAATTGATCGTATAGAACTTAATCGATTAATTCTAGAGGGAATGAATGTAAATTATGAAGATTTACAAGCACAAAATCAGGATCTTACTTTTCATGTACTAGAATCATATTTTCAAAAACAATTAGGTATTAAAGATTTCAATAAGGATACACTTATTACATTAGGTCTTTATGACTATCACAAAGGCTATAATAAGTGTGCTGAGCTCTTTGCGGATAAGAATGATTGTAAGGGTATTGATATTATGAGATTTGGTGAGAGCGAAGATGTCGTCCTGGATCGTAGAACCTTTGAACATGCCTCATTGCTTACATTATTTGAGAAGACAGAAGAAGTCTTTTCATTATATTATTCACAAGAGATTATTAATGGAATGACAAGAGAACGTAAATATCTTATTCCTCAAAAAGCATTTAGAGAGGCACTTGCGAATGCAATAGTACACAGATCATATGATAACAATGCACATATAAATATTGCGATGCATCCTGAATATATTACAATAACTTCTCCAAATGGTTTAAGTGAAGAAGCTTATGAAAATGGCAATATATCTGTATTGAGAAATCCTAAAATAGGGAATATTTTCTTTAGACTACGTTATATTGAGTCTTTTGGTACTGGCATAAGAAGAATTAAAGCACTCTATAATGATTCGTTGATGAAACCAGAGTTCATACTAACGCCAAGTACAATCAGTATCACTTTACCTATCTTGAAAGAAATAAACTTAACTAAAGATGAATTAAGAATCTACAATATATTGAGTATTCATGGTGAAATGCGTAGAGAAGAGATTGAAAAGGAACTACATGTTAATAAATCTAAGTGCATAAGACTATTAAATAAGCTCATATCCCAACAATTAGTAGAAAAAATAGGTCAATCTTCAGCTATCAAGTATAAGTTAAAATAGAGATATGCATAACTGCATATACTCTAGTTTCGTTCATAATGAAATACATCTAATTTGAGTCTGTTTCAATTGTCTCGTATCAATTCATATTTTGAGAACAATTAGATACTAATCAAATTTTTGAAATAAATAGAAGACTATGCATATATCTATCTTAATTCCTATGTGCGCTATAATTTATAAATAGTATTATTTAGCGACTGCATTGTTTAAATTTTTGGTGTTTCTGTCAACAATATTGCTTTTCAAGAATAAAAGAAATGCCTAGGTGATTTCATTTCAGCAAGAAATCATATGATAAAATTACATGTCAATGTTATCTTAAATACATATGTGAACGAGTTAAGTATAACAATTGCAAAGAATTCACATAGAAAAGACAGATAGAATAGGAAAATCTATCTGTCTTTTTTAATGAAGTTTATTCGATTTCAGCTAAAATTATATTTTTTACTTTTTTTAATAAGTATGCTGGTAGTGTTTCAACGTATGACCATTCTCTTGCTGATAAGTCGAGAGCTATTATTTGACTGCAGAGTATGGTACCAGTCGTTTGTGTTCGATTATCTAAATCTACATTAAGAGGATATTTACCAGTAGAATTAGTAATGGGGCATAGAATCGCAAATTGTGTATATCTATTATATTCTATATTACTGACCACAAGGGCTGGTCTAAAACCTCTTTGTTCATGCCCTAAGGTTGGGTTAAAGTTAATTTTAATAATGTCACCTTGATTGGGAATATTGCCCATCAGCTACCACACCTCTCTTCCTTCTGGTTCTCCAAAATCCACTTCCTTAAGTTTTGGCCCATCATAACCTTCAAAAAGCTCGTCGATTGTCTTCCTTTCTTTCTTAGCTGTAATAATAATCGACAGTCCGTCATCACTCTTGCGAATATCAACAGTACTACCATTTGAAAGATCCAAGTCATCGCATAAATGTTTTGGGAGACGAACTGCTAAGCTGTTTCCCCATTTAGTGATTTTTTGTTCCATACAAATCATTCCTTTCTTCAAAAGTAGTATAAACAATGTATATACTTTATTTCAAGCCTTTAACGTTGAAGATGAAAAAATCTGTAAAATCATTTTTGAAAACAGTTAGTGCGTTAAAATATTGAGTATCCATGGTGAGATGAATAGAGAGTGAAAAGGAACTACATGTTAATAAGTCTACATGCATAAGATTATAAAATAAGCTTGTATCCCAACAATTATTAGAAAAAGTAGGTCAATCTTCAGCTATTAAAATAGAGAATGAATACAATGGATTGTTCGTGATATAATTTAAGCTATATAAAATACCCAGGAGAATAAGCCTCTGGGTGTTTTATTCATGTTTGCCTGTTTTTAGATCATCTTCCACATAATTATCAATCAAATATTCCATGAGATTTAGTGTGTTACCAAAGAAGTAATTAAGATATTTGTTTTCATAGTCAGTTGTATTAGAGTTGCTGTCAACAATAATACAATAATCACTTTCTTTTTGATAACTGCTATTGCTTGCGGCAGTAATCGCAATAACTTTGCCTCCATATTGCTTACATTCATGCATCTTAATAAGCCCACGCTTATTTTCTCCTGAATGTGAGAAGGTAATTAATGTATAGGGTGTTTCATCAGAGACTGTGCTAATTTCTACACCATTAAGATCAACCGCATAGATTCTTTTAAGTAATAACTTACGATATGTGTAACTGACAAGAAACTGACAAAAGCCTTCACCAAAGAGAAAGACTTTCTTTTCTTTGAAAGCTGTTTGTAATTGTTGTCCAATATCTTCCCAATTGCTTGTTGTTGTGGCAAAAGGTAATTCACTTAGTTGATGATCTGTTTTGTTTTTAACAATCTGTTGAAGATAATAGATGAATTCTTTATAGTTCTTCAAACCTGTTCTTTTCACAAGACGGCTTATTGAGGAAATGGATGTGTAATTCTTTTCAGCAATATTCCTGATATCAAGATTTTCTCCATTCTGAATCATTGTGAAGATCTTGTTGATTGTGATTTCGTCTTCGGGATAAAAAGTATTATTGGGAAAAAGACGATCAAAGTGATAAATAGTGGACATATCGAGTCACCTCCTGAAAATATTTTCAAGAAACGCAAGCACTTCCAATAGCAACGCAAACTATTGTATACGCTTCCAAAAGTATACTATACTTTGCTTGTGAAGTAAATGTACATATACTAAACAGAATATAACAGAGGGAGTAAGAAAATGAAAAGCGTCATAATTAATGCTGACGACTTTGGCTATTCACCAGCTGTGAATGCTGGCATTATCAAAGCCTATGAAGATGGAATACTAACCTCAACAACCCTTATGGCCAATATGCCAGGCTGTGATCATGCAATTACGCTATGCAAAAGTCATCCAGGCTTGGGGGTAGGTGCCCATCTCACATTAACCTGTGGTTATAGTTTAACACAAGGTCAAACCATTAGTCAGCAAGGTCGATTCTATAACCTAAAAAATTACCAACTTAATAGAAGTAAAATGGATGATGAAGAAATCTATGAAGAGTGGTGTACACAAATTGATTATTTACTTGCACATGATGTCAAACTTACACATCTTGATAGCCATCATCACTTACATGCCTTTAAAGAAAACTATGAGATTACATTAAGAATAGCACAAAAATACGGTTTACCTTTTCGCAATGTTAATTTGCTAGAAGACAACCTCCAGCTACCTTATCAGAAAAATGTAAAAGGATTATTAGATCTTTGTAATTATCCTCACATACGTGATATCAGTCATAGTTTTAAAAGTGATCAAAATGCATGTCTAAATGAAATTGAAGCTGTTTTAAAGAAGATAGGAGAGGGTGTGACAGAACTCATGGTCCATCCTGCATATGTTGATGAAACGCTTTATTTTCAATCATCATTTAATATCGCAAGAATAAAAGAAGTCTCATTGTTGTGTGATGAAGATGTTGCACAACTCTTTAATAAGTATCAAATACAAATGTGTCACTATGGCACTATTTCAGGAGAAAAAGTATGAAAGAAAAATTCATGAAATCCGCAAGTATATTCTCTAAAGCTATTATTCAGCCGGTAATGTTTATGGCTGTAACAGGTATCGTTCTTTCTATTTGTGCAATCTTAAAACTTGAATTTATGCCACAATTTACAAAAGATATTGGTAATTTTATCTTCAATATCTTATCGGGAGGGATGATTGGTCAGCTAAGTGTGATCTTTGCGGTTGGTATTGCTGCGGCACTTGCAAAGCCTAAGTATAAGACTGATGCAGCCATACTAGGTATTGTGACATTTATGATCTTCTTGTTCGCAAATAATTCTTGGCTGACACTCACACATCGTCTTGCGAAAGCAGGTGAGTTTGGTCTCTATGGTACAGGACAGGGAACAATCCTCGGCTTACAGGTTGTTGATATGGGTGTCTTCTTAGGTATTATGATTGGCTGTCTTGTTGGTGTGATGGTGAATAAGTTTGGTGATATTAAGCTTCACAAGTACTTAGCACCTTATGAAGGAACAAAGTCAGTTTATATTATCTTAATCTTTGTGACAATTATTCTTGCCATTGCTGCTACTTATATCTGGCCTGTTGTGAATAAGCTTGTTGAAGCGATTGTTAAGACGACAACGACAACGGGATCAATTGGTTTCTTCTTCTATGGCTTCCTCAATCGCCTACTATTACCTTTAGGCTTACATCATTTCTTATGGATGCCACTCTTCTATACACCATTAGGTGGTACAGCCCATATAGCAGGCCATGTCTATAATGGTGCCTATAATATCTGGTTAGCTGAGTTAGGCCATGCAGGTTCGATTACAAGCATGCATCCTTCTATTGGCTATCTTGCAAACTTTGGCTCTATTTCTTTACCAATTGGTATCGCCTTTGCGATGTGGAAAACAGCTAAACCACAAAATCGTAAAAAAGTGGCTGGCATATTAATTCCAACTGTTGTAACAGCATTTATGGCTGGTGTAACAGAACCATTAGAATTCCTCTTCCTATTCCTATCTCCTATTCTTTGGTTAGCACATGCTGTTGTTTATGGTTTAAGCTTGTTGATAACGAATTTATTTGGTATTTCTATACAGTTTGATACAGGTATTAATATGATTATTAATAGCTTTGCCTTCCCAGCTGCTCTTGGTAAACAATACTTTATTCCAATTGTCTTTGTGATTACTGCTGTTATGGAATATTTTGTCTTCCGTTATTTAATTGTAAAATTAAATATTCCAACACTGGGTAGAGAAAATATGGATGATGATCAAGTCATTGAAGAAAAGACTTCATCATCTACAAATGTAGATCGAGCACAAGTGATTAATATTGTTGAAGGATTAGGTGGTAAAGAGAATATCAGTAATATTATGAATTGTTATACGAGACTGAGGGTAGATGTCAAAGATGAGAATAAAGTGAATATGGATATCTTAAAGAAGAAAGTGAAGTCATCAGGTATTGTTGATAAAGGAAAACATATTCAAATTGTCATTGGTTTAGGTGTAACAGAGGTAAGAGAAGCTGTTGAAGATTATTTGAAAGGTGAATAATATGGGTAATAAATTTGTAATGGTAGGTGGTGGTTCCACACAATCACCAGGTATTTTAGAAGTTTTAAGACAACGTGCAAAAGAACTGAATTTAACAGATTTAGTACTATATGACAATGATGAAGAACGTGTATCGCTTTTAGGCCAGTATACAAAGATGTACTATGGAGAAACAGGTTCACCCGTTCATGTTTCTTATACCACAGATATTGAAGAAGCTTTAAAAGATGCCAACTTCCTCTTCATGCAGATACGTCCAGGTCTTAATAAGCAACGTGCAATCGATGAAAAGATTTGTTTAAGAAATGGTGTTGTAGGTCAAGAGACATGTGGATTAGGGGGATTCTCTTTTGCGATGCGTGTTATTCCAGCTGTATTGGAAATTGTCGCTAAAGCACAGGAAATTTGTCCTGATGCTTGGATCCTCAATTATACCAATCCTGAAGCTATCTTATCGGAAGCTATTTATCATGAATTTCCTGATGCGAAAGTGCTTTGTATTTGTGATATGCCAGTCTCTATTGAAGGGGCAATCGCAAAGTATTTCAACAAAGATATACATGATTTAACTTTTAAATATTTTGGCTTGAATCATTTTGGAT
Organism: Sharpea porci; assembly: GCF_009695655.1. Taxonomy (GTDB): domain Bacteria; phylum Bacillota_I; class Bacilli_A; order Erysipelotrichales; family Coprobacillaceae; genus Sharpea; species Sharpea porci. The sequence goes on from NZ_VUNM01000006.1 coordinate 53,243, forward strand.
GGTGGAGTGCTGTATATGATGAAAATGGACAGGACTTATTACCACAATTACGTGAAGATGTACTAACAGGTAAGATTGATACGTTGCTCATTTCTAATGAAGAAACAACGGAGGATCAATACTGGATTGATACCTATAAACGTATGATTCAACTCTTTAAACGCTTCCCAGAATATTTCCCTAATTGCTATTTACAGTATTATTTGACGCCAGACGACATGGTCAAAGAAGATGATATAACATTTACTCGTGGTGACTATGTTATGCAAGGTAGAGAGAAACGTATTTATGAAGAATGCCGTAGAGTGATTGCTCAAAAGAGTGCCAAAGACTCATCATTACATGCTGGCGTTCATGGTAATTATATTGTTGATATCGCTTATGCCATCATTCATAACACACATGAGCGTTTCACGGTCAACATGATGAACCATGGCGCTATCTCTAACTTTGACGTGAATGCCGTTGTAGAAATACCAGCCTATATAGGCAGTCATGGTGCTGAGACTATTAATGTCGGTGAAATCCCAACGTTCCAAAAAGGCTTAATGGAAATGCAAAAAGCTTATGAAAAAAAGACTGTTGAAGCAGCCCTCACAGGTAGTTATCAAGCAGCTATAGAAGCTGTCATGTTGAATAAAACAATACCTAATTATAATATTGGTAAGAAAGTTCTTGATGAACTTTATGAAGCGAATAAGCAATACTGGCCTGAATTGAAATAGGTAAAGCTTATGAAATAACCATTATAGTATTGACTGTAATTTCATTAATACATATGAATCCCATTGTAAAAGCAGAAGAAATCATTCCAATTAAAGACGGTTACTATCTTGATTTTCACGACGAATTCGAAGGTGATACATTAGATAGAACAAAGTGGACAGATTATTATTTGCCTCATTGGACTTCGAATCCACAAAATGCTAAAGGTAATATAAGATTGGAAGATGGGAAGTTAGTGGAATATATTGACAAAGATCAAAAACCTTGGGCACCAGAACTTGATGGAACTGTCCGCTCAAGTGCGATAATGAGCTTTAATAAGAACTGGATTCATAATTTTAGTGGTAGTAGCACTCTTAAAAGCAATCAGAAGGAATGGACAGGCTACGTAACTACATATGGTTATTTTGAGATAAGAGCAAAATTTTCGAATGTTAGTGGTGGTGGACATCAAGCATGGTGGATGGTCGGAATGCAAAATGACACCAATAACTGGTTTGATTCTAAACAAACTGGAGAAATTGATATAATTGAAACATTCTTCAGTAAGCCTAATACATGGCGACTAGCTACATTCGGGTGGAATGATCCATTCTTTCAAACAACAAATTGGTTTATACAAGAAGAGCAAGCACCTGCAAGTGATCTGACTGAGCAATATCACACATACGGACTGGATTGGTCACCAGGATCATTAAAGTTCTATTTTGATGGTGAACTTTATAAGGAATTAAATCAAGCACCCGACTATCCAATGGGAACTATATTGAATATTTATACTGATGCTGGCTCAGGAAAGGCTAACAATGTCTATCCAAAAGAGTGGTCAATTGATTACTTTAGAGTATATAAGCGTAAAGATGGTTATAGTTTACCAACACGATCCTTGGTAAATCGAGAAACAAGCGAAGCGCTTTATATTGAAGAAAATTCTGATAAAGTATTATTAACAACTGATGAAAAGAAGAGACAAAAATGGAAACTTATTCCTAAAGGTGAGTATTTCATCGTTCAAAATGTGTCTACTGGTGAATATTTACATATAGAGAATCAAAAGGATTATTTAGAACATGGGAATATTCCTGAAACATATTGGAGTGCACAATGGAAAATAGAGAAATTTGATGCATATGTAAGATTTGTTAATAGATGGAAACCAAATAAAGTCATACATATAGAAAATAACCTTGGCTATGTAGAAGTAGAGGAATTGCATCAGGGCGCATGGAGAGGACAGTGGTTAATTGAAAATGTCTAGAGAAGACGTATAGAACATATTAATTAACACAATGGACAAATGTAAATCTAAAACATTTGATTATAACTTTCAGTTTATTGATCTTTGGTATTGAAATTTCGCTTGTAGGACTTACTTCCTGACATCATATCCTGAACTGGAATTTAAAATTCCAGTTCAAGAAACTCTTCAAAGGCATAATCTTCTAACAGGAGATTATGCCTTTTGCGTACTATGCTATTTTTAAATATTTTTCATAATCTTGATATCCATCAATTATTTATAACATCTTCCTCGCTATACTAAAGCCATCAAAGGAGGTTGATATCATGCAAAAATGGTTATTAAAAAATCGTCAGAACATTACATTTATTACAGGGTTATTAGTGTTGCTTGCTTTAATGATACAATGGTTCTTTAAAAATAAACAGCTTGCTGATTTATTATTGTTGTTGGCATCACTTATTGGTGGTTTTCCAATTCTCATGCAGGCTATATCAGTATTAAAAGTGAAGGTTATCAGTATTGATTTACTTGTCACCATAGCGATACTAGGAGCTTTTGTCATTCAAGAATTTGAAGAATCTGCAATTGTTGCTTTTCTTTTCCTCTTTGGAGCTTATCTAGAACAAAAGACATTAACAAAGACACGTTCGGCTATTCAGAATCTTGTTGCCCTTACGCCAAGTGTCGCTTTGCGTCAAAATGAAGAAGGTAACTTTGAAGAAGTAGACATCGATGAAGTGAGAAAAGCTGATCGTCTTCTTGTGAAAACAGGGGACAAGATTCCCGTAGATGGAAAGGTCATCTATGGCCATGGCAGTGTCAATGAAGCAAGTATTACCGGTGAACCTTTAGCCATCAGTAAGGCTATCAATGATGATGTTTTTGCAGGAACTATACTTGAAGATGGAACAATTCAGATAGAAGCAGAAAAAGTAGGTGAGGATAGTACTTTTGGTAAAATCATTGCTTTAGTAGAAGAAGCACAAGATTCCAAGTCATCAATGGAACGATTTATTGATCGTTTTGCGAAATATTATACACCTGCAATTCTTGTATTATCCCTTCTTGTCTTTATCTTTACTCAAAGTATCTCTTTAGCGATTACCATCTTAGTCCTAGGTTGTCCTGGGGCGCTTGTGATTGGCGTGCCCGTCTCCCATGTTTCAGGAATAGGGAATGGAGCGCATCATGGTATCTTGTTTAAAGGTAGTGATGTGATTTCTAAATTCAGCCATGTTGACAGTATTCTTTTTGATAAAACGGGAACTTTGACTTATGGCAATCCAGAAGTCATTACCACACATTATTATCAACAAGATCATCATCTTATAAATCGTTATCTTATCAGTATTGAGAAAGAATCCAGTCATCCCCTTGCGAAAGCCATTGTCAAATATTATCAAGACGTTTTAACGCTACCCGTATCATCCACTCAAGTTATTTCTGGAAGTGGTATTCAAGCAAGTGTTGATGCTCATGATATTCTTATTGGTAATCGTTATTTACTTTATCAATCTCATGTAAATATAACAGATGTTGTTGAACAAGATCTTAAAACAATGGAAGAAGATGGTCAGTCAATTGTCATAATGGCTATAGATGGGCAGGTTGCTCTTGTATTAGGCATTCGTGATCAGCTACGTACAGGCGTTAAAGAAGACTTACAGGCACTAAAGAAGTTGGGTGTTAAAAATCTTATTCTTCTTTCTGGTGATAACCAGACAACAGTAGATCTTATCAACAAGGATTTAGGATTGAGTAAAGCCTATGGTAATCTCATGCCAGAAGACAAAGCATATTTTGTAAGAAAATATCAAGATAGAGGAGAGATTGTAGCCTTTGTTGGAGATGGCATCAACGATAGTCCATCACTCGCTTCTGCTGATATTGGTATTGCCATGGGCAATGGTACAGATGTCGCTATTGAAACATCAAATGTTGTTATTATGCATTCTGATTTCCATAAAATCCCTTATGCCCTCTCTCTAGCTAGAAGAACAACCCTTAATATGATTGAAAATATTGTTATAGCTTTAATGGTTGTTGTGGTTCTTCTCACAAGTATCTTTGCGAGTGATTTTATGAATATGGCGATAGGTATGTTTGTGCATGAAGCAAGTATCTTGGTCGTTATTCTTAATGCAATGCGTTTATTAAAACATCACAAACTTGATAGAAATCAATTATTAATTAAAAGATCTTCAAGTAAACTAAAGTCAGAAAGGAAGTCGATGAATATGAAAAAAGCAGTCTTACAGTTAGAAACACTTGCATGCCCAACATGCATGCAGAAAATCACAGGAGCACTTAAAAGTGTTCCTGGTGTTGATCAGGATAGTGTCAGAGTCCTCTTCAATGCCAGCAAAGCGAAACTTACATTTGATGAAACTGTTACTGATATTAAGGATATCAGACAGGCAGTTGTTCATATTGGTTATGATGTACTTAAAGCATCAATACAATAAAAGGAGGCCTATTTATGATACAATCATTCTATAACACAAATAATGCAATACTAGATCTCTATACAAAAGCTATCACGAAAGCACATGGACAACATCATCCAGAAGTTTTTAAAGTACGTGCTATTTATAAAGAGATTCAGAATAAGATTAATCATAATCAATATGATCTTACAAATGAATTCTCACAATTACGTATAATTACAAATGACTATTTCATCCCGAATGATGTATGTGGTACTTTTAAAGCAACCTATGAAATGTTGAAAGCTTTTGATGAAATCTCAACACAATAAGAAAGAGAGGCTATCTTATGGCAGAACATTTATGCATTGCCCAAGTTCCCTTATTCAATCATCTTCCCATAGAAGCACAACAAGAAATCATGAATCTTACACATCACCATATCTATAAGAAAAACGAATTAGTCTTTCAACCAGGTGATGAAAATCTTTATATAATAGCGAGTGGTAGTATCAAAGTCTATCAATTATCTATTAGTGGCAAAGAACATCTCTTACGTGTGCTCAAAGAGGGTGATTATGAAGGCGAAAAACAGCTCTTCAATATACCAAACGATACCCTCTTTGGACAAGCTCTAGAAGAAACGGAAATATGTACGCTAACTCAACAAGCATTTCACCAGGCTCTTTTAGAAAATCCATCCATTGCCATCAAACTCTTAGAACTATCAGCAAAGAGAACAGCTCAGTTAGAAAAACAAGCACAGTTTCTCTCAATGGAACGTGTCGAAGAACGACTTGCCCATTACTTGTTGCAGATTTCAGCTAATCAGTCATCCATAACTCTTTTCATGAAAATGAAAGATCTTGCTCTTTATCTAGGCACAACACCAGAAACACTCTCTCGTAAGCTTAAATATTTGGAAGATCACAACTACATCAAACGCACAGGAAAACATATCACTATTCTTGATCCTGATGCATTAGAAAGTATATGAGAAATATCCCTTCATTAATCTGGAGGGATATTTGTTTTTTAGAGTGTATTTAAGGTGAGTCATGTAAATGAATAAACTCTCAGGTAGGGTGTTAATGCATAAAATTAACGATTTTGTTGAAAATTGCACTTTTAAAACTAACGAAAATTGTAAATGTAATTAAAATAAAATTAACGATAGATGAAATAAAGCAAAAAATGGATGGAATTAAAGCAATCATTAATGGCGACGGAGTCTAAAGGACTTACATATAGACTTTACTTTATAATTTTATTTGTTCATTCGTTCTTGAGAGAGCAGATACAATCATACAAAGGAACCTAAATAAGTTTCTTTTTTAGTTGTAGTTGTTGACACTACAACTAATACATGATATGTTGTAGTCTTTGCAGCTACAACATAGTGAGGATAAAATATGACAATGTATGAAAAATTAAATGGAAAACAGTTAGAAGTGAAGTATGAGACAGGTGCACATTACCGCATGACATACCTTTCTGAAAATGAATTGAAATGGGAGGCTCTTTCTGAAGTTGCTGAAGGTGAAGCTACAACAGGTACTGAACCATATTGGGCTTATGAAGTCGCTGAAGGTATTTATCATATTGACTGGATTGAACAGGACGGTATGACAGCTGCTCAAACAGTAGATTTCAACAAGCTTCAGGCAACAGCTTTCTTAACTTGGGGTGATGAATCTGAACGTGGAGGTAGAGGAAAGATCCTTATGCATGGTACAATAACTGTAATTGGATAAGGAGGACGAACCATGCAGTTTTCTGGAAAGCTCGCTACAGCTGTGCATATCTTGCTTTATATTGAAAAATATCAGGATGAAGAAAAAATCACATCCGAAGTATTAGCGGATACAACCGGTGTGAATGCAGTGAATATTCGTAAGATTTTAGCTAACTTAAAGAGTTCTGGGTTAGTTGTTGTGAAAGCGGGTGTTGGTGGTACATATTTGAATAAGAAGCCTGAAGAGATTTCGGTGAGGATGATCTTTGAATCCGTTGAAGGCCATGATCAAAAGCTCTTTAGGATGCATGAGCATCCTAATGTGAACTGTCCGGTTGGAAGAACTATTCAGGATGTGCTAGAAGTGAGATTACAAGCACTACAAGATGAACTGCTGCAGAAAATGGAATATATGTATTTAAGTGATATGTATGATGATATGGAAAATATACTAAATAATGAAGAGTCTAGTGAAAACTAGGCTTTTTTCATATCTCTTAAAGAAAGAGAGCCAGCTGGTCGAAAAGAGAGGGTGATATCTGTCATTAATTGAGCACTTTCTTTCATGCCGTGTTCAAACCACAATAACATTCCATTATAAATACCACCTACATGCCATGCAGTCTGAAACTGTTCTAAGGTGGATTTAGTGTCAGTTGTATCTACATGGAAACATGCATTAAGTGCATCAAGTAATAAATAAGAGAGCTTGGCTTGATGAATAATGAGAATGCCACGTTTATGTGCAAGAAATGTCTTGAAAATGGAATAAGTATAATCTTGAAATGACACATTCTCTTTTTCAATCTCACCAATAATCTTATAAAAATACCAACGTAATAAATCCTCTTTCATATTAAAATGACGATAATACGAAGATCTATTGACCCCAGCCTTATCAGTAATCTCTCCAATAGTAATCTTTTCAAAAGATTTCTCTTCCATCAAAAGCAATAAAGCCTCAACCATATATTCCTTTATAAGCTCACTATTTAAATTCTTTCTACGCATCAAACTACCTCCAAAGCAACAAAGAAGAACCTATTGTTGCTTTATAGGATACCTATATTGAAAAAGCAACAAATGTTGCTATTATCGTAGGAGATAAAGAGAAAAGTGTCAATAGAAAGGTGTGAAAAAAATGCTTTATGTGAAATGGTTGTTGGTGCTTATTCTTGCTTATTTTGCAGGCATACTCATCAAGAAGTGTAAATTGCCTTCAATACTAGGCTGGCTTATTGCCGGAATGCTTTTAGGACCTGAAGCAGCCAATTTGCTTTCAGATCAATTACGGAATACTTCAAGTTATCAACTTATTATATGTTGGATGCAATGTGCATTTGGTATTATGCTTGGCTCTGAATTAATTGTGAAAAGATTGCGTACTTATGGGAAGGCACTCTTTGTGACGACATTGACACAATCATTAGGAACTTTTGTGATTGTCAGTGTGGTTTTTGGTATTATTTTTGCCTTGCAGGGTGTACCTATCTATCTTGCCCTCGTATTTGGTGGGATTGCTCTGGCAACAGCCCCTGCTCCAGCCCTCTCAATTGTGCGAGAATTCAATACGCATGGACCAGTAACAGATACTCTATTACCAATGGCTGTCTTAGATGATGTTGTGGGAATTGTGGTTTTCTTTAGTGTGAATGCTTTCGTAGCACATCAGGTTGCAAGTGGATCATTACCACTTTATATGATCCCCGTGATGATTTTTCTTCCAATAATTTTAGGCGGAGCTATTGGTTATTTAGTTGGTCTGGTTTTAAGAAAATCTCAAGATACAAAGATGAATCTTATTGCGCTATTATTAGGTATTACTGTTATTGTTGGTATTGGCGTGTATCTGAATAAAGAAATACTTAAGGGGATTACCTTGAATTATATGTTGATGGGGGTTGCTTATTCTGGTGTTCTTTCCAATATGATTGATGAAGAGAAGCGACAATTACTCCTTCAGGCTTATAATCCAATACTGGCCATCAGTTTATTGATATCCATTGTAGATTTAGGAGCACCTCTTGATTATCATCTTATTCTTGGGGCTGGTTTCTATACTTTTGTCTATATTGTTGCTAGAGCAGCAGGTAAAAATGGTGGGGCAAGACTGGGTGCAACCATCATGCATATGCCTGAAACTGTCAAAAAGTATCTTGGCTTAACGCTTCTGCCCCATTCCGGTGTTTCCTTAGTCTTCACTTCCATTGCCTGTACAACATTACAAAGTGCACCACCACTTGTACGTATTGTCCAAGGAACAATTGCGGCAGCAGCTGTCATTAATGAAATCATTGCCGTTATTGCCGCAAAGAAGGGATTTGAATTAGCAGGTGAATTAAAATAATTTGTGCAAAATTAAATAGATAAAAATATTTACTTTCTATAACTAAAGGACTATGATTGCCTTGTTAGATAAGAAAGGTGATTAATCATGAGATTAGCGTGGAAAGAATTAAAATATAACTGGAAGAAATATCTTTTTATAGAAATTATTGTTGTATTAATGATGTTCATGGTTCTCTTTCTTTCAGGTCTTGTACAAGGCTTAGGAAGAGCTGTTTCATCAGGTGTAGAGAATATGAATGCAGAACACTTTATACTAAGTGATGATGCTGAGAAACTCATAACTGTATCCAATCTCACAACAACACAATCTGATGCAGTAAAAGATACTTATGGCAAGAAGGCTACGCCTATTGATATTACGCGTATGTATCTTCAAAAGGAGAATGATGATGAGAAGATTGATGTTACTTATTTCGCCATTAATCCATCTTCATATCTGAATGTCGATGTTTATAAGGGCCACAAGCTTACAAACAAGACAAATACAATTGTCTTAGATGATGATTATGAAAGTAAAGGCATTAAACTCAACGATACAATAAAAGATGCTAATTCAGGTATTTCATTTAAGGTTGTTGGCTTTACAAAAGATGCTATGTATGGACATGTCTCTGTTGCCTATATTTCAACTGATAGCTACAAAGCAATCATGAAAGAAGCAAATCCTATGTTCAATAACACAGTCCATGCCTATGCCATAAAAGGATCAGCTAAGAAAACAATCAAAGGCACAAAGACATATACAAAACAAGAAATCATTAAATCATTACCAGGTTATCAAGCTGAACAAATGACCATCACAATGGTCGAATGGTTACTTGTCGTTATTACAGCCTTTATTATTGGAATCTTCTTCTTCATTATTAATCTCCAGAAAGAAAAAGAATTTGGTGTTCTTAAAGCTATTGGTACAAGAATGAGTCGTTTAGTGAGATTTATTCTTTCTCAGGTATGTATAATTAGTATTAGTGGTGCTCTTATCGCCGGTGTCCTTGTTCTCTTAATGAGTCAAGCCTTACCAGCCACAATGCCATTCTTCCTTGTGCCTTCACAAGTCATATTGGTATTAGCGTCATTTATCTTGATTTCAATACTTGGCTCACTTGCCACAGTTATAAGAGTCGCAAAAATTGATCCAGCTAAAATTATCGGAGGTGATTTTGAATGAGTCAGACAGTCTTAAAATTAAATGATATTGTCAAAAAGTATCAGGATGGTGAGAGTGAACGTGTCATTCTTAATCATATTAACCTAGAAGTTCATGAAGGTGAATTTGTAGCTATTGTTGGTCCATCAGGATGTGGTAAGAGTACATTATTAAATATTGCCGGTATGATGTTATCTAGTGATCATGGTGATATAACACTATGTGGTGAAAAGGTCTCAGCTCTTCCAAAGAAGAAATGGACAGATATACGTAAAGAGAATATCGGCTTTATTTTCCAGAACCACCAGCTTCTTCCTTATCTTAAAGCCGGAGAACAGCTTACTGCCTTACTAGGCACAAACCCACAGGAAGTCAAAAAGCTATTTAAAGAACTGAGCATTGATAATATTATTGGTCAGTATCCATCTCACTTATCTGGTGGTGAAAGACAACGTGTCGCTATTGCCCGTGCTTTTGCTTCAAACGCAAAATTGATTCTTGCCGATGAACCAACAGCATCACTTGATTCCAAAAGAGGCAGACATGCAGTTGAAATGATTCAAATGGAAGTACACAAACGTAATAAAGCAGCTATCATGGTTACGCATGATGAACGTGTACTAGATCTAGCTGACAAGATCTATCGCATGGAAGATGGCCAGTTAACACAAATCAAATAATATCCCAAAGCGGTCTATACCGCTTTTTTTCTACCTTAATAAATACTAATAGAAAACATATAACTAATATTAATATAAAAACGCCAAATCACTCAATAAAAACTCGCCAAATCACTCAATGAAAATACGCCAAATCATATAATGAAAAGTCGCCAAATCACTCAATAGAGTTGAAATCTACAACATTTTTATTTAAAATGAATTTATGAAAGGATTAGCTATGAATATGAATGAATATAAGAAGAGAATTGCAGATAATATAATAAAAAAGAAATTACAAGGAATAGGAGCGGTACTTATTGAGGGACCTAAACTTTGCGGGAAAACAACGACTGCTGAGCAAGCAGCAGCCAGTGTTCTTTATATGGCTAATTCAGATGAGCGTGAACAAAATCTTCAACTTGCGAAATTAAAACCTAGTCTATTATTGCAGGGAGAAACACCACGATTAATAGATGAATGGCAGATTGCACCTGAGATATGGGATGCTGTTAGATTTGAAGTAGATCATAGAAAAGAATTTGGCCAGTTTATTTTGACAGGCTCTGCTGTCCCGGCAGATCGTTCTAAAATATTCCATTCAGGAACTGGACGTATTGCATGGGTTAAGATGAGAACAATGAGCTTATATGAATCTGGTGATTCGAGTGGTGGTATTAGTTTAAAACAATTATTTGATGGAAAAGAGGATCTCTTTGATATGAACCAAAAGGATGATATTGAAGAGATTGCGTATTTATCGTGTAGAGGCGGCTGGCCAACTGCTCTTAATGTTGATAAATCTATCGCGTTAGATAGAGCTTATGATTATTATGATGCTGTTGTAAATATAGATATATCTAGAGTTGATGGTGTCAATAGAGAATCTGAACGTGCCAAAAGACTTATGAGATCATATGCACGCTTTCAGGGATCACAAACAAGTTATGAAGCAATGAAAGAAGATATTCGAGCTAATGATTCTGAGAATCTTACTACAAATACCATCGTTTCCTACGTCAATGCACTCAAAAAGATTTTTGTCATAGAAGATATGCCAGCGTGGAATCCAAATATAAGATCAAAAAGTGCAATCCGCACAACGGATACAAGATATTTTGTTGATCCTTCTATTGCAGTGTCTGCTTTAGGCCTTGGACCATATGACTTGATTAGAGATCTTAATACGTTTGGTTTTATTTTTGAAGCAATGTGTATTAGAGATTTAAGAGTTTATGCAGATGCATTGGAGGGAACGGTCTATCATTACCGTGACAAGAGTGGATTAGAATGTGATTCTGTTATCCATTTGAGGGACGGACGATATGGTTTGATAGAAATAAAACTTGGCGGTGATGATAACATTGAGCATGGAGCAAAAACACTAAAAAAGCTTAAAGATACAATTGACACTGATAGAATGAAAGAGCCATCATTTATGATGGTATTGGTAGGAAAAGGAAAATATGCATATCGAAGAGATGATGGTGTCTATGTTGTTCCAATAACTTGTTTAAAAGATTAATTGACCTATTTCCCTATATAAGTGGGATAGGTTTTTTGTTAATTAATATGATATATGTAAATTGCTCTGGCCTATCAAATTAATAAAGCACAAAAGGAATCCGTATGATGATGAGATTGTGTTTGCATGAGTGACAATACTGATAAAAATATAAATCTTGCTCTCTAAAAAGAATCTCATTACAACAATACAATCAATGTGACATTTGTCATATTGATTGTATTCATTTTGATAATGTATAATTTGTTTCAAATAGGGGAGTGTTTTATATGCATATAAGATCCAAAATTGTATGGATGATTATCTTTCTTTCAACGTCTTTAATAATTTATACAGTCTACACATTCTCAAATATTACAGAACGTTCCATTGTCATAGGGACAACATATATGACAATGAATAATACATTTTATGAAGCTATTAATTCTGAGGTAAAGAAAATTGCTTCACAGAATAATTGTAAGCTTGTTGTACGTGATCCAGAATTAGATGTTAATAAACAAATACGTCAGATCAATGCCATGAGAGAAGAAGGTGTGAATGCAATCATTATTAATCCTGTTGAAGGGAATAATAAACATCTTATTGAAGCATTAAAGAAAGCTAAACAGGATGGGATATACATTGTTGTTGTAGATTCTCAGTTAAGTGATAGTCAATTTGTCGATAGCACAATTGTATCTGACAACTATCATGCAGGTGTTATTTGTGCTCAGGATTTAATGAAAAGAAGAACACAAGCAAAAGTTTTATTACTGACGCATAATAGCGCTAATTCGGCAGTTGATCGTATCAATGGCTTTACAAATACAATAAAGGCACATCCTGAGTATCAAATTGTTGATCGTATTGATGTCTTAGGACAAACAGAAATTGCTATGCCAAAAGTCTCGCAATATATCGATGAACATCGCAATTTTGATGTCATTATGTCGTTAAATGATCCTGCTGCTTTAGGGTCACTTGCGGCATTGGAGGAAAAGCATCTCAATAGGGATATGTTGATCTATAGTGTTGATGGATCACCTAATATGAAGAAATTCATTAGTGATAAGGCTAATCATGTCATTACTGCAGTGCAATCACCTGAAGGTATGGCAAGACAATCCGTACATACAGTTTTACAACTCATTAAAGGTAAACAAACTAAAAAAACAATCAAGTTAAATGTTGATCAGCTGATCTCTAAAGATAACATCAATGAGTATAATATATTGGGGTGGCAATAATGCTGAAGTTTGATTCAAAGCAACTATCACAAATAAGACATTTCATTATCTTTCTTAATTTTATAGCTGTTCTTTATAGTACTTTGTTGTATATGTTCTGTACACAATATATTGTCAATAAGAATCTCAGCTATGAATTAATGGAAAATCTTACAGTTATACCTAAGAATCCCCTACATTTATTTTTTTACTCAATCTTTTTATTATTCTGTTTCTTAGTATTTATCTTTATTCGTGATGACTTATTAGAAAAGACAAATATGAGTATTGAATTGTTGATATCGATTGAATTAATCATTACTGTATTGATTATCTGTAATCTTAATCTTTGTTATAATGGGATGATATTAGTTGTGTTCATGGATATTATTTATTATATCAGGGACTTGAAAAGACGTATGCCATTCTTTGTTGTATCATTTTTGATATGGTTATTTACAGATTATTCTCTTATCTCTCGTTTGATTGATATTCCTTCAATAGAAGTTTATATAAGTTTTTTGCCTAATGGTTATCGTTTTGCAGCTTCATTCTTTAAAAACTTTCTGACAAGTGTCAATTTATTATTGTTTATTATTTTCTTAGTCATATATTTAGTGGATTCCTTAATAGCCCAGAAAAATATTGAAGATGAACTTGCGATGGTTTCTAAAGTGAATACAGACCTCAATAACTATATCAATTTATCAGAAAAGATTGCTGAAGATAGGGAGCGTAAAAGAATTGCCAGGGAAATACATGACACGCTTGGGCATGCACTAACTGGTGTATCAGCAGGTATTGATGCTTGTATTGTCCTGATTGATATTGATCCAGCTAAGTGTAAAGCACAGCTACAAGTCATCAGCCAGGTGGTCAGACAAGGCATTGGTGATGTGCGCCGTTCTTTGCAGAAACTACGTCCAGGTGCCTTGGAACAACATAGCTTTAAAGAAGCATTGAATCAAATGATTCAAGAATATAAAGAATTATCCAATCTCGATATCGAACTGTATTATGAATGGGAACACATTGATCTTGATCAAACAAAGGAAGATATTATTTTCCGTATTATTCAGGAATCAATTACTAATGCATTACGTCATGGACATGCTACACGTGTTGAAATCAACATGTTTAACTATCCTAATGCCTACTATATTATCATTCAGGATGATGGCAAAGGAGTCAAAGATATTAAGCCTGGATATGGTCTTAAACAAATGCAAGAAAGAGCAGCAATGCTTGGTGGTCATGTTGTATTTCATGGGGATAACGGCTTTAGAATCTTTGTAAGCATTCCAAAGAGAAAAGGGGAAGATATAGATGATTAAAGTATATATAGCTGATGACCAGGAACTTATTAGAGAATCGTTAAAAATTGTTCTTTCAGCGAATAGTGATATAGAACTTGTAGGAAGTGGATCTGATGGATTTGAGACCCTTGAAGACATCAAACACAATAAGCCCGATGTCATCCTGATGGATATTCGTATGCCTAAGATGGATGGTGTTATTGCGACAAAGAAAATCAAACAGCTTTACCCAGACATCAAAATCATCATTCTTACAACCTTTGATGACGATGAATTTGTCTATTCAGCACTTAAATATGGTGCATCAGGTTATCTGTTAAAAGGGGTCAGCATGGAAAATCTTCATAAAGCTATCCAAACTGTCTATAAGGGTGGCAGTATGATTAATCCTGATATTGCAACAAAGGTAGTGACACTCTTTTCTAAGATGGCACAAAGCAACTATAGTATTGAAGTTGATGAAGAGCTTACAAAGGAAATAAGTAATACAGAATGGAAAGTCATCCAGCAAGTTGCTCGTGGCCTTTCTAATAAAGAAATATCAGCCAATCTCTTCCTTTCCGAAGGAACAGTACGTAACTATCTTTCAAGTATTTTATCAAAGCTTAATCTTCGTGATCGTACACAGCTTGCTATTTGGGCTGTTCAGACAGGTGTATTAATGAAGGATTTCAACGATGATTAGATTATTAAGAAAGCATAAAGATCTGGTTGCCTGGCCGATTGTTTTTGCACTTATGATTAGCTTTATTTATGCTTATAATCCAGGACGTAAGACAGTGCTTAAGCTCGGTGTCTATGCTGGCAGTAGCTGGGATGTACCAAGTAATGATACAAAAGTACTAGACCGTGTCATTAAGAAATTTGAAAAAGCTTACCCCAATGTTAAAGTTGAATATGAATCAGGAATTCAGAAATCAGAATATAGCCAATATCTTGCTGAGAAGATTGTTCAAGGAAAACAGCCAGATGTCTTTGTTGTACCACAGGATGACTTTGCTTTGCTTGCTGATAATGGTGCACTTCAAGATATCTCAGGTTATATGGAGAATCAAAGACTATCAAAAACAGATTTCTATGAAGCTGCTTATAACACTGGGGTTTATCATAATGCTCTCTATGGCTTGCCATTAGAAAGTAATCCTATGATGATGTGTGTCAATATTGATCTCTTAAAAAAAGAAGGCATACAATTGCCTACTTCATTAGATCTTAATCAGTTTTATGATATTTGTAAGAAAGTAACGCATGATGGACAATATGGTGTAGCTGGCATGAGCTGGCAGAATATAGGTGATAGTTTTGGCCTGAAGTCGTTTACTGATGATGGCAAAGAAGCACATATTAATGATGAAACATTCAAGAAAACCATTAACTTCTACATCAAATTACGAAATCTCAATAAGGACTATGTAGTCTCTTCAGAACAATTCGATGAAGGTAAAGTGGCATTTATGCCCATGACGCTTGCTCAATATCGTACCTACAAACCTTATCCTTACCGCGTTGCTAAGTATTCTACATTCAACTGGGACTGTATCACTATGCCAACAATGTTAGAAAATCCACAAACACGACTTAATACAGTCCTATTATCCTTGTCAAGTCGTTGTACGAATAAACAAATGGGTTTTGCCTTTATGAAAATGCTTTGTTATGACACTTCTATTCAACAAGAATGGCTCAAAAGTAATCTTGGTGCTTCACCATTACAGTCAGTCATGAATTCCAAGAAGTCAGAAAAACTCTTTGGTGAAACAGAGGCACTTAAATCATCAACAATTGATTCCATCATGCAAACATCCTATGCCTATCCGCTCTTTAAGAAAAAGGCTCAGGCAGAAATGAAATTAGATTATCTCATTAATCAAGCTATCTACAACAACAATAATAATGTTGATTATGCTTATATTCAGCAAGAAGTTGATCAGGAATTATAATCCTGATCTTTTTTTATATGACAAATGTCATTTCAAAGAGGAGAAATGTCACTTTGAAGAAGTGACAGATGACACATCACAAATGTATGCGCTTTAGATATGATATAGGTGCAATCGAGAGGGAAGGAGGATCATATGAGATATTTAGTTTTAGTCAGTCATGGAGACTTTGCGAAAGGGTTAAAGACTTCACTCGCCATGTTTGCCCCAGATAAGATGGACTCAGTCATCGCTGTAGGCTTAGAGAATGGAAAGGGTGCTGATGACTTCGCACAGGAATTTAGAAGTGCAATGAGTGTTCTTAAGGAAGAAGATGACTTGGTGCTCTTAGCGGATATTGTTGGTGGATCACCACTTACAACAGCATTGAATGTTCTTAATGAGCTTGGTCGCTATGACAACACTGTAGTGCTTGGTGGTATGAATTTACCAATGGCTCTTACAATGGCAGTTATGAAAGATAATTTGAGTGGTGAAGCACTCAAGGAAACAGTTCTTGGTGAAGCAAAAGGTGGTATCCAGGAATTTGACACAACCCCAGCTGATACATCTGAAGATGAAGAAGACGATATTTAAGAGGAGAGAGAAAAATGGCAATTTCATTTGTAAGAATTGATGACCGTATGATTCATGGTCAGACAGTAACAAGATGGTCTAAAGAATATCCTTGTACAGGATTAATTGCAGTCAATGATGCAGCAGCATCTAATAAAGTCTTGAAAGAAGCTTATAAGTCAGCAAGTGATAAGAAAACATTTGTATGGACAAAAGATCATTTCAAAGATGTTCAGGAAAAGGTACTTAAGAGTGCAGATCAGTATTTCTTAATCACAAAGAATCCATTGGATATGAAATATATTCTTGTTGATTTAGGATTTGTACCTGGTGATGTCAAGACAGTTATTGTTGGTCCATGTAATGATCGTCCTGGGGCAACAAAACTTGGTAACAACCAGTCAATTACACAGGAAGAAGCTGAAGCTTTAGAAGCTATTTATCAGAAAGGTTATACAGTCAAGTTCTCTTTGATTCCTGATATTACAATTGGTACTTGGGAAGACTTTAGAGGTAAGTTTGGCTTTTAACAAATCATAGAAAAAGGGGAAAGAAAATTATGGTTATTAGTTGGTTACAAGCCGCTTTACTAGGATTATTTGCCTGCTTAGCATCTATGCCTGGTATGGGTGGTACTTCATTTGGTAACTATACATTAGGCCGTCCATTAGTTGGTGGTTTAGTGTGTGGTCTTATTCTTGGTGATTTAAAACTTGGTATTCTTTGCGGTGTTGCTATGCAGGTTGTTTATATTGCCTTAGTTACACCTGGTGGAACAGTTTCTGCTGATGTTCGTGCAATCTCATATATTGGTATCCCACTTGCCATGGTCGCTGTTAAGTCACAGGGACTTGCTGCTAGCTCACCAGCTGCTGCTGGCCTTGCCACTTCAATGGGAACATTAGTTGGTACTGTTGGTACAGTATTATTCTATGGTACAGCTACATTAAACTTAGCTTGGCAGTCATATGGCTGGAAAGCTGTTGAAAAAGGTGATTTCCATAAACTTTATTTAGTAGACTGGGTATTACCTTGGGTTTCACATATCTTATTCTCTTTCATTCCAACTCTTATCATGTGTAAATTAGGTGCAACAGCCGTTACAGCTATGAAAGATGCCTTACCAATGGATGGTTTAGCTATGAAGACATTGTTCACTGTTGGTGCATTACTCCCATGTGTCGGAATTGCAATCCTTGTTAAACAGATTGTTGAAAAGGCAACAGACTTTATCCCATTCTTTGTAGGTTTCACACTTGCTGCATCTCTTGGCTTAAACTTAGTATCAGCAGCTGTTGTTTCATTAATCTTCGCTGTTATTACTTATGAATTACAGATTATTAAGACGCGACCTGTCGCCCAGGTAGCAATTGATGATGATGAAGAAGAGGAGGATATCTAAAATGGCAGACAAGAAGAAAATTAGTGCTAAAGCGTTATCTCGTTCCTTCCATCATTGGTATTATGGTAACTTAACTTGCTTTACACAGGAACATATGCAGACATTTGGTTACTTGACTTCAATGCTTCCAATTGTCGAAGATCTTTATGATAATAAAGAAGATCAACAAAGATCTATGAACACATATACAGCCTTCTTCAATACAGAACCACAAATTGGTTCATTAGTAGTAGGTATTACAGCTGGTCTTGAAGAAGCACGTGCAAATGGTGAAAATGTTGATGATGAAACAATCAACAGCTTAAGAGCCGGTTTAATGGGTCCTTTAGCAGGTATTGGTGATTCACTTATCGTTGGTACTCTTATTCCAGTATTATTAGGTATTGCTTTAGGTTTATCTAATGGTGGTAGTCCTGTTGGGGCCATCTTCTATATCGTAGTTTGGAACTTACTTGCCTACTTTGGTATGAAATTTGCTTACTACAAAGGCTATGAACTTGGTGGTAAAGCTGTAGAATTCTTAGTTGGTCCTACTGGTGTTGCTTTAAGAAAAGCCATTGGTACTGTTGGTGGTATGGTCATTGGTGCCGTTGCTGCTACATGGGTATCAGTAAAGACTTCATTCGAATTAAAGAATGCTGCTGGTAAGCCATTCTTACAGTTACAGAAACAGTTAGATGCTGTTTATCCTGGCATGTTAACAGCTGCATTTATCATTCTTTGCTGGTGGTTAATGGCTAAGAAGAAAATGTCTCCAATCAAAGTTATGTTACTCTTAGTTGTTATTGCATTTGTTGGTGTATTCATTGGCTTCTTCAACCCAAATTTAAAATACTAATAGAAAGAAGGAAACATTATGACAGAAGAAACAAAGCAGGGTTATCTCACAGAAATCGCATATCAGAAGCATATGCTTAAAAATCTCCAAAGATACATGACACTTACTTTCTTCATTTCAACAATCAGTGTCGTGCTCTTGTATTATTTCCACTCCCATATCTTCGACACGCTCTTCTTTGTAGTGCTTACTGTCATAAGTGTCCTTGCTACACTTGTGCTCCTATACGGCATAATATTAGGACGCAAGAATGTCAATAAAGTTATTGATCAATTTGAAAAACTCATTCGTTCATAAAATCTCCCAATAAGAAGATCTATCAAGGATAGGTCTTCTTTTTTCGTGAAAAAACAGGCATTATTGCCTGCTTGAAAGAATGGCCTGAGCCACACCATCATCATTATTTGATGATGTATGGTTTCTAAATTGTTCTTTAATAGCCAAAGGTGCATTGTCCATAACAACAGGATAGCCAACACTTTCCAACATTGTTAAATCATTATAGTTGTCTCCAATAGCCATAACATGATTGATATCAATATGCATAGACTGACAAAATGTCTGGATAGCTGTAGCTTTGGAAACACCACCATTATTAATTTCAATAAGAATATTGGATGATTTCGCTATTTGAAGTTCAGGAAAGTTATCTTTTAGCTTGTTCTCAATATCAAGAATATCATCAGGATCACACATGCATAGAATCTTATCCACCATATCATCATCTTTTAAATCACTTACATCACCTAATTGTGCCTGTGCTTCAACAATACTTTCTTCTCTTTTTACACGTTCATCACTTAAGTCTTTGACAAGCCATTGATCCTTCGTAAAGATGTTGTAGGTGAGATTGAAGTGTTGTTGTTCGATAAACTGACAAACCTCTTGAGCTTTCTCTTTTGTGAATCCATTTTCATATAAAACATGTCCTTCTTGATCAAGCATCAAAGCTCCATTGAAAGCAATCATATGACAATGAATATGATAGCGATTCATAATTGGATAAACACCCTGAGGACTTCTTGCCGTTGTCAAAACAAAGGCAATACCTTGGCTAATAGATGCATTGATTGTATTCGCTTGACGAATAGACATACGATGTTCATCATTCAGCAATGTACCATCAATATCACTAAATATAGCTTGTATAGTCATTTTTATTTCCTCCTCTTTCACATATATTCTACCATCTACCAATGTGAGAATATACGTTTAGAAATGTTTAAATAAACATAATACAATGATAATATATGTTTAAGTGAGGAATAAGCAATGAATAGTATAGAGCGTCATGAAAAGATTAAACAATTACTAGAAGAACATCAGGATATGCAAGTAAAAGAGCTAGCGAGGGAATTTAAAGTCTCGGAGATGACCATTCGCAGAGATCTTCATTTCTTAGAAAAACAAGGGAGTGTGGAATTGTTCTTTGGTGGGGTACGTAAACGTGCAGCCTATTCACCTATTTCTATGTTTAATGAACGTGAGGGTGTAAACTATGATGCCAAAAGAAAAATTGCACGAAAAGCATCTGAACTATTCTTAGAAGGACATCATATTTATATTGATACCTCCACAACATTGACATTACTTGTACGTTTAATACCTGATATGAAAATGAGTGTGGTAACGAATTCATTATCAGTTGTCATGGAACTTGTAAGTCGTAAGAATATTGATCTCTATGTAGCACCAGGACTCTATTTAGATCAATATGGTGGTTCTTTTGATTATGCAACAGTGGAGTATCTCAAGAACTTTCATTTTGATGAGGCATTCTTTGGCACCTCGGCTATTGATCCTGCATATGGCATAACAGCGAGTAAAGAGATTGAGATGGTTGTTAAGAAAGCTGTTATGAGACAAAGTGATAGGTGTTATTTGCTTTGTGATCATACTAAGTTAGGGAAGAAGCACTTTTTTAAGATGAATGATATTTGTGATTTTGATGCGCTTTATATTGATGATGAAATAGATAAAGAGAGTTTGCATAAAATAAAAGAAATGACACAGGTTGTTGTATGTGAATAGGGTCGTGAGATAATGTTATTAATTGAGAAATTAAAAGATCAAAGTCTAACAGAACAAGAGAAGCGTATTGCCCAATACATGATTAAGTAAGAGCATTAACCGTAAGCGGGGACATATCAAATAAGATGACCATTTTCCATTTTATATATCTTTGTGAAATGCATATCTTCATGGTAATCATGTGAGGCAATGATAACAGCTTTGTTTTCTAAGATTAGGTTATTGATATGATGGATAAAGATTTGAATGCTTTCTTTGTCAAGACCTCTTGTTGGTTCATCAAGCAATATGATATTCTGGTTTTCCATAATAGCCTGGATAATACCAGCTTTCTGCCTCATTCCTAGTGAGTACTTCTTGATGTCTGTTTTATCGTTATAGTCAAGATGATAGAGATTGCAGAGATGACTAATCTTATTTTGATCATAGTGATGTTTGAGATTGGCAAGAAACAAAAGATTATATGAAAGTGACTCAGTTTCAATAAAACCTGGATTTTCAATTAAGGCACCAATTTCAACATCATCACTTTCTTCTATAGTCCCACAATCAGGCTTAAGAATACCGGCAATTATTTTAAATAAAGTACTTTTTCCACATCCATTCATGCCATGGATATAAATGCAATCTCCTGATTCAATGGTGAGATTGAGATTTTGAATGACATGGTGTTCTTGAAATGATTTTGAGAGATTGTTTATTGTTATTGTGGGCATGGTGACTCCTTTCTAATTAAAAATCAAATAATGTTCTATAAGATTGAGTGAAATAGGCAAAAGAATATAGAGAAGATTGGATTTATGATGAAATTGTAATCCTGTGATATTTACACAAAGAAGAAGCAAGGATGTATGCGCGAAGAGAAGATGCCATGGTGTATGATGCAAACCAAATAAAGCAGCTACAAAAACATACTGAATACCAAGCATTAATAATGTATAGCTTGTAATTCTTGTGTGGATATAAAGGTTTGTATGCTTTTTAAGTCTAACACATAATGGATAATAAATTTGTTTTAGCTTTCTTATTTCATAGAAACATATAATGAGAATAGTATTGTTGAGAAATAGGGCGATAAAGTGATTACAAAAAACTGTGCTATCCAGTCCACTCCCTTAGGAGTGGGCTGGATAGCACAAAATAAAAATAATGTATGTAGATATTAAAAAACATACATATATCATGATATAGTATATGTATGGAAAATGAATATAGACATACGAACACAACGGTATCTATGATAAACTACCGTTTTGTCTTTTGTCCAAGATACAGGCGTAAATTTTTTATGATATCAAATGTAGAGAGACGCTTTAGGGAACTGGTCAAAATAAAATGTAAGGAGCTAGAAATTGAACTATTGCAATCGAATGTGATAAGGACCACTCTCATATGTTCCTGAATTGTCCTCCAGCATTAAGTTCCTCAGGCATCATGTAACAAATAAAAGGAAATACAAGCAAAATTCTTAGAGAAGAGTTTGTGGAACTGTCAAAAATGCCTGGTTTATGGACAAGAAGCTATTTTGTTTCTACGGCAGGCAATGTATGCAGCAAAGCAATTAAAAAGTATGTAGAAAGTCAGAAAAAGAGAATATCATATCAGAAAGCGAGGTGAATATCATGGCAAGCTTTATTATTGAATTTCCATTGAAAACGGAAAAATATCAGGAAGATATTTTAAATAAGCGTTTTGAGACTGGAAGAAGAATCTATAATTCTTTAGTCAATGTAACACAGAAGCGTTATAAGGAAATGATTAAAACCAAGAGATATCGCACTCTTCTGTCTTCATTGTCTGAGAGTGAAACGTCAGATAAAGAAATCTGGAAACAGATAAACGATATGCGAAAGCAATACAACATGTCAGAATATTCATTTCACAAAGATGTGAAGCAGATGCAAAGACATTTTAAGGATAATATTGATTCGTTTACTGCACAGAAGATTGCCACTGCATTATGGAAATCCTATGACAGGTTATTCCATGGAAATGGCAGGAAAGTTTATTATAAGAAATATGGTGAATTAAATTCACTTGAAGGAAAATCCAACAAGACAGGAATCAGAATAGTTAATGATACTCTTGTCTGGAATGGGTTAAAAATCCCAGTCTTAATTGATTATGACAATCATTATGAATGTCAGGCTATGCAATGCGATATCTGCTACAACAGAATCATTAGGAAATATGTAAGAAACAAATATAAATTCTATGTTCAGGTAGTCTTTAAAGGAAATCCACCTGTCAAGGTGGATGCTGAAACTGGTGAAATTAAACATTGCATTGGCAATGGTGATGTTGGCTTGGATATTGGAACCAGAACCATTGCCATTTCAAGCCAGTCCGATGTAAAAATATTAGAACTTGCTGACTGAGTCCAGAACATTGAAAACCAGAAACAGAAACTTCTGAGAAAAATGGACAGGTCAAGACGAGCTACCAATCCAGATAATTACAATGAAAACGGAACCGTCAAGAAACAAGGCAACAAGAAAGTCAGATGGAACAAATCAAATCACTATATCAGATATCAAAACGAATTAAGAGAATCATATAGAAAGCAGGCAGATATAAGAAAGTATCAGCATGAATGCCTGGCAAACTATATCATATCTCTTGGAAACAAAGTATATGTCGAAAAAATGAATTTTGCAGGACTTCAGAAGCGTGCTAAAAATACTGAAAAGAATGATAAAGGAAAGTACAGGAAAAAGAAACGCTTTGGTAAATCATTAGCCAATAAAGCGCCAAGTATGCTGTTGACTATTATAAATAGGAAATTAGGATATTTTGGCGAGAAATTAACAGAAATAAACACTTCTGAAGCAAAGGCAAGTCAGTTCAATCACTTTGATGGAACATATACAAAGAAAACACTGTCACAGAGATGGAATGATCTTAATGGAATCAAGATACAAAGAGACATGTACAGTGCTTTCTTAATAATGAATATAAGTGATGATTTGAAAAGCTTTGATATTGATAAGTGCAATGATAGATTTGAAAACTTCTACAGGCTTCATAATCTGGAAGTAGACAGATTAACTGGCAGGAATAATTTAAGCAGTATCGCAATTTAAAAAGAGAATATATAGATAGGTTTTGACACGAGCCTTATGCTATCGCTAATGGATGCAATGGCATCTTTGGTAGTGAAAGTCTTATAGAAACTCATTAGTCTTATATGCTTTCGAGTATATCTGGAAGTGAATGTATATAAGAACCCAACGTGCTTTAGCTGTTGGAGTGTCAGAGCTTTATATATTTGTAGGTTTTTTTAGGGTCTGTATTTTTTTCTATGGAGTAGATTGTTCACAATCAAGTTAAAATATTGAAAACAAAAGAGGTCTACCTTGTGATAGTTACTGTATCTTGACCGGATATAAGCAACCAATAAGGAGACCTCAAATGAATTATACACAATTAGCTATTAACACTTAATCTGAAAATAATATCAGGGATGATGGATTCCTGAAGATTCCAAATACCCTTAAGGGATTCATCAATACCCATACTGTTGTTGAGGATGACCCAAAGAAACGTGACCGCAAGGTCATTGTCTACAAGGTCATCCAGACTACATCTAGACAGGATAGAATCTGTGAATGCTGCGGATCGCGCATGTACAAGAACACGATATGTGCGCCAACGAGAATCAAGCATTTCAACTATGGCACCATAACAACAGTTGTGGAGGTGAGCTTTAACCAGATGCAGCGCAGTAATCCCGAATGCAATGCAACGAAGATGCAGGACATTCCTTTCAGGTAGAAGTATCACCGCATCACAAAGGATCTTGAGGAGTTCATTGAAAGACTCCTTGGAAGCGCATCATTCACCCTGAAGAGCATTTCAGAGCTGACAGGAGTTTGCAAGAACATAGTCAAGGCCATTGACCTGAGAAGGCTCAAGATACTCTATACGGTGGATGGCAAGAAGCTAAGAAAGCCTCAGAATTATTGCAGATTCCTTGGCATTGACGAGTTCAAGCTTCATGACAGCCACAAGTATGCCACTCACATCATTAACATGGAGGCAGCCAGACACCTCAAGAAGTCCAAATATGTCTTATGTTCCAATAAGGCAACGCGTGACAAGAAGGGTGAGGATGCGGAGAATGATGTGGTAAAGCAGAAGAAATCCAATTTAGGGAAAAATCGGCTATTCCATAGGAAAAGTAACTGAGCTTTTTTACTACTATGGACATTGAAGGAGGAAATAAACATGAGTTTTCCTAGTGGATTTTTATGGGGCGGCGCAACAGCTGCCAATCAGGTAGAAGGCGGATGGAACGAAGGTGGTCGTGGACCAGCTTTAACTGATGTCACTACAGGAGGTTCTGTCAAAGAACCACGTTATGAAACATATATTGACAAGGATGGTAAGCCAGGCAAAAAGCTACAGAATCAGCCATTACCAGATGGTGCACATTATGCAGTGCTAGATGGGTATCACTATCCAAACCATGAAGCAGTAGATTTCTATCATCATTATAAAGAAGATATTGCTTTATTTGCGGAAATGGGCTTTAAGACATATAGAATGTCTATTTCTTGGAGCAGACTTTATCCAAAAGGTATTGAAAAAGAACCAAACAAAGAAGGTGTTGAGTTCTATCGTAATGTCTTTATGGAACTTAAGAAATATAATATTGAACCATTAGTAACAATCTGGCATTTTGATACACCACTTTACTTAGAAGAACATGAAGGTGGCTGGCTTAATAGAGATCTTATTGAATACTATGTACGTTTCGCAACAACATGTTTTACTGAATATAATGGCTTAGTAAAATACTGGCTCACATTCAATGAAATCAACAATACAGTTATGTTCCTTGATATGTTTGGCAATAAAGCAACTGATGAAGATTATCAGAATGCCTACCAGATTCTTCACCATCAGTTTGTCGCAAGCGCAAAAGCAGTACAGATTGGTCATGCCATCAACCCTGATTATATGATTGGCTGTATGATCTGTGGTATCACACGTTATCCAGCTACATGCGATCCAAATGATATTCTTGCCAATAGATATGGCTGGGAAAAAGGTATCTTCTATTGTGGTGACGTCCAGGCTAAGGGCTATTATGGCACATATGCGAAAAGATTATGGGATGAACATAATGTCCACCTCAATATTACCGAAGAAGATCTTGTAGACTTAGAACGTGGTACTGTTGATATGTACACATTCTCTTATTACATGAGCTCACTTGAAACAACACATGAAGTTAAAGATAAAGTTTCAGGTAACTTTGTAGCAGGGGCTAGAAATGAATATCTTACATACTCAGACTGGGGCTGGGCACTTGATCCAAAAGGCTTACGTTACTATCTTGAAGTTATCTATGACCGCTATGAATTACCACTTATGGTTGTTGAAAACGGCTTAGGTGCATATGACAAGGTAGAAGAAGATGGCAGCATTCATGATGAATATCGTATTGATTACTATCGTCAGCACATCATTGAAATGAATAAAGCTATTGAACATGGTGTAGACCTCATCGGTTATACAACATGGGGATGTATTGACCTTGTATCAGCAGGTACTGGTGAAATGCGTAAACGTTATGGCTTTATTTATGTTGATATGGATGATGAAGGTAAGGGCAGTATGGCAAGAAGCCGCAAAGATTCATTCTATTGGTATAAGAAAGTCATTGCCTCTAATGGTGCAGATCTAGACTAAGTAAAAGAGACGTTCTTATTGCGCGAGTAATGCAATATAATTTTAAAGGGAATCCAAAGAAGCAATGCTTCTATATAGGATTCTCTTTTTATATACATATAATGATACCTAGAGACATTTTTTGATGAACTATCAATAATATATGAAATTATTCATTATAAATAAGCATTCTCATACTTTTTGAGGAAAGACATTTTATTACAATTGTCTAGATTTCTCCTCTTCGCCTCATGTCTTTTGCTTTTTGACTGGATTTGCATAAAAGAAAAAAAGGACGCCATGTCCTTTTTCAATACAATTAAAAACTTTGAAGCTCGTTAATGCTAGAATCCGCCTTCTTGATAGGCCCTAGCTATAACATATGGTGGTTCATAGAAAGCACTGCAATTATAATTATCGATAACATCACATAATTCATTGTTGTAGACTCGGAAAATACCATCGACATAATCTTCTTTGGTATTCATGGTATTAAGAATGAGTTGTTGGTAGACTCTACCCATATCAAGAGCGTTAGGTATTAATTTAGCTAAATCTTTATCTACCTTTGTGATGTCAAAATGACCTGGTTCAAGATGATAATCATTAATCCAATCGTCTTCTACTTTCAATGGGTTTTCTGAATGTAAGACACTTGCTACACTTAGTAGATGGTAAAATTCCTTTTTTCCAATCGCATTAACGACATATCGATTTCTTTGATGTAGATGTCTTGCCACTCTTTCAATCATAAAACAAATAAAAAATAAATCATCCGTTTTAATATCTTCTTCGGGAAAATAAATATTTTTCATAGTACTTCACTTCCTTTAAATTCAAGAGTTCTTAAAATTTTTTCTGTACAAAATACAATTTGATGTGTTGGATGATTGAATTTTACAATTTCCCAAAAAGCTTCTCTAGATATTCTACCTTCTAAATAATCATTGACGTAATTCCAAATTTGATCATCTGCCATTGGACCTTCCACGATGTCATAGTTATGGAGTGTTCCATTTCTGCACTCAGCTACAAAATCAAGCCATTCATCACTCATTTCTGGAAATGACTTTATTTTGAGAAGAGGATCTTCAGTGAAAATATATCTATTCACAATAGATTTTCCTTTTCTTGTCAGTGCCCAGCGTTTTGCCTGATTCTCATATTTTGTACAATAGAATCCATAGCCAAAATCTTTATAGAATCCATTTTGGAGAATGCGAGGTTTTGAGACCTCTACACTACTTCCATGAAAAATTATTATTTCTGCCATTTTTCCACCTCCTAAATATATGTTTCTATAGGTTTCTTTAATTGTCGTTATTAAACATAAGTATCAAAGTTAGCCACAGCTTTATTTGATTCATTACTGAGTAAAGCAGTGTTTAGCTAAATTATTTATTAGAATACGATATCGTGATACTTTGAGAAAGATATCCGATTAGTAGATTAGTAAGTACACTTATATTATACTATGAAATGAAGAAAAGAATATACATTTGATTTGTATAATAAAACTGCCATTTTAGGCAGTTTTTTGTGATAGAATTTGGATTAATGCATCACCATACTTCTCTACTTTAACTTGACCAAATCCTTTAACTTTCAACAATTCTTCTTTTGTTTGAGGGGCTGCTTGTATTAATGCTTCCATTTCTGCATTATTGAAAATCATATAAGGCTTAAGACCTTCAGCTTGTGCTTGTTTATAGCGATATGATCGTAATTCTTCTTCGATATCAACTGTAGGAAGTGGCTTTATCTCTTTAGTTTGATATTTATCAGTATAATGCGTTGGATTGTCTTTATGGCATGATAAGAAATAGTTGGCTAATGCTTCTATATCTTTAAGAGATTGTTTGTAGTCTTTTCTTGTGGCATCAAAGTCTTTAATATATTTCACAAGACCATCAGCCCTAATGATTTGTGATTTGATATCTTTTGGGGCATAACGATCATTGAGAATGGTTTTAGGGTTTGTCAGTACAACAAGACTCTTGTAATTCTTGTAAAAGTTATTGGTGAAGATTTTTTTGGTAATAAAGTTATTTTTTTCATTTAGGCGCATTTGTTTGATCAGTTCTAAGTGTCTTTGATTCTGTGTGATGGGTGAGTAGATGCCTTCTTTGAATGTGTGATTATGAAAATAAGCACTACGTATGAAGTTACCTTTACTATCAACAGTAATGTTACCATAGAGATTTTTAGCTTCTAGTACATAGGTTGTATATTTAGTCATGATCATATAGTCGATTTGGGCTGTTAGGCCATCTTGTTCTAAAAAGAGATCATGTAGAATATACATGTCATAGTGACTGTTCTTAAGCTCAAAGGCAATATTTTCTTCGCCTTTAATGCCATATTGAAGGAATTGGATCTCTCTTTCTAATTCTTCTTTTTGTTCATCTACAACTTTGTCTTTAATTTGTTGTAATGCATTTAGTGTGTCATGTAGACTTGTACTTTCTTTCAGAAATACAGGTCCAATATTTTTCTCAAATAATCCCATATTTAAACACTCCTGTACTTAATAGTTTACCATAGAATGACAATATTGTCCTTTCTAAAAAAGAAAAGACCAAGTTTTCACTTGGCCTAAGTTCTTATTTAAGTTTCCAGATATCTTCATTATACTGAGCAATTGTTCTGTCACTTGAGAAGAAGCCAGCTTTAGAGATGTTGATGAGCATCTTCTTAGCCCATTCTTTTCTATCGTTGAAGTCGGCAATAGCTTGTTCTTTTGTCTGGATATAGTCTCTTGCATCAAGTAATGCCATGAACCAGTCTTTATTTGTCATATCGTTATAAAGTCTGTAAAGGCATTCCTGATCACCAATAGCTTTCATTTCATCACTGACAATAAAGTCTACAAGTTTTCTTAATTCAGGATCATTTGCGAGAACATCCTGTGGGTGATAATCACCATTCTGGTAATGGGCAATAACTGTATCTGCCTTAGCACCAAAGATATAGATATTGTCATCACCAACAAATTCATGGATTTCAACATTGGCTCCATCATCAGTACCTAATGTCACAGCACCATTCAACATGAACTTCATATTTGAAGTTCCACTAGCTTCCTTAGACGCTAATGAGATCTGTTCAGAGAAATCAGCAGCAGGAATAATAGATTCTGCATATGTAACATTGTAGTTTTCAACCATCACAACCTTTAAGTATGGTGATACTTCAGGGTCATTGTCAATGATCTGCTGTAAGCAGAGGATTGTGTGGATGATATCTTTGGCAAGAATATAGGCAGGAGCTGCTTTCGCACCAAAGATGCAAGTGATTGGATGAGCAGGCTTATTGCCAGCTTTGATCTGTAAGTACTGGTAGATAATATAGAGAACATTCATTTGCTGACGCTTATATTCATGTAATCTCTTAACCTGAACATCGAAGATTGATGAAGGATCAAGCTTAACACCTTCTCTAGCTTCAATAACATGAGCTAACTGTTCTTTCTTTGTCTGCTTGATGGCAAGTAATTCTTCAAGAACGGCATCATCATCAACAAATTTCTGTAATTCTTCTAACTTGTTAGCATCTTCCTTATAACCTTCACCAATAAGTTTATCGATAAATGCTGTTAACTCTTCATTACAAGATAATAACCATCTTCTAAATGTCACACCATTTGTCTTATTGTTGAAATGTGTTGGATAGAGCTTGTAGAAATCATGTAATTCTGTATCTTTTAAGATATCTGTATGAATAGCTGCGACACCATTGATTGAGAAACCAAAGTGAATATCCATATGGGCCATATGAACAGTCTTATTAGAATCAATGATGGCTACTTTTTCATCAGCACATCTTTCACTCGCAACAGCATCCAATGCTTCGATGATTGGAACTAACTGAGGAACGATTTCTTCAAGGTAGTACATTGGCCATTTTTCTAATGCTTCGGCTAAGATTGTATGGTTTGTATAAGCGCAAGTTTTTGAAGTGATTTCAATAGCCTGCTTCATTGTTAAGCCTTCTTGCATCAATAAACGAATTAATTCAGGAATGACCATTGATGGATGTGTATCATTAATCTGGATACATACATGCTTATCCAACTCTGTTAAGCTAATACCTCTCTTCTTGATGTCTTCAAGAATCATCTGAGCACCATTTGATACCATGAAGTATTGCTGGTATATACGTAATTTACGACCATCTTCATCACTATCATCAGGATAGAGGAATAAAGTCAAATTCTTTAAGATATTAGATTTATCAAACTGAATACCATCATGGACAATATGTTCATCAACAGAAGCAATATCAAATAAATGTAATTTATTCTTATTACCCTTATAACCTAAAACATCTAAATCATATAATTCAGATTTTAAAGAAAAGTCTTTGAAATCAACAGTATAGTGTTTGTTTGTAGGAATAAGCCATGAGTGGTCATCAATCCAAGGGTTTGGTGTTTCACACTGTTTGTTGTGATCGAAGACCTGTTTGAATAAACCTAAGTGATAATTTAAACCAACACCATCACCAGGTAGATCTAAAGTAGCAATTGAATCTAAGAAACAAGCAGCCAGTCTGCCTAAACCACCATTACCTAATGAAGGTTCAGCTTCAATTTCTTCAATTTCAGCTAAACTCTTTCCATTAGCTTCAAATAAATCCTTAACTTCCTTACGAATACCTAAGTTAATGAGGTTATTACTCATTAATTTACCAATTAAGAATTCAGCAGAGAAATAGTAAACCTTACGATCTCCTTCAATTATTTTCTTATCTTCAAGTAATTCTTTAACAACACTTAATAGTGCAACATAAGCCTGTTCATCAGAACAATCCTTTAATGAAAGATTGAATAATGTCTGAACTCTTTCTTCAATTAACGTTTTAACATCCATCGGGTGTCTCTCCTTTAAACTCGGTTTGTTTTTTCTGTAATTTCACGCATACGATTCTTTAATGCATCAGTAAAGTCATTGGCATTTAAACGCCACATCCAGTTAATACCTAAAGTGTTAGGCTGATTCATACGTGCGCTATTATCAAGCTTGAGATAATCCTGCATAGGAATAATACATTTATCACTCTTGCTAGCCATAATACAATCAATACTCATATCAACAAGTGTTGCATCATCATCACAATCAGTATGCAAGTAATCTTTCAACATTTGTCTTTCTTCAGGATGAATATTCTTAAACCATCCCATCATTGTTTCATTATCATGTGTACCAGTATAAACAACAGAATTCTCTGTATAGTTATGAGGCAGATAGTTACTTGCACCAGAAGAGTCACGTGAGTCAAAAGCGAACTCAAAGACTTTCATGCCAGGATAGCCACACTGAGCTACCATTTCTTTCACTGTATCTGTTAAGTAACCTAAATCTTCAGCAATGACATCAAGCTTGCCTAAAGACTCTTCAACAGTCTTGAATAAGTCATAGCCTGGACCTTTTTCCCAATGACCATTGACAGCTGTCTCATCACCATAAGGAATAGAGAAATATTCATCAAAGCCTCTAAAGTGATCAATACGCACAACATCATAAGCCTTTTTACAATAAGCAATTCTCTGAATCCACCAAGCATAACCAGTTTCTTTATGCTTTTTCCAGTCGTAAAGTGGATTGCCCCAAAGCTGTCCTGTTGCTGAGAAACCATCAGGTGGGACACCGGCAACAGCAGTTGGCTTTACATCTTCATCAAGCTGGAAGAGCTCTGGCTGCCCCCATACATCAGAAGAGTCAAAGGCAACATAAATAGGGATATCACCAATAATCTTTACCCCTTTACTGTTGGCATAAGATCTTAGGGCATACCACTCTGTCCAGACAAAATACTGAAGGAATTTATGATAGTTGATCTCGTTTGCGAGTTCAGCTCTTTTTGCATTAAGTGCTGCTTCATCTCTTAAACGTAATTCACGAGGCCAGACTTCCCAGCCTTGATTATCATAAGATGCCTTGATGGCCATAAAGAGCGCATAGTCATCTAGCCACCATTTGTTTTCTTCGCAATAAGCCTGAAAATCTGCATCTTCAACAATATTGGAATTTTCATAAGCTTTTCTTAACAATGGATATCTGTTTTCATACAAATATTCATAATCAACTTTATCACTATTCACATTCGCATCAGGTAAGTCTTCTTCATCTAAATAACCACGTCTCACAAATTCATCTAAAGAGATGAAATATGGGTTACCAGCAAAAGTAGAGAAAGACTGATAAGGTGAATCACCATATCCTGTAATACCTAAAGGAAGAATTTGCCAGTATGTTTGTTTAGCTTCTGCTAAGTCATCTACAAACTTATAAGCCGCTTCATCAAAGCAACCAATCCCATATTTACTAGGCAAACTAGAAATAGACAGAAGTATACCACTTTTTCTCATAATTGATCCTCCATCAAAATACCATAATGATCTGAAACAACAGGTTCATTTGTGCCATCAAAGATCACTTCATGGCTTAATACATTTTCATCACGGTTACACCAGATATAATCAATACGCATACCATCAACAGCCTCATCCCAGCCATCAATCTTACCTTTAGCAGTGAAACGTCCTGAAACTGTTTTAGCAAGATCACGAGTATCTTTCCAGCCATCATTTTTTATTGTTTCATAGCTTTGACCTTTCAATACATCGGGTGCATTGAAGTCACCAGCAAGATAAACAGGCATATCTTTTGAAGCTACACCGTTGAGCTTTTTCCATTGCTTGATAAAAGGCTCTTCGTCATCATCCCACCAGCCAAGATGAGAGGTATAGACATAGAAACTTTGTGAACCTTTCTTTATTTCAACACCAAGCGCATTTCTCTTTTTCCAGAATGCATAATCGTTTGTCGTAGTGAGTAATGTGTTTTCGCTAGCCGTAATTTTATGCTTAGAAAAGATGGCTAGACCTTCATCAAAACGGTCATAGCCAACTTTCACAGGAATATATGTCCAATCATACTTGCCTTCAAGAAGCTTACTCAAACGAAGGGCAAAGTTATCTTCTTTAATCATATCTCTTCCGACATAATGATCATCACAAGAAACACTTTTTGCATTCATTGTTTGATTCACTTCTTGTAAGGCAATGACATCAATATCACGACTTGAAATCACATGAGCGATTGCTTTAAGTTTATTGTATTCATTTGCATCACTAAGTGAGTGCGTATTTAATGTCAGTAATTTCATTTATTTTCCAAGAGCGTCATTAATATCTGACTTGAGGACATCGGCTTTAGGACCATAGATAGCCTGTACACCATTATCCTTCTTCAAGAGTCCCTTGGCACCTTCTTTCTTCCAATCATCAACATCAGCAACTTTATTAATATCATTTACAGTTACTCTTAAACGTGTCATACAAGCGTCAACTAACTGAATATTGTCACGACCACCAAGTAAATTAATAATAGCTTCGACCTGAGCACTACCTTCATGGGCAGTAGATGCTTCATCACTTTCCATGTCATCATAGTTACCATTTCTACCAGGAGTAGCGAAGTTGAACTTCTTGATCATGAAGTTTGCAACAAAGTAACCAACAACGGCGAAGATAATACAAGCAATGATGAAGTTAATGATATCGCCACCAAGACCAGCCTGGATGGACATAGGCATACGTGTTAAGAATTCGATATTACCAAATGAGTGTACTCTTAAGTGTACTAAGTCACTAGCTGCGAAAGCAAGACCCTGAAGAACTGCATAGACAAGATAAAGTGGAACAGCAGCAAACATGAACATGAATTCGATTGGTTCAGTAACACCAGTTAAGAATGTAGCAAGGAATGTAGAGACAAACATTGATTTATATTTATGTTGTTTATCTTTATCAACATTCTTGTACATTGCTAGTGAGAAACCAGCTAACATACCAGTAGCACCAATCATCTGACCAACTTTGAAACGAGCTGGAGTAACTGTTGTAAGTAAGTGATGGTAAGCAGACATGTTGCCAGCTTTCTTAAGGTTGATTAAGTCTGTAACCCAAGCTAACCATAATGGATCCTGACCGAATACTTCTTTGCCCTTCTGAGCACCTGTTAAGATAGTATATGTACCACCAAATGAAGTATAGTTCATTGGAATTGTAAGCATATGATGAAGACCGAATGGTAATAAGAGACGTTCTAATGTACCATATACGAATGGTGCGATAAATGGAGCAGTCTTAGAAGATTGAGCAATCCATACACCAAAGGCATTAATACCACCCTGAACGAATGGCCATACAATTGACATCACGATAGCAATAACAACTGAGTGAACAATAACCATTAATGGAACGAAACGTTTACCATTGAAGAATGAAAGAGCGTCTGGTAATTTACGGAAGTTGTAGTATTTGTTGTAAACAACACCACCAACGAAACCAGAAATAATACCTACAAAGACACCCATATTAAGTGCAGCAGAACCAAGTACTGTAGTGAAATAACCGCTGACTGGAATCTTTGCGCCAAAGAGTGTATGTGTATAAACAGTTGTTGCACTGTTAACCATATCAGCTGTAACGCCAAAGATTGTACCAGTAATATTGTTGATTAAGATGAATGCGATAACAGCAGCAAATGCCCCACCAGCACGATCTTTTGCCCAGTTACCACCGATAGCAGCAGCAAAGAGAATATGTAAGTTGTTGATGACAGCCCAACCAATCTGTTCCATAACAGTACCAATTGTCATGACAAATGAGACATCAGCACCAAACATCTGAACAACTTTACCAAGAGAAATCATTAAACCAGCAGCAGGCATAACAGCGATAACTGTCATTAATGCTTTACCTAACTTCTGTAAGAAATCAAAGTTAAGACCTTTTTTCTTCTTACCTTCAGCAGGTACGTCTTTAGCAGCAGGTGCATCTTCAATGACAAGCATATCTTGTCCAGCTTCATGACTACCTTCTTTGATGATTAGCTTCTTGCCTTCAAGATTTTCAGCTTTTGTGAAGACAACAGGAGTAATTGTGTTGATGCCTTTAGACTTAAAGAAATCTAAATCTGCTTCATACAACAAATCACCTTTTTCAACAACCTGACCTTCTTTTACATGCCAAGTAAAACCTTCGC
This sequence comes from Sharpea porci, assembly GCF_009695655.1. GTDB lineage: Bacteria > Bacillota_I > Bacilli_A > Erysipelotrichales > Coprobacillaceae > Sharpea > Sharpea porci. The sequence goes on from NZ_VUNM01000006.1 coordinate 89,072, forward strand.
CCTGTAAATTAACTGTTTCAAGACCAAAGTGAATAAGAATTTCAATACCATCGTCAGTCATTAAACCAACTGCATGTTTTGTAGGAGCCACCATTTTGACTGTAACGTCTGCAGGTGCATAAACTTTCCCATCCTCTGGAATGATGGCACATCCATCACCCATCATCTTCTCACTGAAGACTGGATCTGGGACATCTGTGATTGGCACAACTTTGCCTTTAATAGGCATACCTAAAACTTTCCCCTTACTCATTTCTTTTTCCTCCTGTAATGGGTTTTACAAGATAGCAACTTTTTCCCGTTTAATGCTATCTCTTCTTTACACATCCTATTTTATAGAATGTAAAAGCTTACACAAGATAGTTTACGCAATATTCTTCTCTATTTACGCAAACATCATGCATAAATTAGCGCAAACTTAGTGCAACGGTTGACAAATGCATGATTTAAGCGAAAAATAGGTGTGAGGTGATTTTATGGCAATAACAATTAAAGATATCGCAAAAAAGGCAGGCGTATCGCCTTCAACCGTTTCTCGTACCATCAACAACCATTATTCCATCAGTGAAGAGACAAAAGCCAAAGTTAGAGCGGTTATGGACGAACTTGGATATGTTTATGACAAAAGCCATTTACAGACCCATACTATTGGCGTTGTCTTTCCAAGATCAATGGTCGATGTTTACGAAAATCCCTTTTATCTTGAAATCGTGCGTGGTATTAGTTATCTCTGTAATAAAGAGCACTACACCCTTAATTTAATTACAGGTGCTGATGTCAGAGAAATTAAAACCAGCATCGAGATTGCTGATTGTGAAGGCTATATCTTCTTATATGCGGATATCAATGAAGCCCTTACGCATTATATGGTCGAACATGAGATTCCTTATATTGTCATTGGTAAGCCAGAAATGCAATCTGTTACATCGTTAAGTGTTGATACGGATAATGTACAGGCTGGCTATGAAGCTGTGAAATATCTCATTGGTAAGGGACATAAAAAGATTGGCTATATCGGAGCTGAAAAACATGCCCAGTATTCCCTTGATCGCCGTATTGGCTATACACAAGCCATCACTGAAGCAGGCTATCCCCTTCGCGATAATTACATTCATACGCTTTCCTCAAGTTATACCTACAGTCCTGATGACATTCTTTCTTTATTAAGAAGTGAAAACTGTCCAACAGCTTTTGTTGTATGTGATGATATTTATGCCGTTATTATGACAAGGCTCATTGATGAAGTAGGGAAGAGAGTACCTGATGATATTTCTCTTATTAGCTTCAATAATTCAATCTTTGCCCGTCTTGCCAATCCACCACTTACAACAGTTGATGTTAATCCTAACCAGCTAGGTATGGAGGCCGTTGTTCAGATTGTCAAACATATTGAAACACCAACAATGTTTGCGACAAGAACTATAGTTCCTTTTACAATTCGTAAACGCCAAAGCGTTAAAAGTGTATAATTTTTTACCACATTCACAATATAATATTGATAAACTAACGCAATCCTTAGAAGATTTTTTGAAAAAATATCACTAAGGCTAACTAGATAGTAACATGTTGATTGTCTTAAATCTTTTGCATAGTGTATAATCATAATATTCTCGTATATATCTAAGAAATCTATTATTAAGAGGTAGGAAAATGGACATAAAAATCATCTTTTTTGATATTGATGGAACACTGAAAAGCTTTCATAATGATGGTTTAACACCAGGGGTTATTGACGCACTTCGCCAAGTACAGCAATGTGGCATTAAGATCTTTATAGCAACGGGGAGAGCTCCTTATATGTTGCCACATTTTGATGGTGTGGATTTTGATGGCTATCTGTGCTTTAATGGCGGCTATAGCTATACAAAGGACCGTATACTTTATCATAATCCTTTGGACAGGAAGGATATCGAGCAGCTATTTCATAATGCCAAGAATATGAATGAAGATGTATTGGTAGCTGGAATAGAAGAAATGAGTGCAACAGGTCTCAACAAGGCGCTTGAAGACTATATGAGTTTTGCGAAATTACGACTTACCAATTATGGTGGAGAACACTTACAAAATGTCCTTAATAACGAAGTCTACCAGCTCATGGTTGGGACAAAGGAAGAAGAGGACGCACAGCTACTTAAGGGTATTACACGTTTGAAGATCACGAGATGGTGGGATTGTGCTTGCGATATTGTCAATCGAGACTGCTCTAAATCACAGGGCATTAGTCATGTTTTAGATGTTTATGGTTATAAGAGAGAAAATGTTATGGCTTTTGGCGATGGTGGTAATGACATGGACATGTTGGAATATGCAGGTATTGGAGTAGCCATGGGCAATGCGAAAGAGAAAGTGAAAGCCTGTGCTAACTATGTGACAGATTCTGTTGATGATGATGGTGTTGTTACAGCATTAAAACATTTCCATATTATATAGAGAGGATGAACATGATGAAATATAAGTGTGATATATGTGGTTATGTTTATGATGAGGACTTAGAGGAAAAACCAGTCAGTGATCTTGACTGTTGTCCTCAATGTCATATGGATCAAACCCATCTTAAACCTATCGACGAATAGAGTGATGATATAATGATTGTGCTTTATACTTTTTTCGATATAATACATGTGGTGATATTATGATCAAAATTGTACAAGAAAAAGAAGCAAAATTTATAACGCATGCTGGCTCCTTCCATGCCGATGAAGTCATGGCAACGGCATTACTTGAAATACTCTATGATGAGATCTTGCTGGCAAGAGTGGGCGAGGTGCAAGATGCAAGAGAAGATGCCTTTATCTATGATGTGGGCTTAGGAAGCTATGATCATCATAAAGAAGATAAGGCGAGAAGAGAAAATGGTATTGCTTATTCATCCGTTGGGCTTATATGGCGTGATTATGGCAAGGAAGTTCTTAAGAAAATGGGTATTGAAGATAATCTGGAAGATTATTTCTTAGATATCGATGAACAACTCATTATGCCCATTGATGCATTAGACAATGGGGAAGGAGAACGTGCACCCATGACCATCACGAGTGTCATTTCCCTCAATAATCCGTTTTGGAATGCAAAGAAGACAAGTGATGAAGCATTTCTTGAATCGGTTGCTTTTGCCCATACTGTATTTTGTGGTTATGTCGATTATTTAACAACTGTTTATCAAAATCATGAACTAGATTGGGATGAAGGCTATGAATGGTTGGACCAAGTCTTAAAGAAACTTGTGCTTAATGTTGCCAATAAGGCAAACTGCTTTATTTATAATGAAGAAGGGAATGCACTTGATATGTGGGATGAATATGGAGAAGATGTTTTGACTTACTATCAGTGTCCTGCTGAACATGCCCATCAAGGTGTTCATAATGTTCGCAAAATGTTTATTGATCCACTTTCCTATGAACGCCCTGAATATGAAGGCATCACATCCTTTCCCATCGAACAAATAGCGATTATTCTAGATCATCATCAAGGAGAAGCAATGTTGGAAAAGATCTTTGATCGTTGTATTGAATCAGAAGCAAGTCGTCTTTGTGGTAATGACTATGTTGAACAATGCATTGATTTAGCTCAGGATCATATTGTCGTATTAAAAAAGTTTGCCCCATGGAAAGGGACGTTGTTGAAATCAGAAAGTCCTAAAGCCAATGATGTCTATCTTGTTGTCTTTCCTTCCCAAAGAGGCGGATGGAACTACCAGGGGATTCCGCTCTCACCGGCAAGCTTTGACACACGTATAACTGTACCAGAAGAATGGTGTGGCAAAAGGGATCAGGAATTAGCTGAGTTAACAGGCATTAAGGGAGCACGCTTTATTCATCCCAATGGCTTTATTGGGGGTACGGATAGCTTTGAAGCAACGATTGCTTTAGCAAGAGCCATCATAGCTTATACAGAAAGTCAAAAGAAATAAGCTCTATCGCCAATGACGATAGAGCTCTTTTTTAGTCTTTTTTCATTTTTATTTTGATTGAACGCTTTATGGCATAAGGGGCAAAGGCTTTTAATTTACCATTTTCAGCTGTAAACATTCTTGTATTTTCTGGCTTGTCTCTTGAAAGATGAATGGCATCGAATTCACATTTTGTCGTACATAAACCACATCCAATACATCTATTGACATCAACAAATGTTGCACCACAATGAAGACAACGATTTGTCTCATTCTTGACTTGTTTTTCAGTAAAAGGCATGCGTAAGTCATCAAAGCTCTTTGCCGCTTTCTTAATGCCAGGAATCTGACGAGAAGCATTATCGTAGCTTTCAATAGAAATATTGTTTTTATCGAGTTCATCAAAATGACGCAAATCACGCCCGATTGTGAGTGATTGCCCTTTGTGGACATAACGGTGAATGGACTCATAGCCATCTCTGCCATCAGCAATGGCATCAATCGCAAAGCGTGGACCATGATAGATATCCCCACCAACAAAGATATCTTCCTCACCTGTTTGTCTTGTCACGGGATCGGCAATGATTGTACCATTCTCTCTTATTTCAACCAAGCTATGATCTAATAAATGACCAAAGACTGGTGCTTGTCCAATGGCTAGTAGGATATGATCACATGGTATTTCTTTAGTTGTTGTATCATCATAGATAGGATTAAAATGTCCTTCCTTATCATAAACCTGGATACAACGCTTAAAGATCATGCTTTTAATCTTGTCATTTTCAACAACGATTTCCTGTGGTCCCCAGCCGTAATTGATATCAACACCTTCTTGTAAGGCTTCTTCAACTTCTTGTATATCAGCAGGCATTTCTTTTGGTGATTCGAGACAGAACATCATTGTCTTTGAACTGTTGATTCTTGCGGCTGTACGAGCAACATCAATCGCAACATTACCACCACCAATAACAACCGTTCTTCCATTTAAAATATCTATTTGACCATGGTTAACACGGTTAAGGAATTCAACACCGTTGAGGGCATATTCTTCATTGGATATGTTGATTTTTCGACCTGTCTGCATACCAATGGCTAGATAGAACGCTTTGTAGCCTTGTTTTCTTAAATCCTGAAGAGTGATATCTTCACCAACATTGACACCACACTTAATCTTCACACCCATTTTCTCAATCACACTTATTTCTTTTTGAATCAAAGTGCGGTCTAAACGGAAGGAAGGAATGCCATAACGTAACATACCGCCAGGTTCTTCTTCTTTTTCAAAGATTGTCACTGGATAACCATGCATACGTAAATAATAGGCAGCAGATAAACCGGCAGGACCAGCACCGATAATAGCAACCTTATAAGTATCATCCCACATCTTACCAATATCATTAGAACATTTTGGAATATAGAGATTTTCATGACTTAATGCATGTATTGAGACAAACTTCTTGATTTCATCAATAGCTACTGCCTCATCAATTGTCCCTCTTGTACATTCATCTTCACAACGACGATTACAAATAGCCCCACATACAGCAGGCAAAGGATTATCTTGCATAATCAATTGATATGCATCATCATAACGACCTTGCTTTGCGAGTTCAATATAACCTTGAACAGCAATATGAGCAGGACAGGCAGACTTACATGGTGCTGTCCCTGTTTTGTAGGTATGTAGTTTTGCATCTTCTCTAAAATGCTTATTCCATTTTTCTGGTCCCCATTTCGTTGCATCTGGTAATTCGGTGAGGGGATATGTCTGGCTTTCACCATCTTTAAGACATAGCTTTTGTCCGAGTTTTGCAGCGCCAACAGGACATATTTCTACACACTTACCACAGCCGACACAGTTATCTGGATTGACATGGGCACGATAAGCTGAGGCCGAAAGGTTAGGCGTATTAAAGAGCTGGGATGTGCGTAAAGCATTACATGTAGAGGTATTACAATTACAAATACCAACAATTTTATCTTCACCATCTAGATTTGTGATTTGATGGACATAGCCCTTTTCTTCAGCGTTCTGTAAGATTTCCATTGCTTCATCATATGTAATATAATGGGCATCTTTATGTGATTCCACAATATATTCCGCCATATCACCAACCGCTAAGCAATAATAATCCTCAACATTACCATCACCTTCTCCACGAATGGTCTGTTGTCTACGACAAGAACAAATATCTGCACAAATCTTGTCATACTTTTTTAGCCAGTAGGATAGCTTTTCAAGGGAAACAGCTTTACTATTTGCCTCAATGGCCTTTTCAACAGGAATGACATGCATCCCTATACCACCGCCTCCTGGAGGAACCATGTGGGCAATCTTGCCAACGGGAACACTTGAAGCATAATTGAAGAAGGTGGCTACTTCAGGATGTTTTTCAAGAAGCTTACCATTCATCATCATATATTCTCCACTACCAACAACCCATTGTGGCACGAAGTATTGTTTATGATGTGCGCTATTATCACGATCGAATTCCAATAAGCCTATTTGGGCAATCTTCTCTGCCATGGCTTCAGCTTCATCTGCGCTCATTTGATTTCTTTGAGCAAGTTCATACTTTGTCAGTTTAACGGTACGCTTTTTCTTGAATGACAACATAAAGCGTATTTCATCTTTTTCCAACAAACGATCAATCAACCAGAATTCAGGATTGTTTTCAGGTACTTTCTTCGTAAGTGCCATTTTCATGTCACTTGTAATCATGACAACAAGTTTCTTGATGAGCTTAGCTTTTTCTTCATCAGCACACTTATAATCATCAGGAAGAAAGTCTGCATCATTGAACATATAGTTCTTATAATCTTCTCTTATCATGTACTTACCTCTTATAAATGTTTATATCTATACATATTTTAGTGCATTTTAGTCTACAAAAACAATGTTTCACAAAAAAGTAATAAAAACAAAAAAGTGCCTATTGCTTAACACAAATCAAAAAATCATTTAAAATAGATATAGAAATGAAAGCGTATACAAATAAGGGAGATGAATATTATGAAAAATTATAATGTGTACCTCTATCATGACAATGAACCAATCACACAAGTGAAAGCAAGAAATACTCTTGATGCCTATATGAAGGCTTATCAAAAAGTACCTGATGAAGAAGAAAATGCACTAACAGTGAGAGAAGCTTGGTCAGAAATCCAGAATGAATATTTAGATGAAAATGGTCAGCCAAGAGTAGCAGAAATACGTGCAAGTGCTTATACAGGTGAAAATCATGAACATAATACTGTTTACGGTGTAAAGATTGTATTGCCAGATAATGCGAATTTGGATATTCGTGCTGATTATGACAAGAATGGCTTTTTTAATGTTTATCTTAATGGTAAGAAAATTTATTAACAATGATAGGGGCGTGAATGCCCCTATTCAATTAGGGAGAGGTAATGGATAAAATCATTTTTTTAGATATAGATGGGGTGCTCAATAATGCACATACCAGTAATGTTGTTGAAGAAACAGGCTTTATTGGTCTAGATGAAGTGAATGTGCGTGTTTTAGCTGATTTAATGAAAAAAGTGGATGCTGAAATTGTGCTTTCTTCGACATGGCAATCAGATCAACAAATGTATAACTATCTCATCAACAATCTTGAACAATATGATATTCATATTATTGATCAAACAAATGAGAAAGGAATACTTAGAGGAACGGCTATCAGGCAATATGTGAAGAAACATAATATCAATCATTATGCTGTAATTGATGATTGGATCTTTCCAGATTTTCTTGTAGGCAATTTTTTAAAACATGTTATTAAGTGTGATGAAGTGACAGGCTTGAAAGAAGAACAAATTCCAGAAATTATGAGAGTTCTATCCTTATAATAGGAAAGCACACTAAAAATAGCTGTATAAGGCCCATATATCGCTTCAGAGAAACTTTCTTCACTTTTTTGAGAAAAACTATTGCAAAGAGGGAAGATGCGTGGTACTATAGGCGAGCAGTCCCGAGAGGGACGCAAGCCGAACACTGATAACTGAACAGAAACACGTCAGATAAAACAAGAATTGACATTCGGAAGAATGAAAGCATAAGAGAGCTAGATGCTCTCCATGAGACGATGGAGAGTTTGATCCTGGCTCAG
>NZ_VUNM01000060.1 GCF_009695655.1 Sharpea porci
GTTTTATCTGACGTGTTTCTGTTCAGTTATCAGTGTTCGGCTTGCGTCCCTCTCGGGACTGCTCGCCTATAGTACCACGCATCTTCCCTCTTTGCAATAGTTTTTCTCAAAAAAGTGAAGAAAGTTTGCGTAGCCTCATTTATGGCGCTTATACAGGCACTTCTGAGGCATAATGTCAGTTATTCAGAACCTGCCCCAGGAATAAAATAAACAGGCATTTTCTCAGTCGATGAATAATCCCTGTCGTTTCTCATTCTTTGAAGACATCCAACGGCACTTCTTGCGCGTAGTACTGCATCCTGCTGTGCTGATGATAATTGAGAGACATTTGTAGAATTCAACATCATCAAATCCAGCATTGGTCAAGAAATTCACGAGTTCTATGACATAGTAATCAGAAACCACAAGTATCGCATCATGTTCTTTAAAGATCATTTTATTATTTTGTTAAAAGGGCATTCTTTCTTCCCTTTTCATAGCGATTTGAAGAAAGTCTACCTGGTGCTGATGCCATTGCACAATCCTTCGTACCTATCACAGTCAGGCTTAGACCAGCTATTTGCGATACAAAGCACTTTATGAGGATGATGCTCACGAAAATAGTGACCAGCCTCTCGTCCACCTTCAAAATCATCTACAATCAAGCTACAGATATTTCTGTCATTTTTAAAATAGCCATCATAAACCACAAAGGCTATTCGTATTTGATCACGCAATTTCTGATATGCATCTTCACAAAAAAACATAGCAGCCATTCCAGGATTATTTAATGCCGATAAGGCTGCAGCAATATCAGGCAGATGGCCTCTTTCAGCAAGCTACTCCTGAACCTCTCTTACTGTCGTATCAGAGGCTTCTTTCGTGTTGCCATGTACGACATTAGAAGCCGCTGCCGTTCTTACGCCCAGTTCACTTGCTATATCAGCGATGCGAATTTTCCTTTCATCCCGCATACTGATCCTCATGAAATTGTATTCATCCACTTCCTGCTTCTAAACATATAGGCTGTCAAAAGAAGTCTTACCATTTCTTCCTGCGACAAGATCAAATAGACCCATACGATAGACAGCTTGAGAAAAAGCCCTGTGAATACTGCCAATGGAACGCCAATAAACCATGTGCCTAGAATGTCAATCATCATGATATATTTTGTCTTTCCACCACTTCTGATCACACCACCGCCCAAAATCATATTTAATACCTTTGCCGGCATTAAAAACGCGAAAACAAGTAAGATTTTCTCCCCAATGCTCTTCGCACTGGCAGATACCTGAAAGACTCCGACATAAGAGCTTCTAAGCAAGACAATCATCAATGACAGCACTACAGAACCAATAAAACCAAACACACAGATTCTTATTGATTCGCTATAGGCTTCATCATATTCATTTCTGCCCAATCTTTTCCCTGTCAAAATGCCAGCAGCCTGGGCCAATCCGCTTAATGCTCCAATGGTGAGACCTTGTATTGCTCCAGTCAGTGACATGCCTGCTAGCTCATTAGTTCCCATATGTCCATAGACATATGTATTGACGCTTTGTCCCACTGCCCACAAGCATTCACTAAAGGCAACTGGTAAAAGCATCTTAAAATACTGTTGATAGCCTTCCCGATCCAATCCCAAGGAGATGTTGATTCTTCCATATAACTTATAAACACAGACAAGGGTTAGGAACGCTCCCACCATTTGTGAAATGACGCTAGCTATGGCAGCACCCTGAACGCCTAATGCAGGAGCGCCAAAATGACCAAATATCAAACAAAAGTTAAAAAATGTATTAACTAGCGCAGTAAAGATACCGATATAAAGAGGCCACATTGAATGATTATGACAGCGTAGGGGCACACTTAAAATATTGCATATACCTAAAGGAATAAAAGTAAGCACAATGACCTGAAGATACTGAATGCCCCTCTGCTCTACAGGATGATCGTTCGAAAAGAGAGATATGAATGAATCTCGAAAAATGCTGAAAGCTAAAAGAAAACAAGAGCCGACAATAAACATGACAAGAAGATTTATGCATAGTGTCTTTTCTTCCGCTTCCCGGTTATTCTTTCCAATATATTGTGAAGTCATTATCGCTGTAATAGTGGAGATGGCACTGATAAGAAAAGCATAGATGAATCCTGGCTTACTGGCAATTTCTACAGCAGCAACACTCTGATCACCAAGCTGTCCTACCATGACCTGATCAATCATGGAAAAAGAAGACTGCAGCATGGATTGCAATGCTACGGGTATAGAAATGTTCATAACTTCCTTCAAAAATCTTTTTTCCACCATAGAAGTCACCCCCAAAGTAACCTCATGATAAGGCATATCGTTGTTTTCCACAATGGGCTAATCACGTAACCTTAAGCAATCAATATTAAAAACAAAAAATCCCCATTTGCACAGTGGACCTATATAAAGAGAAAAAAACGTTGATATTCCAACGTTTTACTTCCATGCATCTCGATATTTTAGCGTCTTTTGCGAATACACTATCGCCCGCAGAAGCATTTC
>NZ_VUNM01000061.1 GCF_009695655.1 Sharpea porci
ACATATAGTGAATGATGCCGCTATTTTGTGGTATAATAGAGCTATGGAAACTATAAAGAATAAAGACTCTATATACGTCAATTATAATAACACATTTCAGTTGTCTTTACCATTAGAAACAGCCGTACTGCTTGACGAAGATGATCATCTGTTTTCTTTCCTTGATGCACTGGAAGGAGTGGACCTAAGCAAATATCTTAAAAAGGGAAGCAACAAGGGAAGAAAGGGGCATGACAGGCGAGACCTGCTGCTGGCAGAGCTCTTTGTCCGCTATGACGACAAGGACTTCACCCTGAGACATCTTGAACATCTATGCCGCACTGACATCAGATATATGTATCTTACCCATGAGGCAAGGCCTAGCAAATCGACCTTTGAGCGCTTTGAGAAGGACTATCTCCTCAAGAGCATTGATTCCATATTCAATAAGGTCTCCATTCATCTGGCGCATCTTACAGGCGCTGACCTGAGCGTTCAGTACATTGACGGGACGAAGTTCCTTGCCAATGCCAACAAATACAAATTCGTATGGAGAAAGGCAATCATCACCTTCAGGAACAGACTGTTCTTTTCCATTTCTGAATCCATCCTGCAACTCAACCAGGTCTTCATGTGGCCTTACAGGATCAAGAAGGAATACTGCGCCCAGGAGATTGGCTACATAGCCCAGTACCTGATGGAACTGATGGTACGCGAGGACATCACGATCGTCTATGGCAAGGGAAAGAGTAAGTCAGTGTATCAGCGGTTCTATGACGATTTCCTGGGATACTATGTGAAGCTGCTGGACTATGAGAAATGGCTCTTCATTCTCGGTGGCAGAAACAGCTGCACGAAGACTGATACTGACTGCATCATGACAAGCCAGAAGATTGACTATTACAATAACACAGGGCTGCTTCGCCCTGGCTACAATGCACAGATAGCCGTATCAGGAGGCATCATCGTCAACGCTGGGCTGTTTCAGCTTGCGGGTGATTCAACATGCTTCCCTGAATTCATGGACAGCTTCTTCAGACAGAACGGATTCTATCCGCTCAATCCCATGGCAGATGCCGGGTACGGATCGGTTGCCAACTATCTGTACTGCCTCTCTCATGGAATGAATCCAGTGATGAAGTATAACATGTATGCCAGAAAGAACACGCCTGAATTCAGGAAACAGAAGTACAATCCCGCAAACTGGAAGGCTGACAGCAGCGGACATAGAATATGTCCTGCAGGAAGGCTCTTCAGTGATTATCTAGGTGACAGGACAAGCAATGAATCATCCACCCTGCAGATCAGGCAGGTTTTCGCTGAACCTGGAAGATGCTCAGGCTGTTCTAACCGCTCAAAATGCATTAAAAAGAGAAAAGGATCAGAGGTCAGTGACACTGACTACAAGACGGTAAGCATAAATGTAGTGAAGGAGCAGCTTCATGAGGAGGTAGACGCCATTCTTGGTTCAGAGTTCGGCAAGGAGCTGAAGAAGCAAAGAAGCATTCAGGCTGAAGGAGCCTTTGGAATCATCAAGAGAGGCATGAGCTATGAGCGCCTGGCCAGAAGAGGCCTGAAGAATGCCGAGATGGAGTTCAAGCTCGTGTGCCTGGGATATAATTTCAGGATGTATCACAGCTTCTGGCTTAAGAACAAGCTTCATGTTAAGCCGCAGGAGCAGCTGCCCAGGTGACTGCTGACAGATAACGGTCAATGGGATTCGAAAAAGTTATTCACAATACAATCCAGGCAACATAAGCCACATGCAGCACAGACATTAAAAAAAACATGCCTATTTCCAAGGGGGGATTATGCGCCAAAAAAGGGCCAAGAAGTTATTCACCATATGAGATGGTGTTTTTTTATGCCTGTATATTGCAGAAATCCTCTATCACTCATGGAATCGAAGATGAAAAAGAGATCTGCTTAGCAGACCTCAAAATATTTAGTTATTTCGGGACATTCCCT
>NZ_VUNM01000062.1 GCF_009695655.1 Sharpea porci
CGCCACCCAGCAGGCTCTTCATGTCGAACCCGCCCGAGCTGCCGCCGGAGCGCGCCGCTTGGCTGCCACTGCCGCCCAACTGCCGCGACAACCCATCCATGATGCCCTGCACGTCCATGCCACCACGGCCGCCTTTGCCACCACTGGCCTGATTCATCAACTGCTGGAGAATCTTGCTCGCATTCATCCTTGCTCCCCCTTCGGGTCATCATCGTGAATTGATCGGTTCTGGTTTTGACGTCCTCCCCGCCCTAAAGGACGGGGATTCCAACTTCTTGAGGGCAACGTCCTGCCCCGAGGCTGAGGATATTCCGGGCCGCATTCACGTCCCGGTCGTGGAGTACACCACACTCCACGCACTCCCAGACCCTTACTCGCAACCCGTTGACGCCCTGCGGCCCGCTAAGCGAGCCGCACGACGAACAGGCGCGGGTGGTGTTGGTTTCGCGAACGACCTTGAAGACGATGCCTGCGTGAGCGCATTTATATTCCAGCATCGTTTTCAGTTGTGACCAGCCAGCGTCGTAGACGCTTTTGGCCATCCTGGTCTTCGCGAGCCTGGTTGAGGAAACATCGCCCACGACGATTTCGCCGTACTGGTTGACGAGTTTCCGGGAAAACTTGTGCTGCGCGTCCTGGCGACGGTTCTTGATCTTGGCGTGAATAGCTTTTACCCGCCGCTTGTTGCGGGCACGTTGGGCTGTCGCCAACTGGTCTTCCATGCGGCGGTAGAAGCGGCTGTTTTCCAGCCTTCCTCCATCGCTACAGGTGGCCACATCCTTGAGCCCAAGGTCGATGCCAACGGCGCCCTGCCCAAGCGTCGGCTGCACGTCCACCTCGACCGCAACATTGAAATACCACCGGCCCCGGCTATCTTCGTTGAAACTGCCGGCACGGAACTTGTATGTCGACAGGCCGTAGCTATCCCACACCTTGAAGTAGGTGCCGTTGTGAAATACCTGCCCGTTCTTCCACTTGGCCGCGCCGGTATTGACCGGAATCCAGCCAAGTGAGCGGCGTACACCGCCGGACTTGCGCCAATTCAAGCGGGGCTTTTTGAACTGCTTGCGGCGGGCAACGTATTCAGCAGCGATGCATTGCAGCGTTTGGCTGTGCAGGCCGAGGTCCTTGCCAGCACCCTTGGTATAGGGGTGCATGTCGTAGGCAGACAGAAACAGACCTTTCTCCCGAATGGCTCGGGAAGACAGTTCGTTGAGGTAGTTCCAAACAAAATTCACGCTGCGGGCCATGCGGTTAAGCTCGGCGGCGTGTTTGTCCTTCACTCGAACCTTGAGGGTCTTGGTCTGCTTCATGGCTTCGAATATACTTGGTCTATGGAAACCAAACAAGCTATCAGAACAGGAAGACACTGCGTTTTTAAACTCCATGCCCATTTGGTATTTGTCACCAGGTATCGGGGCAAGGTGTTCACCGGCGCGCATCTCAACTCCCTCGAATTGCTTTTCGACCGAGTGTGTCGGGACTTCGAGGCGGAGCTACAGGAGTTCAACGGTAAAACCGATCACGTCCATTTGCTTGTCAACTTTCCACCCAAAGTGGCGGTATCCAGGCTGGTGAATAGTTTGAAGGGGGTATCCAGCCGGCGGATGAAGTTACTACACCCTGAACTGGTGCAGCCCGCCTACCGGAAGAACTCGCTGTGGAGTCCAAGCTACTTTGCGGGAAGTGTCGGAGGCGCCCCCCTGAGCATGGTCAAGCAGTATATTGAGCAACAATCGAGGCCGGACTAGGGGCGCTCTCGCGCCCCTCGCTATCCATCCTCGCACTAGAAGTACGAGGTTTTTCGCGATGTTCGATAAAAAGGCTTACTCCCAACGTTGTCGGGAGTATAGACGGGAAAACAAAAATTTCAAATAAATCAATTATTTGCTAACGATAAGCCTAACA
>NZ_VUNM01000063.1 GCF_009695655.1 Sharpea porci
TATCTGACGTGTTTCTGTTCAGTTATCAGTGTTCGGCTTGCGTCCCTCTCGGGACTGCTCGCCTATAGTACCACGCATCTTCCCTCTTTGCAATAGTTTTTCTCAAAAAAGTGAAGAAAGTTTCTCTAAGGCGGTATATAGGCCCTGTACAGGCTTGTTTTGCAACCAATCATTCTTTTTGGTTTATCTAAGCTGTCATAGTTAACAAATATGTCAGAATAAGAAATGACCTATTCAATAAATCCTTCCACTATTCAACATTCAGTGACAGGATATGGATGCACCAGGACCTCCTGAGAAATGAAAACAACAGCCTCATACAGGGAAAGAACCTCAGAGTGCTCGCAAGGGGGGGCTGAGAGGCTGATGCGCACCGAACTATCAAGGGTGAGAACCGCTGCACAGATGCGCGAGTATGATGAGAACGGCTTCGAAGAGTACATGTGCATGGCCTGCGGAGACGCTGACGTATGCGACGTATGCAAGAAGCTTGACGCAAGGTGTTCAGGGTGAAGAAGATCATGCCAGGCGTCAATGTACCGCCAACTCACCTGAACTGCCATTGCTCGACGGCACCCCACATTGAGAGTAGAAGTACACTATTGGCTTGACTCCTACGATCAGCACTAGATGAGATACAATGAATGGGTAGAATGAGCGTATTCACATAAAGGACACTGGGAAGAATATACCTGGGCATGTAAATTCTAAGTTAGTAAACACGAAGAAGTATCATGACAAGTTCGTCGAATTGACAGGACACAAGGATACTGATGATGCTTTGTGTAATGAATCATTGGCAATACTTAATGCTAATAAAGATTCTGAGTATGAGCATATTGCTGCAATCGATGCGAGAACGGGAAAAGTTTTGGCTAAGAATACGATGGCAGCGCACAATTGAAGAAAGCTACAAAGTGGATTTACTAAAAAACAAAATGAAATACTAGCTGATGAATCGACTCCATTGTTCGAGACTTTACATAAACATCCAAACAATTCTGTTCCATCAAGAGATGACATCAGAAAATTGTTTGAGAAGCCAAGACAAACAGCTCTAATATTTCATGTTATGATGGCACTGTCTATAGAATTGGAAAAATAAAAGAATTCAAAAATATTGATGTTTTTTCAATAAAATTTATAGTAAATTAAAGATAAGTATTTGGATTATGATGATTATAAAATAGAATTTGAGTGCTCTAATGAATTGATACGTATATTAACGAGAGGAGGTTATTTGAATTATGTCAAAAGATGAATTAGCTAAGATTCTCAATGTAGATCCGGATGATATCATTGATGATAGTAAAATGCCGACTCCGGAAGAAGTTGCTAAATTCCCGGATACTTCAGAGATTGATAATGAATTCCACAAAGAAGCGGATGCTATATTTGAAAAGTATGGATTATAAAGTCACCATCATGGTGGCTTTTATGCTTGAAGGAGGAATGAGTATGGCAAGTGATGATATGTTCAGGATAATCTACTGCATCCTGAAGGAACTCTACGAGTGCAAGAAGAAGGGAATCAGGGGGTACAGGGTCTAAAGCCACATCACCACAAGTAACTTCGAGTACGGAATCAAATCACGCTACTACGCCGAGAGAGGCATAATGGTGCGAAACGTCACCTTGATACACAAATGAAATTTCAGTAGTACGTTAAGACTATCTCTTACATTATTAATATAATCAAAATAGCTAGTTTCTCTTTTATTCCTATTTTATGCAATCAAAACCACGCCTAAAAGGCGTGGTTTGAACTGCGGCTATAAGCCTGTAATACCTGCTCGCGTCTAAAGGCGCTTGCTTTCACTTCGTTCAAGCTACCGCTCTTGACGCTCGCTATCCCTCAA
>NZ_VUNM01000064.1 GCF_009695655.1 Sharpea porci
CGCCAAGTTTTTGGCGTCTTCGAAACACTCGAAATACAAAGTTGTCATGCGTCACCAGAAGGTAATACCTGAATCCGTGAGACCGGCCCCCGGAAGCACTTCTAACCCACTGACCTGCATGGCAATATAGCCATTATCGCCATTCACCCAGACAGTGCCATGCCCAACATAAAGTTCCGCGCCAGTCGCCGCACCCTCACCAGCCACGCCGGGCTGTCCATCATCGGGCAATGCTTCGAGATCGCTGGCGTCGACAGCATCGACAGCCGCTTCCCCACCACGCTGGGCATGCGCACCAGTGACGTGATCAAGAGCTACCTGGGCCTGCTGTGTCTGGGCATGAGCGACTATGACGCTGTCGAGAACTTCCGCCGCGACAAGCCCTTCCAACAACTGCTGACCCTGCAGAAGGTGCCGAGCGCGGCGACGCTGCGACAGCGGCTGGAGAAACTTGCCGCCAACGACCTGCAGGCGCGCACCGCCACCTGGTCCACGACCCTGCTGTCACTGATCGAAGCACCGATCACCGCCGAGACGACGCACGTCTGCCTGGACATCGACACCTTCGTCATGGACAACAGCAACTCGAAGAAGGAAGGCGTCTCGCGGACCTACCAGAAGGTCGATGGCTACACCCCGATCGCCGCCTATCTGGGCAACGAAGGGTGGTGCCTGGGTCTGGAACTGCGGCCTGGCAAGCAGCACACCATGAAGGAGAGCAACGCCTTCCTGGAGCGGGTACTGCCTCGCGCCCAATGCCTGACCAGGCAACCGATCCTGTTACGCGAGGACAGCGGCTTCGACAGCCAGGCGCACCTGGCGCTTCTCGAACAGCAACGCCAGGTCTTTGCCGACGAGGGGCGCCGGCTCGACTATGTCGTCAAATGGAACCCGCGCGGCTCGGCCACGGCTGATCGAGATACCTGGCTGGCGGTGGCGGCGGACTACTGGGAAGAGCTGCGTCCTGGCAAGCGCCAGGCGCTGTGGCCGCAGACCGTCTCGATCCACGACGACAACAAGACCGAATACGTCGTCCAACGCGTGATGCGCCTGGTAGAGCGCACCGCCGATCGCGATGGCCAGTTGCTGCTCGAACCGGACTATGAGTTGGAAGGCTGGTGGACCAGCCTGGACGAGGCGCCGGAGGCGGTGATCAAGCGCTACCAGGCGCATGCCACCCATGAGCAGTTTCACAGCGAGATCAAGACCGATCTCGACCTGGAGCGCTTGCCGTCCGGCAAGTTCGCCACCAACGATCTGATCCTGCATCTCGCCCAGTTGGCCTACAACATCCTGCGCCTGATGGGACAGCTAGGCATGACCGGCGAGCTGAGCCCGGTTCGCCACCCGGCCAAGCGGCGCCGGCTGCGCACCGTGCTACAAGAGTTGGTGCACCGTGCGGCTCTCGTGATTCACAAGGCACGGCAGATCATCCTCGACGTCGGGCAGGATATCGGGCGCATGACGGTGCTCAAGACGCTGCGGAGCCGACTGCGTTATCCACGAGGAACGCCATGCTGACCGTCAATCGGCGACACTCTATCCACAAGCAGTTCCAAGCGACACGCGATCGCCAGATATGTCGTGCCTGGCGGGTGGAAAGGCATGACAAAACGGGCCGTCAGCACCGATCAGCACGGTGGGTTTTGGCAATAACGGGCTTGCGAAAGCCAACTTGCACGGGGCGAATGATCAAAAAGTGCTCGCTGGCGGTGATAGGGAAAGTGTCGGCGCCGGCTTCACGGATTCAGGTAATAGCCTCTGGGAGGTGCCGTTTGCCTTGGAGCGCAATTGTTCTTGAAGGCGCTCTAACGCGCTCCTGGTTTCACTGCTGACAGAGTTG
>NZ_VUNM01000065.1 GCF_009695655.1 Sharpea porci
CACGAAAGTGAGCGACATACCCATGTTCCCTGGGGAGCCTTCGGTGGATCGGAGGGGGCCGTTGGAAAATGTGACATTTACAACTACGACTCCAAGGGAGAGGTCAAGAGCATGCCCTCCAAGTTCTCCGGGTATGCCACCAAGGCCAATGATGTCATGGCATTCTATGCTCCCTGTGGTGGAGGGTATGGCAACCCCCTGGAGCGCCCCCCTGAACAGGTGAGGGAAGACGTTCTTGATGAGTAACTATTCAGGTGGTTGCGGATAGCCTGTCGACAACCACCTGATTTTTCTGGCATAGTGCACAGCATCATTCGGCACACCTATGCGGCGATATGACCATCAGCGATATCAACGTCGACGAGGCCCTGGAGCGGGTCCGGCAGCAGCTCAAGGAAGACCAGACGGTCTCGCCGTCGCTGCGTGCCGCCATCGATGTGCTGATGCTGCTGGTCAAGCTCATGGCCGATCGCCTGGCCACCAGTAGCCGCAACAGCAGCAAGCCACCGTCCCAGGATCCCAATCGCCAGCGCCGCTCGCGCGCCAAAGGCGAGCGGCGCCCCGGCGGACAGCCAGGGCATGAGGGTAAGACGTTGGCGCCGGTGACGGACCCCGACGAGGTGGTCAAGCTCCGTGTCGATCGTCGGCAACTCCCCAAGGGGCGTTCTTACCGCCCGGTCGGCGTCGAAACGCGCCAAGTGCAGGACATCGTAATCCAGGCCGTGGTCACCGAATATCAGGCTGAGGTCCTCGAAGATGATCAGGGGCAACGCTACGTGGCGCCATTCCCCGAGGGCGTGACTCGCCCCATCCAGTATGGCCCTCGCCTCAAGGCGCATGTCGTCTATCTCTCCCAGTATCAGCTGTTGCCCTATGCGCGTATCCGCGAGTTGCTCACCTCGCAGTGCGGCCTGTCGCTGAGCACCGGCACCCTGTTCGCCTTCAACCAGGAGGCCTACCAGCGGGCCGAGGCGTTCGCCGAGTGGGTGATCCCGGCGCTACGTGAAGCAGCCACCGTCCATGCCGATGAAACCGGAATGCAGGTCGGTGGCAAACGCTACTGGCTACACAGCGCCTCCAACGAGGCCCTGACCTGGTTGGCCCCGCACCCCAAGCGCGGCCAGGAAGCGATGGACGCCATCGGCGTATTGCCCTTCGTGCGTGGCGTGCTGGTGCATGATCACTGGAAGCCCTACTACCGCTATCCGGATTGCCGGCACGCGCTCTGTAATGCGCACCACCTTCGGGAGCTGACAGCGGCCTGGGAGAACGATGGCCAGGCATGGGCCAAGGCCTTGCATGACCTGTTGTTGGAGATGCATCGCGCCGTGGAGGTGGCCGACGGCTGACTCTCGGCCGATGAGACCCGAGCCTGGCGGCAGCGCTATCGAGATTGCCTGGCGAAAGGGGACGCCGAGTGCCCCCCGCCGGTGAAACCGCCACCTGGAACGCGAGGCCGGGCCAAGCGCACCAAGCCGCGCAACCTCCTGGAACGCCTCCAGGCGTACGAGGACGACGTGTTGCGCTTCCTCGACGACCCTGCCGCTCCCTTCACCAACAACCAGGGGGAACGCGATCTGCGAATGACCAAGGTCCAGCAGAAAATCTCGGGCTGTTTCCGCTCCTGGGAGGGTGCTGAGATCTTCTGCCGCATGCGTAGCTTTCTCTCGACCGCCGTCAAGCAAGGGGTGGCGGCGCATACCGCACTGGAGCAACTGTTTGCGGGGGAGGTGCCAGCCTTCATGCAGCAAGAAGCCCCGACTCAGCCAACCGGTGCTGAATAGTTACCAAAAATGATTCTTAAAAACGATCCCTAACACTCTTTT
>NZ_VUNM01000066.1 GCF_009695655.1 Sharpea porci
AGGGTCTGTCCCGAAATAAAATAGACGCATAAAAATAGCGGTATCACACATATAGTGTATGATGCCGCTATTTTGTGGTATAATAGAGCTATGGAAACTATAAATAATAAAGGCTCTATATACACCAATTATAATAACACATTTCAGTTATCTTTACCATTAGAAACAACCGTACTGCTTGATGAGGATGACCATCTGTTTTCTTTCCTTGATGCACTGGAAGGAGTGGACCTAAGCAAATATCTTAAGAGGGGAAGCAGCAAGGGAAGAAAGGGTCATGACAGGCTAGGGCTGCTGCTGGCAGAGCTCTTTGTCCGCTATGACGACAAGGACTTCACCCTGAGACATCTTGAACATCTATGCCGCACTGACATCAGATATATGTATCTTACCCATGAGGCAAGGCCTGCCAAGTCGACCTTTGAGCGCTTTGAGAAAGACTATCTCCTCAAGAGCATTGATTTTGTATTCAACAAGGTCTCCATTCATCTGGCACATCTTACCGGTGCTGACCTGAACGTTCAGTACATTGACGGGACGAAGTTCCTTGCCAATGCCAACAAATACAAATTCGTATGGAGAAAGGCAATCCTCACCTTCAGAAGCAGACTGTTCTTTTCCATTTCCGAATCCATCCTGCAGCTTAGCCAGGTCTTCATGTGGCCTTACAGAATCAAGAAGGAATACTGCGCCCAGGAGATCGGCTACATAGCACAGTACCTGATGGAGCTGATGGTACGCGAGGACATCACGATCGTCTATGGCAAGGGCAAGAGAAAATCAGTGTACCAGCGTTTCTATGACGACTTTCTTGGATACTACGTGAAGCTGCTGGGCTATGAGAAATGGCTCTTCATTCTCGGTGGCAGGAACAGCTGCACGAAGACTGATACTGACTGCATCATGACAAGCCAGAAGATTGACTACTACAACAACACAGGGCTGCTGCGTCCCGGCTACAATGCACAGATAGCCGTATCAGGAGGCATAATCGTCAACGCCGGACTGTTTCAGCTTGCGGGTGATTCAACATGCTTCCCTGAATTCATGGACAGTTTCTTCAGACAGAACGGATTCTATCCGCTCAATCCCATGGCAGATGCCGGGTACGGATCGGTTGCCAACTATCTGTACTGCCTCTCACATGGAATGAATCCGGTAATGAAGTATAACATGTATGCCAGAAAGAACACGCCAGAATTCAGGAAACAGAAGTACAATCCCGCAAACTGGAAGACTGACAGCAGCGGGCACAGGATATGTCCTGCAGGAAGGATCTTCAGTGATTATCTGGGTGACAGGACAAGCAATGAATCATCCGTCCTGCAGATCAGGCAGGTTTTCGCTGAACCCGGAAGATGTTCAGGCTGTCCTAACCGCTCAAAATGCATAAGAAAGAAAAAGGGATCAGCTGTCAGTGACACTGACTACAAGACGGTAGGCGTAAATGTAGTGAAGGAGCAGCTTCATGAGGAGGTAGACGCCATTCTTGGGTCAGATTTCGGCAAGGAGCTGAAGAAGCAAAGAAGCATTCAGGTTGAAGGAGCCTTCGGAATCATCAAGAGAGGCATGAGCTATGAGCGCCTGGCCAGAAGAGGCCTGAAGAATGCCGAGATGGAGTTCAAGCTCGTGTGCCTGGGATATAATTTCAGGATGTATCACAGCTTCTGGCTTAAGA
>NZ_VUNM01000067.1 GCF_009695655.1 Sharpea porci
GAACGCCCGGTGTTCCGGCGTAAGGGCAGCGACAAGCCCATTACCACGCCAGCCCCGTTCAACGTACTGGATAACAGCCTGGCCGATGTCAGCCTGCTGGCCGGGCTGCTGGTCGACAAGTTCCAGTTCCACTTGCCGCTGTATCGTCAGCACCAACGCATCCGGCAAGCCGGCGTCACCGTCAGTCGCAGCACCCTGACCAACCTGGTCAAGCGGGCCATCGACCTGCTGCGACCCATCGTGGATGCCCAGACCGACAACGTGTTGCGCAGCCGGGTGCTGGCGATGGATGAAACGCCCATCAAAGCCGGCCACCAGGGGCGCGCAGGCCCGCAAAAAGGCAAGATGAAAACCGGCTGGTTCTGGCCGTTATACGGCGATGCCGACGAGGTGGTGTTCACCTACTCGAACAGCCGTGGTCGCGCCCACATTGAACAGGTACTCAGCGAATCGTTCAGCGGTACCCTGATCAGTGACGGCTATGCGGCCTATGCCCGTTATGCTGCAGCCCAGGAGAACGTCGCCCATGCCCAATGTTGGGTGCATGGTCGCCGCTATTTTATCGAAGCACAGAAAGATCATCCTGAGACCGTCACCGAGGCCCTGCAACGGATCGCGATGCTGTATCGGAATGAAGAGGCCATCAAAGCTCAGGGGCTAACTGGCGAGAAGAAACGCCAGTACCGGTTGGATCACTCGAAGCCGGTGGTCAGCGACTTCTTCCAGTGGTGCCGGGATCAGTTGGCACAAGGCGGCCTCGTGCCCAGCGACCCACTGACCAAGGCCCTGAACTACGTTCTCAGCCGGGAAGCCAGCCTGACCGTGTTCCTGGAAAACCCGGACGTGCAGCCAGACACCAACCACCTGGAACGGGCTTTGCGGCCCATTCCCATGGGCAAGAAAAACTGGATGTTCTGCTGGACCGAACTGGGCGCGGAACACCTGGGTATCATCCAGAGCCTGATCAGCACCTGCAAGCTGCACGATATTACCCCGTACACATATCTGGTGGACGTGCTGCAGCGTGTCAGTCAGCATCCCGCCAGTGAAGTGGCGAATCTGACTCCGCGGCTCTGGAAAATCCGGTTCGCCGAGAATCCGCTACGGGCTCTGATCGATCCACGTCATCCGGACCGACAAGCCACGCAACTTACACCGGTGGAGGTCGTCCATGCGCATTGAGGACATGAGCATCGACGAGTTGCTGGAACTGAACCAGTACATCTGCCAGCGCATTGATGAACTGCAAGAACAGGAAACCCTGCAAGCCTTGAGTCGGTTGCGGGTTGGTCTGAAAGTGACCTTCGAAGGTCGAGAAGGACCGGTGCTTGGGATCGTCACCAAGATCAACCGTAAGAGTGTGATCGTGCTGGGGGAGGATGGCAGGAAGCAATACAAGGTCTCGCCGGAGTTATTAAGGCCCCTCCGTGACGTGAAGTAGGTCAACTACGTCTTGGAATGAACGCTTACTTACAAGTGGCGCAAAGAAGCTCGTGCTGAGGGACGCTGCTTGCCCGATGCAAGTGACCAGGGTACGACTGGCTGGTCGTCCCGAGACAAGTTTGCAG
>NZ_VUNM01000068.1 GCF_009695655.1 Sharpea porci
GGCTCTTCATTAACATCTGTGGGTAAAAATTGCATGTTTTGACTGTCATATCATTTGCTTGATGAATGCTTTTTGTCCCTTGGCATGAGGATAATTCCTGTTAGGAAGGGGAATCTTAATGTCTGAACAGCACAGTAAAACCATGGCCTTTAAGTTCTCGATGTTCCTGAAGCCATAGCTTCTCTTGATGATGACCTTTATCTTGTTGTTGAGCGCCTCTACCTTGGAGGATGACAGTCCTCTTTCTATGGTTGACAGAATGGCCTCTTCGTGTCGCTTGATCTTCCTTCTCAGCTCTACGAATTCCTTGATCCTGCATCTCTGTGCCCATGACATCCACTTATGAAGGTACATGCGCGCTTCATCGACATTGTCTAGTTTAAATATGAGTCTAAGCTGTTCCTTTAGCTGGTATGCCCTTGTCAGCCTGCTGTTCGTACTCATGATGATATCCAGCCTGGCCTGCTGATTTTCAGTAAGGTTCTCAGGGTTCTTTGACAAGGCATATCTTGAGTTCTTGATTTCCCTGAGGGCATTCTTCTGTTCCTTGAGCGGATCCTCGTCACCTTTTCTTGGGCGGCCAGGCTCTCTCTTGTCCTGTTCCTTCTTGGCTTTCTTGAGCTCCTGATTGGCTTCCTGCCATTCCTTTCTTCTTACGGAGTCAAGACAGTCCTGGGCCCATTCCACGCAGTGGAAGGGATCGATTCCTCTTACTGCATGAGGAATGTACTTCTCACAGCATGCGTCAATCCATCTGGCTCCGTCACCGCTGATTGTTTCAATGGAAGCACGCTGTTCAGGCGTAAGAAGCTCGAAGAAGCGTGAAAGGACTTCCTTTCCATGATTGACACCAACCCATATGACAGTATTGGTATCAAGATTAACGACTACCGTGATGTATTTATGCCCCTTCTTATAGGCCGTCTCGTCAACGCCAATGTGCCTGAGGCCGTTGAAGCGGGCACGTTCGTCCGGCTCCATGAAGTCCTTCACACGTTTGATAATGCTGCCTACAGTGTTCCATGATATCCTCATCAGGACAGAGACGGTCGTCCTGTCAGCCCTTCTGGCAAGCCATGCCGTCTGAAGCTCGAAAGGGAGCGTGAAGCCGCTTCCTGGCAGCGCAAAAGGAATGTCCTCAGTCACTATGCCATGCTCAGGGCATAATACGCGGTGAACATCCATTACAACATAAGTGGGCATGTCAAATGCATCCAGCGTTCTCCATCTTCTGTTTCTGGTAGGCGTATCATAGATAGAAAGCTTTTTCCTGCATTTTGGGCATCTGCATCCGGCATTCTTGTGAAGTCTGCCTTTAATAACAAGAATTCTGTTACCCTTTTTATCGTATACTATTCTGTTGCTCAGTTCCTTGAACCTCTTGACACCAAGCGCCTTATTATCTATTCTTAAGTTAGCCATTAAATATCATCCTCTCGTGGTTTTGGTCGACTTAACGATAAATGATATTTAGTGGTTTTTCTATATAAAGTTATATAAATTCATTCATTGAAGCTGGAATATTACCCACTAATGTTAATGAAGGCTCAAAA
>NZ_VUNM01000069.1 GCF_009695655.1 Sharpea porci
GTGTTGATGTTCGTCTAAAGGAGCTGATTAAAGAAACATGCGACCAACTTAATGTCGAAATTATTGAAATGGAAATCATGCCAGACCATGTACACTTGCTTATGGAAGTAGACCCACAGCTCGGAGTGCATAAAGCTGTAAAACAGATAAAAGGTTATTCATCTAAAGTATTAAGAACTGAATTTCCTTGGCTTAAATCAAGACTTCCGAGTTTATGGACTAATAGTTATTTTGTTTCAACGGTAGGAGGTGCTCCACTTGCAGTTATTAAACAGTATATTGAGAATCAAAAGAATGTGTAGGTATCATTTATGCAACTATCAGAAACAGTAAAACTTTATATGACAGGAGAACAGAAGTCTCTTATCGTGGCAACTATGACAGAATATATAAATACTGTTAATAGCCTTGTTTCTGATGCCGCGAACGGCATATCCATCTCAGAATACACAACCGCTGACGTTAAGGCGAATCTTCCGTCAGCGTTAACAAATCAATGCATCCGTGATGCAAAGTCTATAGTTAAGAAATACAATAAGGCTTGTCGTGATGCTGACCGCAAGAACGACAAGCTTGCCAAACAAGGCAAAAACATCACGGTAACAGCCACGCTGCCCGTACTCAAAAAAACATGCTGCTACGTCAACAATCAGAATTTCAAAATCAATGGTGATTATATTGAATTCCCCGTCATGGTAAACGGCAAGTCTAAAAGGCTTTCTGTTAAAACCAAGATGTCTGATAAGCAGAAGTCTGTCTTTGCAAACAGTAAACTTGGAACCATGCGCATTGTTTATAAGGGCAACAAAATAGTTGCCCAGGTCGTATACGAAACAATTGAACCTACATATACTGCCGAAGGAAACGTCATGGGTGTTGACCTTGGTGTTAAGTGTCCTGCGGTATCTTATATTTCTGATGGTAGTGTGAAATTCTACGGCAACGGGCGTAAGAACAAATACATGCGTAGGCATTATAGATGTCTTCGTAAAAAGCTTCAAAAAGCCAAACATATAGATGCTGTAAAACGTATCAATGATAAAGAACAGCGTATCATGAAAGATATCGACCATAAGTTAAGCCATGACGTTGTGGAAACAGCAGTTGCACACAACGTTAAAACCATAAAATTAGAGCGTTTAGCAAATATCCGTTCTACGACAAGAACAAGTCGTAAAAACAACCATAGCCTACATAATTGGTCATTCTACAGACTCGCACAGTTTATAGAATACAAAGCTAAAATGGCAGGCATAGCAGTTGAGCACGTAAACCCTGCATACACAAGTCAGACGTGCCCTGTCTGCGGTCATGTACATCATGCTAATGACAGAAACTATACTTGTAAATGCGGATTCCACATTCACCGAGATATTCTTGGAGCCATGAACATCTGCAACTCAACTGAGTATGTTGGCGATAGTAATATCAGACATACTGCGTAGGGAACTATATGTTCTGCCCTATGATGGGTGATGGCACA
>NZ_VUNM01000007.1 GCF_009695655.1 Sharpea porci
GTATATACCGCCAGTAAACCATCCTTGGAGACAGAACAGCTGGAAGTTATATTCTTCTTCAATCAAAGCTCATTTATATGGTGCTCATAATTAAAAATATTCAGGACATTTTCAAATTCGCTTGACACAGCGTATATCCTGATTCAAATAAGAATTGAAATACCATATATATTTGTTTATGCCCCCAAAATCAATAATATCCCATGGAAATTAAGAAAAGGTATAAACAAAACGATTAGAACAACAGTTTTTATAGTAGAGTTAAGTAGCTTCGTATTTTTATCCTTAAAATCAATTCACTTTATATGAAAGGCAACATTATTTCTTTGAGTTTTGTTATTGCTTCATTTTTTTGCTTTGTATTGTAGCTTTTTGTAGAAGAATACAAAAGATCAACAATCGCCTTTAATAACTCAGCAGAACTTATAGTATCAATGGATTTTTGGGGAGTTTTTACTATTTCAATTAACTCGGTTCTGAATAAGGTGTGATTGTATATTAAAGAGTCTAATAAGGAACTCTCTTTATCAAGTCGGATAAGTTCTCTACTATATGCGGACAAGGTTCGGGTTGGAGATGATAATTCAGTAGCAGATGACAAAATCAAGTCAATTTGGTTCTCTGTAATTTGCTCAATTATAATCTTTTTTTTGGATCTTCTGAAATTTACTCCGGAATTACAATTATTAGCTGCAAGTGTAAATATTCTATAATTATCCTCCAAATATTTGAAGTCAACACTCGTTTTTCGATTGGCAGGAGTTAAAGTAAACTTATATGTATGCATAAATATCTATCCTTTCTTTAATTTGTACTTATATTTTATAGTACGAAATGCAAAAAAATCAATAGTGTTAGCGTGGAATTCACAAAAACTCTATTGACAAATCAACAATCGCAAATTATAATAAAAATACGGTCATTGGTTATTAAATTCTATAATATTTTGAGAAAGACGGTGAATTTATGTTTAATTTTGAATTAGGTAATGCTTTATTTGCCAATGGTGGTGAATCATATACATATAGCTACCTTCGCTCTTGGCTTATGGGAACACTGGGACTCTCTGCACGCCAGGCTGCAGGAACTATAGGTGCAGGCGTTAGATATGGTTACATCATGGTAGCAACATACGCTGAGAATTCTGCGTTAAGAGAAGCAGTTTTTACAAGGTAAATATAGTCGCCAAGGGGCGATTTCCCCTTGGCAACCCCAATACATATAGGAGAATAATAAAATGAAAATCAAAATTGTGGAGACATCGTTAAATCTAAGAATTGAACGAGGAAAAAGAAAAGAAGATTATTTAATTTCACAAAACATCGCGAAGAAGCAACTATCTATAGCGGATACTGATATATATACCAACGTCGAATTTATGGATTGCGACAATTCTGATTATCTAAAAACATTTGCAGATTCAGGATACAATGGTTTTACATCTTTAGATGAAAAAGGCAGAGGAATTCTTTGTGAAATTAAAAAAGAATATGTTGTTAAGAAAATATGCGAAATGACAGAACCTCATATGTTGCACTTACGTGTAGAAAAAGGAGACGAATATATTGACTTAATCACAGTTCGACTATTGGTTGCAGGAGGTAATGATGCAGATTTTAAGGATAGAAAAAAACAGTGGGATAGGGTGCTAAGTTATATTGAAAACCTGTCAGATAAATCCCGTCTTGTGTTAACTGGCGACTTTAATCACGGAGTAATAAGTAATGATATTAACGGATATCGCAATAGACCAAGACAATATTTTAACTATCAAATGGTCGTAAATGATCTTAAAAATAAAAACATTATTTTGTATCCAATGGAAGGTAACAGTTATCGTGGTTATATGAAAATAGATCATATTGCTACAGGTGAAAAAATATTAGTAGAAGCTGCTGTGTATGATGATGTTTTTGATAATACAGAAATAATAGGAATTCCCGATCACAGTTGTATTGTTGCCAATATCAAATGTGCTTAAATGTGATTAAAATGAAAAATCACAAAACCATAGCCGTCGATTTTGATGGCACGCTCAGTTTTGGCCGATGGCCTAAAGTTGGTCAACTCAGCACAGATCTTATTAACTTTTTAAAAAGATGGAGAAACAAAGGAAACAAGCTAATCATTTAGACTTGCCGTACCGGACAAGCCCTTGAGGTGGCTTTTAAATGGGGTGAGCAACAAGGGGTGTGTTTCGATGCAATCAACGATAATTTGCAGGAATACATAGAACTATACGGTGGCAATTCTCAAAAATTTGTTGTGATTATTATATTGATGATAAAAGCATTCCTCTTTTTGAATTACAACGTATAAGAAACTGACCAAAGGTGTGATATGTATGAATAAGTTACAAGTCGAAGCAAGATTAAAGCAATACTTAAAATCCCATTTCATTAATTTTGAGGTAGATATTGATAATGGTGTTCCTCGATACACTGTGATTTTTCAAGGATACGATAGTGCTCCAAACAGGGCTATAGAATCCCGTATTTGGTTATATAACGACGAAATTGAGGTAAGAACCTACTCCCCCCCATGTAGCGACGGAATGATGCGAAGATCATAGCAAAAACATACCTATGTTAATGAGATTATTTAATTATATAAATGCGACGGGTTGGCTTAAATCATCCGATGGTGCTGGCGGCATGTTATATTAGCATCACCACCTACATACACCAAGAATTTATATGACTGAGTATGATTGTTTTGATATTACCTTAACAATCGTTATTTGTTACGATTTATATGAAGTAGCTCCACTCGAAACAGAAGATTCCGTTACAGCTTATTGTCCGGAACTATTAGCGGATTTGAGTCCTGCAATATTTGGTTTATTCTTCTACCTGATTGATTTTGAACCGCTAAACAATACATTCAATTAAATGTTCTCAAGAATAAATACGGAGGGATTATATGGCCAATCAACCAATAAACAACGATGTTCTTGCTAAAATAACCGTAACTCTTGTTATAGGTGCTACAGCATCCGGTAAGACAACCTTTATTCAGAATCATTTTTCTAACAAGAGAAATACCGTGATATTGAATGTGTATGATTATCAACAAGCCGCCTATAAAGAGGCTGGATTCGGTAAGCATATCCCGTTTGGACAAGAATTCAAGTGTTTATACAAAGCGAATGAAAATCTATTGCTAGATATTATCGACACCTTACAAAATGGCAAAAACGTAGTTGTCGAACAGACTTTATATAAAGCAAAACGCAGAATTGGATACATAGATGTTATCAGAAACACATTTAAAAATATTAAGATTGAAGTTTATGTGATGTGCCCTAGTGACTCGGTTTGGGAAACATATGTTACGGAAAGAAGATTGGCACACTCTTTTCAGCAACTTAAAACCGAAGCCGAACAAATAGAATTTCCAAATCCAATCGAAGGATTTGATTCCATTTACGAGGTTGTCGATGATGTTATTAAATTAAGGATGGATGAGCCTAAACCTGAAATTGTTGAACCGGCTCGAAAAGAAATACTTGAAGATGCTGAAGAATTGCGCAAAGAGAATGAAAAAATAAAAGCCAAGGCAGATTTGCTTGAAAGCATGAATTCACGACCATTTTGGCATTATTGTGAGGTGTGTGGCACAAAACTTTACTGCACAGCTCAAGAAGCTTTTGATGCCGGTTGGGACTACCCGCCACAAATTGGTACGTTCGGATTATTAGGACCTCGCACTTGTGGAAAGTGTAGTATAACCGATACTTTGTGGTGGAAAGTCCAACAACAAGGGCTACCTATTGTTATTGAAAAAGACTTGACCGCAGAAGAACTAAAAACTTGGCGAAGAATAAAAAAGGAGCCTGAAAGTTTGCTTGAGGAAGAAAAATAATATGAAATAAAGCGGAAGGTGACAAAATGATAGTTGCAGGTTATTCAAGTGTAGGCAAAACAACTTTTGCAAAAGCGCATCAAAATATCATTGATCTACACGTTATGCCTTACAAATATTCTAATTTAAGTGAACTAAACAACAAATATTATGACGAAAGCATTAAAGCAGCTCCTGAACTGATTTTAAATATCGATTGGAGATATGATTATTACGATAAATTAATATCACTCGATAAATCTGAACCCAACAAAATAATTGTAATTCCAACTGATATTCAAATAATGAATTGGCTTGAGTGTGATTAAATACCATTTACACTTGTTTTCCAATCGTATGAATTAAAGGAAGAATATAGAAACAAATATTTAAAACGTGGAAACACGAAGGATTTTATTGATGTGTTTATAAGTGGTTGGGATTATTGGATTGGAATGTTTAAGCAACAAAAGGGATGTGAGAAAAATGAACTTAAAACATGCGAATATCTATCGGATGTCATAATTTTCAATGGGATGTGTGATATTTGAGATAATTGATTCAAATTATACACGAAACATATATGAGGAAATAGGATTTAAATTGATGGATTTTCGACAAGTAACACTGATTTGGAATAAACCCAACACCACTCGTCAGGGGCGACTTTTTACCTTGACTGAATTGGCAATTAAAACCGACGATGTTGTTTTAAGATTCCAAATTGGTGAACGAATAGTCTATGAAGAAAAAGTAATGAAACAATTTGAATACGATTCGTGTGGTGAAACGCTCTATGTCGTGTTTGATGGCGAAGATCATTATGCTTGCGGATATTTTCGAAAATATGAAACAGCTCTTACTTATGCCAAGAATTACATTATTAAAGAAAAAACTCGGTGTGTAATAGAAAAGAATTATTGATGGTGACACCATTCCTTTGGTTAAATCAAGTATCGTTTAAATCCAAATCTTTCAACAGAAAAACAAGAAAAATTGGTTGAATATAGCGGAGAAGCTACTACTTGTTTACATTTGGATGAAAAAGCTAATATTACAAATTTGTGATCTAATGAATTAGACGATAACGAATCGGACAAGGTTGATGAGTTTCGTAAAGATCGATTTGAATATCAATTTTTAGCATTGCCCTATATTCATCACGAAGGGCTTCCCGTTAGGTATATTCCTACCGGTGAATATGGAATTATCGAAACTACTATGGATGAGTGGAATTGCTTCTTGGAAGAGTTAACAATGGACTCTATGTTGATTTTTCCGACACAGCTATTACGGTGGATTTTTAACAGAAAAAGGCTATTGGTCGCATCAACATTGCAATCCGATATATCTTGAAGTAGAAATGCCTGAAATGGATATTGAAAATGAAAAGCAATGTGTTTTTTGCCGTGCTATAGATGCAATGAGTGACTATATGGATGGGTATAAAGATGAAGCGCAGGATAAACTCGTATTAAGAACATCAAGTGAGTATGGTATTATCTGTGAAAAGCCAATCGTTGCTGAACAGAGTGCCAAAAACGCAAAACAAATTAAAGATATTTTATGGTGACACTTTTAATTAATTGGCGAGGTGATTTGTTTTGACATTGTATGAATTATTAAAGAAAGTATCTTTTATTTTAGCAAAAAGCAATGCAGATGAATTGTTTGAATATATAATTCACTCTATGGATTATAATGGTGGATTTCTTCGATCGAGATATTGCTATTGGGAGAAAATATTATCTGATTTTGAATGCGGGAGTGATCTAAAAACTATTCTTGTAACTTTAAGATCACCATTTGACTTTTGTAATTCTACCCAATATTACGAAGAAGGTGATTTTACCAACTCAACTTTTACATTATTAAAAATGCAGATTTTTCTTTACGATTTATCAAATAAGGAGCATTTGGAACAGGAAATAATGTGGAGTTGCGGTGTGGGTTTTAGTTATCCAATAAAAGTTGATCTAATTAATGAAAGTTTTGAGATACTTCCGGCAATGAATTTGAGTGCTAAAATAGAGACTAAAAATAAAGCAAAAAGGAAGAAAAGAAATGTTGAAAATAAAATTTAGATAATTACGAGAACGATTGTCTACTCTGACCGTATTTCAATTTGTCATAAGGAAACGTTACAGTATAAAAATTTTATTACAATAAAAGATGTACTTGACTCGTATGATGATTTAACCGTTTAACGTATAGTGATCATTGAAAGTGAGTTTTATAAAATTACTGATTTTGAATATTCTGCCGAAGGGAAAGTGAAAATTTAGTATTGCTTTCTTGTGTAGAGATGCCGCAGGATGATTTACAAGAAGATGCACATAACGATAAGATAGGTATAGGAAGTATTTTAAAATCGTTGGAGAAGACAATGTTGGAAGTATAAAAGATATTCTGATAGGGAACAACTCTCAGTAAGCGTTTTTTTTAAGTTTCGAAATATAATCCCCAAAATGGGATTTAAACAGTCTCACTAGACGACCTCGTTCTTGAATCTAGGCTACAATAGTTTTAGATGGTCAAGGAGGCACTATACCATGAAGAACAGATTACACCAGCACGCAAAAGCCAAGCCTAGAAAGGACTCGCTTGTTGATTTCATTAGAAGATTCTCTGATGAGGACAGGCAGGTTGAGTTCTTCATTTCAGTCAAGTTCCCTAAAGAATTCGTATATGACTGTTGCGAATGCCATGAGTATTATCTCATCAAGAATGGATACATCCTTTAATGCAAGGAATGCGGCAAGCAGCATACCCTGCTTGGTGGAACTATCCTTGATAACTCCAACCTTACGCTCTCCAGATCCTTACTGCTCTCTATCTCTTTTTCACAAGCAGCAGAGGACTGAGTGCGCCTGATCTAGCCAACAGCATTTATGTCTATGTAAAGACAGCCCGAAGATACCTGAGAAAGTTCAGGATCCTTATGTCTGAAAGCAACAACGAGAAGAAACGTGAATTAATGTTCTATGAGGCTGATATCATTGAGGTTGGCGGAAGAAATCCTCGCGGTAAGCGCGGAAAAGGCTCTGAAAACAAGCAGCAGGTGCTGATGGTTCTTTCCGCTGGTGAAGACAACAAGCATCCCAGGTACATGAAGCTTCATGTGGATGAAGGATTACGTGAATCTTGAGAACTCGAGAGTTGACTACCATGATGGAAACTACAAGATGAAGTGGCTCAATATTATAGCCAGCAACTTTTAGAACAACATCAAGAACATCTACAAGAGCGTATGCAAGAGAGACCTTCCTCTGCTTCTGGCTGAGCAGGAGTACAGGTTCAACCACAGATATACAGGAAGACACTTCATGGAGAAGATAGCGAAGTGCATCAGGAAGTTCATGCCAATGACCAATCAGGCTATCGGCAAGGCTCTTAATAGATATAATGCTAGGTTCGTCCTTATATAGAGGTTAACTGAGAGAAGTTTCCTATCAGATATCTTTTAAAGATAGATGATATGAGGAATTAATAGAAATACCAATATATATGTAAAAGGATGTCAAGTGACATCCTGTATTTAGCTTCTGTTTTTACCGACAAGATAATTGATGAATTGCTGTGCAGTTCTGCCAGAGAAACCACCATGGGCAATTTCCCATTTATTGGCTTCTTGCTTAAGTTCGTTTTCACTTAATGTGATTTCTGGATACTTTTTAGCAAGCGTGTTGACGATGTTTTCATATTCTTTCTTATTTGGCTTGAAATAGCCAATAGAACATCCAAAACGGGCAGCTAATGAAAGCTTTTCTTGTACTGTATCATTTCTATGTAAATCATCATCTTCGCTTTCAAGATTACGATCATTCCAGCTTTCACGAACTAAGTGACGACGGTTACTTGTGGCATAGATCAGGACATTGTCTGGCTTCGTCTCAAGACCACCTTCAATAACTGCCTTCAAATATTTATATTCATATTCACCTTCATCAAAAGAAAGATCATCCATAAAGATAATAAAACGATAATTTCTATTTTTTATTTCATTGATGACTTTCGAAAGATGAACAAAATCCTGCTTATAAACTTCAATCATACGTAAACCACGATCATAATATTCATTCATAATCGCTTTGACTGAAGTTGACTTACCAGTACCAGCATCACCATAGAGAAGCACATTATTCGCTAATCGACCTTCAATAAATGCTTCTGTATTTTCGACAAGCTTCTTTTTCTGTATTTCATAACCAACTAAGTCATCAAGGACCATTGTGCCTGTTGCCGTGATAGGTTCAAGAACAGAATCACTCTCTTCTGTAATGCGAACACGAAAAGCTTTATTTAAGCCAAGCTTACCCACACCATAATCCTTATAGAATGTTGTTACGACATTGTATAATTCATCATCAGTTGTGGTCTTTTCAATTTGTGAAGAAAGGGCAATGACTTTCTCACTGACAGATTTATTAAAAATACGTTCCTTCTTAGTCAAGGCATGATAGTTTTCAATAATCGTAAAACAATTCAAATCTAAAGCTTCTTCCAATCTTGAAAAATCATAATCAAAGAGTTCTTTAAAAATATGTAAATCATTCTTCGCAAAGAGATTCACCGAACCTTCATTCGCACCAACCTTCTCGCTGACAAGTGAAAAAGGAACTTCCGTACTGGCTAGTAAATAAGCTAAGTAATTATGCCAGAGGTTGTGGTCAAAGCCATATTTTGTGGATAATTCGAGTAAGCGATTGATTTCATCAAGAATACGTCCACGTAAATCTTCTTTTTCATAATGCCCTTGGTCGAATTCATGACAGATCTCGGAAAGTTGATAAAGAATGCTTTGTTTATCTATTGAACGATAGACAATAAGCTTGGATGTAAGTCTATACATAGTGATGCCTTCTTTCTTTTTTTTCTTATTTTACTGACTTAAATCCTATTTGTCTATATGACAAGTATGGATATTTTGGCTTGTTTATTTGGAAAATAAGAATGAATAAAGATATATTTACGCTTTCTCGTAAAATCTACTTGTGATGTCATAGAATGTGATATAATGACGACAAGGGAGAAATCTATGGAACAGTTACCAAGAGTCGAAAGAATTATTCAAAAGTTGTTCTTTGTCATAATCATCTTGAGTTTGATTATTCTAAGTCTTATAGGCTATACGAATACAGTTTCTCACTATTCAGAACATAGTGAACGCTTAACGAAGCTTTCTTTAAAAGAAAAGAAAGTCATGAATAATAAAGCGAGGCATGGCTATTCTTATGAATATCATTTTACCTATTATAAAAAGGCCCATAATCATGATAGCTTGATGTTTTATGTTGATAGTAGTGATGTGGATATTTATGTAGGTGATCAACTGAAATATCATTATTCATTGAAGGATGGAATGGGGAAAACGGCTGGACCAGTATGGGTATTGAATGAATTCAATCATCAGGATCATGGAAAAGAAGTCAGAATTCTTATTTCTCCGGTTTATGATACGATGCCTAAAGAAAAAATAACTTTTTATTTAGGGGAAATTGTCAGTATGTATCGTTATCAGCTTCATGGCGATCTCTTACAATTAGTCTTGGCTTTTCTCGCTATTCTTTTTGGCGCAGGTTATCTTATCTATGCCATCTTTAGACTTCGTTCACATACACCGACTCATGGGCTTGGTTATTTAGGCTTATTTGGCTTGAATATAGGAATCTGGCGTTTATCGAGCTTAGGTATTATTGCGCTTACTTTACCAGCTGTATCACGTGTCTTTATCTTTGCGGGATGGCTGATGTTGATGTTGATGCCACTAAGCTTTGAGCTCTATATTACGCAATTTGCGAGAAAGAAGGTCAGGGCGTTACTTGATGGCTTTATTCTCTTTATGATGGTTTCTATCATTATGGCGATTATTATGCAGTTTATGAATATCCGTGATTTACATGAAAATATCTGGCTTCTCAATGTCAATGTCTCAATCATGTTCTTCTCAACAATAATCATTCTCTTAGTCTTAAATAATGAAAAGCGAGGCTATTTTGATCGAAAACAAAATGTCTTTTTAATAAGTCTTATTATCACAAGCATATTAATTGATATCTTTAATTTTTATTACATCTCTTCAACAACCCCATACTTCTATACAGTCTTAAGCTTTGATATCTTTGTCATATCAGGAGGAGTCAGCCAGATCTTTAGCTTAGTCCATCAAGTCAATATCGATCTCCCAACCGGTCTTTATAATAAAGGACGTGTCAACGAACTCCTTTCAAGAAAAGGGGCAGCATCAAGCGATACAGGTGTAGCTGTATTTGACTTAAATGGCTTAAAAAAGACCAATGATACTTTAGGACATGAAGCAGGTGATCAGATGATTGCGGATTTTGCGAATGAATTAACGAAAAATATTCCAGGGTCTGCTTTTATTGGACGCTTTGGTGGGGATGAGTTTATTGCAGTTATTCGTAATGCTGATTGTCAACGCATGGAAGATATATTGGATCTCTTGAAGAACTCTGTTCAACGTTATAATCAGAGAGAACAGGATGTGAAGATTAGCTATGCGGTTGGATATGCGGTTAATGGTGAAGAGCCGCTCTCTTTGCGGACACTCTTTAATATGGCTGATGATCGTATGTATGAAGATAAAAAACAACATTATGCCAATCTTATTAGAAAATAGATTGGCTTTTTTTAAGACAACCATTACTATTGGTGCTAGAATAGCGACAGGAGGAATATTATTATGGCTTGTACAACAATTTTAGTAGGTAAAAAAGCATCTTATGACGGTTCAACAATGATAGCCCGTAATGATGATGCATCAGCTGGTAAGTTTGCCCCAAAGAAATTTGCGGTCGTTTTAAGCAAAGATCAGCCAAGAGATTATAAATCAGTGATTTCAGGAGTAGAAATAAAGCTACCTGATAACCCAATGCGCTATACGGCAATGCCTAATGCCTTAAAGGGTGAAGGCATCTGGGCAGCTTGTGGTGTCAATGAAGCCAATGTCGGTATGACAGCTACAGAAACCATCACATCGAATGCTCTTGTTTTAGGAGCAGACCCCCTTGTTGAAAAGGGTATTGGTGAAGAAGATATCGTTGTGCTTACATTACCTTATATCCATAGTGCAAGAGAAGGCGTTGAACGCTTAGGAAGCTTGTTGGAAGAATATGGCACATATGAAATGAATGGTATTGGTTTTAGTGACAAGGATGAAATCTGGTGGCTTGAAACTATTGGTGGACATCACTGGATTGCGAAACGTGTACCTGATGATGAATATGTCATTATGCCTAACCAACAAGGCATTAGTGAATTTGACTTAGAAGATGCCTTAACAACCCAAAAAGAACATATGTGTTCAAAGGATATGAAGACATTCATTGAAAAGCATCACTTAGATCTTAATATGGGTGATCACTTTAATGCACGTCTTGTCTTTGGTTCACATGATGATAGTGATCATACATATAATACTCCAAGATCATGGGCTTTATTACGTTATTTTAACCCTCTTACATATGACTGGGATCATGAATTAAGACCAGAAGATGATGACTTACCATGGTCATTAGTGCCTGAAAGAAAGATTACTGTAGAAGACGTTAAATGGGCTTTAAGTAACCATTACCAGGGCACTGCCTATGATCCTTATGGCAAATCAGACCATAAAGAATGTAAATATCGTCCAATTGGTATCAATAGAACAGACTTCCTAGGTCTCATTCAAATTCGTGATTATGTACCTGAAGACATCAGTGCTATTGAATGGATGACATATGGTTCAAATGTTTTCAATACATTCTTGCCTCTCTATGCCAATACATCAAAATCCCCTGACTATGTCGCTAATACAACGGCATTAGTTGATACTAATAATTTCTATTGGGCCAATCGTTTAATTGGTGCTTTAGCTGATGCTCACTTCAATACAACAGAAATACATATTGAACGCTATCAGAATAAGGTAGCTGCTTCATCACATGCCTTAATCAATAAATATGATGCATTATTTGAAGAAAAAAAGGACTTAGCTGTTATTGAAGAAGCGAATGAAGCCTTGACAAATATGGTGCATAAAGAGACAGATGACTGCCTCAACAAAGTACTCTATACATCAAGTAATGGCATGAAGAATGCCTTTAGTCGTTCTGATGCCTAAATTCTTCATATTTACAACAAGCCAATCTTTTAGTATCCTTTAACTATGAGGGAAAATCTATGGATACGAATCAAATAGTTGATACAAATGCATTCTATAAAGAACATGCTGAAGAATATATCAAAGCGACAGAGAATATCGATATGAGCAGAGAACATGAGATGTTTGAAAGACATCTTGGTGAAGGACAACAATTCATCCTTGATGTTGGCTGTGGAAGTGGACGTGATGCACTTTATTTTAAAAGCCAGGGGCATCATGTCATTGCGATTGATCCGAATGTAGAATTCGTAGAACATGCACGCCAAATCAATATCGATGCCTATCAGAGTGATGTTGCCCATATTGAATTTGTCGATATGTTTGATGGAATATGGGCTTGTGCAGTGCTTCTTCATTATCGTAAGAAGGAACTTTTTGCCGCTTTCACAAAGCTTTATAATGCCTTAAAAGAAGATGGTATATTATTTTGTTCGTTCTTGTATGGAGAGCTAGAAGAAGATCGTGAAGGTCGTCATTATTCTGATCTCACTGATGAGAGTTTAAAAGATTATATTGGTGATTTTAAGATTATTGATGTTATGATTACTGATGATCGATTAAAGGAAAATAAGATTTGGTTGAATGTTGTTTTAAAGAAGTAGCTTAGCTACTTCTTTTCAATTAAAAACCCATAGTTACAACTATGGGCTAGAGACTCAAGATTTCATCTTTGACTTTAATAAATTTGCCATTCTCTACTTGATAAGTAATCTGATGATTCTTTTTATCAATGAATTCAATCGAAGTCACACGATCTTTAGAAATATCAGTAATATAATGGCCATCATGGGAATAAAGGGCATCAGTCAGATAACCTCCTTCATCATAGATAAATGCTTCAGGCCCATTACCATAAGAACGTACAACGACAAACTTCTGACCATAGGATAAACCCATCTGGTCATGCAAGGGAATCTTGACGACAACACGGTCATCTCTTTGAATAAATAAATGTGAAATATCACTTTCTACTTTAGTAATCATATTTGTATTACACCTCTCTTCATCTCTTATTGTAAAGAAAAATGAGAAGTCTTGCTTAAGAAAGGGGCGTTTAAATCCCATATATGGGATTATTTAACGATTTATATATAAATAGGGTGTTGTCGAGTAAAGAATGTTCAGTTAAGATACTATTAGAATTATAGGAGTGATAAGATGTTACAGAGTAGAAAAGTGAAGGCTAGCCAGCAGGAAGTGATTGAGCTTTATCATAGCTGTTTTCCTCCTGAAGAGAAGTTTCCCTTTGATCAATTGATGAATTTGAGTACGAGAAGGGATGTTGAATTCTTGGCTTATTATGATCATCAGATATTTGTCGGCTTTACTTTTAGTATTATTGGCTCAAAAAGTGTCTTTGTGCTTTATTTTGCGGTAAATAAGAAGCTTAGGAATAGGGGCTATGGTTCGGAAATATTGAACTTGTTGAAGGAAAGATATGAGAAGGTCATTAATCTCAATATTGAAGCCTTAGATCCTCAATGTGATAATATGAATGAACGCTTGAGACGCTATGTCTTCTACAAGAAGAATGGCTTCATGAATACGCATTATAGATTGCTTTTATCACATGGTGAATATGCCATATTGTCAACACCAGGCTTTGATATGGAAAGCTATAAACAGACAATACAGATATTCAATAAACAATTGCCAGAAATAAAGTAGGTGTAAAAATGATTAGAGAAGTAAGATTAGAAGATGCAGCGAGACTTGTAGAAATCTATGAGTACTATGTCACTTCAACAGCCATAACCTTTGAATATACAACCCCAAGTATTCAAGAATTTCAATCCCGCATCCAACATACCTTAGAACAATATCCTTATATTGTTTATGAACATGAGGGGGTTGTTCTTGGTTATGGTTATGTCGGTGCTTTAAAGGGACGGGCAGCTTATGACTGGTCGGTCGAAACATCCATCTATGTAGATCATCATGCGAAAAAGATGGGCATTGGTCGAAAGATCTATGAAGCCCTTGAAGAGCTATGTGCTAAAATGCATATTACCAATATGTATGCCTGTATCTCAGCCCCAAGAGATGATCATGATCCCTATCTTAATACCAACAGTATGGACTTTCATGAACATATGGGATATAAGGAAATTGCGCGTTTTCATCAATGCGGCTATAAATTCCAGCGCTGGTATGATATGGTCTGGTATGAAAAGATTATTGGTGAACACTCTGTTCCTATGCCAGCATTATTAAGTTATCAAGAAATAAAATAAGGATGACAATGCATATATGTATCGATGAGTTGTCTGTATAATAAAAAGGGAGATAAGTGCTAAAGCATCTTATCCCCTATTTTTTATTCCAATGTCAAGAGAAGGCCCATTTTAAATTTGCTTGTCGCTTTAACGGCATGTTTGCCACCACGGGCAAAATGGAAGTTTTCGCCAGCTTTAATCACATGATCAACACCTTCATAAGTAATCACAGCTTCACCATCTAACGCAAAGATAATCGCTTCACCAGGTGCGGCATGTTCACTTAAGCCTGTTCCTTCATCAAAACTCATAACCACAAATTTCATACTGTCATTATTGACAATATCCATATTCACAATACGACCTTCTTGATAGGGCAGAAGATCGGCTAAATGGAAAACTTCTCCTGCTTTAATAATACTATTCATCATTTCTTCACTCCTTATTTGTATTTCTGTATAAACTGCTGATGTTTTTGTACGCATACCAATGGCTATATCACTTGGTGTGATAATGCCATCCATTGTATGAAGCAACCAGCTTTGACCAGTATTTGTATAGACTTCAAGCTCACCTTCATTCACAATGATATATTTGTGATAAGGATGAATTTCGGCACTAATATCCGTATCTTGACCTAAAGAAAAGTAATTGATGGCATGTTTGCCACTTAGTACTTCTTTAGAAATGGTACAATGAGCAATTGCGGGATTGTCATGGGCAATTGAGAATGTCATCCCGACTTTTTCTTGCATTGTCTTCATATCAACACCTTCTTTCTAATGAAATTGTAGTAGATTATGGAAAAAGAAAATGTTGTTAAGAACACAAAAGTGAGAGTTTTTTAGAAGTTATAGGTTTCTGGTGCTTCAGTGAAGCTGTAGATTGTCGCCTTGGCATCCTTGAGATAGAAGATAGCCGTATTGCCATCACCAGCGGCATACATCTTTTTTAATGAAGGAACAGCGTCAAGAAAACGGGCTTCCTGTTCAACACGATTGTCATGGACAACAGTTGCTTCTAAGCGAATCCATTTCCCTTTGGCCATGCCGGAGATTTCTATTTGGGGATGTGCCAACATCTGTTTCGCAACCTTCTTTTTCAGACCAGTCTGAATATAAAGCTGATTATCGAGAATAGCCTGTGCGCCAAAAGGTCTTACATGGGGTTTGCCTTCATCATCTACTGTCGCAAGATACCAGACTTTTGCATCATTGAGAAACGCTAATACTTTTTCTTTATCATTCATTTTATTAACCTCTAGACAGATATTTTCTTGATGGAAAGGTCTTTG
This sequence comes from Sharpea porci, assembly GCF_009695655.1. Taxonomy (GTDB): domain Bacteria; phylum Bacillota_I; class Bacilli_A; order Erysipelotrichales; family Coprobacillaceae; genus Sharpea; species Sharpea porci. The sequence continues at coordinate 15,521 of NZ_VUNM01000007.1, forward strand.
AGATAGCGATTTTTTGCCTGAACGACTTGTCTGATATGTTTATCTACAGTCGTACAACAACCCCCAACAGCCTTAGCACCACATTTAAACCATAAGTAAGCATGGTCTTCAAAAGACACATCTTCTTTGCCTTTAGACCATGTCTTTGTCTTTGGATCATAGACTTCACCACTATTAGGATAGACGATGATAGGAAGGTCTGTGGCTGATTTTAAGGCTGTAATGAGTGATTCAATATATGTAGGATAAGTACAGTTAACACCAATCATCTTAAGATGGGGGAAGTCTTTGAGACTCTTGGCACATGTGATGATGGATTGTCCTTCATATGTATGCAAGCCATCACGGCAAGAGAAACTGATGATAAAGTCGGCATCAAGCTCTTCACAAATCTTTGCTTCAATAAGCGCTTCAGGCAAAGAAGGATCCGTCTCACAAAGCAGTACTTCTGCCCCTGCTTCCAAAAGCAATTCCATACGTCGCTTATGAAAATGATAAAGCTCTTCATCACTGACATGATAATGTCCCTTATACTCACTACCATCGGCAAGATAGGCACCATAGGGACCAACGGAAGCGAGACAGATAGGATATGTCGCATCAGCCTTCTTTCCTTCTTCTTCCCACCATTCATCCCTTGCTTCAAGAAAAAGCTTAACAGCCAAACGAATATAATCCTCAGCTTCTTCTTCACTATAACCAACAGCCATTAAACCAGGAATGGATGCTTGATAGGAACAGGTAATACCACAATTAGCTCCTGCACGAAAATAGTATTTATGGACTTCTTTGACTAATGTTGGATTTTCAATAAGAACGGTTGCTGTCCAAAGCTTATTGGAAAGATTACAACCTAATGCTTCTAATGCACTTGACATGGATCCATCTACAACCATGACTGTATTGTCTTTTAATATTTGATCAATTGTTTGTTTCATATTATTCTCCTTCAATCGTGCCATAGACAACATCTGGAACATTCTCACCACGTTCTTTTGCAGGAATAAAACGATTCCAGAAATCGTTGAATAAACGCATGATTTCTTTTTGTTTTGTGATAATGAAGATAAAGGTAATAAGGATATAGATAGCAGAGAGAATATCAGTCATTGCCCAGAGACTCTGTGCTTTAATATTGTAGAAGAAGATACAAGGAATCAGATAATAAATCATATATATCTTTGTCGCAATCTTGTTTTTCTCAGTATCACCAAAGACATAATTCACCGATTTCTCACAACTATAATACATCCCAATAATCGTAGTCCAGGCAAAGACAGTAATAGAAATAGCGATAAACCAAGCACCTACCTGGCCATAAGAGACTTTAAAAGTCATTGTCGTTAAGGAAGCAGAGTCAACACCTGGGAAATCAATATAGGCATTGGTGAGAATGATTGAGAAAGCTGTGACTGAACATACGACAATGGTATCAAAAAAGACTTCACCCCAGCCCCATGATGATTGTCTTACATGATGATCAGTTTTGGCTGAAGCATGGGCAATAATGCCATAACCCGTACCTGCATCGTTGGAATAAAGACCTCTAGCTACACCATAACGCATTGCATCACGAACAGTCGCACCGGCAAAACCGCCAACACCAGCCATTGGGGTAAAGGCACTTTTGATGATTAAGAAGAAAGCTTCAGGAAGGGCGGTAATATGCATAAGAAGAATACCCAATCCCCCAAGAATATAAATCATGGCCATAAAAGGCACCACCTTCTCCATAATCGAAGAAATACCTTTCAAGCCACCAAATATTGTCATAAAGCTAGTCATCCCCAATACCGTTACGACAAGACGAGGATCAAGACCAAAAGCTTGTTTCAAAGAACCTGTTACTGATTCTGTCTGAACAGCACATGTCCAAGGACCTAAAAGGAAGCAGGCAAAGGCTAAAATAATAGCACCTTTCTTCCAGCCCAAGGCATTCTTCATAACGAAGGAACGATCACACATATATTCATCCATGCTTTTTGAATACTTTGTACGATAACGCTGTCCCAAGATAATCTCACAGGCTTTCGTGGACATGCCAAAAAGGCCAAAGAACCACATCCAGAAAACAGCACCAGGACCACCGGCTACGATTGCTGTCGCTACACCACCAATATTGCCTACACCAATCGTGTTCGCCATTGCTGTACAGGCAGCCGTAAAACCGGACACAGACCCTGTCCCTTCACCCGACTTAAACATCTTGCCATATGTATTCTTGAAGTGAAAACCAATCTTTCTAAAGTTATACATAAAGCGGAAGCGAATCGACAAGAATATCCCTGTCCCAAGCAAAAATACTGTCATCCATGTTCCCCACATAAAATTCGACACATTAACTAAAAACTTTACAATCATAAAATAACTCCCCTATAAGTAGATAGGTTTATCATAGGGGAAAGAGAAAGAAATTACTAGGTATTGTTTTGTCGCTATGATACCTATTTCCATTCCTTAATAATAGTTTGTACCTATAGTATATTTATGAGCATCTTTGTGGTAGAATCGATACGAATAGGAGAAGAATATGGCAGAAGAACATAAACGTAGAAAAAGATATAGTGGGAAGTATCCCAAACACTTTGATGAGAAATATAAAGAATTACATCCTGAACAATATGGCGATATTATTGAACATCGTATCAAGAAAGGAGCAACACCAGCTGGTATGCATATTTCCATTATGGTTGATGAATGTTTAAAACATTTAGAAATCATGCCTGGTGATCAGGGGCTGGATTGTACGCTAGGATATGGTGGACATACAAGACATATGTTGGAAAAGCTAGAAGGCAAGGGACATCTCTATGGTCTTGATGTTGATGCAATTGAAATTGAAAAGACAAAGGCACGCCTTAAAAACCTAGGCTATGGGGAAGATATCTTTACAGCTCTCCATACTAATTTTAGAAATATTGATCAGGTCGCAAAGGAATATGGGAAATTTGATTTTGTGCTTGCGGACTTAGGTGTTTCCAGCATGCAGATTGATAATCCTGAACGTGGCTTTAGCTATAAGGGTAATGGCCCACTTGACTTACGCCTTGATCCGACAAGAGGGATGCCAGCTAGCGCCTATCTTCAAACACTCTCAAGGTGGGAAATCGCTCATATCTTAGCAGAAAACAGCGATGAACCCTATGCATCAGAAATCGCCAAAACAATTGACAGCTATCAAAAGAGTGGGATGACCATCGATACAACATCACTTCTCTACAAGATTATTGATAAATCCGTACCACATGATGGTGATACAAAAGGACGTAAAGACCTCATTAATAAAACAGCAGCCAGAGTCTTCCAGGCCATCCGTATTGAAGTCAATCAGGAATTTGAGGTGCTTTATGAATTCATGGAGAAACTGCCGACAGTCCTCAAGCCAGGCGGACGTGTTGTGATTCTGACATTCCATTCAGGTGAAGACCGAATTGTGAAGAAGAGCTTTAAAGAAATGAAGAATCTGGGCATTTATAGCGATGTAGCACGTAATGTCATTCGTCCGACAAGTGAAGAATGTCATCGTAATCCCCGTGCAAAATCCACAAAACTGCGTTGGGCAATAAGAAGCTTTAAGGAATAATGAGAGAATGTATGAAAAAAGAAACAAAATTGCATTCTTCAAGCGATAAGCGTATGATACATGAAACAAAGAGGTGATGTATTATGGCTTATACATTAAATAAAGTTCTTGCGGATCATTCCCATAAATGGCTGATTGCCTTAAGAATCGTCTTAATTATTGTACTGGTGTGGTGGATGTCTGTCATATTTCGTTTCTCAGCCCAGAATGGCACACAAAGCACTCAGGCCAGTGATCAAGTTGTGGAAGTCTTTAGTGATGTGATTGCGAAAGTCACAGGCAATGATCATATTAAAATTAAGCTTACAGTGACCTATCGTAGTCAGTTTGAATATGGTATTCGTAAGTTAGCTCATATGTTTATTTATTTCATTCTTGCGATTACGGCAATGTTATTGCTTTTTACATTTGAGAGAGTTCCTATGCTTGTAAGGATGTTGTTGAGTGTATTTGGCTGTTTCTTATATGCATGTACGGATGAATTTCATCAGTCTTTCTCATATGGTAGGGGACCTTCATTGAGAGATGTATTTATTGATACTTTTGGGGCTTCTATGGGCATTATTGTTGCCCTAATACTCTTCTGTATTATCTATACGATCTATCATTCCTACCAGGCTTATAAAATCAAAAGATATAATGCTTCGATTAGCGAAGCATAAGAAATAGGTGCAGTTTTCTGCACCTATTTCTATATTACAAAATCATTTTTCATTGCATCTTTCAGTGTCCATATTTTGATATCAGCTTGACCAATATAGGTGAAGTGATGTTCTTTAGCTTCAGGGAAGACGCGGGTAGTAAAGAGAGCATCACCGTCATAAATGTTTAGCGGTTCCTCCTTTTCTCAATGAGCATGTTCTTGCGCATTTCCAGCAGATGCAAATTCTTGCATCCAACAGATGCGTTCACCTTGGTGCCATCCAGAAGCCTCAGGTCCATCCTGCCTGTGGAACGCCTGCCGAAGATGAAGCATTCACGGCCTTTCCACTTCACCTTGTCAAAAAGCCTGAAGCCCATTACTTCATAGGGCGCCTGGTTACGCTTCCTGATGCCTCCCTTCAGGATGCCGTTCTTATGTATCCTGCGGTTGTGGCATCTTACCTTTTTCTGGCAGTACATAGTGCCATCCGATTTAGCATTGGGATTGCCACTTATGCACCGTGCGTCTATATAGTGATCTTTAGGCAGGCCGTTCTCTATACGAATGCTCTTTGTAATGTAGCCATAGGTCAGATGCACGTCTGGATAAATCACCCTCAGTTTATCGTAAAGTACCCATCGCATGATGCCCATGAATGCTGCATCCCTGAAGGTCATCCCTCTGTGTATGGTCTTTGGCAGTTTTACTGTCCCGTTGTGATAGCCTGTATGGCAGGTCTCACACAGCGTAATCAGGTTATTGGGTGCATTGCCGCCAGTCTTTCTGCTTTCGATATGATGAACGTTCAGAACCTTGGCTCCTGACCTTCCATGACAGCACTGGCATTCATGGCCGTCACGGAAGAGAATATACTCAGGCACATTCCAGAACCCCATATGTTCACCCTGCTGGTATTCCGTACCGCTTATGTCAGGATTCTTGATCTTCTGAATGTCAAAGGACGCCACTTCCACGATGATTCTGCTGACTGGCAGAATTTCGTGCACCCTGCGGATTGCCGTCAGGTGGGTATCCACCTTGTTCTGGACGGAAGGTGCCAGCCATCCATCCTTGCGCTTGCGATTGCTGAAACGCTGCTTGCGGTATCTGGTCTTGCGACTTCGTCTGGCTCTGCGATTCTGTCTGCGTGTAGAAAGCAAATCCACTATGTCATTACGCTGCTCTACATCAGACTCAAATAATACCTTGTCCTTTGTGGTAGCTGAAAGACCGATATGCCTGCTTCCGCTGTCCACGCCTAAGGCAATCTCCTGCGTATAGCTCGTAGTGTCATACATCAGTTGTATTGTAAACGGACATCTCCTGACCACTCTGGCTTTTCCGCTCTTTAACAGGATGCGCACCTTGGCGCAATTGTCTGTCGGCATGAGCGGCTGTCCGCTGATATTAAGTACATATACCATTTCTGGTGCCTCCTTGAAATCTGTAACAGATTTAATAACTCGCCTCGAAGGGCGGTAAGTGTACCATCGCCAATGTTAATGAGAGGTTTATGAGCCTGCAACACTGTTCCTGTACCTCAGAACTGTTTAATCACAGACCTTAGAGCTGCAGACTTGGTACTACATCCGCAGGTAACTATATATTCTCTCTTAACGTAGTTCAGCCGAAAGGCTTCACTCAGGCTACTCACTCAGGGCTGCTATGCAACCCCACAGGCTTGCCTGTGGGTATTAGTGAGATTCAGTATCCGGCTTAATACATACCCCTTTGTTTTCAAAGTGTACAAGATCTTCAGATTCTGTCTGATACCAATATTTTAGACCATGTACAGCACCCCAAGGACACCATTGATAAAACAAATGCCATTTTCCATCATGATAGACAAAGCCATTAGGATCATTTAATAAACCGGTAATAGGCTGGATATGGAAGTGTTGGCGGTAGTGGGTGAGTTTGATACGATTGTATAATGGTTTGATTTCATCAGCCGATTTTAAAACTCTATAGCGTTCTTCTTTAGTCCATGTTTTCATGATTATTTCCTCACTTAGATATGAAAAAAGATACTCTATTTATTATCATCATTTGATCTGTTTGCGATCCTTTAGGAACATCATTATTCTCGTTCCTTCTTGTCCTGACACTTTCTCTTGAGGAGTATTACCCATCTTTCACCTAAATAATACCCAGCCAGAACGCAACCCTGTGCTTGGATTTTAAGCTTCTTGTATACCGCCTCACCACACTGGAGAGTTGCTCATATACATTGGCTTTGCACTTACTTGGCTTTACCGTATTTTACATGTCACTTTATGAACATTTCTCAAACTTTGTTATGCCAAATATTATGATGACTTTTATTTCAAGTACCTTTTTCTCGAAGGACTTTATCCCTTCTTTGCACCTTTATAATAGCACTATATGTAAACGCTTACAAGTATCAAATGCATATTTTCGTAAATTGAAAAAATATTGATAAAAAGAAGAAAAACAGCATCGTCATTACGATGCTGTTTGGGAAAGATGAGAGTTGTGATAGATTTCTTCAAGTGTATGACTTGCGAGATCTTCTTCAAAATGATTTTGAATCGTATGAAGTACTTCATCTAAGCCATCATGAATATGTTCTCCTACAGGACAGTCAGGATTAGGATGTTCGTGGAATCTAAAGAGTGTATCATCAGCTTTTGTTTCAACAGCGCGATAAACATCCAGTAATGTGATGTCTGATAATGGACGTTTTAAAACAATTCCACCTGGTCCTCTCTTGACATCTATTAAGCCCGCTTTCTTTAATGCTGACATACTGTTGCGAATAATAACAGGGTTAGTTCCCACGCTACCAGCTATCGCTTCGCTTGTATTCTTGCTGCTGTCTTTGACATAAGCTACATAAGTTAATATATGAATTGCTACCGTGAATTTTGTAGATACTTGCATATTCCTCACCTTCTTCTGCATGATAATATATCACACCATACATTGAAGTACAAACGAAACACTGCCCTTTTAGGGCAGTGATTTAGTCTGCATAGACAGAAATACGTTCTTTATCATGTTGGCCATTTTCAATAACATCCAACATAGCGCTGGCATAATCAGCGTAAGAAATTGTGGATTCGTTATTTTTATTGAGAGTAAGTTCTTCACCGGCAAAGGCATATTTGCCAGTTGCTTCACCGTCAGCGACAAAGTTAGCGGCTGGAGATAAATATGTCCAATGCACATCATTGCGCTTGCGAAGGGCGTTAAGACTATCAGCCATCGCATTGGCTACAGGTAGCCAGTCATGAGGGAAATCAGGCCCTGATGCGACTGTTTCAGTATGTTCTTTATTTGTATAAAGACTACCTGCGCCACCAACAATCAATAATCGTGTATTTGTATGTTCAAGTAAATCGGCTAAATGCTGGGATGTTACAGTATGTAAGTGCATCGCTTCACTTGCCCATGTTCCAAAGGCATCGACAACGACATCGAAACCCTCAAGATCTTCTTTCTTTAAATCTAAGATATCTTTGATCACATACTTTGATGCATCTGTATTGTTCTCTTTATGACGACCAAAGGCTGTTACGTCGTGACCTCTCTTGATTGCTTCTGTAATAACTTTTCTTGCCACTTTACCATTAGCGGCGACTACTGCTATTTTCATAATATATCCTCCTTGATGTAAATATATTTATTACAAATATCAGTATACTGATTTTTCTCTAGATGTCAACAAATATGTTACAACAATAAATAAAGAAAACTCCAATGCCTTAGCACTGGAGCTTTTGATTATGCGTTGACAACTTCTTCTTTAGGATCAGCGTTGTCAGCATTATAGACTTCATGATCAATCATATTTTCGCTTTCAGCCACTAAGACTGTTGCTGTTGCGGCACCGATAACGTTTGTAGCAGTTCTTGCCATATCCACGATCATGGAAATAGGGGAGAAGAGAACAATCATTTCAACAGGTAAACCTGCAGCAGTAAAGAGGGCTGTAGCGGTAATTGTAGCTGTACCTGGAACACCAACAGTACCGATTGATACAAGTAATGTAAGAACGATTAATAAGCCATAATCACCAGCAGTATAGTTGAGTTTCTGCATATGAACTACAAAGACGGCAAGAAGCATTGGCCACATACCTGCACATCCTGGCATACCAAGGTTGGCTCCAAGTGATGCTGTAAAGGAAGCAATATCTTCATGAACACCCATCTTTTCTTTTAACTGACGAATAGTAACAGGCAGTGTACCAATAGAACTTTCTGAAGTAAAGGCTACAACACCAGCAGGAGCAACCTTCTTTAAGAACTTAATTGGATTTAATTTAGCGACAAATCGAATCAATAATGTTTCAACACCAAAGACCTGAATAGCGCATAAAACATAGGCAATTACTAAGATCAGTAAGAGTGGAAGCATGTCAGAGATCTTATTAGCTCCAACAGCACGGAAAATCAATGCTGTAACGGCATATGGTGTAAAGTCAATGACAATACCAATAGCCCCAGACATTACCTTATTACCAGCATCAATAAATTTCTTAAAATAAACAACATCAGGATTATCTTTCACTAAGCTGTTATAAGCTAAAGCCACAATAATCGCAAAGACAATGACTGGAACAACCGCATTTGTAGACCATTGTGCAACTAAGTTTGATGGGAATAATCCAACAATAGTATCAATGATAGAAGGAACTTCCTTTGCCTTTGTAGCTGTTTCTGGAACATAGTGGAAGTTTGCTCCAACATTAAAGATTAAAGCAGCAATCAAAGTAAGAACTGAAGCAGATAGAGTCTGGAATAATAACCAGAGAACTGATTTCAAGCCAATATTCTTCAAACGAATAGAATCACTTAAGTTAGTGATACTTGCGGTTACACTAAAGAGAAGAAGAGGAACGACGAAGGCTGAAAGAGCCTGTGAATAAATCGTACCTACCATGGCAACAATATTATAATGTGTTGTAAAGAGTACACCTAAGAGTATACCAAAAGCTGTTCCTATTAAGACAAGAAGACCAAAGTCTAGATCCTTTTTCTTATCTAGGAAGAATAACACTGCAAACATCACAAGAGCGACTGCAGCAGCGACAAAATCTAAAACTGTAAAAGTCATATTACTTTCCTCCATTTCTTAAACTTTATTTCCCTATAAACCCACTTAATAAGTAGGAATATGGTGATATTCTACAATGTCCTACTCGTAATGTCAAAAGATATAGTTATATTTTTTTTAATCTTATTTGTGGTATTTGATTAAAGCGTTTACACTTCTTTGTCCTTCGTTTTTATGCTTATTTATACCAAAATATCACTTAATATTAAGTGATGTAAAATAGGCAAATAATGATGTATATTATACATAATTTAAGAGCATATTATTTTAGAACAAAGAGTTAATTAAAATAATAGCGTTATGATAAATAGAAAAATAAATATCGTAAAATATATCTATTAATAGGATAAATAAATGATAACTAAAAGAAGCTATTAAAATTAAGTAAAATAATAAAAGAAAAGAATGAGCTGATTTGCTCATTCTAGGGATTGCATATTTTACAAGGGTTGTAGCCTTGACTTATAGCACTATCACGATTATCGAAAGTGACTTTGTTTGCGGGGGACATGCGTGTAACCATCCGACAGTCACTGCGATGGAATTTCTTTGTGTTTTTGTTTCCAATATAAGCTGCGTTTACCGGTGTGCTTTGGGCTGGCTGAGGCTTGCTTTGTGCTTTTTGTGTATTTTGTTGGGGAGATGGCTGTGCCGATGATGTTGCACTGCTTGTACCATTGGCATAGTTGATTGTCACCCCAGGCTGGACATTATAACAGAAGACGTTGAAGAGAATCGATGCCCCATTATCAGCCAGGGATTTCGCTTCCATAAGAACACCAGAAGCCACAAGATTGTTGCCATCGAAGACTGGCGTAACACGGTAATAGACGGGTTGATTGGTTTCTTTGATATAGTCGGTTACCATGTTTTCAAAAGGCAACATGCCTTCAATATTCAAGTAACGGGTACCGGTGATTAAATTCTTGACATTCGCATTTTCTCCGGTTAACTGATAACCAATAAGATGACAGCGGTTATAGAGATAGCCAGCACTGCCCTTGCCGACAACTTCATAACGTACTGTCTGCCAGCCACTTGGTTTCACATCGGCAATGGAACCTCGTTTTGTCGTTGGCATTAATGCTTTGGTAATGCAGGCTGTGGCTACCCCACAACGTCCTAATGAATCGAGATTTGAATAACTCTCAAAAGGCTTGTTGTTTAAATTATTGGGGAAGAAAGGCTTGTTGTCATTGACAACGACATAGGGCTTACCACTATAAGCAGGAATGCTTGCGAGTGAGAAATTTGTTTGCGGCGTTGTTGTAACGGGTGTTGATGCTTCTTTATTTTGGGTTGTTTTTTGTTCTTCTTGTTTTTTATTTTCTGTTTTTTTGTCTTGAGCGACTTCGCTTGTTTTTGGCTCGCTTTTTGGTGTTGTTTCACTTGCACATCCCGTCAGCAATAGTGTGGCTAGAAGGATGGCGGAGAGAAAACGTTGGAACTTTAGTTTCACTTTTCAAATACCTCCAATAAAATATCATCATGGGAAGATCCCACGAATTCCATAGAATCCTTTAATTGCATAGCATTCTCAGGAAGATAATCAAGTGAGAAGTCACTTGGATAATGTCTGTTCCAGTGGAATAGATAAAACATGTTGATTTTATCTTTGTAGGCAAGAAGTTTCTTGTCTTCCACAAAGCAATAGTCATGATCTTGGGCATGTTCTAAATAATCATCATCAACCACAATATGATCCTTATTCTCAAATAAAGATGTTGAGAAAGAACTGATATAAAGCTTATCATTGCCCACAATCTCAAGCACTTTCTCAATAAGAATCCGGTCTTTCGAAACCCTTCGGTGATTAAAAAGCAGTCCGCCTTCATCATCAATAACACATAATATTTTCATATAAACCTCCTATTTGAAACAAATTAAATAATTATAAAGACAAAGTATATTAAATTGTGTATAATATGTATGAACTTCGATATATTTCGTTAGCAGCCACTAGGAGGTATATATGAAGAATGATGACATCCGTGATATTTATCTTGAACTCAATGCCATTAGTCAGATCATGCATCTGATTAGTCTACATGATGAAGATGGCTCACTTGCCTATCTTGATTACCTCGCTTTAAGAATTGATGACCTTCTCGTTCGTTTAAATCAACACTCCCTTCAATAGGGAGTATTCTTTTTTATGTTATCACTTCGTTAATGTTTCGTGAAGAATTTCTTAGATACGTCTGTTTCAAAGAATACATTTGGTATAATAACAAAAAGGTGGCGAAGAGAATGATTGAAGTCAAACATTTAAGTAAGTCTTTTGGTGATCTTCAGGCAGTGGATGATATCAGTTTCTCGGTAAAGAAAGGCCAGCTTTTTGCCTTTTTAGGCGTCAATGGTGCAGGCAAGAGTACAACGATTTCAATGCTGACAAGTGAACTTATGCCGACAAGTGGCAGTGTGTGGATTGATGGTGTTAATGTCCAGGATGAAAGTGAGCTTATTAAAAGGAAAATCGGAGTTGTTTTCCAGGAAACGGTTCTAGATCAAGAGCTTACAGTCTATGAGAATCTTGAATGCCGTGCTGCTCTTTATGGTATAACTGGAAAAGATTTCCAATTACGCTTGCAACAACTTGTGGAGATGTTTGATATGCATGATTTTATCAAGCGTCCATTTAAACACTTATCGGGAGGACAGAGAAGACGTGTTGATCTGATCCGAGCCCTTATTCATCGCCCCCAAATACTTATTCTTGATGAACCAACAACAGGATTAGACCCAGGAACAAGAAAGATGATCTGGGCTATTATTGAGCAATTACGTCAAGAAGAAGAACTTACAGTCTTTTTGACAACTCATTATATGGAAGAGGCGAATGATGCAAGTTTTGTTGTTATTATTGATCATGGACATATAGTTGCTAAGGGGACACCGCATGAACTTAAGAATCAGTATGCGCTTGATACTCTTTATCTCTATCAAGTGAGTGAAGAAGATGTTCAAAGACTTCATATGTCCTATCGATGTATCAATCATGGCTATGCCATAGCTCTTAAAGATGTCAAAGAAGCAACAAAGCTCATTATCACTTACCCACAACTCTTCACAGATTATGAAATTATCAAAGGTGATATGGATAGCGTATTCTTAAATGTTACAGGAAAGAAGGGAAATGGATATGAAGACAACACTGATCCTGATGCATAGACATCAGAAACTCTTTTTTAAAGATAAAGGCATGTTTCTTTCATCATTGATTACACCTGTCATTCTCATAGTGCTTTATATGACCTTTCTTGATCGTATCTATCATAATAGTTTTGTCTCTTATATGCCTAAGAACTTCTCGTTGTCATCGTCCATTATTAATGCCACTGTTGCTTCGCAGCTTATTTCCTCCCTGTTGGCAGTGACATGTGTGACTGTGACATTCAGTGTCAATATGACCATGGTGCAGGATTACGCATTAGGTATACGTAAGGACTTTGATATTGCCCCAGTGAAGAAAAGTGTGCTCTATTTGAGTTATTTGTTTGCGACGATTTTAAATAGCTTAATCGTCAATATGGTGGCGCTTATTTTAGGCTTATTCTATATTGCGACAAGGGGCTGGTATTTACAGGCTGTTGATATTGTATGGTTGATTGGTGATGTTGTTTTATTGGTTGTATTTGGGGCAGTGCTTTCAGGTATTATCTGCTTTCCATTAAGAACACAAGGTGCGCGTAATGCCGTTGGGACGATTGTTTCAGCTGGCTATGGCTTCTTCTGTGGGGCCTATATGCCATTGCATTACTTTGGGACGCATCTTCAAAATGTCATGAGTTTCTTTCCAAGCACTTATGCGACATCCCTATTAAAGAATCATTTCTTAAACCGGCCTTTCCACCAAATGCAGGAGGCAGGTGTACCCAAAGCTGTCATCAAAGAAATTGCCATAAGCTTGGACTGTAAGCCAAAATTATTAGGGCATGTTGTGTCGGTAGAGATGATGATCTTGTTGCTTCTGATGGCTACAATAATATTGCTTGTTCTTTATCTTTTCTTAAGTCAATATCGGTCAAAGAAATTATCATAATATGACTAATAAGTAACCGTATTTGATATGTAAATATGGTAGGATAAGAAAAAGACGATTAAGTGAGGAACATATATGCTTCAAATCAAACATTTGACAAAAACATATGGCAACAAGATAGCAGTAAAAGACCTAAGTTTACATATCAAGCCGGGGGAAATCTATGGCTTTATTGGCCATAATGGTGCCGGAAAGACAACGACATTACGTTCAGTTGTCGGCATCCAACAATTCGATCAAGGTGAAATCCTTATTGCCGGGAAGAATAACCAGGAGGACCCGCTTGCCTGCAAGAAAGTGATTGCTTATATTCCAGATAATCCCGATCTCTATGAATTTATGACAGGATATAAATATTTGAATTTTGTGGCGGATATCTATGGTGTTGATAGTATATTAAGACAGGAAAATATTCAAAAATATGGTGATCTCTTTGAAATCACTCAAGATCTTGGACAACCTATTAGTACCTATTCCCATGGGATGAAGCAGAAACTCGCTATTATTGCGGCATGGATGCATAATCCCCAGCTCATTATTATGGATGAGCCTTTTGTCGGGCTTGATCCTAAAGCATCTCATTTACTTAAGGGGATGATGCGTGAAGTCTGTGAAAAGAATGGGGCTATCTTCTTCTCAACCCATGTCCTTGAAGTCGCTGAAAAGCTCTGTGATAAGATTGCGATTATTAAGAATGGTGAACTGATCAAACAGGGCACAATGGAAGAAGTGAAAGGGGACGAGAGTCTCGAAGATGTCTTCCTGGAACTGGAGGAAGAATAAGATGTTAGGGATTCTTGTTAAGAAACAGTTGGCTGAGATCTTCCGAAATTATCTCTATGATCCAAAACGTAATAAAGCACGTTCGTTATCATCAAAAATAATGATGTTTGTGTTGTTTGCCTTTCTCATGATTGTGGTGATAGGAGGGATGTTTTTCTCCATGGCACTAGGTATGCAGGTGATGATTAGGCTTGATTATGGCTGGTTTTATTTTATTGTCATGGGTTTTGCGGCATTGTTTTTAGGAGTGTTTGGGAGTGTTTTTTCGACTTATTCAACACTCTATCTAGCGAAAGATAATGACTTGTTGTTGAGTATGCCCATACCTATTCAAGACCTCATTGCCTCAAGACTGATCAGTGTTTATTTGATGGGATTGATGTATAGTGGTATTGTCTGTATTCCTGCCCTGATTGTTTATTTCCTCATTACACCATTTACTTTTCTTCGCATACTTGGAGGACTTGTCTGGATGTTTGTAGTGAGTGTTCTCGCTTTTGTCTTAAGCTGTCTATTGGGCTATGTTGTGGCGCAGGTTTCAACAAGGCTTAAGCGTAAGAATATTGTCACTGTCATTATTTCTGTCATCTTTCTAGCCATCTATTATGTCTTTTATGCTAGAGCTATGGATATGATGAATATTCTTGTCAAGAATGTTGCCCTCTATGGGCAGTCAATTAAAGATGCATCGTATTTAATATATCTTTTTGGCAAGATGCCTGAAGGCTTTCTTGGAAGTATGATTGGATATCTGGCTGTTTCATTATTGCTTGTCTATGCTATATGGCATATCTTAAGCCACAGCTTCCTTAAAATCGCTACCATGACAAAAACAACCACAAAGACAAACAAAAACAAGACCACCTTCCACCAACATTCCCTCTTTAAAGCCTTGCTTTTAAAGGAATTTGGACGCTTTACGAGCAGTGCGAACTATATGTTGAATTGTGGCTTGAATATTTTTGTGATGCCGATTGCCGGTATAGCACTCATCATTAAGAGTCAAGAAGTCATGAATGTTGTCAAAGCCTTAAGTCAAAATGTTGAAGGCGGGTTAGTCGTTATGATTTGTGCAGGCATATGCTTGTTGGCTTCTATGAATGATATGGCTGCTCCAGCAACATCACTGGAAGGAAAGAATATCTGGATTGTGCAATCATTACCTATCGAGGCCTCTCTACTTGTCAAAGCAAAAGCCTGTATGCAGTATATCCTGACTGCTCTTCCTGTTTGTTTCTTATCTCTTTGTGTGATTTTTGCTTTTCGCTTGTCACTTCTATCAAGTCTTGTTGTTCTTATCTTCCCCCAGCTCTATTGTCTTTTTACAGCTTTATTTGCGGCATGGATTGGGATGATGAGAGCGAATCTACAATGGACTAATGAACTCTATCCCATTAAACAGTCACTTTCAGTAACAATCTGTTTATTTGGGGGATGGGCAGTAAGTGCTTTGATTGGCTTTTTCTATATCTATGTTGGGCATTATTTAGGTATGGGGGTTTATCTATTACTGATGGCCATCATCTTATTGGTATTATCTTATGTGATTGTGCACTATATTGATCATCATGCCAGTGAGAGATTTATGAATATGCATTAGGGAGACACTGTCTCCCTTTTTAGATACCAAAAAGACGATGCTGTACAACATCGTCTATGATTATTATTTGGGAAATTTGTATTTTAGGAATTATTTTTTATCTTTTGAATGACGATCACCAATCTGGAAGTCATCACTATGTTCAAACATATAGGATACCGTTAGTGGATCATCACCAGTGAGCTTTTTAAAGTCATCAGTGCACTGAGCCATCTTTCCTTCACGAATAGACTGGCCAAAAGTGACCATGCCTTCAGAAGAGAAAGGCGCTTCACTGCCATCTTTGAATTTACCATCCGTTGTGCGTGGAACACCCATGGCATCAAAGACTGCATAGTTTTCTTCATCCGTGATGTATTTATAGACAACATGATGACCTGTCGCTTTATTACCGTATTCAATGAACTGTTTGATTGTCATTAATTCAGGACCATTAATATTCAAAACAACATTGCCATATTCAAATGCACGATGAAGACCATAGGCAACTGCCTTAGCACAATCTTTTCTTGAGATATAGGCCATTAAGCCATCGCCCTGATTGTTTGTAAGTGGCGCATTGAGATGCACATAAGTGAAATAGTTTGTGATCATTGCTTCGGCATATTGGGAATTACGCATGAAGATATAATCAAGACCAGCATCCTTAATATAGTTTTCAGTATAGATATGATCAATCTTTTCTATTGAAGGCATGCTTTCATCATCGGCATTGACAAGGGATGTATAGATGATTTTCTTAACACCTGCCTCTTTAGCCGCATCAATACAATTGCGATGAGCAGCCTGTCTCTTTGCCCCGACAAAAGGCATGGAAATAAGAGCTAATGCATCAGCTCCCTTAAATGCTTCAACAAGACCATCTTTGTAGTTAAAATCAGTGACATGTGTAGTAATGCCCATATCCTGATAAGGCTTAAGCGCTTTTTCACTATAACCACAAAAGGCAAGATGATCTTTGTCTTCAAGCGTCATGAGGACTTTAGCAGCTTCTTGGCCAAGATTACCATCAACACCAGTTAAAACAAGTTTAGCCATTTCTTTTACCTCCTTCAGCCTCATTATAATGAATTATTTCACATATATCCAATTCAATAATCCAATGCCCTATTAGAAAAACTAATGAAAGCTTTCAATAAACTTAGATAATGTTGTACTTGTAGAATCCTTAGAATATCCTGCACATATTTGATAAGTATGATGTGTATCAATAATAGGCACATAATGAATAGCTTCATGAAAAGGAATGGTAATATCTGCAGAAGGCGCAAAACCCAACAAGTTTTCAGTAATAATATAAAACATCTCCGTATCGAGATCATCCACAGTTCTCACAATCATCGGTTCATAGCCATCTAAATTGCGACTTCGCCTTAAGAATTCATCATAGCTATCACCTATCTGATTTCTTGAAAGCATAATCATGCGATAAGTATAGAGTTCATCAATAGTAACAGATTCACGCTCATAAAGGGGATGCCCTTTACCAACAATAGCTCCATATTGCCCTTTAGCTAATACTTCAGAGACCATCCCCGCTTCATCAAAGCTATGAGTGAAACTTAATATACAATCATACATATGACTATGAATCGCCTCATTAATATCTTTAATCAAGACTTTATCAAGATCAATCTTAATTTCAGGATAACGTTCCTTAAAGAGAGGAATATAATGCAACAAGAATTTTAAATCCTCATAAGACGTATAACCAATATAAAGAGCAGGGGTGTCGGCTTGCATAACTTCTTGCAGTCTTTCATATTGCTTAAGAATGAGCTTAGCTTGGTTATAGAAGATCGTGCCTTTCGTTGTTGGAATGATGGGGGTTTTCTTATGATCGAAGAGGGGTGTATGGAATTCCTGTTCGAGCGAAGAAACGAATTGGGAGAGGGAAGCCTGGGAGATATAATTCTTCTTGGCGACTTGCGTAAAGTTGCGACATTCATAAAGGTCGATATAATATTTTAGTTTTTCAATATGCATAGGTGATATCCTTTCTCTTTATACTATAGCGAAAAAGTTTTTTTTCGTTAAGTACTTCTTATTTCATCTTCTTATAAGGCATGATATTATTGTGAAAATGGAGGAAAATATGGAAAAACATTTGTTTGAATATGTACCGACAAACTTCTTTTCCCTTCTTGCTTCACCGACAAGAGAAATGAATGCTGATTGCTTGTTTATTACTTATGATGCCTTGCGAGGGAGAATGAGTTATGCGTGTTTGAAGGAAGAGTTTGTGGATTTAATGACGGAATATTTTGAGAATCATTATATGAATATTCCTGATGATGAGATTAAAGGAACGCCAAGGGAAAAGGCTTTGGCCATGCTTGCACGTTTTAAGGAATTTGGCTGGGTGAATATTGATGATGATAGTGGGAATTATGAAGTCTATGTGACTTATACGGATTATGCGATTCGTATTCTTCAGACTCTCTTTGACTTGGATCATCTCCATGATATTACTTATTCTGGTTTGATCTATGCGATTGCGAATTGTTTTCGGCATTTTGATTTTGAACATGGCTATCTCGCCTTCGATAATGCCTATAAGCAGACTATGGTCTTAGGGGAGAAACTCCAGAATCTCAATTCAAGCATCAAGAAATATATCCAGAAAATCTATGATGAAAAGAAGAATGAGAACTTAAATGGCTTACTAGATACTTTGTTGAAGGATTTCCAGATTGAGGTAGTGGACAGAGCTTATCATAACCTGACAACCTATGACAATCCTGCCAAATTCCAGCTTGAAATCATTGATAATATCGATAACATCATGAACAATGACAATTTAGTCGAACTCATTATTCATCAGATTCAGGATCGCCAGGGTGTTGACTATGAGGAAGCCCACTATATCCTCCATCATCAAGCTGATTATATCAAAGACTCTTTTGATCACATTGAAGATATCATGAATGAAATAAATCTCAAACATTCACGCTTTGTCCAGTCAGCCCGTGTTCGAATTGAATTCCTCTTAAATAATAAGAAAGACATTGAAGGAAAGATCAATAAGATTATTCGTTATCTTGATGATGACATGGATATCACAAAGATGAGTCAATTGGCCTATCTTGATAGTGAGTCCCTCTATACACCACGGACAAAGAGTGTCAAGGGTGATATTGAAGAAGTGAAAGAAATTGAATGGGATGAAAAGGATATTGAGAAAAGGATTGCCCGTCTTCATCTCACCAATCGTATTAATAAGAAGACTGTGGATGCGTTTGTTTTGAAAAGACTTGAAGAAGAAGACGCTTTTCTCGCAAGCAGCTTACCACTTGAGACAAGTGAAAATGCCGCCTATCTCGCCTTGATCTTCCTCTATGGCTATAGCCATATGGCAAGTTATGCTATTGATTTAAGGGATGATCTTGTAGAGAAGAATGGCTATCGCTTTAAAGAATTTGTCGTAAGGAGGAAGATATGAGTTATCGCGAAGATGCAAGAAGTTTTTATGAACGTTATAGCCAGTTAGAAGAGCGTGATCAGACAAGAATAAGCAAGCTGGTGAATAAGCTATTAAGTATGAATTTTCTTTGTCGTGCAAAGGAAACGGATCGTGAGGATTATTATTTCTGTGTGCGTTATGAAGCAATTTTTAAGGCTTATTTCTCGTTGATGGATTATGATTTGAAAATTAATAAACAAAATGAAGTTGTGGCTATTACGAATCGTGAGGGTTATAACCATCTCCAGTTACGTCTTAATGAGTCATTGATCTTGTTGATATTGCGTAAGATGTATTATAAGAAGATGAATACATTATCACTTAATGACAATATCAGTATGAGAATTGGCGAATTACATGAAGAAATTCTAGCGACAAATCGCTTTGATAAGCGTATTGGTAAGAGTGAATTGGGTCAAATTATAAGACTATTTAAGCGTTATAATCTTGTTGATATGATTGGGGATGTTGGTGATGATGATAGTGTCTTAATTCTTTATCCAAGCATTCTTTATGCCGTATCCATCGCCCAAATTGAAGAAGTTGAACGTAAAATTGATGCCTTAGCTAAGGGGGAAAGTGGAAATGAAGAAAATCACGAAAATGAAGCTGATTAACTGGCATCAGTTTCATAACCAGACGATTGAGATTACGGATAATGTGATGTTGACAGGGGAGAATGGGACAGGTAAATCGACAATCCTGGATGCCATTCAGTTTGTCTTAACAGCTGGCAAAGTGAAATTCAATTCCGCTGCCAACGATAGTGCCAAACGTTCAATTAAAACCTATATGCGTGCTAAATTAGGTGTGGAAGGCAAGGAAGTCTTAAGAACTGGAGCTGTTATCAGCATGATTGCCTTGGAATATTTTGATGAGAAATCAGGAAGAAGCAATGTTATTGGGGTTCATTTAACACTGAGTGAAAGTGACTATTTACGTAAGCTCTTCTTTAACTACCAGGGGACTATTGCGGATCAGTATTTCTTTAATGAACACTATGTAAAAGAACGTCCGGACTTTAAGAAAACAATTCAACAGCTAGACCATAATGCGACATTTGTGGAGAAGGAAGAAGAAGCGAGAGATCTCTTTAGAAAGATCATGGGAGTGGATAAAAAATATGCGGATCTGATTCCAAGAGCTTTAGCCTTCAAGCCG
This sequence comes from Sharpea porci, assembly GCF_009695655.1. GTDB lineage: Bacteria > Bacillota_I > Bacilli_A > Erysipelotrichales > Coprobacillaceae > Sharpea > Sharpea porci. Next base: position 35,878 of record NZ_VUNM01000007.1, read on the forward strand.
CTTTCTAAAGTAGATGAATTTATTTTTGAATTCATTCTTAAAGAAGAAAGTATTGATATTCCTGTTTTATCAGAAAATATCCGTAATTATCGTTTATTAGAGAATAAGCTTAAAGAAGTGCAGGAGAAAATTGAGGCTCTCACAGATATTGATGAAAGCTATGCTTCTTTTCAACAAGCCAAAGAAGATATTCAAACATCAAAAGACCTCACCATCTATTATCAAATCAAACAAACCCAAGAAACCCTCAACCGTATCGAAAAAGATATCACCCTTCATACAAGTGAAATCGCTTCCCTAAACCACCAAATCCTCACTCTAGAACAACAACGTACCGATCTTTCCAACCAACAACATCACTATCAAAGCTTACTTGATGGTAATGCCGATTACCAACAAATGAAAGAACTCAAGAATGACCTAGAACGTGCAAAAATAACCCTCTCCCAAAAAGAGAAAGCATATCAGTCCTTCATGAAAGACTTCCATCAGGAAATCGCTATCTACAAGAAACTACGTCTCTTTATGCCTTTTGTGGAAAAGGTTCAAAGTGGGGACTATGAGACATCCTATCTGCGCTCTACGCTCAATGACATTATTCAGGAATTCAATAAACGTACGACCGAACTTCAAAGAGAAATCACAAAATTAGAATATGATTTAAACAATCAACATCGAGATTACCAACAACTCAAAGACATCCATACGCGTTTAAAACAACATCGTTTCTCCTATCGACCAGAAATGGAACGCTTGTTGAAGATTTTAAAAGAAGAGCTCTTAGAACATTATGGTAAGCCCATTGAAGTAAGACCGGTTTGTGAATATCTAGAAATTCAGGATGAAGAATGGCGTCAAGCGATTGAAGGCTATATGAATACACAGCGTTTTGATTTGATTATTGAACCTGAATATTATGACTTTGCGGCTAAGGTTTATGAAGCCCATCATAAAAGAGACCGTCTCTTTGGAACTGGGATTGTCAACTGTGCTCGTCTTAAAAAGTATGATGTGGTGGAGGAAAACAGTGTCGCTACACTTGTCACTTCTAAAAACACCTATGCCCTTCTTTATGCCAAGATGATTCTTGGCAAGGTCACAAAGGCCAATAGTGTGGAGGAAATGAAGCAATATAAGACAGCATTGACAAAGAGTTGTATGGTCTATAAAAATTATACATTGCGTGCTCTTAATCCAAAGGTCTATGAGATTCCTTATATTGGTATTGAAGCCTACAAGCTCCAGATGCAGCTTATTGAAAGCAAGCTTAAGGAACTTAAAGCCATCATTGATGAAAAGACAAAGACAATGAAGACACATGAAAATAGACTTCAGCTCATGCTTCAAAGTAAATCATCCCTTCTCGTAAAACAGCTAGATATCATTGATGAATATCATACAATGAAACAATCTACATCCAACCTCCAAAAACAATTCAATGCGATTAAAGATAATCCATCCTATATGGACTATCTCAATGCATTAGAAAAAGTACAGGATGACTTAAAAGCTCTCAATCAGTCCATTAGTGAGAAATATACATCCAAGGGTAAGAATGAAGAAAGTCTCAAGAATGCCCAATCTCAACAACTTCTCATCGACCAACAACTTAAAGACCTACAAAGACATGAAATAGATTTTCAGCTCTATGACCAACAAATTCAATATTATAATGAAAAAAACAAAAAGAATTACCAAAAAACACTCAATACCCTCAACAATATTATTCAAGAGGGAGAAAACCGTATTCATCTCAAAGAGACACAAGTTATTCAGAAGATGCATGATTTCAATTTAGTCTTTGATGCGGGCTATGAAGAATCCATCCAGGGTTATCCACAGTATCAGGAAGAACTCTTGCGTCTTCGTGATATAGAGGTTATTGAAAGACAAAATGAAGTTAGTGAAGCCAAACGTAAATCTGAATCAAGCTTCCAGGAATCCTTTATCTCTAAGCTACAAAGCTATATTAAGAATGCGAGAAGAGAAATTGATCAATTAAATAAGGGCTTAGTGGACATTGATTTCAATGGTGATCATTATCGCTTTATCTGCACAAAATCCAAGAATCCACGCTATAGTCGTTATTATGACATTATTATGAGCGGGCAGCAGTTCTATAGTGAAGACCTCTTTACGACGTCACTCTCTGATGAAAACAGAGCGATCATGGGAGAACTCTTCGATCGTCTATCAGATTATGAACAAGGGGATGACAAGATGGAAGAGAATCTCAGAACCTTTACGGATTATCGTCGTTATCTTTCCTATGATATAGAGATTACGCATGAGAATGGTGATGTCACACTCTATTCTAAAGTCAGCGATGAAAAGTCCGGTGGGGAAACACAAACACCATTCTATGTCGTTATTGCCTCTTCCTTCCAGCAACGTATTAAAGAACGGGCGAATGAAGATTCTGGTTGTGTTGTTCTGTTTGATGAAGCTTTCAACAATATGGATGAAACACGTATTCAGGAAATGATGAAATTCTATCGTGAGCTGAATATCCAGATTATTCTCGCTGTACCACCTGCTCGTGCTGAAACAATTATGCCATATATTGAAACAACGTTGGTTGTTGTTAAGACAAGTGATCATGCGGCTATAGTCAGAGGAATTAATCATGGTTGAGATAGATTATAAAAAAGAGATTGCGAATAAAATATTAGCTAAGTATGAAAATTCTAAGCACTTTCTTTCTCTTCATAGTACTAATAGACGGGTATTATTGAAAATGACAGAAATCAATAAGCATTATAATGATTCCTCATTTTATAATACTTATCGTGCTATTAATGAAGTTGTTGATGAACTGAAAAAAGAAGGCTATATTGCCATAAACAAAGATACACAAGAAGACAATATATCAATTGCCTTAAATCTAGACTTAGAAAAAATTCAACAGCTCTATATTATTGCCAAGAGAGTCAATAAGCATGACTTATTAGCTGGTATTCTTGAAGTATGTGAAGAAGAGAAGAGTGATGTAGATTGGATCAACACCTTTCTCTTAGAAACAATGCAGTCTTTAAAAGAAGGGCATGCCTCGCCCTATTTAAAAGACAAAGAAGATGCCCGAGATATCCTTCATATACTCAAAAAGCTCACAAGACAAAAAGAAGAAATCTCACTACGTAAATTCTCCATTCTTTGTTTTCATGATTCAAAGAAATTAGAGGGTTATCTTCCTCGTGTTGAAAGCATTATCCAACATTATGATCATGAAGAATTAGAAGAAGATGTCCTTTCTTCTTTCAATGTGCTTAAAAATCCTGGCTTTATCTATCTTAAAGGCCATATTGTCATTGCCTTACATGGCCAGGTGATTGATATTGGGAAAATCAATGGACCATTCTCCATCACAACAGAGAATCTGACAGCTTTAGAAATCATCGCTATTGAAGACCATCATCTTGTCACCATAGAGAATTTGACATCATTCTATGACTTAAAACTCAATGACAGTCTGATGATCTATTTAGGGGGCTATCATAATACATTAAGACGTAGCCTGCTTTTAAAGATTATCGCATTTAAGCCAAGTCTTGCTTGTTTTCATTTTGGTGATCTTGATGCTGGGGGGATGAATATCTTTCACCATTTACGCACAAAGACCAATATTAACTTCAAGCCACTGGCCATGAATTGTTTTATTTTAGAAAAATATCGTGATTATGGGCGAAAACTTACCCAGAACGATATGATACGTCTCAACAATAATGATGATTCCTATTTCCAGGATGTCATCAAACTGATGTTGGAGTGGCATATTAAGCTAGAACAGGAAATTATTGATTTACCTGAAGATGTCTTTGAACAGCCACAATATTTCTAAAAAAACCGAGCTTATTGCTCGGTTTTTGCACTTATTATGATAATTTATATGTAGAAAAGACTTAGCACTTGCTAAGCCTTTTCTACATTCTTGACTTGTCCATAAAATGATAGAGCATCATATTCAAAATGACTATCCATTATTGTAGTGAAAGCTTTCGTCTCATCTGCCTTAAGAGCACCAACATCAACCTTAGAAACAAAAACAACCTTCTTGTTCTTCTTAAATATCAATACAACCTCTACATTATTGGCATGATAACGACTCTTATTCGTAATGGTACCATGATAATAGTTATGATCCTCATCATCATTCACACGACTTTTCACATTCACATCAAACGAATCACGCTTAATCACTCGTTTCAAATCACTCAAAGCAGTCCATTTCTTTGTCTTGACCTCAAAGTCAACATGATCAGGTTTCTTCGCACATTTCAAGCTATCACCAAAATAGGTATGATCATTAGGTAAAACATAGCTTGCATAATGTGTTGCTGAAGCAATGATTTGGCCTTTTTCATCCTTGGCATAGACTTTGATCGCAGGCTTCATACTAACAGCATTCTCACTATTATTCTTGAGCACAACACCATAACGCAATATGCCATCATAGTAGCTTGCGCCATGTTCTCCTATTTTCAACTCTTGGGTGTCAAGTGAACCTGTTTGACTACAACCTACTAATATCAATGATAAAATCAAACATAGAAACTTCTTCATAAAAAGGCCTCCTCTCTCTTTTTATTGTAAAAAGGACACTAAAGCAAAGCAATAAAAATAACGCGTTTGGTATCATTATTCATACTTATCAATCAATCAAACATGCAAGAACCAAGGTTATATGATCTTGGTTTTTTAATGTGATTTGGTGAAACTACTTTCGTTGATGTGTTTGAAAATAATAGGTATATGCATGTTTTTTGAAAGTACAATCTCAACGCTTTGGATTTGTTGAGAATTAGAAATGGGTTGTTTATGATGAATCTAACGAAAGGAGAAATGATATGGTCGAAAGTATTAAGGGACATTTGATTGTATCTTGCCAGGCATTACCTGATGAGCCCCTTCACTCATCATTTATTATGTCGAGAATGGCTAAAGCTGCATTGGAGGGTGGAGCGAAAGGTATTCGGGCAAATACAGTTGAAGACATTACGGAAATTAAGAAAACGGTTGATCTTCCTATTATTGGTATCATTAAAAAGGACTATGACGATAGTGCTGTTTATATTACACCAACAATGGATGAAGTTGATGCGTTAGTGGCATGTGGTGTAGATATTATCGCTATGGATGCCACAATAGCGAAAAGGCCTGGTGAAAGAGAACTGGATGATTTCTTTCAGGAAGTCAGAAAGAAATATCCTGATCAGTTATTTATGTCTGACTGCTCTACTGTTGAAGAAGCTGTTCATGCTGATCAGTTAGGATTTGATTTTATTGGTACAACACTAGTAGGTTATACACCACAAAGTCAGAACATGCACATTGAAGCAGATGACTTTAAGATTATAAGAGATATTCTTGCCCAGGTTGTTCATCCGGTGATAGCCGAAGGGAATATCGACACCCCACAAAAGGCAAAAAGAGTGCTCGAACTAGGGGCTTATAGTGTTGTTGTGGGATCAATTATTACACGTCCACAAGTTATCACAAGAAGATTTACAAAAGTAATTGAGGGAGGAAAATAGTATGGATGCTTTTATGGATAAACTCGCTAATAAGATGTTACCATTCGCGCAAAAGCTTTCTGAAAATAGATATCTTGGTGCAATCAGAGATGCCTTTGTGACAATTATGCCTATTATTATTGGCTGTTCTTTATTTACGTTATTGAATTGTGTATTCCTTGGTAAAGGTCACTATTTCGATCAATGGTTTGGTCAACCATTTAACGGTGTAGTGGAAATGGGGAGTGCAATTTCATCAGCTGGTATGAGTGTGATGGCATTATTAATTGTATTCTTAGTTGCGAAGAACTTAGCTGAACGCTATAAAATGGATGGCAGTATGGCTGCTACAAGTGCTGTTGTGGATTTCTTGATTGTGACAAAATTCCTTTCTACAGCGAAATTAGGGGAATTCATTCAGACTTATTATTTAGGTGCAGCTGGTTTATTTACAGCATTTATTTGTGCAATTGCGACAGTGGAGATTATTCGTAAACTGATGAATGTTAAGGCATTAGTGATTAAAATGCCAGATAGTGTACCAAGCGGTATTGCTAGAAGCTTTAACAGCATGATTCCTGTGATTCTTACAATGTTGATCTTTGGTATTATTCGTTTAATCACAAATGCGATTGGTATGCCACTTAATGATATTATCTTTAAAGGCTTACAGCAGCCATTAAGTGCTATTGTGACATCACCAGTAGGATTAATCGTTATTTATATCTTCTATATGCTTTTATGGGGATTTGGTATTCATTCGGCTTATATTATTGGCACACCAATTCTTGAACCTATCTATCTTGCAAACTTAACAGCTAATGCTGCATTAATTTCAAAAGGTGCTGCTGCCACAAATATTCTGACAAAGCCATTTACTGACGGCACGATGTTTATGGGTGGTGCTGGTAATATGTTGGCTTTAGTCATTGCCATCTTCATTGTATCAAAGCGTAGTGATTATCGAGATATTGCGAAATTAGGCTTTGTGCCAGCACTCTTTAATATCTCTGAACCTATTATGTTTGGTTTACCAGTAGTCATGAACCCAATCTTAATTATTCCTATGATTCTTGTGACTTTAGCTGGTTTACTGATTGGCTATATTTCTACTATTGTAGGTTTGATGGGTTATACTTATGTATTAGTGCCTTGGACAACACCACCAGTGATTGGCTTATTCCTCTCTTCAGGAGCTAATGTTGGTGCTGCTTTGACAGGTGTGATTATTCTTGTTGTCTCAGTTATTATTTATATGCCTTTTGTGAAAGTTATGGATAAGGCTTTAGAAGCAGAGGCAACAAATGAAGAATAATGTTGTTGTTTTTGATTTAGATGGGACTTTGTTGGACTGTGATAATCATATTATTGGTGGAACTGAGACTTTAGCACTTCTACAAAAACTACAAGCCAATAATTATCGTCTAGCTATTTGTACAGGTCGTCTTGATCATGATATTGTTGCCATCAACAATCTTTATGACTTAAATATCAATGAGCGTATCTCACAAAATGGTGCTGTCTTCTACCAAGGTGATCATCTTGAAGCGACATTATTGGACAAACATTCAGCATTAGCCTTAAATCAACTACTCAAAAACTATCCCAATGTTCGTGTCGAAATGAATACAATTTCTAATCGTTACTGGCATAGTGATCGTGACCCTGATTTCCCTAAAGAATTCTATGATTCTTCGATTATTACACAACAAGATTATGGTGATATTATTCCCTTTCAACCGGTTGTCTTATTCTTGATTGTTGGTCAGATGGAAGATTTAAAAGCAATTCAAAAAGAAATCATTGGTCGTTATGAAAATGTTGATGCCATCATGACATCAGCGACTTCATTAGAAGTTGTGCCACAAGGCATCTCAAAAGGTAAGGCGTTAGAAAGGATGTATCCTGAGGCATGTGTTTATGCGATTGGAGATTCGGAAAGTGATACATCCATGGCCCAATATGCCAAGCAATTCTATTATGCTGGTGAGGGCTTTGATGACGGCATGAAAGTCAACACGATTACCGAAGCATTAGAAGATATTGTGAAGAAAGCTGGGATATAACATGAAAACACTCTTTTTACCATTGGATGAACGCCCTTGTAATGCTGACTTCCCAAGAATGTTGGCGAATACCAACCAACAGTTGACATTATTGATGCCTGAAAGCAAGATTCTTGCCCATAAACGTAAAGCAGCAGATTTTGAAGGCATCAAGGCGTATCTTTTAGAACATTGCCAGGAAGCTGATAATGCCGTAATTTCTCTCGATATGCTTCTTTATGGTGGGTTAATTCCTTCACGTTTGCATCATCTTGATATTGTGGAATTAGAGAATAGGCTTGATGTTATTTCAATGCTTAAGATTCACAACCCCCAATTAAAAATCTATGCCTTTCAATGTATTATGCGTTGTCCGCAATATAATTCATCTGAGGAAGAACCTGATTATTATGAAGATTATGGTTATGCGCTTTTTAGAAAGTCTTATTTAGAAGATAAAGAAGTTCGCGATACTCTTACAAAGCAAGAACAGGATGAGCTACATAGCATTCATATTCCACAAGAATATGAAAAAGACTATGAGAGTCGTCGTCATACCAATGTTCAAATGAATGCGAAAACACTGGAGCTGTTAGAAAAGCATATGATTGATTTTCTTGTCATTCCCCAGGATGATTCCTCACCCTATGGATATACAGCGATGGATCAAAAAAAGATTCTTGCCCAAGTCAAAGAAAAGCATCTTGAGTATCGTTGCATGGTCTATCCTGGTGCTGATGAAGTTGGTATGTCATTGTTGACAAGAGCCTACAATACATTCTATAACCGCCAGTTATCTATATATCCTCTCTATGCTTCCATTCTTGGCCCAACCATTATTCCACGCTATGAAGATCGGCCAATGTATGAAAGCTTGAAATCCCATATTCAAGTCACGGGCGCAAAAATGGCACATAGTATTGAAGATGCAGATGCTATTCTGGCTATTAATTGCCCAGGAAAATATATGCAGGAATCTTTTGATGATGTAAAAGATATTACTTATACGTCCTATCGTAATCTCATGTCTTTTGCCTTGATGATCGATGATTTTATTAAAAAGGGATATAAAGTAGGTCTATGTGACAGTGCTTATTCTAATGGTGGAGATATCGACTTGATTACTTATCTTGATTACTTTGATATCTTAGACAAACTTTATGCCTATGCTGGATGGAATACGAATTGTAATACGCTAGGTACTGTGCTTTCCCAAATGCAATTAGCAGAAGATATTCCCCTCAACAATAACATCTATCGTTATATCGAAGATGTTTTCTATCAAGCTGATGTACGTAAGTATGTTGTTGAGCATGATTTAAAAGAACTTGGGCTGAGTTATTATGATTTCAAGGATCAGCAGGATGTTGTTGAAGAACGCATTAGTCACTATCTCCTAGAACACTATAACCGCCTCAAGTTATCTCAACACTATCCCATCCAACAACTCAAAGTAAGTATGCCTTGGAAGAGAATGTTTGAAATTGGTATGAAGGTGACGATGAAGTAAATTTCCATCATATTATGTATTGTGTTATGATACATTTAGGTGATGAAATATGAGTAAATTTCTTAAAAGCATTACAACAACAATAGAAGAACATTATGATGAACTGACACAAGTAGAGAAGAGAATTGCGGATTATTTTATCAATAATATGTCACAAGATGATTATTCTTCTAAGAATGTGGCATCACAAATCTATGTATCAGAAGCTTCATTGTCCCGTTTTGCGAAAAAGTTAGGCTTTAAAGGCTATCGTGAATTTGTCTTTGCCTATACGAATCAGATTAATGAAAATAAGCGTTTAGATTGTTTAACAGAATTTACGATTCATCAATATGAAACCATTCTAGAGAAAGCCTATGCCATTATTGATAATCACCAAATGGTTAAAATAGCCAAATGGCTAGATGGCTACCAAAGAGTCTTTATCTATGGTGTAGGTTCTTCTTCTTTAGCTGCACAAGAATTCTATTCCCGTTTTAGACGTATTGGCCTTGATGTTGATGCCCAGACAAGCCCCAATGACATCGCCCTCAATATCTCAAGAGTCACCAAACAAAGCTTAGTGATTGGTATTTCTATTTCAGGTATTACGGAAGAAGTTGTCAATGGCTTAAAAGCGGCTCATCAAAAGGGCGCTAAGACGATATTGTTGACGGGGAAGAGAAGTGCTTATTTTGAAGCCTTTATTGATGAAATTGTACGTTTGGCTTATATTCCTAATATGAATGTGTCCAATATCATCTCACCACAATTACCAGCTCTTATTATGATTGATATTATTTATACGCATTACTTGAATTATAATCGCGAAGGTAAGATTGAAAAACTCAATGAAACCTTAAAACAAATCAATTATCCTTTAGAAAAGTCGTGATCTATATGCATATTAATTGGCCATTTACTAGTCATATGGTCTTACAAAGAAATCAAACAATACATTTTAGTGGTTGTTCCAACAATAACTATGTCAAAATACAGGTTGATGAAGATATTTATGAAACAAATGTGGTGAATAAGAAGTGGAGTGTTGATTTGTATTTTGATGAAGTTGGAGGTCCTTTTTCTATTCGTGTTATGGATGAAGAAGAGACGGTTGTTCTTGATGATTTATATGTTGGTGATGTCTTCTTAGCGGGAGGACAATCCAATATGGAATTTAAAGTCAAAGAAGGCCTTCCTTCAGCATTTGAATGTAAGGGGAATGTGCGTTATCTGCATGTCCCTCGATATGTCTATGAGAAAGAAGGAAAGCTTTATCCAGAAGAGGAAAGAAAGAACTGGCAGGTCCTTGATGATCAAAGCTATCTTGAATTATCAGCAGTTGCCTATTATTTCTGTCAGCATCTTCCTAGCGATATCCCTATTGGTATCATCGATCTCAATAAGGGTGGAACTTCAGCCTCATGTTGGCTAAGCGAAGATGTGCTAAAAAGTGATCCTGTACTTAAAAAGACCTATATTGATGGTTATTATGAAGATGTCCATACAACATTAGAAGAACAATATCAAGCCACATGTAACTACAATCAAAAACTCAACACCTATCTTTCCATGTTCAACAACTTTAAACAACAACATCCAGAAATGACAGTTGCGCAGATGAAAGATCAAGTTGGACATACACCATGGCCACCAGCCAAAGGACATTTTGATTTTAGAAGACCATCAGGTCTCTATGAGTATATGTTGAAGAGTGTTTTCAACTATCCAATAAGTGCTGTGCTTTGGTATCAAGGTGAAGAAGATTCCCTTAAACCTCAGCATTATGAACATTTAATGGAAGCCATGATTAATTGTTGGAGAAAGGTTTATGGTAGAGAATTGCCATTCTTTATTCTTCAATTACCAGAATATGATGGCATGAATATATGGCATTTTGGCTCTATTCGGATTATCCAGTGGCAGTTATCACAGAATGAAGATCATGTTTACCTAGTACCATTATTGGGATGTGGTGAGAAAGATAATGTTCATCCTGTTGATAAAAGTGTTGCAGGGTATCGCCTAGCTGAAAGTGTTAAACATGAGTATTATCATAAATCCGGGTCAGTTTTTCCTAAGTTAGAAAGTTATGACTATGATGGTCATACACTTACTATAACTTTTGATCAGTCATTAAAAGATACAACACTTCAAGTCAATGCAAAAACATTAAAAGGAACGATAAAAGTAGACCTGACAGCAAGAAAAAAGCAATTGATTTGTACTCAGGATGACTTAGTATCAATTGCTTATGGTGATGAAGATTACTTTACTGAGTACTTCGTTGGTATAAATGGTATACCTATTTCACCTTTTATGATTACAATTTAAGATATATTAACTGTGAGATGATTCATCTCACAGTATTTTTATGGGCGCTTTAAGAAATCGTGGGGTCTTAGCTGACAAAATTTAAATTCGTTTTAAAAAACTGTGGGGTCAGTATGCACCTGATACATATGATTCCACAGTTTTTGTCCGTCCCATTAGTTTTAGATTGTTGTTTAGTATCTTCTTAGCATAATTCTTTATTGTCTATAATTTCATTCCCCTTCATCTAAGAGACGGACCTCATTATTATGCATAATTTAAAAGGATCATGAAATATATGTTCATGCCCCTGCGATATTTTATAGCCTCATATCTAAATGACCCCACAATTATTTAAAGGGCTACTATGACCCCATGATTATTTAATATACCTGCATTTTTTTATTTCCGTGATTTGAATAATCTATCGGCTTTTCTATCATTTCCATAGTAACGCTCTTGTTCAAGCTTGTGTTCCTTATAATTCCTGGTGACAGAATTAGCTGTTCCAGTAGTTGGTAAACTATGCACATTCGCAACAATGCTAACACTATCCACTTTACCAACGGTGCTTGAACTGGCAGCATTATAGTCTTTTCTATTTACAAGGTAAGGAATGCTACCGCCATTATAATCGCTATTATACCCCTTCATGATTCTTACTTTTTTTCCATCTTTATTTCTCTTCATTGTATAAAAATCATATTGATAAATCGGTATTCTGGTTTTTATAGCTGCTTCAAAGACATTATCTGTAGCAGGTCCATATACTATAATACCTGATGGATGCAGCACATCAACGACTATTGTAACCCGTTCTATAATTTAACTACATATCCCTGTAGATTATTTAAAATCGGAATAAAATTGCTATCGTTGCAATAGAATGAGATCCCTAATATTTCTGTAACAATTACATCTTGTCTTCTATCCCACTAGAATAATTCTTTTGGTGGTTCTTTAGGAAGCATCCATTCTTCGATGATAGGATATCCATCTGGCTTTGTTTTTTTGGCATTTTTTGTTAATTTTGCTTGAAATACATCCCTATGTCATGATTGATGCACAACATATTGCTGAATTAGTATCTTGTGAAACTTATGAAGAGTTTTTCAATAAACTGAGAAGTATGATATAAATGAAAGCATCTGTTTTATGAACGGATGCTTTTTGTTTGGTTACAGTTCAAAGACATTATTTGTTATAATGGAAACAGGTGGGTGATGGTATGGATGAGAAGCGTTCAAACAATATGAAAGCTATTAAAGGCAAAGATACGTCTTTAGAACTTAAAGTACGCAAATATCTCTATCATCATGGTTTTCGTTATCGCAAGAATGTGAGAGGATTACCCGGTACACCTGATATTGTTATCGATAAATATCATGTATGTATCTTTGTCAATGGCTGTTTCTGGCATCATCACTATCATTGCAAGCTAGCGACTGTGCCTAAAAGTCATCATTGCTATTGGGTTAAGAAGATTGAGCGTAATATGACTAATGACGCTAAGAACTACCACCTTCTTGAACAAATGGATTATCGTGTTCTAACTGTTTGGGAATGTGAAATCAAGGATGCTTTTGAAGCAACAATGAACAATCTTATAGAAGAAATCAAAGATATTGACTAAGGTTGATATCTTTTTTGTGTTATAAGTAGTATTTCATTAATTAGTCACTTATTTGCTTAAAAGGCCAAAAAAATTGAGGTCTACGTGTATAAAATATAAAATATGAAATTGCATTACATAAAATATTTGAAATATAATAAGGTGTAGGAGGATGGAGTCATGAGCGTTAATGATAGAATACATGCATCTTATAATGAATTGACTGAAAGTGAGAAAAGGATTGCAAAATACTTTTTAAAGCATGGTGATGAAATGATTTCCTATTCATCAAAACAAATGGCAGAACTATGTCATACAAGTGCACCAACGATTGTCCGTTTTGCGAGAACACTTGGCTATAAAGGTCTTGCAGACTTAAAGGTGGATCTCATTGTTCATAAGAAGAATGAGGTTCCTGATTTAACAAAAGAGCTAGAACAGGATGAACATCCTATAGATTTAATTAAAGCGGTGTATTCACACCGATTAGGAAATCTCAAGCGTACTGAAGAAATGGTTGATCCACAAGTTGTCAATGAGACGGTTGATGTAATAGAAAAGGCTCAAAATATCTATCTTTTTGGGATAGGTGCAAGTGGGAATGTATGTTTTGACCTCTATCAGAAACTCAATCGAATAGGCTATCATGCCGTTTATACACCTGATACACATGTGCAGATTGCTTCGCTTGCAGGCGTTAAGAAAGATGATGCAGTTATTGCGATTAGTTATTCGGGTGAAACAGAATCAGTTTTAGAAAGTGCCCGTGTTGCTAAGGAGTTGGGAGCGCAGGTAATAGGAATATCGCGATTAGGCAATACTTCGCTAAGAAGTATAAGTGACTATAACTTCTTTATTCCCTATGAAGAAAATATGCTACGTGTTGGTGCTATTGCGAGTAGGGATTCATCACTACTTATCACTGACATACTCTATCTAACACTCTTTTCTAGAAATCTAGAAAAGAACAAGAAAACACTTCAAAAAACACGGGAGTGGGCAGGAAATATCAAATAATATTATTTGAAGCTAGGGAAACCTGGCTTTTATTATGTTTCTATATGAAATAATATTACAAAATAAAATAAAATATATTGAAATATAATTACATTGAGATATAATAAATATATCGATGAAAGTGCTTTCTGTGAATAAGTAAAGGAGGAATATAATGCTAGATGAAAACATAACGTATCTTGATACAGAGCAGAGAAACCAGAACACAAAGAATATTGATCAGTTAAGTACATTAGAAGTATTAGAAAAAATTAATGCTGAAGATGCAACCGTACCATTAGCTATTAAAAAGGTATTACCTGCAATTGAAAAGATCGTTAACTTAGCTTATGCATCTATTAAAGAGGGTGGCAGAGTTATTTATATTGGAGCTGGCACATCAGGAAGATTAGGTATTCTTGATGCGAGTGAATGTCCACCAACATATGGTGTTTCACCTGAAATGTTTCAAGGTCTTATGGCCGGGGGAAAAGACGCTATATTTAAGGCAAAAGAAGGTGCTGAGGATTCTTTGACATTAGCACAAAAGGATCTTGAGGAGATACATTTAAATAAGAATGACTTGGTTGTTGGTATTGCTGCTAGTGGAAGAACACCTTACGTGATTGGAGCTTTACAATATGCCAAGAAAGTTGGTGCTTCTACAGCAAGTATAGCTTGCAGTTCAAATGCCAGAATTTCTCAATATGCTGATGCACCAGTTGAAGTGATCACCGGAGCTGAAGTCATCTGTGGCTCAACACGCATGAAAGCTGGAACTGCACAGAAATTAGTATTGAACATGATTTCCACAACAACAATGATTAAGCTTGGTAAAGTTTATCAAAACTATATGGTTGATGTTCAACCAACAAATGAAAAGCTCAAATCAAGATCAACACATATGATTCAAGAGATTACAGGTGTCAGTGATGAAAAAGCACAAGCACTCTATAAAGAGAGTCATGCACATGTCAAAGTTGCGATTGTTATGGCATTATGCCATGTCAATCTAGAAACTGCAAATAAATTGTTAGAAGAAAATGAAAAGATTTCGGATATTTTAAACAAGTGAGGAGGATTGCTATGAAATATGAAGATTATGCAAAAAATGTTTTAAATCTCGTTGGTGGAAAAGATAATGTTATTTCTAATGTGACATGTATGACACGTTTGCGTTTAAGAGTTAAAGATGCAAGTAAGATTGATGTTGATGCTATTCGTAAATCAGAAGGTGTTCTTGGTATCGTAGAAAAAGATAATGGGATTCAAGTTGTCTTTGGTCCAGGTAAGGTTGATGAAGTTGGTCGTGCATTTTCTAATTTGACAGGTATACCATTAGGTAGTGTTAGCGAAGATGAAGACGACGTAAGAGAACTCGCAAAAGAGAATAAAAAAGAAAACAAAGCAAAGCACTCAGGTCCAGTACAACATTTCTTGGAACACATTGCGAATATCTTTGTGCCATTACTTCCTGGTATTATTGCTGCCGGCCTTATTAATGGATTATCAAATGTTATTAATGTTGCTAGTAACAATGCCTATCAATGGGATTGGTGGTATCAGGCAATACGTACTATGGGTTGGGGTCTATTCACATTCCTGCCAATCTATGTAGGCTTTAATGCAGCTAAGGAATTCAAAGGAACACCTATCTTAGGTGGTATTATAGGTGCAATGTCTATTGCCATTCCTTCAATGCCATTATTACTTGCTGACAAAACACATTCAGTACTCCTTCCATTTACTGGTAAAGCTTTCAATCCAGGTACTGGAGGATTACTTGCAGCATTAATGATGGGTATTATTGTGGCTTATATTGAAAGAGCTGTTAATAAATATATGCCAAACTTATTCAAATCATTCTTTACACCATTATTGACATTGATTATTAGTGCATTCTTATCAGTTCTTATTATTCAGCCATTAGGTGAAGTACTCACAAACGGTATCTATTATATCATGAACTTCATGTATACAAGTTTAGGTGTAGTAGGTGGTTATGTTTTATCTGCTGGTTTCTTACCAATCGTATCAGTTGGTTTACATCAGGCATTAACACCAATTCATGTTATGCTTAATGATCCAAATGGTCCTACTCAGGGTATTAATTACTTATTACCAATCTTAATGATGGCTGGTGGAGGCCAGGTAGGTGCAGGCTTTGCATTATACTTAAAGACAAAGAATAAACGTTTAAAACAGCTTACACGTGACTCATTACCAATTGGTATTCTTGGTGTTGGTGAACCATTAATGTATGCTGTAACATTACCTTTAGGCCGTCCATTCGTAACAGCTTGTTTAGGTGCAGGTTTAGGTGGTATTCTTTCTGTTGTATTCCATCTAGGTGCTGTCACTCAGGGAGTTTCAGGATTGTTTGGAGCGTTAATTGTAGTGCCAGGAACACAGCTTCAATATATTATTGCCATGGTTGCAGCTTATATTGGCGGATTTGTACTGACTTGGTTCTTTGGCGTAGATGAAAGTCGAATTGATGAAGTATATGGTGAATAGTGTTGAATTAGGGCATTCCTTCTATCATCTTGAGAACTTGAATCAGTTTGAAGAGTTCTTGAATGAATATAAGCCACAAGTCTTGTTTACATCATTTCAAATCAAGGAAATCCCACTAACACTTGATCAAATGTGTGAAGCTTTGAGATTAGCTAAAAAGTATCATACAAATCTTATTGCTGATGCAGGAAGAGAAACATTAACAGAAGAAAATGTAGAAAGACTGCATCAAGCTGGATTAAAGTATTTAAGAATGGATGAATTCTTTGATGAAGAACAACTTGCATTACTCCTAAGATATTTCAATCCTGTTATCAATGCCTCGACATATACTTTAGAAGAGCACAAGCTATTATCATCATACGTATCTTGTAAGTCCATTCTCGCTCTTCATAACTACTATCCAAAAAGATATACAGGATTATCACTAGAACATTATAACAAGATCAATACTTTTCTAAGATCCCTCGGTATTAAAATAGGCGCATTTATTCCTGGAGATCTTAATCGAAGAGAACCATTGTGTGAAGGATTACCAACAATAGAAAACCATCGCACCTTAACACCATTAGAAGGCTTTGTTGAACTGCAGAATACTGATGTTGATATGATTATTGTAGGTGACAGTGGTCTTACACCACTTTCAAATGAACAAGTACAAAAAGCCAATCAAGGTATTCTCGTATTAAGTGGAGATGTACCAGAAGCACTGTTAGATCATACATACAATGATCGTGTAGATTACAGTGATATGCTTTATCGTGTACAGGGCACAAGAGGAATGCCTCATATTTCTTCGAAATCCATCCAACATGGTTCCCATTTAGAAAAGGGAGGCATCTATCAAAGCAATGAACAATTCTTACGTTACTGTGGTGAAATTGATATTGCGAAGATGGATCTGCCTGCTGATACACGTTTTAATAAAATAGGTCAAATAAAAGAACAAGAAACATTAAAGTATGCCTCAAAGTACAAACTCCAATTTACTATTTCCCAATAGCAATCTTAAATTTGACCAATGCACCCTTATATAAGGGTGCTTTTTGCATTTTAGATATAATTGCGTAAGCATATATACAAAATAGAAGGAATGAATGAAATATAATGAATATACTCTTTTAAAGAAGATTGATTTATTATAAAAGTAATAATTGTGTGACAAATATATCTCTATAATCGATTGTTTCATCTTGATATAATAAATCTAATAATTGAATGAGGAGGACATTACATTGAAAAATAAATCAAATAAGGATATGAGATTGGATGGTGTAGATTATAGAATCAAAGACGGTAAGATAAAGTTAGGACAAAAATATTACACTGCTAAACAAATACATATTTTTTCGATATTATTCTATATTTTAGGAATTCTAATAGTTTTAATAAGTTTAGCAATAATGCCAATTGGAATAATATTTCTATTACTTGGTGTAGGTATTATATGGTTTGGATGGTCATATTCTCATTTTCGTAAGATATTATTGAATGCGCAGACGATCCATGAGCAGCCAACTCAGGACACTACATCAGAGTACAACTATAATGAAGAAAATTTAGAAAGTGAAACATCAATAAATTCTAAAGTAAAGCAGTCTCATTCGAAATATCCATTTAAAGATGATGAAGATAGATTCTTGCGTTATAGTTATTATGATGTTGAAGTAAAAGGCTTTGGCTATCAAAATTTTGATATTACAAAGTTAGAATTAGATAAGTTTGTAACATTTGATTTTGAACCAGATAATCCATATGATCCCAATGCCATTGCTATATTTTATGATGACCAGAAAATAGGTTATATACCTAGGAATTCTCTTCAAAGTATGGTGAAGGATTATTCTGATGGTATTGAACATCAAATATGTGGATTTATTTCTTATATCAATGAGGAATTAAATGAAGTTCATCTTGGATTAGGATTTTATTCAAAAGAGAATAAAAATCTTGATGTAATGACATGTAAGTTAATCAAAACAAAGATGAAAGATTTCATGGGAAATTCTAGGCAGGATAATCTTGCGATGGCTGAGATTGGATCTCCAGTAGAATTGGAATATAGCTATGATAGTGATACATACATAGTGAATGATGACACAGGATTTGAACTAGGAGAAATATCTAAAAAGCAGTCAGAAAAGTTGTTTGATGTTATTGGAGATACAAAACCGTTTTATGCTGAAGTTAATGATCTTGAAATGGATGACGATGGTAATTATATTTGTAAGATTAAAGTGTGGTATAGATAATAGTATCTATTATTTTCAGTGCAACCACCACAAACTAGCATAGTAGACGTAGTTATAAACAATCAACTTTAAAAATAGAATATGATGTAAATACCCTTTTAGTAAATAGATGATACACATGTAAACTAGAAGGGTATTTTTGTTATAAAAAGAAATTTTGAATTTTTGTAAGCCCTTTTAAAAACGTATATTTATGGTAAAATAAAATATACGTTAAACATATGACACAAATGGAAAGGAGCTTAGATATGAAAGTTCTATTTACACCCATTGGGAAAACAGATCCAATGTCAATATCTGAACGTGATACGCATCTGAATATCTATGATGCTTCAATGATGCATATATGTCGATTTTATGATTTTGATAAAGTTGTCATGTACATGTCAAAAGAAATCTGTGAATTTGATGAAAAAGATAATAGGTATGAAATAGCTTTAAACTTTCTCATGAAATATAAGGGAAAGTCATTTGAAATTGAAAAGGTTCGCAACAAAGAAGATACAGATCCACACTTATTTGACAAGTACTATGATGAATTTGAATCTATCATAAAAGCACAAATAGAGAAGTATGGAAATGATACGGAGATATATGTCAACGTGTCTTCAGGAACGCCAGGTATGAAAATGGCTCTTACATTTATTTCGGCTTTATCTAAATACTGCATTACAGCTTTGCAGGTATCTGATCCAAATCGAGGAAGAGGACAACGTAAAGATGATTTAGGAGATTATGATGTTGAAGGATATTGGGAAGATAATGAGGACAATAGGTTATCAACTCCTGAAAGAATAGCGGTTCTCAAGACACCCAATATGCAGTTTAGGATTCAGAAGGAATCACTGCTAACTATGATTGATAATTATGAATATAATGCGGCATATAATTTCATAAAGGATGCATCTGCTAGACTTGATTCATCTCTTCTTGAATTAGCTGAGTTTGCGAAAGAACGATACGCATTAAACAAAAACAAATATCTCAAGATTCAAAAAAATAATAATTGGGATTTTATTCCATATAAACAGGATGGCCGAATTGAATTATTTGAATTTGCTTTGTTGATGAATATTAAGGTTCAGAAGAAAGAATTACTTGATTTTTGTCGTTGTATGACACCATTCCTATATCAATCATCAATGATGATTCTTAAAGATATATATAAGATTAATCTAGAACAATATACTGATTACAATGGTAAACTTACACGTTATAAGCTACAAAATGATCAAACTGGAATCAAAATACTGAGTATTCTTGATGATTCTTATTCATCATATTATAGCAATCGTATTTATGTAGATACGCATTTAACACAAGCGCAGTGTATTAATATCATAAATAGGCTAGAAACAGATAATAGAAAGCTCATTAATGCCCTCAATGATTTGGATGAATTCAGGCAGGAATTAAGAAATCAGGCCAGTCATGAAATTGTCTGTATAACACAGGAATATATTGAAAAAACAGTTAAGCATCCATTGAGTTATTACATTAACTGCATGAAGACAATCTTGAAGTCACTCAATTATGATATTACGAATAATTGGGATTCTTACTTGAAGATGAATCAATATATAAAAGATAAAATAAAGGAGATTTAAACTATGGAGGATAAGTTTACGTTAGAGAAGTACAGTATAGTTGAAATAGCTTATGCTGCACTTCTTCATGATATTGGAAAGTTTTACCAAAGAACATTTCCAAAATCAAATTTAACTGAAGCAGAAAAAGATACAACCCCAATAAATCCAATTGGACAATATCATACCCATTTACATAGTGGTTATACATCTCGTTTTTTCAAAGAATATCTTCATCGCTTTGATGAATTTGAAAGAGTGACAAGTGAACACCATAAAGATCCTGATGGAAAGCTCTCGATGATTATTAAAAAGGCTGATCATCTCGCATCAGCTATTGATAGAAGTGATGAGAGTTGTGATTATGAAGAAAAGAATAAGCGAGGTGCTTTCATTACTGCAAGACTTTCTTCCATCATGAGTGAAGTTACATTTGGTGAAAAAGTAAGTCATGAGAGCCCTGTTTTTCCGCTTTCATCTTACAAACAAATTGTTAGACCAGAATCCCATTATCATTTTAAAAACATTCAAGACAGCGCTGACGAATATGCGAAATTGTTTGAAGAATTTACAACACAGGTAAAGAATAGACCTCTTTTTACAAAGAATATAGATATGAATTCTTATCATGCTATGTATAACTTGTTGAATGAATATCTTGTAACTATTCCGGCTTCTACTTATGAAGGAAGACGTTCATCAGTTAGCTTGTATGATCATTTAAAACTAACTTCAGCGATTGCAAGCTGTTTAGGATATAAAGAATGCTATGATGCAGCATTCTCAAAGGATGAGAATAGTAAAGTATTTTATATGCTTGAACTTGATGTATCAGGCATTCAAAGCTTTATTTATAAGATTGTAGAAGGAAGTAGTTCTAAGCCTAAACTGACTAAGGCCTTAAGAGGGCGTTCATATTTTGTTGGTCTTGTGACAAACGCTATTTCATATGCTTTTCTAAACGAATTCTCACTAACTGAAAGCAATATCTTATTTAATACCGGTGGTGGAGCAGTCATTCTACTTCCTCATACAAAAGATACTCAGAAAAAGGTTGAAGAAACAGCACTTAGACTACAGCATGACCTTTATGATATTTTTCATAATGACATCACATTTGTTTATGGCTTAGTGCCAATGAATTGTGATGAGCTAGAAACATTTAAGTCAGAGAAATCAATAGAACTTAAATCAGTACTTGGACGTAACAAGATGCGTAAGTATGCCAAAATGACATCAGCAGAATTCTTCTATAAACAAGCTAAGGGAAACAATACTTGTGTTATGTGTGGAGATGAAATAGAACAAGGAACAATGTGTACAATCTGTAAGTCTATTGAGACTGTTTCTCAATATATTACGAGTGAAAAACATCATGATTATGGTATTTATTATAATTACGATGATGAAGTACTACCTCATGACAAGGATGATATTTTTATTGACTTGAATTTTGTGAAGATTCAGTCAGTAGAAAACCCAGAAAGTCTTTATACAAGAAATCATTATTATGTTGATGGTATTAATGATTTTGGCTTTGGAAACATGAAGCTTTCAGCTAATTTAGTTCCGAAGACTAATAATAATCGTACGCTAAATTTTGAAGAAATAGCAAAATGGGAAAGCAAGGATGACTTAGCTGATCAGTTTGGTGATCCAAAACTTGCCATACTGAAGATGGATGTTGATAATCTTGGTGGTATTTTTGCATTTGGACTTACAAAACAAGAGGATGTACGTGTTCAAAGATCTATTTCTAAATATGTTACTCTCAGTAGATTTATTGAATACTTCTTCACATATCGCATTATTGATATTTGTAAGAAGACAACTCAACAAATTATCAAAGACAGAGATAATATCTTCTATATTAACTATGCTGGTGGGGATGATTTAGTTATTATGGGACCAGCTTATGGTATTCTCTATTTAGCTGAGAATATTGATAAGGAATTTAGTGCTTATACATGCAACAAGAACATCACAATATCAGGAGGCATTAATATTCAAAAGCCAACAAGACCTATACGATTTGGTGTGCAGGAAGCAGAGAATAATCTTGAAATATCTAAGAGTGGTGAGAAGCATGCAATCACAGTCCTTAATACGAGAATTCCATTAAATGAATATACAGAATTCCTAAATGAAGTGGAATACTATCGTGATGCGATTAATAATGAAATGATTAGTCGATCAATGCTTTATAACATTATGAGTAATATCAGAGATTGTGAATATGGCCGTGATTTTTTAAGACTACTCCCACGAATTCAATATGTCCTTTATCGTAGTGAAACAGACAAAAATCGCAGTTCTCTCGACAAGGTAAAGATAGATATCGTCTCCATCGATTCTAATGAGAAACTGCAGAAATATATATTACTTTTAAAACTAGCAATCATGCTGACAAGAGAAGCAGGAGGAAATGAATAATGAGTTACATGTATGATCAAAAGAAAAGAAGCTCTTATCAAAGAAAAAAAACAGAGGAAAAGAAGGAAATCAATCCTTACAAACCTATAACGATTCCTTTAAGCCAATATTTCAATGATCCAATTGAACTATACCTTCCCGAAAAGAAGGCTTATAAATACGCAAAAGACTTACTTGGAGCTAATAACCATCAGATGAGAAAGGTACTTGATGGCATTAAGGAAGCAAAAGCATATGTAGAGGCAAATGACTTCAATCTTGCTAAAAAGACAGTCTTCGTTCTTGTCGCCATGAGTGCATACAATGCTGGTAGAGAACCTAAATTAAAGCAGCTCTATTATTTCGTAGAATCAGTTATTAATGAAAAATCAATTGTTTCAAAAAAAGATATCATTACACTCGATGAGCTCTTTACAAGTATCATCGCATATCATAAGCAATTAGGAGGCAATAAAAATGCTTAATGAAATCTATAAAATCAACGTTAGACTTAAATTATTAACAGGACTCTATATTGGTGGTACGGATAATGGATTTGATATTGGTGGTGCTGATGCAAATGTCATTAAGAATCCTTTAGATAATATTCCTTATATTCCAGGCAGTTCAATAAAAGGAAAGCTGAAATATCTTTTGAAAATTCATGAAGGAAAACTTAATGATGAAGGTAATGACTACAAATTTGATGATGACAACATTACAAGCCTATTCGAAAAAGCTGAAACAAAAGAAAACCAGTCAACGCGTGCTATCTTCAGAGATTTAACGCTCAGCAACAAGGAATACCTTGAAAGTAAGCTGGGGAAGGGACGCTATACAGAAATCAAAGGTGAAAATAAGATTGATCCACTCAAGAGTACGGCTAATCCGCGTTTTATCGAAAGAGTGCCAGCTGGCGCTATCTTTGAAGGTGAAATTGTCATCAATATTTTTGATGAAGACAATAAGGATACAATGATCCATGCCATTGAAAAAGCATTGGGACTTTTGGAAATGAACTATCTTGGTGGTAATGGATCAAGAGGCTATGGACGAGTAAAAGCTGAATGGAAAACTGAGAAAGTGGATATCTAATATGAAAACGTATCGCATTACTTTCAAAGTGCTCTCTTCAATCACTCACTTACCTGATGCCCAGACTCTCTTTGGTAGCTTCTGCAATATCATTAGGTCAACCCAGGGAGAAGAGGCACTTCAGCAGTATTTTCAGTCCTTCCAGACACAGCCACTTTTCATCCATTCCTCAATGTTTCCCCATGAGTTGCTACCAATGGTCAAGGTTGGTCTAATTTCTATTCAGGAGAAGAATGATATCATTTTTAATAAAGAAAAACCACTTTCTCCTAAGCAGCAGCTTCACTACCTTTCCTATATGAAAGAATTTAAGAAAATCAATTATACAACACCATTTATCTACAAAAACTACATTGCCAAGGCACGTTTTACAGATTTGAAGAAAGCTCTTTTTGATGGAAAAGTATACTTAAATTCAGGAATACTTTCGGAGAAAGAAATGAGTGCACAAAGAAGTGATACAGAGTTGATTTTTCATGCAGCTAATCTTTCGGATAATAATAGAGAAGACGAAAGGGGACTGTACTTCGATCGAAATCTTTATTTCAAGGCCGGCGAGCTATTTGATGTGTATATCAAGACGGATGATATTGAATATGTTAAGAATATTATGAAGTATGCGCCATACTTTGGTTTTGGCAATAGAATATCTGTTGGCAAGAACAGCTTTGAAATGGTTGAGGTTAAGGAATTTAATATTGCAATACCTCAAACAGATGATGTCATATTGCTTTCAAAATGTATCTCAGAAGATTTTGATTTTGATGAATCTTCATACATCATGGAGAGTAACAGCTATAAAGGCTCAAGTTATTATAGTTCAAACACAATAGGAACCTTTACAAAGCTTGTGGAAGGAAGCTTCATGAGAGTAAAGACTCATAAAGAGTATTATGGCTCACTCATAAAAACAGACAACGGAAAGACAATCTACCATTATGCAATTGGTTTTGTCTTTTAAGGTGATCATATGACTAAAGTGAAAATTGAAACAATAACACCTGTACATGTGGGTACAGGAGACACCAAGTTACCTATTTTCTATATGGAAGATGGAGAATATATGTCCTTCTATGATGAACAGGAAGTGCTCTCTTGTGTACCGGATAAAGTCCTTTTGGACAAGCAATTCCTAGATAAGCTCTCTCATTTTAGCGATAAAGGAGCACGTAGTGGACAATCACCATCAAAATATTTACAGAATACTTTGAAACGATATGTGAATTTCTCAAAGCTAACACCACGCTATCAACTTAAAAGTGATGTAGATTACTATATTACTGAGAACAAGAAATACAATGAACAAATTAAGACGCTTGACAAACCTTATATTCCTGGATCCTCGCTTAAAGGAGCGATTCTCAATGCAGTCTATTATTCTTTCCTTCTGTTTAAGGGAAAAGAATTAAGCTATAAACTTTCACATATAGAAAGGCTTTCATTGGAAAGCATTATGGAGGCGTTAGGTATTTCTACAGCTTTCATAAAGGAATTCAACAGTTGTCTTACTGTAAGAGATGTTCCGTTCAATGAATTGCGAATAATGGATGCAAAAAGACTAGATACTCGTAATGAAAAAAAGGATTTATCCAGTGCATTACCATTGTTTGAATGTATCGATTATGGACAAGATACAACTGATAGTTATATCTTAATAAATCGAGAAAAACTCAATTTAATAAAGGGAGAAGATAATGATTCAGAAGCTTGTAAACAGTTAATAAATTGCATGAACTATAAAATGATTCGTTTAGCTTGTAATAGATATATGTTGGATATATTAAATGAGGAGCTGAATCTTGATGATAACTTAGATTTCTATTCAAAAAATAATTTTAGAAATGCGCTTGAGGGTTTGAAGAAAAATGTTGCAAATAAAGAAAGTAATGCTTTTTATTTGCGTATTGGCTCAAGTACAAACTATTTTTCAAAGACAGTATCGCTGCTATTCAAAAATAAATTTCCACATGAATACGATAAGCGTTTTAATCAATCTTTTTCACCTAGTAATAGAAAGAATACAAGAGCAAAGTCTGATACGCTTCCTAAGACACGCATGCTTTATCTAGATGAACAGGTAGGTAATTGCTATCCAGGAGTCATAAGAATTGAATATGTTGACTAAATACGATATAACGCTATCATTCCCTCTTGGTGCGAAGTTCTACAATAATATCAATACTCTCATTTATAAAAAACTAATGGAATTCATCCATCATTTAACATGCATCAACAAAGGTGGAAAATGTAAAGATTGTCCACTTCAAGATAAATGTCAGTATTACCATTTAACAGGCGAGAACTTCTCATTTTATCCAGGTATTATTATTGAAAACTCACCATTCACCAAAAGACTTTTAAGACAGAATGACGAGCTTCAGCTCGTCATCTATCTCATCGGAGAGTGCAACGTATCATCTGGGTATATCAATCTATTCTTTGAAGAATACTTAAATCATCATATAGCTGGATCGTTCTTTCTTATTAAGCAGCTAGAATATTCGCAGATAAAACTATCAAAAATAAAAAGAAACACACTTTCTTTTAGTTCTCTTTTTGAGAAGGATAGCTTCAAAAGTGTTTATAACAACATGATGATATACTATAGAAATAATTATGGCATGGATCTAAGTATTCTAGAAGATGACTATGAAATGTTGAATACAATCGAAAGCTCACTTGAACCAATTAAATTTAAGACTAGGTACATCAAACCTAAAGGCATAATATGCCAATCAATCATTATTTCAGAAGAGATAGAAGATATCATATTCTATACTGGTCTTGGACGATACAATTACATGGGAGGTGGAAGGATTGAGAATTAAGATAACAATGCAGAAGAAGGACTTCACCTTACCTATTGCTTATAAGCATGCCATACAAGGAACAATCTATCATATGTTTCCTAAAACAAAGGAGGGAGAGTTCTTCCATGATGAAGGTTATAGAATTGAAAACAAAGTCTTTAAGATGTTCACCTTCAGTGATTTGAAAGGGAAATATAGTATTGTTGATAGAAAGATTATATTCGATGAATATACTACTTTATATATTGCTTCACTTAATGAAGAATTTATCCGCTACATCTATGATTACCTTTGTAGAAATAGTATGCTTTTCATCAATCATCAGGAAGTAAAAGTTGTAAGTGTAGACATTGAGGACTTACGTCCTTTTTTGGGAATACAAAAAAAGACAATCATTACGCTTTCTCCTGTTACAGCCTATAAAACAGAAAATAGATATACAACATACTATAAGCCAAGTGATGATGAATCTGAGAATCTAGTACTAGAAAATATCAAAAAGAAGGCAGAAGCTTATGGATATCCACTAGAAGCACTGCATTTTCATATTATAAATGTTGACTATGAAAAAAAGCAGCTCATTAAGTTCAAAAATACCTTATATGAAGCTTATAGAATAAGAATGAGTGTTGAAGCAGATTATGATACATTGTCTATTATCTATAATACTGGGCTTTCCAGTAAAGGATCATGTGGGTTTGGCATGATTGAGGTGGCTGATGAAAAAGACAATCTATTTGTATAAGAGTGGTGAACTTCATCGAAAGGATTCATCGTTGTGTCTTTTGGATAAGAATGGTGATGTGACATATATTCCTATTGAACAAATTGATGCAGTGCTTTGTTTTGGTGACATTACGCTCAACAAGAGAGTCTTAGGCCTTCTAAACACATATTGTGTTTCAGCGCAGTTTTATAACTACTATGGGCAGTATATTGGAAGATTTATACCAAAGGAATATGTCTCAGGAAAAGATATGATATGTCAGATAGATTCATTTAGAAATGATAAAATGCGTTTATCCATCGCATATGCCATTACTGAAACAGAATTACATAATATCTTGTCTTTACTTAAGTATTACAATAAGAAGGATATTGATCTTATAAACATGATACATGCTAATTCTGATATTCTATCAGAATTAGATGAATGTAATTCAGTTGATCAGCTTTTATTGAAGGAAGCTCAGGCTAAGAAAATC
The DNA here is from genome assembly GCF_009695655.1 of Sharpea porci. GTDB lineage: Bacteria > Bacillota_I > Bacilli_A > Erysipelotrichales > Coprobacillaceae > Sharpea > Sharpea porci. The sequence goes on from NZ_VUNM01000007.1 coordinate 63,720, forward strand.
TATTATGCAGGAATCGATAAGATACTGGAAAATACAAACTATCATTTCGTCAAAAGAAGTATTCAGCCTCCAGGTAATGAAGTCAATGCGTTGATGAGTTATGGTTATGCACTACTATATGCAAACTTTCTTACTGAGATAGATAAAAGTCCGCTTATGGCTAATATCAGTTATGTACATAGTATTGCGAAGACCACAGATTCCCTTCAGTACGACCTTGCTGATATTCTTAAACCAGTTATCGTAGATAGAATGGTTCTAAGAATGATTCGTAAGAATCAGCTCAAGAATTCCTATTTTAATAAAACAAATAATAGTTGTTATTTGAGTAAGGAAGGAGTGGCTTTCTATTTAAATGAATACGAAAATCAATTAGCTCAATCTATACATATTGGAAATCGATATTATTCCTATAAGAATATCATTACAAAAGAAGTCTATAATCTATACAACTATATAACTGGAAAGAAAAAATTCTATAAGCCATATAGAATGGAGTGGTAAGCATGTATGTTATATGTGTTTATGATGTAAATGAAAAGAGATGTCCTAAGGTCATGAAAGTACTTAGGAAATATCTCTTTCATATACAAAATTCTGTCTTTGAAGGTGAACTCACCCCGGCAAAGTATAAAATTCTTCAAAAAGAATTGAATCAAATAACTGCTGATGAAGATCAAATCATATTTTATTATTCTTATTCCAACAAGAGTATAAACAAGATTGTCAATGGAAAAAGGGGCAATCAGCATGAAAATATTATCATATAGTTCGACTGACACCCTTATTTCCCTGATGTTTTGTATATATTCTAGTCTCATAATAATGCTTAGTCGAAAGTTTTAATTAAAAATGAACATCTAAGTGCTCCTATTTTGTCAATAAAACAAATTCTTGATATTATTTCTTAGGTATTATAGAATAATTAATGGTTAGATATCGTTCTTATAAAGGATTAACGCTTTTGGAAGAGGCTTTGCAAGCCTGAACACCAGTGCTTCCTTGTTAGATATCGTTCTTATAAAGGATTAACGCCTTTATAATTCTTACGCAAGCTATCCCACATTCTGATTAGTTAGATATCGTTCTTATAAAGGATTAACGCGCAACCCGTTTCTTAGACTGTAAAAATGCACTCCCTGTTAGATATCGTTCTTATAAAGGATTAACGCATGTCAATAGATTTTTGATATAAATTTAATTATTGTTTTTTTGTTGGGTTAGATATCGTTCTTATAAAGGATTAACGCATAAATGGATTTGTCAATAGTAGAAACGTTGACTAATGTTAGATATCGTTCTTATAAAGGATTAACGCGAAAAGCAGTTCCGGTCCTTCATGGACGCTGGCAGTTAGATATCGTTCTTATAAAGGATTAACGCTTTGATATTGTGACTTATGGTTTAGTGACCACTTGCCGTTAGATATCGTTCTTATAAAGGATTAACGCCAGAGAGTGACACTTCATTTCAGAGTGGCACGGTGACAATGTTAGATATCGTTCTTATAAAGGATTAACGCTTTTATCCATGAATGTCTTGTAATGTCTTGTTGATTCATGAGTTAGATATCGTTCTTATAAAGGATTAACGCGATTTAGTCAAGCTCGTTTCTTTGACAATGTCTTTCGGTTAGATATCGTTCTTATAAAGGATTAACGCTGTTCAAGTCGCTTGCAGTTCCGCTTATATTTGTAGTGTTAGATATCGTTCTTATAAAGGATTAACGCATAAAATCAGTGTTTTCTTTGCTCTCGCTGATAGCTAAAGTTAGATATCGTTCTTATAAAGGATTAACGCTATGTTATAAATATATAAAAAGTGTTGATTTTATCGTTAGATATCGTTCTTATAAAGGATTAACGCCTTCGATTGTAAATGTAGATGTTTTCATAATATTTTGTTTTGTTAGATATCGTTCTTATAAAGGATTAACGCTCAACTCGGTAGATATTTCCTTTTCTATCTTCAATTAGTTAGATATCGTTCTTATAAAGGATTAACGCTTTGATGACATTGGCATAATGTCAACTACATCATGATGGTTAGATATCGTTCTTATAAAGGATTAACGCCTTAACTTTTCTAAGTGTCTGTTAATTCGGTCTTTGTTAGATATCGTTCTTATAAAGGATTAACGCTGTGTTATCAAGTGTTAATGTCGTGACCTGCCCTGCCGGTTAGATATCGTTCTTATAAAGGATTAACGCTTGCAACTAACAAGGCTAGGATAATAACCTAGTCTTTTGTTAGATATCGTTCTTATAAAGGATTAACGCAGAATTTTTAAAAGTGTCTTTTGTATCCTGATTTCCTCGTTAGATATCGTTCTTATAAAGGATTAACGCTTGCAACTAACAAGGCTAGGATAATAACCTAGTCTTTTGTTAGATATCGTTCTTATAAAGGATTAACGCTCTGCATTCTTTCCTTGTGCTTCCTCCTTTATCATGTTAGATATCGTTCTTATAAAGGATTAACGCTCAACATGATTTACTAACACTTCCGTGACATACACTTTTTTTCGTTAGATATCGTTCTTATAAAGGATTAATGCTAGCTGCAAAATGCACACATTTTTCTATAAGCTTTCTCATATTATTAAAAAACTAACAGATATTTAGATACCATGCATATGTCTAAGAAAGCTATTTATAATCAGCTTGTATCTGCTTATGGCGAACAACTCGAACCAGCTGAAGCACAATATGCAGTTGATCATTTAAGTGAATAAGCGACAAAAGTATCTGTTTGTATAATAGGTGTTTTTTCTTTACTATGGAAATAGATATAAAGCTGACTTGAACACTTAAATACTTGAAAAGTGCCCCAAAGTTCTTTGTTTAAAGGCTTTCAGGGCACTTTCTTTTTTCATGGAATGTGGTAATTTACGCTTTACCTGTATTTTTTTATGATATTTTTTCAGCTTCTTCTCCAGAATCCTGTAGACCAAGAGAGTACTAATGGCGTTGCACTTAATGTTGATGGTGGTATGGTTAAATCTACATATTGATAAGATACAAGGATGGAACATTCCATCCTTTTTGTTTCCATAAAACTTCATTACCCTATAATGCAATAAAAATGAATATAGGATATAATATATCAAAGGAAATCAATCTAGTTAATGAAGGGAAGTGACAGAATGAAGCTGATACCAACTGGAATAGAGAACTTCAAGACGCTGATTGATAAGAATGCCTACTATATAGACAAGACAAACTTCATCTCAGAAGTCCTTAATGAACAAGTTGCCCTCTACACACGCCCTAGACGTTTTGGCAAGACACTGAACATGTCCATGCTTTACTATTTCTTCTCCAACAAGGAGAAAGAGAATAGCTATCTCTTTGATGGCTTAAGCATCTCACATAACAGTGAAGCAATGAAGCACCAGAACCAGTATCCTGTCATCTTTCTCTCATTGAAAGAAATGACAAACTCATCATATGAGCGACAACTGAATGCATTTTCAAATATCATCTATGAATTATTGGAAAAAACTTAGAACTATTAGAATCTGATCACCTCACAGATATCACAAAGAATAAGCTTAACAGCTTGCATAGCGAGACTGCTTCCATAGAGGACTTGAGTACATCATTGCGCGTAATATCTCAGGCAATGTTCACACACTACCACCAGAAAGTCATCATCCTGATAGATGAATATGACGTCCCTATGCAGGCAGCTTACCAGAATGATTATTATGATAAGATGGTTGACTTCCTGAGAAGTATCTTCTCCTCATCCCTTAAGACCAATAATGCCTTAGAAAAGGGCATCATGACAGGCTGTCTAAGAATATCCAAGGAAAGCATATTTACAGGTCTCAATAATTTCTCGTCATACTCAATTCTGGATAACATCGCCAATGAATTTTTTGGCTTTACTGAAAAGGATGTGCAGCAGCTATTGGCTGACTGTCAGCTGTCACAGAATATGAATGAAGTCAAGGAATGGTATGATGGATACAGATTTGGAGACCTTGAAATCTATAACCCATGGAGCACATTGAGCTATGTGAAATACAAGATAAGAGACGACTCCTTCAAGCCAGTATCCTTCTGGGCTAATACTAGCAGTAATGGTATTGTCATGAAATACATCCAGGCTGGTGACAGAGGGCTGAGAAATGAGTTTGAACAGCTCATGAATGGACAGTCCATCGTCAAGGACATCAAGTCAGAACTGACCTATCGTGAGATGGACGACATCAACAACATCTACAGCTTCCTGCTGCTCACAGGCTATCTCAAGGCCATAAAAGATCTTGGTGATCATCAGTATGAGCTTGTCATCCCAAACAAGGAAGTCTATGAGATCTATAAGCAGTCCTTCATGAGCTATTTCACGGACTATGCAGGATCAAGGAAGAATGAACTGTATCAGGAGCTGGTCAATGGGGATGCAAGAAAAGTCAATCTTCTGCTTAATGACATTCTTATTAGAAGCATCAGCTACTTTGACAATCATGAAAGCTTCTATCATGGATTTTTAGTAGGGCTGTTGAATGGTTATGAAGTCATCTCCAACAGGGAAGCAGGAGATGGAAGATTTGACTTGTGTGTCATGCCTGAAACGATACTGGGAACAGTTATTCTTATTGAATGCAAACATTCAATAAGACAAGACTGTCTTATTGAAGATGCAGAAGCTGACGCAAGACAAATCACTGATCGCAATTATCTTGAAGAGAAGAGATTCAAGATATATGCACATGCAGTGGGATATGGCATATCCTTCTATAAAAAACAATGTTATGTTGTAAAGACAGAATGAGCACTTCGGTGCTCTTTTTCTTTTATGAACACTGCTTTGAATTATTGTATTAATGCATTGACACAATAGTGATGCTGTGCTATTGTGTTATTGTACTAAGAAGGTAATACAAAGGAAGTGAGACATATGAAATGGGAATTTAAGAATGGTATTCCTATTTATCTCCAGATTATTGCTCAAATCAAAGTTATGATCGCAAGTGGAGAACTTCGTGCAGGCAGTAAAATCCCGCCAGTTAGAGAAATGGCAGTTGAAGCTGGGGTAAATCCTAATACAATGCAACGTGCCTTAACACAATTAGAACAAGAAGGATTGCTTTACACGCAAAGAACGGCAGGAAGATTTGTAAGTGAGGATGAGAATGTGATGAAGGAATTAAGAAAGGCTATGAGTGAACAATATATTGCTGATATGTTTCATAATCTAGAAAAGATGGGAATGGATAAGCAGGAGATTATTGCTGCTGTGAAGAATTATGAGAAAGATAAGGGGGAGAAGTAAATGGCACTTATTGAATGTAAGGATGTTAGTAAGAACTATGGAAGTACAGTTTCTTTGAAACAAGTGAACTTGTCTTTAGAAGCAGGACGTATTGTCGGCTTGCTGGGGCCTAATGGCAGTGGCAAGACAACACTCATTAAACTCTTAGAACACTTGCTTGTACCGACAAGTGGTTTGATTACTTTAAATGAACTAGCACCAGGTGCTAAGACGAAGAGCTTTGTTTCTTATTTACCTGATCGTGATTTCTTACCAGACTGGATGAAAGTCAACGACTTAATCAAGATGTATAAAGATTTTTATGATGACTTTGATGAAAAGATTGCGAGAGAAATGCTTAATAGTCTACATATCGATTGCACCAAAAGCATTAAAAAGCTTTCCAAAGGAAATCGTGAAAAGGTTCAGCTTATTCTGACAATGAGCAGACAGGCTAAAATCTATCTTTTAGATGAACCAATTGCCGGGGTTGATCCAGCGGCTAGAGATTATATCCTTCATACGATTGTATCGCATTATAATGAAAATGCGGTTGTTCTCATCTCAACACATCTTATTAATGATGTTGAGTCCATTCTAGATGAAGTGGTCTTCTTAAAAGAAGGAGAAGTTGTGCTTCATGAGAATGCGGATGCTTTAAGAGAGAAGACAGGTATGAGTGTTGATGAATATTTCAGGGAGGTATTTAAATGTTAGGAAAGCTATTGAAATATGAAATGAAGATGTTTGGTAGAATCTTACTACCACTCTATGGCTTGTTGATCGCAACTTCAGTTATTACAGGCTTAAGTTTATCAGCCGTCATGAATAATGTGCTTGATGAATATTTGATGGCATTCATGCCTATTGTCTATGGCGTTATTCTTGTCGCTGTTGGCGTCATGACCATCGTGCTATTAATCAACAGCTTCTATAAGAACCTGCTGGGGCGTGAGGGCTATTTGATGTTTTCTTTGCCTGTTTCAACAAATAAGCTAATTAGTGCTAAACTGATTTCCAATGTCATCTGGATTATCTTGAGTGTCCTGGCTTTCATTATTTCTGCAAGTGCTCTTGCATTTACAATGATTGCTCTTAGTGGTGAAGATCCTGCTATGATCATCACACCACCATTTGAAGAAATAGCGCATACTTTAAGCCAGGTTACCCCTACAATGGTAATCAATATCATTCTTGGCATTGTTGTCTTGATTGTCATCATGGCTTTAATGATCATTCGTATCTATGCAGCAATGGCTATTGGCTCACAATGGAATGAACATCGTATTATTGGCAGTATTCTTGCTTATGGGGGATTCCGGATTGCTGAAGCTGTTATTATGACAATCTTAGGTATGACAGGCTATGCAAGTCACTATATCTTTGCTTTATTGAATCGTCCATTTGATATGGATGGTGTTGCCAATCCTTTTGGCTTTGGTTTGCTTATCATGATTGTTGGCTTTGGTATTGTAGCTGCAATCTATTGGTTTGTGACTTGGTATTTCTTAGAAAAACGACTTAATTTAGAATAAGCTTTGTGTGTTTGTCTGGATATGGTAAGATTGAAGCAGGAGAGAATATATGACATTTGAAGAAAGTGAAAAATTGTGGGAATGCATTGAATTGATCAAAGATATCTTGTTGTCTTCAGATCAGGTTATTGAGAAATTACCTCCTGATCAAGCACAATTCATCACAACATATAATGCCATGCTCACAAAAGCCTGGGGCAATCTATTAGAGCTCTATCAGGACTATACAACAGACAATTTTACAACACATTAAAGGGTGGACATTTGTCCACCCTTTAGTCAATTAGTGTAACTTTAATATAATTGTTGATAAATTCATCATATGTTTCAACAAGCCTTTGGCCACCAATATCCAACATATCATCATAAGCTTCTTCTTCAAATTCATCAATATCTCTTATATGATATGTAGATGCAAATGTATCTTTTCTTAAAGTCATTGAATATTCATGATCAGCTTGCTGTATAGCTTTTTGATAAGCTTTATCTGAAAATGTATCTTTTGTCAATTCTTCAATACGATCCTTTCTTGTATCGTTGAGATCATAGAGGAAAATGACAAGTTCTTTCTTTTGGTGATCAAGGTGTTCAAAGATGCGAACAAATTGTTTATGAAGATTAAAACGGAAATAGGGACGCAAGTGGTCATAGAGATGTGTTTTTCTAAAAGTCTCCATGCTCATGAAGGGATTTAGTTCCTCTACTTCTTGACTTCTTGGCTTTTCATAACGATAGCGATAAGCTAATGCCTGTTCAATCATTGTTGTGGTAATGATTTCTTCTTGCGTGTTGATATCTTTATAAATCATACGCAAGATAACTTCTTCTTCATATCCTTCCAACATATATTTATCATGAAGCTTCATAATCTGATAGTAGTAAGGGGAAAGTTTGCCGCCTGGCAGTTCTGGATTGCTTGCTTCAAGGGCTGCATGGGTGATGCGATCACGCATATAGCTTTCAGCATATTTCACAAAATCCACACCTGATGCTATTTGATAGCTTTCTACAGCATCTAGTAAGCCAAGAAGGCCATCGTTTAAAGCATCAACACGTTCATAAATACCTTGGGCATTTAAACGAGCAAGGATATCAAGTTCTCTTGTCAATTGAAGATAATATTGACTAATACAGCCGTGCTCATTGGGATAAAGTGCTTCATTGAGTGTGAAGAGTTCTTCTTCGAAGTTAGTATGAGCATTTCTTTTTTGAATGAGATAGGCATCTTTGATAATGCGATATTGAGTCAATGTATCGCTGTTATCTTGTTTTAAACGGGCCAGTGTGTTTGTTTCCCGTGTTTTCTCTTTGGAAAGATATTGGGCATATTGTTGATCTTGAGAAAGGGGGCTTTCTTCATGATATGTAAAGATGGCTGGTTTGTAGGTTAGAGGAAGTGGTGTATAGATGAGATGTATATCGTTAGCTTCATATTGATCAAAGAGGGCAACAAGTGGAATAAGATTTGTATAGACAGGATGTTTATACTTAAGTGGACCATAAGCCTTTAAGAATATTCTAATATCCAAGCTTTTCTGACCATTCTCTTCTTTGATATATTGTAATAATGACTGATCCATAGAATATTACTCCTTTATAATGTCCATTAAACAATGAATCACAAAAGAAAACAAGCTATGCGCTTGTTTGAAGATGATATTTGTGTTCGAATTCATCAAGTGGGATTGGTTTAGAATAATAATAACCTTGGAATATATGACAACCAATGGATTTTAAATAAATAGCTTGTTCAATTTGTTCGATACCTTCACATATGATCCCATGCCCAAGTTCATTAATCATATGACAAGTATTTCTTAAAACAGTTTTCGCAGCCTGATCGATGGTAACTGTATTGATGAATTCACGATCTAATTTAATCATATCAGCAGGCAGTTCACGAAGTAGATTAAGAGATGAATAGCCTGAGCCAAAATCATCAATTTCAGTCGTAAAGCCAGCTTGTTTTAAACGGTTGATGAGCGGGATGACTTCATGAAGATTATCCATCATACACTGTTCAGTAATTTCAATATTGAGCTTATTGGTAGGCACATGGGCTTCTTCGCATAAGCTCGTAAAGACGTCATAGAGATCAAAATAATGAAAGTCAAGGGGAGAAACGTTGACAGAAATACTAATGGAGGCAAGGGGCGTATGTTGCCATCTAGCGAGTGTTTCAACAGCCTGCTTCCAGATTAAATAATCCACTTCATGAATACGATGTGCTTTTTCAAGAATGGAAATAAATTCATAAGGCATTAACATGCCAAAAGGTGTCTGCCAGCGCACAAGTGCTTCAGCTGAAACCAAATTCCCCTGGATATCAACCTGAGGCTGTAAATACATCTTGAATTCTTTCTTTTTCAATGCAATATTCATCATAGAAAGAATATTCTTCATCCTTAATGTCACATCAAGATCATGATCAGAATAATTCCCAAATTCCACAATCCCCTGACGCTTAATCGATCTTAACGCAAAAAATGCTTTATCACAACCAACTGCAACAGAATCATGCGAACCTTTAAAATCATATCGACCAAATTGAAAATGCACATTCATAATCTCTAATGCTTCACTTGATTTCGTGAATTGATCAGCGAACTCTCTTATCCTGTCTTTTTGAAACAAGTTTGTCGGATAGAGAACAACAAAGTGATCAGCACTAATTCTTCCATAGACAATACTTTTATCAACCGTGGCGATTTTTCGTAAAGCCTGCCCAAAAGCTATAAGAATATGATCAGCAACATGATTACCATAGATTTGATTGACAAGATTAAAGTCTTTCAAATTTGTAACAATAATGCTGTAATGGTGGGGGCATTGATCAATGCGTCTTTGGGCGAGCTTAATAAAACCGTAATAATTTAATAAGCCAGTGAGAGGATCATGCATGGGAGCATTATCATAAATGACTTGTAAGTTTGTATCCATATTACCCTCCTCATTAGTAATACAATAATATTATCGATATACTTAAAGAGTATGTCAATAAGACATGAAATATATTTGTATAAACGAAAACCTAGCTCGTAAGCTAGGTATCGCGTCTCATGTTTGCGTGTATTTGGGAATTGAGACAACAATTATTATACTGATAAATTCTTGTTTGTACACACTTTTTGCATTATTATTGCTATTTTTGTGATATTTTCCATCAATAATGACACTAATCTCACAAAGATGCGTCAAAATATAGGAATTAATTCACATAAGACTTTATCTTTGTGATTAAAGTGATACAATAAAACTAGGAAATATGCTTTGCATATTCCTGCATCCATAGGGTAGGTCATCATACTTCCTACCAACAACAGCTATCCTGCCTTTTTATTCTACTTATTCGCCTAGCAGGATAACTGCTTTTTTCTTCCATGAATATGATGTACTTGCCTCAATAGACGATCACTCCTTCTCAAATTTGTGAAATTATTGTATGTGTGTGATTTCTATTCTTAGGACTTTTTTATTTTACTTTTTTGCATATAATAGAGGTAAAGAGAAAGTGAGAATAGATATGAAAAAGAAGATTCTGATCATTATTATTTTGTTGGCGTTAATTGGATGTCTTGGCTACTTCTATATGTCACAAAGCCAAAAAAGTGCATCTACTCCAACAAGTGATACAAATACCAACAAAGAGAAAAAACAAAAAGAAGAAATAAAAAAACAAATAGTCAAAGATGATAATCAAGAACCAGCTCAAGTCACTAAAGAAAAAGAAACAACATCATCTTCAACAACACCAAACGTTACTGTTACACAGATGAAAGATGGTACCTATTCCTCAAGTACACATTCTGGTTTAGAGGTTGGTCAGATTACAAGTATGACACTTGTTGGTGATCAGTATATTACGATTAAAGGTAGCTTTGTGGAAATGAGTGCTGATGGGGAAGAAGTAAAAGAACGTTTTAATGATGAAAGTCGAACATTTATGTTTGATGATCAGGTAAAGTTCTATTTCTATGGGGAAAAGGATGTAGAAATGAAGAAAGCTGACTTCTTCAAAGATGCGAAAACAGCACCAGGTATTGATTTTACCATCACCAACAACAAGATTACAAAAATGGCATTTTATTCATAGGCACAATTTTGTGCCTTTTTTTGATTTTATTTCATTTTGTTTTGTTTTTTTATACAATAGAGAAGGGTGATATTATGAATGAGAATTTAGAAGAGTTTACAAGAGATTTCATGGAAGCAAGAGCGAATCGTCATAAAGAGATGAAGAAGCATGAAAATGCTTATAAGAAGCTTAAAGCACAGGCAGAAGAGCAGGAAAATGATGAATTGGAAACAATTCTTACGAGCTATGAAAAGAAGATCCAACATATTATTTGTCATCTGAGTGAAAGAGGCATGTCAAATAAAGATATCTCAGAAATCACCGAAATGCCAGTTGAAGAAGTTGTCCATATTCTTGCGAAATATGCGATAAAGAAATAGCTATGAATTACGATTTATTTTGTGAGAGTCTTGTTGGTGAGATGGGGGATGTGATGTTTCCTGTCTGGAGTGCTCAAAGTGAAGAATGCATTTCCATCAGCAAGAAAGTCCTCTTGACGCGTGTTACTCATGATTTAGAAGATATGAACCGTTTGACTAATGATATGTATGAAGGCAAATTGATATTTGAGGCGTTAAAGCTTAATGCTCATTTTGAAGACTTTGCGAAAAGAATAGCTTATGGCTATTCGCCTGCTTTCGCTCGCTTTACACATAACATTATTGAGAAGATAGATCGGTATGAAAACAATTTTTCACATTTCTCTATTAGCTATGATGATATTTATGCTGCATCTTATAATATATTGAATCTATATTGTAATATTGCACAAAGCATTAATCATCAAACAGACTTCTCAACATTAGGACAAGATGTCAGTTACCAACAATTTCTCCAATCCTATCAACTCTATCAGAAACAAGCTTTAGGCGATGTGTCTGTTCTCCTGCAAGCTTCTTCTAAGAAAAGTGCCTTATCTCGTTTAGGCAAGATTCTGACAAAAAAAGATACGACGGGCTTAAAGGAAGAAGCGACAAATCGTTTAAGGGAATTGTTGGAGGATTATTTTATATTGGTGATGTCAGTGACATATAGGAAATTCAAGACACAATCAAAAGACTAGAGATGAGTATGATCTCTAGCTTTTTGATTATATAAGTAGGGAATAAGAATTCGTATTATCATAAATAATATGCGAAGAGTTAGAAATATGTGAAAACATTAGTGCAATGATAGAAAAAATGCTATACTACAAACCAAAAGGGGGAAGAGGAAATGAATTTTGTGTTTATTTCGCCTGGTTTTCCAAAAACATATTATCATTTTTGTGAAAGCTTGCAGAAACAGGGTGTTAATGTTCTGGCAATTGGGGATGTACCATATGATGAACTGAGTGAAGAAGTCAAACATTCAGTGAAAGAATATTATTATGTTGAAACACTTGAAGACTATGATGCCTTAGTGAGAGCTATGGGTTATTTTATCTTCCAGTATGGCCGTATTGATTGGCTTGAAAGCAATAATGAATACTGGCTCGAGAGTGATGCACGTTTGCGTACAGATTTCAATATTACAACAGGATTACAGAATGATATTATTGAAGATGTCAAACATAAATCAAGAATGAAGGAGTATTATGCCAAGGCCCATATTCCTACTGCCCGTTATATTCTTGTTTCAACGATTGATGCGGCAAAAGCATTTATTGATGAAGTGGCTTATCCCGTTATTGCGAAACCTGATAGTGGGATGGGAGCACAGGATACGCATAAAATCAATAATGAAGAAGAACTGGTGGATTTCTTTGAACATAAAGCTGATGTGCAATATATTATGGAAGAGTTTGTTGAAGGGGTGATTGAGTCATTTGATGGAATTGCTTCACAAAACCATGATATTATCTTTGAAACAAGTCATGTCTTTCCTGATCCATTATTAGATGTCGTCTCAGCACATAAATCATTTGTCTATTATTCACAACGTGTCATTCCAGAAGACTTAAAGCACTATGGGGAAGAAGCTGTTAAAGTCTTTCCAGTCAATGGCCGTTGTTTCCACATGGAGTTCTTCAGGCTGACAAAGGACAAACCAGGTCTTGCCAACAAGGGTGATGTTGTCGGCTTGGAAGTCAATATGCGTATGCCAGGTGGTTATACCCCTGATATGATGAACTGGGCTAATGATATAAATGTTTATGATATTTATGCAGATATGGTCACAAGTGGGGAAAGTCTTTATAATAGAAATAGGAGACCATACCATTGTGTCTATGCAGGTAGACGTGATGAAATTGTTTATCATCATACGGATGAAGAAATTAAGAAAAGATATCATCATGACTTAATGATGGTTGAAAGAATGCCGGATATCTTAAGTGATGACATGGGCAATGATACGTATACAGCACGTTTTGAAACTATGGATGAAGTGAATGCATTTATTGAATTTGTATTAGGTTAATGGAGGATGCTTATGAAAACACAATATTTTAAAGAATATAGTCAATGTCTTGAAAGAGATATGGAATTTAAGGTTTATGGTGAAGAAGGAGCTGAACCAGTATTAGTCTTTCCTAGCCAGGATGGGCGTTTCTATGACTTTGAGAACCAGGGCATGGTTAATTCTGTAGCCCATTTGATTGATGCTGGTCGAATTCAGTTGTTCTGTTGTGATTCTATGGATAAAGAAGGCTGGAGTGGTCAGCCTGGTGAAACATATGAACAGCGCACACATATCGTAGAACAATTCTATTATTATATTGTCAACGAATTAGTACCAAGAATCTTTGAGATCAACAAGAAAGATGGTCGTTATGCCGATGGTATTATTACGACAGGATGTTCAATGGGAGCAGCTCATGCCGCTAATTTCATGTTTAGAGCACCGGATATCTTTAAAGGCTGTGTTGCTTTATCAGGATATTATGATAGTGATCTCTTCTTTGGTGATTTCCACAATGATATCACTTATCGTAATTCACCAGTCGAATATTTACAGGGAATGAGTTACGATCATCCATTTGTCGATAAATATAGAAGATGCCGTATTGTCCTATGTTGTGGTCAGGGAGCCTGGGAAGACGATATGGTCCGTTCAACTAGTCGCATGAAAGAACTTTTAGAAGCAAAGAATATTCCTGCCTGGATTGACTTCTGGGGCTATGACGTAAGCCATGACTGGCCATGGTGGCGTGTTCAGTTGCCTTATTTCTTTGAAAGAGTCATCTAGGAGGTTTCTCAATGAATGTCATTTTCATTTCACCACAGTTTCCGCATTATTATTACAATTTCTGCCTGCGTCTTAAGGAAAGAGGGGCGAGAGTTCTAGGTATTGGTGATACACCCTATGATGGTGTTGACGACAATACAAAGAATGCCCTTGATGAATATTATTACATTCCAGACCTACAGAACTATGAAGATGTTTACCGTGCTGTTGGTTTCTATACAGCAAAGTATGGCAAGATTGACTGGATTGAATCAGAGAATGAATACTGGCTCTATCTTGAAGCACACTTACGTACTGACTTCAATGTCACAACGGGGCCTAAGCTTGTCGATATGGATCAGCTGCGACATAAATCAAAAATGAAAGATGTCTATCAGAGTGCTGGAATCCCTGTGGCCAAGTATGCTTATTTAGACAGCTTAGAAACTGGACTCCATTTCGCAAGAGAAGTAGGCTATCCTGTTATTGTCAAGCCTGATGATGGAATGGGGGCAAGCTGTACTTATAAGCTGACAAGTGATGAGGAATTCCAAAAGATTTATCCAACACTTGATCAAAACACACAATTTATTGTTGAAGACTATGTACCAGGTAATGTGGAAACATTTGAAGGTATTACAGATAGTCATGGCAATATTCTCATGTCCACATCCCATGTCATGTGTGATCCTGTTATGGATATGGTTAATGAACATCTTGATACCACATTCTATCAACAGCCTGTCTTTGCATCCGATATTTATGATATTGGTGAAAGAACAGTCAAAGCGTTTGGGACAAAGAGTCGTTTCTTTCATTTTGAATTCATACGTTTAACAGAAGATAAAGATTATCTTGGTAAAAAGGGTGATCTTGTCGGTTTGGAAGTGAATATGAGAGCACCGGGGGCTTATATTCCTGATATGATGAATTTAGCTTATGATGTGGATGTTTATACGATCTGGGCTGATATGATTTTATATGATCAATGTTTCTATGATATCAATAGACAATATTGGGTTGGGTATGCCGGGAGACGTAAGGATGTGCAGTACGCCTTAAGTAACGAACAGATCATGAAGCGTTATGGCCAGTTTATTGCCTTAGAGGATGACGTGGACGTGGCACTTGCAGAGGCGATGAGTGATCATATCTTCCTCTTTAGAACAAAAGACAAAGAAAAACTCTTTAAAATCATGCATGAAATTACACAACATGCTTATACAAAAAGGCTAAGTCGTAAATGACTTAACCTTTTTTCTCGTCTTCTTCTTTTTTGAGAGCTACGTTTCTAATAATACGTGATGCATGTATGGCATAGACACACGCACGCATGACTTTTAAAAACAAGTCACCAATATGTCCATCCATTACCTTGATATCATCAGAAATTTCTTCATTGATCAACAACGCTTCTAAAACATCACAGAAAGTATTATAAGATTCATCAAGAGGGACATTCTCAAACTGAATCTTAAGAAGCGTAGAGATTTCATCAAGAGAGAACACTCTCTTTAATAAACAAATGACTGTAAAATAAGCAACATGTTCGCGACTATATTTCTTTTTTATAGGAGGGCTGACAAGTTTGGCTTTAACATAATTATTAATCATTGTTGATGTAACAATTTTGTCATCTTCATCTAGCTTCAAGAAAGATAAACTCTTTTCAATTAATCCAATAACCTGATCCATATAGAGATCAAAATCCGGTAGTTCCTGCCAACGTAGAATATGAACATGATTATACTGATTATCCATAAGATATATCACCTCACCATGAAGAATACACCAATAGTCAATCTAAGTCAATTAATCTAGTATTAAATACTAAATATATTGACACTTGTAACTAGAAGCATTAATGTTGAAGTAGGAGATGATATGGAATGAAGATTATTACGGATACAAGCGCATTATATTCCCCACAGGAGGGACAGGCCTTAGGCATTGAAGTGCTCCCTTTACATGTCACTATCAACAATCAGACATATACAGAATTAGTCGATCTGACAACAGATGAACTTATTCAAAAAATTGCCGAAGGGGCTTTGCCACAATCATCACAGCCCAGTGTTGGTCATACGGTAGAAGTTTTAGAACAATATCAGAATGAAGACTGTCTTGTCTTTACGATGAGCGAGGGTCTATCAGGTACTTATGCATCCACAGTTCTTGCGAAAAATCAGCTAGAACATCCAGAACATATGCATATCATCAATACAAGAACACTCTGTGGTCCTCATCGTCACTTGGTTGATATAGCCATCCAACTCAACAAAGCAGGTGCTTCAACACAAGAAATCATTGAGACAATTAATGACAAAATGGCTTATACAAAGAGCTTTTTAATTCCGACAGACTTTGAATTCTTAAAAAGAGGTGGACGTCTTTCACCATTAGCTGCTAAGCTTGGTGGCTTGTTGAAGATTACAGCTGTTCTAGAATTAAGTGATGATGGCAAGAAGCTTGATAAATATGCCATTAAGAAGACAGAAAGTGGTGCTTTAAAAACAATCATCAAGTGTTATAAGGATATGGGTGTGGATGAACATGCGATTCTCTATGTCACACATGCTGGAGCTTTAATGAAAGCAAAGGGTTATGCAGAAATACTTCGCAATGCGTTCCCTCAAACAGAGATAGTAATTCATGAATTAACGCCAGTCTTTGTGACACATGGTGGTCCTGGCTGTATTGCTATTCAGATGATTAAGAAATAGGTCATGAAAATGGCCTTTTTTTCTTTGCGTTCTTTAAAAAGTTTTACTCAACGTGCATAATATGAGTAATGGAGGTAGAACATGCATTCAAAAAAGAAGAATTTGATCATCAGTATCATCATTATTGGGGTTGTTGTTGTGTTGGTATTTATTGCCGGCACATTCTATCGCTTTCAAGACCAGCATGCCATTACAAAACAAAGTCTCAAGACTATGCTTAATTCATTTGAAGACATCTCGTCAATCACCTATGACTATTCAAGAGTTGGACGTTTTGATGACAGTCTTGGTGTACAGGACTGGAAAAATCCTAATCCTAAAGGCTATTTCTTGATGACTTATCGTGGTGATATGGAAATAGGGGTGAAGCCTGAATTAGCTAAAATAACGATTTCTGATCAAAAGATCAGCATTGATATGGGGCAAATCCAAATTCTCTCCCATCATATCAACAAGGATAGTCTAGAAGTCTATGATGAATCCGCCAATGTCTTTACCAAAGTGAAGCTTAAAGAATATCAGGCATTTCAAACTTCACAGAAAAAACAAGTCGAAGAGGAAGAGAAGGTTAAGGGGACTTATCAACAGGTTGCTAAGAGGATTCGCAAGCAAATCTCAACTGCTTTAAAGGCAAATGATTCTATTCGTGAGAAATATCATCTTGAAGTGATTGTGGGTAAGTAAGAAAAGTATGATTGTAAGGGTTTATTTTTGATACTTTTTTGTTGTGATAGAAAAATGTTGTGTTATAATATGCGAGTTAGAAAGAGGTGCACATTATATGGAAATTAGAAATGTAGCGATTATTGCCCATGTTGACCATGGTAAAACTACACTTGTTGACCAGCTATTAAAGCAGTCAAAGACACTTGAAGCCCATGAAGAAATTGCGGAAAGAGCAATGGATAGCAATGACCTAGAAAGAGAGAGAGGTATTACTATCTTAGCTAAAACAACGGCAATTCATTATAAAGATTATAAAATCAATATCTTAGACACACCAGGCCATGCTGACTTTGGTGGTGAAGTAGAACGTATCATGCACATGGTGGATGGTTGCGTATTGCTTGTTGATGCATATGAAGGCACAATGCCACAGACACGTTTCGTCTTAAAGAAAGCATTAGAAGCCCATGTTAAGCCAATCGTTGTTATTAATAAGGTTGACCGTCCAGTTACACGTATTGATGAAGTTATGGATGAAGTTCTTGAATTATTCATGGAACTTGGTGCTGATGATGATCAGTTAGACTTCCCAACATGTTATGTCTCAGCCTTAAATGGTACATCTTCACTCGATCCAGATCCAGCAACACAGGAAGCTACAATGGATAACTTATTTGAAATGATTGTCAATGAAATCCCAGCACCAATTGTGGATCTTGAAGATGGCTTACAGTTACAGCCAGCTTTACTTGACTACAATGACTATGTTGGACGTATTGGTATTGGTCGTATTCAAAGAGGTACAATTCATTTAAATGATAATGTAGTATGTTGTCGTGCTGATGGTACAACAACACCATTTAGAGTACAGAAGCTCTATACATTCCTTGGCTTACATCGTATTGAAGTTGATGAAGTGGATGCTGGTGATATCTGTGCATTTGCAGGATTGGCTGATATTGGTGTTGGGGAAACTGTTTGTGACCCACAGCATATTGATCCATTGCCATTATTACATGTTGATGAACCAACAATTCAGATGGTCTTTGGTACAAATACATCACCATTTGCTGGTCAGGAAGGAAAGTTCGTAACAGCTACTAAGCTTGAAGAACGTTTATTCCGTGAAACAAATAAGGATGTATCATTAAAGGTTGAAAGAATTCCTAACTCTGAAGAATGGATTGTTTCAGGACGTGGGGAATTACATTTATCTATCTTAATTGAAACATTAAGAAGAGAAGGCTATGAATTACAGGTTTCTAGACCACATGTTATTATTAAGAATATTGATGGTGTGAAGTGTGAACCATATGAAGATCTTGAAATTGAAGCACCTGATGATTGTATTGGTTCAGTTATTGAATCATTAGGCTTAAGAAAGGGTATCATGGATGATATGTCTTCCGATAATGGTATGACAAAGGTTCATTATGTTATTCCTTCAAGAGGCTTAATTGGCTTTATGACAAACTTCATTACAATGACAAGAGGTTATGGTATTATCAACCATACATTCTTAGAATATCGTCCAATGGACAATGATAGTATTGTCGGCGAAAGAAAACTTGGTGTCTTGATCTCTATTGATACCGGCCAGACTACAGCTTACTCACTAGGTTCAGCTGAAGCCCGTGGTGTGATGTTTGTAGGCCCAGGCGTACAAGTTTATGAAGGTATGATTGTTGGGGAACATGCTAAGGATAATGACTTAGTTGTCAATGTCACTAAGCTTAAAGAAAAGACTAACACACGTTCTTCTACAAAGGATTCTACTGTTGTCTTAAAACGTCCAAGAATTATGAATCTTGAGACATGTCTTGACTATATCAACGAAGATGAATTAGTAGAAATTACACCAGAATCAATCAGATTAAGAAAGAGATACTTAACTGAGAATGAACGTAAGAGAGCATTCAGAGCAAAGAATGCTGCTGTCAACGACTAATATAAAAAGGGAAATGTAAGTTTCCCTTTTTTGATAGGAGGGTTAATGTGAAGAAGCAGGATATTATTGATTTAAAACTGAATCCTACTGATAAGCCTGATTATTATTATCTTGTGATTGATGAGTATATTCTGATACTTGCATTCATGCCTTTTTATCGCTTAGCCATCATGAGTTCAGTAACACACAAGAAGAGTCTGTCCGATTATCTTAATCGTCTCTATATCCATAATGATGATATCAAACGTGCTTATTTAATAGATCATGATTTAGGGATTGTGCTGAATTATCGAAGAATGAACACAAAAGAGCTTGAAGCCATTCTCAAGAATCTCGTTCTTACTTTTAAAGAACTCAAAATTCATACTGTCGACCGTTTCACAAAACAGCCAGGTGTGCTCTATCCAGCTTTTATGGCTGAAGATATTGAGATTGTCAGCCGTCAGTCCTTTGCGAAACAGGAGCGTGAACATCAACCTAAGAAAAGTCAAAATGCCGGCTTGCTTTCAGCATTTTTACTAGGCCTTATCGGTTCATGGATGTTTGCCCATTATCATAAGCTTGGCCTTATTGTCTCACTTTCTGGTATTATTCTTGGACTTTGTACTTTCTTTGGCTATCTGTGGCTTGGTGAGCGCATGGACAAGAAAGGAATCATTGGTTCTTTTGTCATCAGTGCTGTCGATTTACTTATCGGTCAGGTCTTTGCGACAGCCATCAGTATCAAGGATGGTCTTGTAGCTTCGACAAAGAATACCATGCATTTATCGCTTTTTGAGACATTACCTCTTGTCCCTCATTTTCTTGTCGATCAGGATGTTGTAGGTGCTATGCTGCCCTATCTGGGACTGACATTGCTATTTGTGATTACAACGATATTGATATGTTTCTCTTTCTACAAGAAAGGACATTCATTGAAAAATACGTATATTCTTTATGATCAGCGCTAACTGTGATAAAATATTATCAAAGGGAGGGCTTAGCCATGAAGACATCCATTCATATTCAGTTTAGAGATGATGTAAATGTGAAAGATGTTGAGAATACGGTAAAAGAGGCTTTAAAGAATGAAGGATTAAAGATTTCTTCACTTAAGCAACTTGATATCTATTATAAACCACAAGAAAATGCAATTTATTATGTGGCTATTGATAAAGATGATAATATTACCGGATCTAATAACAGGCCTTTGCATCTCTCATAGTTTAACCAGTCCTTGTGACTGGTTTTCTTTTGCAGGAAAATTTTGAACAAAAAAAACTATGAGAATACAATTATCAGAGCATAGCTACGCATAGTTAGAACTGTTTGATATACTGTTGTAATATTTGTTTGATAAAATTATCCTATAATCATTTCTCCAAATAACTCTACTAGTAATTCAAACATAAATAATAGGGAAGTTTTCTTGGCTGAACTACTCCGACTTATAGAAGTCAGGGTAATTCACCTTTTATGTTGCAATCCAACTGCATGAGCAAAAGAAAAGCGCCTCGATAAGGAGACGCTTCAAAATCCTATGCAAGTACAAACTAGAATTTGCACGCTTCTACAATCGACAGATGTCACGGCAATACAACCACTTTTCCGAAGCTCTTAGTGTCCTCTAAATAAGTATGTGCCTCCCGAATTTGATCCAGAGAGAACACTTTTTCTGGTCTGACATTAATACGATATTGCTGGATAAACTTTAGCAAATGATTCATTTTTTCTTCGCTGACATTCTTTGATTCAACGGAAGTGAGATACGAATTTGCAGGAAGGTCTTCCAGTGGATCAAAATTATCCATTGTCCAAACACCACCCAGCAGACCGGTTATACAGACAATACTGTCTTCTGTCATATGACGCAGCGTATCCTGAATTGCTGCAGGCCCAATCAAATCCAGTACACGAGAATAATGTTGCTCTGTCAGAAGAATATTATCCTTATCCAAGACAACATCATCAAATCCTGCCTCAAGAAGCCGCTGCTTTTTATCTGGGCGACGGCTTGTTCCAGTTACCTGAATATCAGGATATTTCCCTTTTAACAATCTTAAAAACGCTATGCCGACTCCACTGGTTCCGCCTCTTACAAGAACATGATCTGATTCACTGATTTTCAGATTCAGCATGGAATTATAGGCGGTATAGTAGGTTTCAGGTATTGCAGCAAGAACATCCCAGGGAAGATCCGTTTCCACAGGATATAACTGGCGATTTGGCAGAAGTGCATATTCTGCATAACTGCCATCAAAAGCCCTTCCCATCTCTCCCATGATAGATACAACTTTCAGTCCAACGGGAAGCCGTTTTTCATCCGTCGTTTCAGCGATTTCTCCAACACATTCAATTCCCAGAATCCTCGGGAATTGTACACTTGGAGACAATCCATTGCGCGTAAAAATTTCCGAATGGTTAATTCCGAATCCGCGAATTTTTACTAAAGACCACCCGGCTTTTGTTTCTGGAATCGGACGCTCTTCCAAAATAAGTTTATCCGGTCCGCCAGCTTCGTAAATAACTACAGCTTTCATTTTTTTATCACTACACATATGAAATTCTCTGTAAATTCTCATTTTTCATTTTTTAAGTATCTCACCAATAGAAAAGAGTAACGCTTTCTCGGCAATCGTTACACGATTTCCAGAAATCCCTGTATAAAGTTCTCTGGATTATTCTGATGTCTGATAACATGTCAGCTGATTTTTACCAAGCTTCTTACACCAATAAGGTGTGATCATGCAATGAGTGCTGCCTGTCACTGAATCTTCTGGTACGCCCATCTTTGGTGCAAAGATACGGGAAACACAGCCGTAGGCCGTCCCCTTTTGCTGTCACTCCATCAAGTTGCTCCGTTTTCTTCTGATCGGGCTTCAGATTGATCACTGTATTCTCATCCTCAAGTACCAGAAGAAGATCCCTGTCCAGATAAGCATCAAAAACATCCGCCCCAATGGCATCTTTCATAGTATCCATTACAGGGACGGGATTGCAATGATAGGCAAGAAAATTCATGACAGAGGTAGCTTCTTTTTTTGAATATAGAACATTCTCACTTGTGCCTTGAAATCTATCATTTCGGTGTCTTTTTCGTAAAAGTTAAACAGCACATATGATGTTCCCAGTGTTACATGCTCGCAGAAATCAATTTCACCGCCTGACGTAAACTAGCGGAGATGATAGCTTTCGCCTTCTTTTACTGTAAAAGCAGTTTCTGAGAAACAGTTTTCTTTGGCAATGTTTTACATCAGCTCATCTGGAATACATTCATCCATTACGCATACAGCTGCCTGATTTCCCTTAAAAGGGGTATCAGTAAATGCGTCTACTATGTATTGCTTCAAAATCCATACATCTTTATATCCAAATTGGTATTCTGAGTTAAGTATAGCAAATAGAATTGAGTATAGCAAATAATCATGAATGGAGGGTGAATAGCATCAATTATATTAAGAAATGTTGCCATCCTCTGATTACTGAAATTCTACATAGAGTCGTGCTGATTTCTTATCCTCAACTGTGATCGGGTGTTTGCTATCTCAGGCAACGGAGTGAAACACGTGATTATAGGACAACATATTTTAAACGTTTGAAATTGTCGGATAGTAAATTGTTGTCATCTCCCTTAAGTGTTAAATAATTGACTCATTCAGTTAGTTAATTCTGATTACAATAAGAATATTTGATAAGGAACTTCTCTCAGTTAAATACAAATGTTATTTCAAGGAATCAATTTTATAACGAAAAAATATCAAAAAGGAAATTTGAATCATTCGATATTTATGAGAGTTGTTCCCTATCAGAAAAAATATAAGAAAAGGACAAATACGAAGGTTTTCATGGGCTCAACCTCATATCGCTTATTTTGTTAATTGCTTTAAAGCTGTTGATAGACTGATTTTCAAGGAAGGAACAATGCATATTTCTGTATTGATTTTTTTTATTGTTTTTATATGTTTAAGCATCCTCTGGGGTATTTTTGTACATATTTAATGTACCGATATGGATGTTTTTTTATATTAATTGAATGGAAATGCTGAAAATGATATGTGTTGTAATAATAGTTAGGGCACATTTTCATGTGTTATAATTGATATGGTTAGTCATTATATATTTGTTGGAGTGATACAATGTTAGATGAGTTTTTTCTAAAAATGAAGTACAAAAAGGATATATAACTTGTATATGGGACTATGTTCAAAACATCACTATATTGAAAATATAGCGTAATAAAAGAAATTTGAGAGTTTAGCTATTGACTCCTTGGCAATTTTCTTTTAGCTAATTTATGATATAATGGGCAATACAGGAGGAAATACGCATGAAACGTATCTTAGCAGGCCTTTTTGTCGCAGCGTTCGCAATAAGTGGCTGTAGCAGTTCAAAGAGTGAGACTGTGACATTTATGGCAAAAAACAAGGCTGGAAATCTCTACGCATTATATAATACAAAGGGCAAAAAACTGACTGATTATGATTATAAGAGCTATCAGGAAGTGAAGAATGCAGGATATATTGTAAAGAATAATAAAGATCAATATCGTTTTATTAATTATGATGGTAAGGAAACAATCAATAATAAATATATCTCTGGCACAAATACCTTACTCACAACCTACAATACCCCATCAACACATCTACAATTTGAAAAGAATGAACTTACGCTTGAAGAACTTACAAGTACAACACTGAATTTACAGAATGCTTCAAGCACACCTGTTTACAGTTCATCCAATAATAAGATTGTGACAGTGGATCAAAATGGTGTCGTCAATGCAATGAAAGCAGGTCGGGCAATGATAACAGCACGTGTGGGTGATGAAAGTGTTGATACAGTCATTACCGTTACACCTATCATCCCTCGCTTATCGACAAAGCATATCAAACTCAATATTGGTCAGACAGAAGATATTGCAGTATTGGATAATCGTGATCGTGAAGTGAAATGGTCGAGTGCACATGACAAGATTGCTTCTATTGATGCAAATGGTCATCTCACAGCGTTAAAGAAGGGCACAACAACAATCAAAGCACAAACTGGTGATAATACGCTCGAGGCAAAGGTCGAAGTAACTGAACCTACGGTGAGTGCTGATATCAAGAAAACAACTGTCTTTCAGGATGATGATCCCTTTAAGATTACCTTAAATGGTGTACGTGAAGGAGAAACAGTGAAATGGTCATCGGGTAATAAAAAGATTGCCCTTGTGGATCAAAATGGCCAAGTTGTTCCTAAGAAAGCTGGTAAAGTGACAATCACGGCAAGTGTGATGAGTCAGAAGATTCATGTGCTTGTAACAGTGAAGAAACGTGACTTACGTTTAAAAAAGAAAAACTATGATTTAACTGTTGGTCAGGAAACAAATGTTGAGATTAAGGATCTTAAAGCGAATAGTGCTGTTAGTTATCAATCAGCCAATCCTGATATTGTATCCATTGATGAAAATGGCAAGCTGACAGCTTTGAAGAAAGGCAATACAACCATCAAGGCGACTATAGGCAAACGTAAGCTTAAAGCCCAGGTTCATGTATCCAATGTCAAAGTAGCTATCAGTCAAAAAGAAGCAAGTTTGATTGAACTTGAAACATTACAATTAACTGTAAGAAATAGTGATCCTAATAGTCCTATTACATGGTCTTCAAACAAGAATGATATAGCTGAAGTGGATCAAAATGGTCTTGTCACAGCGAAGAAAAAAGGAACCGCAACCATCACGGCTACAATTGGTAATAAAAAATATCAATCAAAGATAACTGTGAAGAAACGTGTGCTTTCTCTCGATAAAGAAAATATTGTTCTGATGGAAGATGAACAGACTAAAGTTGGTATTCGTCATGTTAAGAAAGATGCCTCTGTGACATATAAGAGTGCTGATGAAAAGATTGCGAAGATTGAAAATGGCATTCTTACAGCTATCAAATCCGGCAAGACAAAGATAAGTCTTACTGCTGAAGGTAAGACATTCACAACAACAGTTACTGTTAAAGACCGTCCAATCACTCTTGATGAAAAACAAAAGACATTAATGCTTGGTAAGAATAGCCAGATTAAGGTGAAGAATGCAGGCAAGCGTACTTTAAGCTTTAAGACAGGCAAGAAAGATGTTATTGAAGTGGATGAAAAGGGTGAAGTGCGTGCATTAAATCCAGGTGAGGATGTTGTGACGATTCAAGCTGGTGATACAACGCTTAAATGTAAGATTATTGTCAAAGAAGAAAAGCTTTCTGTACCTGCGACAATGACGATGACAAAAGGCGCAACTGGTAGTATTCAAGTCAAGAATCTTGTCAATCAGCATATCACTTGGGTAAGTGATGATCCTGAAGTAGCCAGTGTTGATGAAGCAGGTCTTATTACGGCTCATAAAGCAGGCAGAGCAGTTATCACGGCAACTATCAACAAGAAAAACTATCAAACTAAACTCACAGTCAAACGTGATTCCAATACTTTGGTAAAGACAAAGAATGTACCTTTATCTTATAAACAGACAGCTATTATAAATGCAGAAGGAAAAACTATTTATAAGGCTGATAAGAATGTCGCGCTTAAGAAAACAGATGTCCCTGTGCTTTATGAAAAAGGGCATTATCGTGTTCTCTATGATACAAAGAAAGATCTCTATAATGGCAAAGAAGAAGTAATGTATACGCTAGGAAATCAACATGTCATTGTGCTTGTCTTCAACCATAAGCTACAGATCTTCTTCATCTCCCAAGTCAACAAGCCATTGACTCTTGATGAAGGTGGAAATTATCAGATAATGGCTAGCAATGATCATCAAGTTGTTCTCTATGATGCAGATAATAAGGCCGCTATCGTTGCTGATGGAAAGAAGAAAATGATTTCCTGTGTTGATCAGGAAGTGACGAAAGCCTCTCTATCCAACAACAATATCATGCTTGAAAATACATCAGGAACATATCTTATCAACAAGAAAGGCCAGAGTGTCAAAATCAATTCCTACTATCAGGATAGTGAACATTATCTTGTGCGTGATGAACAGTATGTTTATGGCCCACATGTTGTTGTGAATGGACAGAAGAGATATAAAATTAAGGATGTTCAATTAAAACCAGCAGTCACTTATTTAGCGGGTCAGCTCTATCCTGTTTATGTCAAAGATCAAGGCTTTGTTTACTATGATATGAATGGTAAGAAAGCTTTTGATAAGGTCTTTGTAGAAGCAGAAGCTTTTGATCAGAATGCTTTAGCGATTGCCATCAAGAAGAATCAAGAATATGTTCTGATTGATGAGAAGGGCAAAGCAATTCTCACTTCTAAACAAAGAATTGCTTATATTGGTGGTGATTATTATGCTTATTATAAGGCTGATGGTTCATTTACGGTTTATGATTCTACAGGAGAAGAAGTTCTAGAAGACAAATGTACAGACTTTACAAAAGATGCCCTACAACGTATTGATGGTGTCACATATGTCATCTTAAATAGAAATGGTCGTCATTATATCTATGATGCAGATGATGGCTTTAAAGTTGTCTTCTCAACAGAAGAAGCTGTTGCACTTGATGCCAGGGGCTTTATTGTTGTAAATGAAAGAAAGTATTATGATTTAAAAGGAAAAGCGATAAATTAGGGAGGATATTATGAATAATGTGATGAGTCTCTTTGTCTCACTTCTTGCATTAATCGGCATTCTTCTTGTAATGCAGATTATTACGGTAGAGATCATGGCAAGAAAAGCACTAAAGACAAATAATACAGGATATTTTATGATTTTCAATTTACCCTATAGCTATAATCGTTCAGCACGTATGGGCTTTGTTTATTTCTTTGTTTATTTACTATTCTTTAGTGAAAAGGTGTTTTCAACAGAATGGTTCCTTTACTTACTTGTCTTTATTGCCATGGGGATTGTTTCTGATGCTGTTGTGCAGTATTTAGTGCTTTATTATGGCAAGATACGTTTTAAGAAATATATTGTTGAAACAGAAAAGCTAGAAGATGAAGTGAAAGCTTACTTTAATCAGGAGGAAGCAGCTTCAGAAGACTATGAACGCTCTATGCCTACTTACAATGAAATAGAACTGACAAAAAAATATCTTCAGCCAACAGATCATCTAGCCTTTATGTCCATTGATGGCGGAGATTATGTCAAGAACTTTCAGACCTATCCAGAAGTGACTTTTGATGTTGAACCTTTCTTTGATCAATATCAAGTCGAACAGAATCTTTCCGGCCTTCCTATTAAAGTCACTGGACTCACTCAGGAAAAGGGCTTGCCTTTTAAAGATAATCATATTGATCTATTTGCGAATGAATATTCTACATATGATAAAAATGAAGTAGTGCGTGTATTGAAGCCAGGAGGCATCTTTGTCCTTAATCAGAATGGCAGCGAGAATCTCAAAGAATTCCTCAATATGTATATGCCTTTAGCTTTACGCAGTCAATGGAATGTGGAAACAGCTAAACAATCATTGATCAATGTAGGATTTACGATACTAGAAGCATATGAAGACTATGGTTATCTGCATTTTAGAAGTCTTAGCCAGCTGGATACTTATCTCAAAAAAGTCGTCCCAGAATTAACAAAGGAACGTGAAAAATTTGTGACGTTTTATACACAAGCTTTACGAGATATCAAAAATCAAGGCTTTTACAGCCTTTCTACATACCGATTTATTATTATTGCGAAACTTACCGGAAGCTATCAGGAAATAGCTCAAGAGCATCAATTATGATGCTCTTTTTTTGGTGTATTTATGGGGATAATTTATAATGAAAAAAATCACAAGAAATCGTTGGAATATATGCATTTGAAAAGGATTGATGTGTTTGTATGTAAGCGATTTAAAAAAGTTTAGAGAAGTTATGGAAATGTGTAGAATTTGTGCTATAATGAATGCATATTCAAGGAGGATTTTATTAATGGAAAAATATTCATTCGTTGTAGCTGATCCAGTAGGATTACATGCTAGACCTGCAACTATCTTAGTAAACCAGGCTTCAAAATTTACTTCAAACATTAAATTAACTTATAATGGTAAAGAAGTTAACTTAAAGTCTATCATGGGTGTTATGTCTTTAGGTGTTCCAACTAAGGCTAGCGTTGAAATCACTGCTGAAGGTGAAGATGAAAAAGACGCAATCGCATCTATCGAAAAAGTTGTTAAAGAACAGAAAGTTGCTGAATAATAAGAATGAGAAGGAGAGGAAACTCTCCTTTTATTTTTCAAAAAAATGATTGCCCTTACATTTTATTATTGGTATGCTTTAAATATCAATATGTAAGAAGGGGTAAACAATTATGTACGATGATACTTTTGATGCATTAAGTAATGCAGCAAGAAACAAATCAAGGTTCTTAAAGAAAAGACCAATAGGCTATTTTATTTCCTCAATGATGGCAGGGGCCTTTATTGGCTTTGGGAATATCTTGATTAATACAATTGGTGGCTTATTAAATGGTGCTCCAGCCACAAAGATTGTCATGGGGGCAGCATTTGGCATTGCCTTATCGCTTGTCGTAATCGCTGGGGCAGAACTCTTTACTGGCAATACGCTGGTCATGAGTGCTGGTGTTATGAAGAAGAAAGTTTCAATCAAGGATATGTTGATATTATTTGTCGTATGCTGGATTGGAAACTTGGCAGGCAGTGCGCTGTTGGCATGGCTATTTGAGCTATCGGGCATGAATACGCCTGCTACAGCGAAATTCTTGGCGACAGGGGCACTTGCGAAAATGTCAGCTGGCGCCTTACAGTTATTTGTCAGAGGCATTTTATGTAATGTTCTTGTTTGTTTGGCTGTCTGGTGTGGCTTTAGATGCAAGAGTGATTCAGGAAAGTTGATTATGATTTTCTGGTGCTTATTTGCCTTTATTATTTGTGGCTTTGAACACTCTATTGCGAATATGACACAGTTAACTGTAGCTTTATTGAATCCAGCTGGATTACCAATAACTTTGTCTGGTTATTTCTATAATTTAATCGTTGTAACATTAGGTAATATTGTTGGTGGTATTGTTTTTGTAGCTCTCCCTTATTTCTTGGCAACAAACAAAGATTAATTGTGTAGGATAAATATCAATGTGGTAACCGTTTTCTATTTTAAGAAAATGAGAAGTTTGTTATAATGGTGCTAGAGGTGAATTGAGAATGGATTATAAGACAAATTATGAAAAATGGCTTAACTTCGAAGGTATGGATAGTACTTTGAAGAATGAATTAAAGGGCATGGATGAAAAGACAAAGGAAGATGCCTTCTATAAAAATATTGAATTTGGTACAGCAGGTATGCGTGGTGTTCTTGGTGCTGGTACAAACCGTATGAATATCTACATGGTCAGAAAAGCAAATGTAGGCTATGCGAAATGGATTCTAGAACAGCCAAATGGGAAAGAAAGAGGTGTTGTTATTTCTTATGATAACAGACATCAATCTTATATCTTTGCGAATGAATCAGCAAAGATTTTAGCTGGTTTTGGTATTAAGACATATATCATGGAATCATTAAGACCAACACCTGAATTATCATTTGCGGTAAGATATTTAAAATGTGCTGGTGGGATCATGATTACTGCTTCTCATAACCCAGCTGAATATAATGGCTATAAGGTTTATGATGATACAGGTTGTCAGCTTATTCCTGAATGGGCAGATCAGGTGACTCAATATGTCAATGAAGTAGAAGACGAATTAGCAGTCAAAGTTCCTGCTGAAGATGAAGTTTATGATCTTATTAACTGGGTTGGTGAAGAAATTGACCGTGCATACTATGATGCGGTTAAGAGCTGTGAAATCAATCCTGGCTTAGACAAGAGTGACTTCAAGATTGTCTATTCCCCACAGCATGGTGCTGATAACTGGCCAGTAAGAACAGTATTGAAAGAATTGGGTTATGATATTGTGCCTGTATTGTCACAATGTGCACCAGATCCAGATTACTACAATACAAAATCTCCTAACCCAGAAGTACCTTCTTCCTATGATGAAGCTATCAAACTAGCAAAGAGAGTAGATGCTGATGTCATTGCGATTACTGATCCTGATGGTGATAGACTTGGGGTTGTTGCAAAACATAATGGTGAATATGTACTCATGTCTGGTAACCAGTCAGCTGCAGTTTATCTTGAATATATCCTTTCACAATTAAAAGAACAGGGTAAACTTCCTACTAATGCGGTTATGTATAATACTATTGTAACTTCTGATTTAGGTGAACTTGTTGCGAGAAGCTATGGTGTTGATGTTGAAAAGACATTAACTGGCTTTAAATTTATTGGTGATAAGATTAGAAAATATGAGAAGACAGGTGAAAAACAGTTTATCTTTGGTTATGAAGAATCTTATGGCTGTGTTGTTAAAGACTTTGTCAGAGATAAAGATGCTGTACAGGCTGTCTTACTTGCTGCAGAATGTGGTAATTACTACAAGAAACAGGGCAAGGATCTCATTGATGTCTTAAATGAACTTTATGCTAAACATGGTACATTCAAGGAAAGCCAGATTGCTCTTGCTAAAGCTGGTGTAGAAGGCGCTAAGCGTATTGCTGAAATTATGAACACTTTGAGAGCAGAAGCACCAAAGGAAATTGGTGGCTACAAGGTTACTTTAGCTGAAGATTATGCTAATTCAACACGCAGTGATGGTAGTGTTATTGACTTACCTAAATCAAATGTTCTGAAATATTATTTAGAAGATGGTAGCTGGATTGCTGCTAGACCATCTGGTACAGAACCAAAATGTAAATTCTATTTCTCAATTAAAGGCAAAGATGCTGCTGATGCTGCAAACAAGACAGAAGTCTTCCAAAAAGCTATGATGGATGCAATTGGAGAATAATATGAAAAGCGTTGAATTATTCAACGCTTTTTAAATATTCTGGGAAAAGAGAAAAATTCTATTTTCAGACAGACTTAGAAAATTACATAACTGGCTTTTTTTTAGATGGGAATATTGGTATAATATTTCAAGTAAGGAAGGGTGAGTGTTATGAGTCTTAAGACAACACAGCTTTTAATTGGACTTACAAGGAAGATAGCACTGGTGCTAGCCGTCCTTGCTGGAGTGAGCTTGATCATGAAGCTAAGAACAATAGCTATGATTATGTTTATTGCCTTAGTCGTCATGCTTGTTGTTTATTTTGCTTTGGCATTGGTATCGTGGCGTTGTCCAAGCTGTCATCAGTATTTGCCATTGAAGAATGCGACAAAGCTTAAGGAATGCCCACATTGTCATCATCCCATAGATAAGACACCAATAAAAAAATAGGGAATGTCCCGAAATAACTAAATATTTTGAGGTCTGCTAAGCAGATCTCTTTTTCATCTTCGATTCCATGAGTGATAGAGGATTTCTGCAATATACAGGCATAAAAAAACACCATCTCATATGGT
>NZ_VUNM01000070.1 GCF_009695655.1 Sharpea porci
TACACATCTAAGTGCAGAAGAACCATGCTTAACCATACGGCCGTTTTTATCTGATTCCCCAGACTGTATTCGGGAACAGTCCAGCCCCGCGAAAGCCAGTATCTGGTCAGGATTCCTGAATCCAGTTACCCCGTTTAGCTCGGCGTAGATTGCAGCGGCAGATAGTTCTGATACGCCCTTGATGGTGTGGATGTGTGAATTGAATTGTCTGTAGTACTGAATGATTTTATTTTCCAGGTCTGATATTCTGGAATCTAATTCCTTATAAATGCCTAGTAGAATCTGAAGCTCGTAGACATATATTTCGTCTGCAGTGCCTACGGTTGACTTGGCTGCATCCCTGATCTTTAGAAACTTGTCATAGGATATGGTCTTTCTCAGCTTGGATTTCATTTTGTTGTATGATTCAACATTCATTCTGGAAATCCTGTCCGGAGAAGAATAGTTCTCTAAGATATACATGCAGGTGCTTGATTTCAAGGAATTATCAAACAATGGCTTGAATTCAGGGAATATGATGTCCAGAACGTTGGTAATCCTTATAAGCGTCTGAGAGCGTTCCTTTACCAGAGATTCCCTTAATCTAGTAAGTGATTTTAAGGCTGATGTATGATAAGATGTATGCGTAATAGGCTTGTAGTCTACAGTCATTAAAAAAGAGGAAATTAATGCAGCATCAATCTTGTCGGTTTTGGTTTTCCTGAGGGTCGTAGCTTGCGAGAACCTCTTGATGAGTAAGGGATTGAATTCCATGAATGAATAATCATTGGAATTCAGAAACTGCTTGATATTGCTTCCGTAATGACCTGTAGCCTCAAGTCCTATTTTTATTTCCTGAGAATGATCCAGCCCGTTCAACGCATCCAGCAGTATGTTGAATCCGTCCTGATTGTTCCTGAAGGAAAAAGAATGCCTGATGACCACTCCATTATGATCCTGGATGAAGCAGTCGTGTTTAAACTTGGCAATGTCTATGCCAACGAAATACGTCATGAAGATGACCTCCTTAAAATGATTTAGCACTGCTTGGTAAGCCCACGAGTTTCTTCTTTGTGTAATCACGCAATTCATCAAACTTTCATACATCGGGTATGTGTTAATTTACTAATCACCATTTAAAAAAAGAACTGTGGCAGGATTCACCTCGAAACAGTACAAATATTGTCCGTAAAAATATAGATACAAATCCACAGTGCTTATAAATGATATCATCAATGGCCGTAGATGATATCATTCTTAATTCGGCTAGAAAGGAAAAATACTCAATTCTAACCTTAAATTGAGTATACG
>NZ_VUNM01000071.1 GCF_009695655.1 Sharpea porci
CAGGAAGCGCTTTCTCCATAAGAGTCATTGAACCAGAAGCTTGTGACTTTTCCAAATCCCCTGTGCACGCGGTTCAGGAACTTCTCATTGTATCGTTCGAACTGCGAGACTAGATACTTCTCCTCGGAAAGCTCTGTGGGAAACTGTTCCTTTGCCTTGAAATGTCGCTTGAGCTGCTTGTTGTAACTTTCTATCATATTCGTTGTATAGATGCTGCTTCTGATCTCCTTGGGAAAGTCATAGAAGGTAAGCATGTTGGAATTGGACTTCAGCGCATCGACGATTTTTGGATACTTCCTTTTCCACTTCGCGTAGAAGGATTCCAGCCCGCCTATTGCAGCTTCCCTGCTGGCAGCAGTATATACTGCCTTGAAATCCTCCGTGATTTCAGCACGGTCACTTACACGGCACTTGCTGGCAATGTTTCTCTGGACGTGAAGAAGGCATCTCTGGATCCTTGCCATCGGATAGACCGAGCTGATGACCTCTTCCATTCCGTTAAGGCCATCCGTGCAGAAGAGCGCAACACGTGTCACACCGCGTTCCCTGATTGATTCAATCATTTCCTTCCAGTTGCTCTTTGACTCACTGGGAGCGATTGAATAGTCAATGATCTCCTTGGTGCCGTCGGTGCGGATGCCCAATGCAATGTGAACGGCCTCCTTCTGGACCGTATCGCGTCTGAGAGCCATCATTGTCGCATCAATGTAGATGACGGCGTATTCGCTTGCCAGCTGTCTTGACTTGAATGATTCAATGCTGGAGATGATTCTGTTGGTGATGTTGGAAACGGTGCTTCTCGATACCTTTGTGCCGTACATCCTCTCAACGGCTTCGGCAATCTCGCTGTTAGTGAGTCCAAGATTGAAGAGGTCAATGACAGTATTCTCAGTGCCCTCAGTCCGTCTCATGTAGGGCGGGATCAGTGCAGACACGAAGAGTCCCAGGCGGTCCCTGGGCATCCTGATTGTGATTGGCCCGTACTTGGTGTCTATCTTTCTTTCAGGCTTGAAGCCGTTTCTTGAGTCTTCCTTGTCCGTGTGCTTGTATCTCTCATAGCCAAGGAACTGCTCGAGCTCGTAGCTGAGGACGTCATTGACGGCTTCCTCAAGCTGCTGACGGAACACTTCAGAGAGCACGCTTTCAAATTCAGGAAGATTGTGGTCGTTATTTAATAGATTTCTGACAAGCAATGATGTAAAATGATTCATGGGTATACTCCTTTGATTGTTTTTGTTGCAGAAATCATTTTACAAGGGGTATGCCTTTTTTGTCTATTAAATAACT
>NZ_VUNM01000072.1 GCF_009695655.1 Sharpea porci
CTGCTTTGGTGGATGACCGTACAGAGGATCGCCAAAATCACAATTGCACAGTCACCCGCCAAAGCATAATTGCATTACATGCATAATTATTCTATATCATATAGGTCCACTGTGCAAATGGGGATTTAAAACAAAAAATCTATAGATTCTATAAAAGAACCTATAGACAATCAAAACCACGCCTAAAAGGCGTGGTTTGAACTGCGGCTATAAGCCTGTAATACCTGCTCGCGTCTAAAAGCGATTGCTTTCACTTCGTTCAAGCTACCGCTCTTGACGCTCGCTACCCCTCAAAGGTATTCTTTTTTTACTTTTTTTACTGCTTTGTTTTCTTGGATTTTATTTTCCATTTTTCCCTTCGTTACGTTTGAAAATGGATCCCCATACTCCTTGACACTCAGCTTATTCACCATTTGGTCATGCATCTCCTGCTCTCGGATGCAATTTTCCACAATTGCTGTATTCAGTCCTACTGTCGACACATACAATCCTTCAGGTATCCCATGAACGAGCTTATGCTCAGCTTTAAAGGAATCTCGAGAAGAAGATGCACGTGGTCCGGCATGAGATGTCCTTCTACTATTTCCACTTCCTTGTACCTGCAGGGTTCCTTTATGATTTCCTTTAGGTCTTTTCGTCTATACTTTGGTGTGAATACGTGTGGTATGTGCAATACCATTTTGTATGCGATAGCGAATTGGCTTTATGAGCCATGAGACATCACCATTACTTTCTTTTCGCGATAACTTGAACACTTCCCATCATAGAAGGAACGATGATATTTTTGTGTAACTTTGCTGCTATCCACCCGCATAGCGGGTGGTTTATTGTTGAGCGTACGTAGTACGCGCAGCTATCTAAAGACTAGATACAAGTTTGCTTGTACTACAAAAAAATTCTGGCTTATGGAGAAGATAAGCCAGAGGGAGGGTAATAATGAATCAGGTATCTGATTACATCATTGTATTATACGTAGTGAGGGTCACGGTAATTCCTCACTAGCAACTATATAATAACATAAGGTTTGTCAAAGTCAATACTTTTTTACCATCTATTTTAGTATATAAAAAGTAAATTTTTAGTTAATGTTTTTTTACACATTATGGTACATTCAAAAACTACTTTTTCTGGCAAAAAGAAAAAGGACCTTCCGGTCCTTTGCCTACCTGGCAGAGCGCTATTGTCGCACTTGCGCACTATCGTCGCCGCTGCGGCGCTTAACTTCTGTGTTCGGGATGGGTACAGGTGTGCCCGCC
>NZ_VUNM01000073.1 GCF_009695655.1 Sharpea porci
GCATTCCCCTCGGGGAAGGGAGAAGACAGGTGGTGCATGGTTGTCGTCAGCTCGTGTCGTGAGATGTTGGGTTAAGTCCCGCAACGAGCGCAACCCCTGCCGCCAGTTGCCAGCATTGAGTTGGGGACTCTGGCGGGACTGCCTCTGCAAGGAGGAGGAAGGCGGGGATGACGTCAAATCATCATGCCCCTTATGACCTGGGCTACACACGTGCTACAATGGACGGATCAGAGGGATGCGAACCCGCGAGGGGGAGCGAAACCCACAAACCCGTTCTCAGTTCGGACTGCAGCCTGCAACCCGGCTGCACGAAGCTGGAATCGCTAGTAATCGCGGATCAGCATGCCGCGGTGAATACGTTCCCGGGCCTTGTACACACCGCCCGTCACACCATGAGAGTCAGCAACGCCCGAAGCCGGCGGCCCAACCAGCAATGGAGGGAGCTGTCTAAGGCGGGGCCGATGATTGGGGTGAAGTCGTAACAAGGTATCCCTACGGGAACGTGGGGATGGATCACCTCCTTTCTAGGGAGAACAAGGCGTAAGTTTCTGTTTGGTGATGAGTCTTCGGACTCGGCGAGAGATCCCTGAAAACCGGATGCATTACGAAAGAAAGATATCGAAGATATCGGACTTTCTGCAAACACAAACAACACACAACGAGATCAAGAGAGACACAAGGAAACGAGAGTCTTTCCATCAAATCTTGTTGTGGGCAAAGCTAAGAAACGAGAAACAGAAGAGAAACAGTATCTTAACGAAGAGAGAAAGCAGAAAACTCAAACTCATTTAAAGAAAGAACAAGGTCAGGAAAGAAAGGGCGTATGGCGGATGCCATGGGCACACGAAGGCGAGGAAGGACGCAGCGAACAGCGAAATGCGCCGGGGAGCCGTAAGCAGGCGATGATCCGGCGGTATCCGAATGGGGAAACCCGGGAGGCCGAGAGCCTCTCATCGCGCGGCGAACACATAGCCGCGGCGAGGCGATACGCGGGGAACTGAAACATCTAAGTACCCGCAGGAAGAGAAATCAAACGAGAATCCGCAAGTAGCGGCGAGCGAAAACGGACGAGCCCAAACCGGCCAAGGCCGGGGTAGTAGGACCTGCAGCGAAGCGGATGACGCATCCCCAGGGGAAGCGCCTGGGAGGGCGCTCCATAGAGGGCGAAGGACCCGTACCCGAAGGGGAGGCGTCAGCGCGAGCAGGGATCCTGAGTACGGCGGGACACGAGGAATCCTGCCGGAAGCATCG
>NZ_VUNM01000074.1 GCF_009695655.1 Sharpea porci
AAATCCCCATTTGCACAGTGGACCTATATAAAGAGAAAAAAACGTTGATATTCCAACGTTTTACTTCCATGCATCTCGATATTTTAGCGTCTTTTGCGAATACACTATCGCCCGCAGAAGCATTTCCACCTTCTTGAGCTTGTCATGGGGCGGATTCTGCATAAAGCAGAAGATATTAAGGTATCCCTGCAGGTCCTTTCTGTTAAACCCTGGATGAGCGTTAAGAAAGTCCTTAAGCATGAAGCACTGGCGGTTTATAGGTGCAAGCGGATTCTTCTTATCTGGCAGTTTTTCTATCTCACGGGCATTGTATCTTTCCTCGCTAAGCTCCAGTTCCTCTACAAGGACTTTATGACTCTTCTCCCTGTCATGAATGAGATGTGAGCCCCTGGCTATGTGATTCTTAAAGGCATCACGCGTTCTTTCACGTGTTGGCTTTGCCATCCCCTCAAGGAATGCGTAGACTTTCTCCCCGTCAAAACCCATAGCTATACAGTACTTGTTTTTGGATATCCCACGGAGCTCCTTTCCGTTCCTGACAGTGCGATTTGAGGCTGCTTCATTGTAGTAAGTCTCGTCAATGTACACATTTCCTGTAAGTACTATGCCTTCCGTATAGTCCTCAAGAAGCAAAAACAACTTTTTTGTCCAGTACGCAGTAGTTGTCGTGCTGTTCTTGTTATTAGCCGATGTTGATGAGAAGCTGTCATGCCTGAAGAGATTGAGGCAGAACTCAATCCATTCACTGATTGAAATCTTGTGGTTGTCGAGCAATGTACCAGTGAGTATGTTGAACCTCTTTCCACAGTCCTTACAGCAGTATCGCTGAATTCCGTTGGATGTAAATCCCTTTCTGGTAAACTTCAATGACCCGCAGTTCGGACAGCATACAGGAACGAAAGCGTTCAGGAGATTAGCCTCATTGGATTCGCTCAAGGCAGGATGCTTCTCATAATAATCGTCTAGATATTCATTTCTTATGAATTCCTGGACGTTATCACGTAGAGTCGAGTCCCAAGGTGTCTCTCGTCTAGATGCAAAATATTTAGTTTTCTTCATAAGGTTGGCGATCCTCTCTGCTTTGGTGGATGACCGTACAGAGGATCGCCAAAATCACAATTGCACAGTCACCCGCCAAAGCATAATTGCATTACATGCATAATTATTCTATATCATATAGGTCCACTGTGCAAATGGGGATTT
>NZ_VUNM01000075.1 GCF_009695655.1 Sharpea porci
GCATACCGAGTGGCGGCAGCGTGACCTGTCAGACCGTCGCTACGTCTACTGGTGGGCCGACGGCGTGTACAGCAACGTGCGCATGGATGACCGCCTGTGTCTGCTGGTGATCATCGGCGTCACGGAGCAGGGCCGCAAGGAGCTGGTGGCCGTCGAGGACGGCTTCCGTGAGTCGGCAGACAGCTGGGAAACGCTGCTGACGGGGCTGCGAGAGCGCGGTCTGACTCAAGCCCCCAAGCTGGCGGTGGGCGACGGTGCCATGGGGTTCTGGTTGGCGCTGAGCAAGATCTACCCGGAAACCGACCATCAGCGCTGCTGGGTCCACAAGACCGCTAACGTGCTGAACAAGCTGCCGAAATCAGTGCAGCCCAAGGTCAAGGCCGACCTCCATGACATCTGGATGGCCGAGACCCGCTTTGATGCGCACAAGGCCTTCGATCGCACGTTGAAACGCTTCGAGGCCAAGTACCCCAAGGCGATGGCGTGCCTGGCCAAGGATCGGGACGAGCTGCTGGCGTTCTACGACTATCCAGCAGAGCACTGGGTGCATATCCGCACCACCAACCCGATCGAGTCGACCTTCGCCACGGTCCGTCTACGGAGCAAGCGCAGCCGGAACTGCGGATCCCGGGCGACGACCCTGGCGATGGTCTTCAAGCTGCTCCAGAGCGCCGAGAAACGCTGGAAGCGCATCAAGGGGTTCAGCAAGCTGGAGCTGGTCGTGAACAACGTCCGGTTTCAGGATGGGGAGCAGGTAACCGATCAATCAGACAGGACTGCCGCCTGACTGCCATCCACCAGATTTGAGTGCGCCAGGCAAAGCCTGGACATCCGGGAAACCGAGAAGGTGGAAAGGATGTCGTGAAACCCAGTGGGTGAAAGTCCCACCCGGCCAAGGCTAGCCACCAGCCGGCAGCGAGTGTTGCGTGGTGTCGGGTAACCGCCGCTGCGAAGCGTACACAGCGAGTGGATAGGCCGTGTGATAGAGCCCCGAAATTGTGGTAGTGGCAGTCGCCGACAGTTTTCAAATGCTGGAAGGCAACACGACCCTGCCGTATGGCTTGGCAGGGAAGGGCCGCCGGGGTCGAAGAGCAGGGCATGTCCATACAGGGGTTTCCCAGGAACCTGGGAGGCCCGTCCTTCTCCTCTGAACGACAAAG
>NZ_VUNM01000076.1 GCF_009695655.1 Sharpea porci
TGGTCTCCAGCCGCAAGATCGAGCGTGCCACCTATGACTCGGTGGCGTTCCGCTACCTGGCCGCCAATACCCATCCCGACCATGACACGCTGGCCACCTTTCGCCGCCGCTTTCTGCCGGAACTGGAACAGTTGTTCGTACAGGTGCTGCTGCTGGCCCGCGAGATGAAGCTGCTCAAGCTTGGCACCATCGCCCTGGACGGCACCAAGCTCAAGGCCAACGCCAGCAAGCACAAGGCGTTGTCGTATGGCCATGCCAAGAAGCTGGAGGCACAGTTCAGGGCAGAGGTGAAAGCGCTGACCGAGCGGGCCGAGTCGGCGGACAAGGAGGACGCGGCCGACGGCATGGATATCCCCGCCGAGATTGCCCGCCGTGAAGCCCGCCTGGCGGCCATCGCTGAGGCGAAGGCCAAGATCGAGGCGCGCGCCGAGGAGCGGGACGCCACCGAGCAAGCCGCCTATCAGGAAAAGGTGGCGCGGCGGGAGGCGCAGCGCAAGGCCGGCAAGAAGCCCCGTGGGCGTGACCCCGAACCGCCCACTGGTGGCCCGCGTGACAAGGATCAGATCAATTTCACCGACCCGCAGTCGCGCATCATGCCGGTCACCGGCAAGGGGTTTGATCAGTGCTACAACGCCCAAGCCGCGGTTGATACCGAGAGTCTGCTGGTGACCCATGTCCACGTCACGCAGGCGACCAATGACAAGCAGCAAGTCATGCCGCTACTGACGGCCTGGCAAGGTTACCCGGAAACGCTGGGAAAACCTGACCACCTGCTGGGTGATACCGGCTACTTCAGTGCCAGCAATATCCAGGCCTGCCATGACCATGGTATCGAACCGCTGTTGGCGATGAAGCGAGACGTCCATCACCTTCCGGTCTTTGAACGTTTCGCCGCGGATCCGCCTGCCCCGGAGAGCGAGGACCCCGTCGAACAGATGGCACACCGCTTGAAGACGCAGGCGGGCCGAGCGCTCTACGCATTGCGCAAACATACCGTGGAGCCGGTCTTCGGGATCATCAAACACGTGATGGGGTTCCGGCAGTTCTCGCTACGCGGGCTGGATAAGGTCAGCGGCGAGTGGCGATTGGCCACCATGGCGTGGAATATC
>NZ_VUNM01000077.1 GCF_009695655.1 Sharpea porci
CGGTCATGGTGTCCTCCTTGGAATCGGGTCACTACGGGACGAGGTCATTGATGACCTCTCGGGCTGAGATGGTGGTGCTGGCTTTGCTGAATTTTCTATTTTTTTATCGCCTTTGGCATACCAATAGCAAGAACAGCTATCATCTCACTAATAGCCCCACACCACAAAATGAGGATTGAGTTTTTTCGACGGGCTGGAAGTGACTCACTGATTTACAGCTCGCCGAATATCGTCACTAAATTACTAGAGCTAATTGATAGTTTAATGCTGACGGATCCCCACGAAATAGATAAGAAAATCAGGATGATATGATTGAAAAGGCCTGCATGGGTCGGCATGTTGTTAATCGCCAAACCAACAATATGCCTAAGGAGACCCATGCAGGCCCCTCGATTCTTACATACTCTGCTGACCTCATCACTCCCCCTGGTCCATGCCAAGCGCCTGCAGGCGCTGCTCGACACGGTGGGTGCCCTGCTGGGCGAGCGCCGCCTGGGCTTGACCGCCCTGGGGCGTGCCTTGCCAGGGCCAGTGGCTACCAAGCACACCATCAAGCGAGTCGATCGGTTGCTGGGCAACCCTCACCTGCATCAGGAGCGTCCCCTGTTCTATTGGCTCGTGGCCAGCCTGCTGATTGGCCACATGACCCGCCCGCTGATTCTGGTGGACTGGTCGCCGATTGATGACCGTGGCAAACGGTTCTTGCTGCGCGCCGCGGTGCCCTTTGCCGGGCGCTCGCTGCCAATCTTCGAGAAAGTCCACCACAAGGATGGCTGCCAACACTGTGAGGCATACTTGTTGGCCGCTCTGGCCGAGATACTGCCTGACAACGCCACGCCGATCTTGGTCACCGATGCGGGCTTTCGTAATCCCTGGTTCGAGGCGGTTGAGGCACGTGGTTGGTACTACGTCGGCCGGGTGCGT
>NZ_VUNM01000008.1 GCF_009695655.1 Sharpea porci
TGCATAGCGAGACTGCTTCCATAGAGGACTTGAGTACATCATTGCGCGTAATATCTCAGGCAATGTTCACACACTACCACCAGAAAGTCATCATCCTGATAGATGAATATGACGTCCCTATGCAGGCGGCTTATCAAAATGATTACTATGATGAGATGGTTGGTTTTCTAAGAAGTCTCTTTTCTTCATCTCTCAAGACCAATGATGCACTAGAGAAAGGCATCATGACAGGCTGTCTAAGAATATCCAAAGAAAGCATTTTTACAGGCCTCAATAACTTCTCATCCTACTCAATCCTTGACAATATCGCCAATGAGTATTTTGGCTTCACCACAGAAGAGGTTGAGCAGCTCTTATCTGACTATCAGTTATCTCAGAGCATGAATGAGGTCAGGGAATGGTATGATGGATACAGGTTTGGAGATCTTGAGATCTATAATCCATGGAGCACCCTAAGCTATGTGAAGTACAGGATAAGGGATGTCTCCTTCAGGCCTGTATCCTTCTGGGCCAATACGAGCAGCAATAGTATTGTTGTGCAGTATATCCAGAGTGGTGACAGGGGGCTAAGAAACGAGTTTGAGCAGCTCATGAACGGTCAGTCCATCATCAAGGACATCAAGGCGGAGCTGACATACCGTGAGATGGACAACATCAACAATATCTACAGCTTCCTGCTGCTTACAGGCTATCTCAAGGCCATCAATCACCTGGGTGACCACCGCTATGAACTCGTCATCCCAAACAGGGAAGTCTATGAAATCTATAAGCAGTCTTTCATGAGCTACTTCAGGGACTATGCAAGTGCAAGAAAGAGCACACTCTATCAGGAACTCATTTCAGGAAATGAAGGAAGCGTGAATGAGATACTCAATGACATATTAATGAGAAGCATCAGCTACTATGACAACCAGGAAAGCTTCTATCATGGATTCCTGGTAGGGCTGCTGAATGATCATGAAGTCGTCTCCAACCGAGAGGCAGGAGAGGGCAGGTTTGACTTGTGCATCTTGCCTGATTCGATACTTGGTACTGTAGTCATTATTGAATGCAAGCATTCAAAGGGTATTAGGGATCTTAGAGATGATGCACTTATTGGGGCAAGACAAATACAAAAGAATCAGTATCTTAAAGAAGCACTTAATGACGGCTATAAGAATGTGATAGGCTATGGTATATCCTTCAATAAGAAACAATGTTATGTCGTAAAGACGGATGAACAATGAGCACTTCGGTGCTCTTTTTAGCTTTTTCAAAATATATTGATTTATGTGTCGTATTTCAATATAGTCATCTTGTGGTAGAAATAGATACGATAGAAACACAATGGCTTAAGTGTCATCTATAGCTTGCGCAAGTGACTCTTGACAGTAAAAACATTGGGGCAACGACTGCTTTCTTGTAGAAAACAGACCTCCATCCTATAGTGAAAGCGCAAGGAGGAAATGAAATGGAATTCAGTGAATCAATAAAACAATTAAGAAAAGACAACAAGCTTACCCAGGAACAACTTGCTAGTAAACTTCATGTCACAAGACAAGCAATCTCAAACTGGGAGAACAACAAGAATCTCCCTGACATTGAAATACTTATTGAGATTGCTACAACATTTCATATCTCCTTGGATCAGTTAATACTTGGAGGTAATGATATGAATAAAATGACTGAAAAATTAATTGAAGATGGTAATACAGGAAGAAGTGCAAAGATGAATCTTATCGTAACAGTTATTGGTGGATTCTTAATGCTTGGCGGACTTGCCTGTTTCATTATCAAGTCACTATCTGTTGAATACATTGATGCACAGGGCATTCTTCACGAGAACTTCTTCTTAATACCAGTTGGGCTTGCATTCTTGGCAACAGGTATATTGGTGATTGTTGTCACCCTTACCGCCTATCTCTACAACAAGAAACGCTTATCAAAGTAAAAGAAAACTGTGGGATATACAATATATCTCACAGCTTTTTTAAGTATAACTCAATATGGTATTATAGCTTTTATAAGAAAAAAAGATGCCGAAGCATCTTGAAATTTCCATGGCTGGGGTAGTAGGATTCGAACCTACGAATGGCAGATTCAGAGTCTGCTGCCTTACCGCTTGGCTATACCCCAATCGCAGTGCTTTATTAATATAACGCAGGTTGGGACGTTATGCAAGTAGAAATTTGAAAAGTTCTTCATAATGCATTAAAATAAGTCATAATGAATGAGAAATGAGGTTGTTTTATGTCAAGGGTAGGAGTTATTTTTGTATCAGTACATCATGAAAATACATTAAAAATACTTCAAGCTATGAAAAAAGAGATAGAGATGGATTTGATACCTATTAATTATGTAAAGAGTGCTGATCTTTCACAATATGACTATTTAGGATTTGCATCTGGTATATATTATAATAAGTTATCACCTGCTTTACTTAAACAAATACATAAACTAGATTTAAAAGACAAGAAGACATTTATTGTCTATACTTGTGGGAGTCATTATAAGAAATATGAAGCTGAAGCAGAAGATATGCTTAAAGCGAAAAGTACATATCTTGGAACATTCTATTGTAGGGGATATGATACATTTGGGCCATTGAAGTTTATTGGTGGTATCGCAAAAAAACATCCTAATATCAAAGATGAAAGATTAGCACAGGCATTTATAAGTGACATTGTCTTACGATAAAACGACAGCATGACATGAATATCATAAATGTGGAGATTTGG
Organism: Sharpea porci; assembly: GCF_009695655.1. Taxonomy (GTDB): domain Bacteria; phylum Bacillota_I; class Bacilli_A; order Erysipelotrichales; family Coprobacillaceae; genus Sharpea; species Sharpea porci. The sequence goes on from NZ_VUNM01000008.1 coordinate 2,718, forward strand.
GTTGAGATAATTCTTAAAAAATGTCACAATAAAGTATATCGAAATAATTTAGGGAGGGGATTATATTGAGTAAATCGAAGCTTTTTTCATTATTACTTACTGCTACTTTAGTTCTTCCACTTACATATACACAAGTTTCTAGCGTTAAAGCTACTAACTTTTCAGGCAAAGAATCAAAATATTATAAATTATGTTCTTCATCAACATTAAGTTCTGGAGATAAGAAAACATGTAAAGAATTCAATAGTTATTTAAAAGATCAATCATCGAATCTTAAAGATCAGATTGCGGATGCAAAGAAAGCTATTGAAGATACACAAAAGAGTGTTGATGATATCGTTAAGTCATTAGATTCTATTAATACTCAGATTGCTGATAACACTAATAAAATTAATTATGTATCAACAGCAATCACAAATACACAAAATGAAATCGATATAAAGAAAGAAGAATTAAAAGCAAGATTATATTCTGTACAGAGTCAATTAAATACAAATATGTATGCTGATTACTTATTAGGGGCATCTTCTTTTGGAGAATTCTTCTCTAGAGCTGCAACTCTAGGTGATCTCACAAGTTATGAAAATGACTTAGTAAATGAAATTCATGCAAAAGAAGAAGAACTTAAAGCAGAACAAGCAACACTTAATTCTGCCAAAGAAGCATTAGCTGTACAAAAACAAGCAGCTACAAAACAACAAGCAGAATTAGTAGCTAAAGTAACAGGACAAAAAGCTGCATTAGATGCCACACAACAACAATTAAATCAAAATACAGATAGTATTGAAGTTATTGCCAAGAACATGGCAGATATCGAAAAAGCTGATAAATTAGCAGAAGTCAAGGGTGTTACACAAGCTGTTGAAGACCATCCAGCTCAACAACAACAACCAGCAGCGCAGCAGCCTGCTTCAAAACCAGCTCAGTCAAATACAACTTCAAATTCTAATTCTAATAAGAATACAAATACTAATAACCAATCATCATCAAATAATGCTGCTGCACCAGCACCTACACCTGCTCCTAGTCAGCCTGCTACATCAGGCAATCAGTCAAAAGGTATGGCAATTGCGAATACCGCATTAAGTAAACAAGGATCAAATTATGTATGGGGTGCTTCTGGACCTAATACATTTGACTGTTCAGGTTTAGTATGGTGGGCACATAAGCAGAATGGTGTTAACTTTGGTCGTTGTTCGACAAAAGTACTTGTCGGTATGGGTCAATCCGTAGCTCGTGGTAATCTACAGGCTGGTGACATTATTCTCTTTAGTAGTAACGGAAAGGCAAGTGGCGTTCACCACGTTGGTATCTATGTTGGTGGTGGTAGAATGGTCCATGCACCTAGAACTGGTGAAACAGTTAAGGTTGTCAATATCACAAGCGGCTACTACAACAACCAGTACTACACGGCAAGAAGACTTTATTAATGAATACTAAGGCATAAGTTCTCACTTATGTCTTTTTTTATGTCTTGATAATAAAGTGTTATATGACTATAAAAGTTACCAATGGTAATTAAATAGGAGGAACAATGAATAGTACAAAGACAAAAGCATTACTTGATAGCTTCTATATGGCAAGAAGAATACTTGATTTATTGCCAGAGTTACCTGAAGGGGTATTACCTTCTTATATACGTTATTTAGAAGCAATTATTAAACTCAAAGAAAACCAAAACAATGTGAAAATTTCTGAATTAAGTTCGGCTTTGAATTTACCAAGGCCAGGTGTGACACGTACTGTGAATAGTATGGTTGATAAGGGTTATTTGAAGAAGGATATATCATTAGATGATGGTCGTGTTGTATATATTTCTTTGACACAATCTGGTTATGATCTTTTTGAGAAATTTAATAAGATTTATTTTGAAGATCTATCGAAAGACCTCAATAAGATTTCTTTAGAAGATGCGGATATTACTGTTGAGACCATTACAAAGTTTTATCAAGTTATGTGGGAAAGGAGACAAGGTCATCATGAGTAGTAGTGCAGCTGATTTCACGCAAGGAAGTATAGTGAAGAAGTTATCTCTCTTTATGATGCCTATATTAGGGGCATTGGTATTACAAGCAGCCTATGGAGCCGTTGATTTAGTCGTTGTAGGACGTTTTGGGACGACAGCTGGGTTGTCTGCTGTTTCAACAGGTAGTCAGGTGCTCAATTTAGTAACGTTTGTCATTACACAATTATCAATTGGTATGACAGTACTTATTGCCCGCTATCTTGGTGAGAGAAAGGTGAAAGAGATTGGACCAACGATTGGTGGTTCGACAATAATCTTTACACTTATCTCAATAATCTTGTTTATGATCATGTTCTTCTTCTCATTACCAATCTCAGGACTTATGCAAGCACCCCAACAAGCCATTACCCAGACAAGTGCTTATGTGCGTATATGTGGTTCTGGTATATTCTTTATTGTTTTCTATAATCTCTTATCAGCCATCTTTAGAGGATTAGGGGATAGCCGTTCACCATTGCTATTTGTGGGGGTGGCTTGTATTGTAAATATATTTGGTGATTTGTTTTTGGTGGCAGGGATGCATATGGACGCTGCAGGTGCCGCACTTGCGACAGTCTTTGCCCAAGGCATAAGTGTATTATTTGCCCTTGTCTTGTTGGTGAAAAGAAAGAGAGAGTTCACAATCACTAAGTCAGATTTCACAATCAATAGTCAAAGCTTAAGAGCATTCAAAATAGGTGTTCCTCTTGCCTTACAAGAAAGCTTAACCCAGATCTCTTTCTTAGCACTTTGTGCTTTTGTGAATAGATTAGGCTTAGAGGCATCATCAGGATATGGTGTTGCTTGTAAGATTGTTAATTTCACAATGTTAGTGCCAAGTTCATTAATGCAGTCGATGGCATCATTTGTTGCCCAGAATGTCGGTGCAGGAAATGAAAAACGTGCTAAGCAGGCAATGATAACAGGTATGGGTATTGGTTTAGCGATTGGTATTATTGTATTCCTCTTTGTATTCTTCAAAGGCAATCTTCTTACAAGTATCTTCACAAACCAAAAAGCCGTTATCCAACAAGGCTATAAGTATCTTAAAGGCTTCGCATTTGAAACAGTTGTAACAGCAGTACTGTTTAGTATGGTTGGATATTTTAACGGACATGATCAAACATTATGGGTTATGATACAAGGATTAATACAAACCTTACTCGTACGTCTTCCTCTTGCTTACTTTATGTCCATCCAGCCCCATGCAAGCCTCACTTATATTGGCTTAGCTGCTCCCGTCGCAACAACATGTGGCATTATCTTAAATGTCGGTTTCTATATCTATCTCAAAAAACATACGATGCAAGCATAGGCATAAGCTTATGCTTTTTTGTGATATGAAAGTAAAATAGATGTGTGTATCACTTTTATTTGACAACTTTAATAAATAAATGAGGAAATATGCGTAAATTAGGTGATTTTTCTTTTCAAATTATGAAAATACTACTATAATGTAGTTATAGAGGCAGGCAATAAGAGAATGTCTTCATTACACCAATACATTCTTATAACCACAAGTCTCTATATCATCTCATGTACAATCATTCTTACAAGGAGGGTTAAACAAAAATCACGGTAAAAGGCATAAAAACACAAATAAAGATGATATATAAAAGCCCATCATTCTCTTACTTGTTGTAATCCCCAAATAGACAAGTATTCCTATAAATAATAGAGAATGCATATATCATATAAACAAATGACAGCGCTTACCTAATTCAAACAGTTCTCATGTTGATTTCAGATACTGTTTATCAATGTCCATAATAGAAGATGGAATCTGTAATAGTCTATTTGTGTTTTCTTTGTATTACATCTTGTCATATTGTAATACTGATATGTCCTTATTCACGAAACAAAGACGCCTCATAAAGTCAGAATATCCCTTAAGGATACCCCACTTCATAGTATAAAGACCTGATGTACTATAATGAAAATGTGCTTTGTCATTGGGAATGCCAAAGCAGTCATCCCACTACCTGCTTTGACATGACAAGGTATGATTGTTGTCGAATATCATGATTTGTAGTATATATCCATTATAGATAACATAAAGGTCTTCCAACACTTGGAAGAATATTGACAAAGATGAGTATATTGTTGTTGATCAAAGATAAAGCATTCCTCCCCAATAATGTTATTATTGGTAGTTTCTTAGTAGGCTACATGGTGAACAATGATATGTGGTATTAGGTCGAGCATTTGTTCGGCCTTTTTGCATGTGACTTGTTTTTCGTCAAATAAATGTATATCATAGTGGCAATAGAGGAAACGCATGATGAAAAAAATAGTAATATACTGTATGACATTGGCGTTGTTAGTGGGCTGTAGTCATAAGACTGCAGAGACAAAAAAGCCAAAAGAAACATCTATACAGTTAAAGACATATACATATCAAACATCATCAATAGTTGGAGATAACCAGCCTTATCGCTTTATTGAAGTTGTAAGAGATGTAAAGAGTAATAATAAAAATGTAGAAGTTAAAAAGACAAGTTCGACAGACTATAGCTTAATAGCGAAAAAAGTAGGCAAAAGTACTATTCAGTTTATTTTCAATAAAAGCATCTACAAAGTGACAATGCAGATTTATGACAAGGATAATCAAGCTTTGTTTTCAAAGATGCCTGCTCAGTTACAGGAGTATGGTAATAAATATCCTGAAGTGAGAGCATTTGTCTTAGGCTATTTACCACAAAAGCATAATGATACTTCAACACCGGATATTTCCTGGGAGATTGATGCTTATTTAAAATATCATCAAGTGCCTTATTTCTATCAATATGATGAGCGTTGGGGTTATCGTGAATATGGACAGAATTATATGGCCATTAGTGGTTGTGGGCCTACTGCTATGAGTATGGTTTATACCTATCTTACACAAAAGACGGATATGAATCCTTTAACCATGGCTGATTGGGCTAATAAAGAAGGCTATTATAAACTTGGTTATGGGACCAACTATAACTTCTTTACACAGGGAGCTGCTAAGTTAGGGCTTAAGTGTGAACTTATTCAAAATAATGCGAAGGGCTTGGATGAAGCTTTACAGGCGAATAGACTTGTGGTGATGAATGTTAAGGAGGGTGATTTTACCAAGAGTGGGCATTATATTCTCATTGTAGGTAAGCAGGATGGTAAGCTGGTTATTCATGATCCTAATAGTCGCCTTCATTCACATCAGTTATGGGATGAGAATAGAGTCATCGCTCAAAATAAACAGATGTTTGCCTATTATCTATAGACACGGAGATGATCTCTGTGTCTATTTTTATGATGTTTGTGGTATGATGAATGGGAGGTGAAATGTGATGTTGTTGAAGGAAATGAATAGTTATTATAAGTTTCATAAAGAGCGCTTAAAACAATGGCTTATTGAAAATAAGTATCTTGATCAAGATTATGATGGGGATATTTATGATCTTGTCTTTGATAGTAGTTTTATGAATGTGCTTGAAGAAAATAAAGCTATGATTAAAACAACACCAATACGTAAGAAATATCAAAATATTGATCAATATGAACCACCATATATGATACCTATGACCTATTCCATTCTTGATCTTGATGACTGTGTCATCTTAGATACAGAAACAACAGGTTTATATAAGGATGATGAAGTGATTGAATTATCAGTAATTGATATGTTGGGAAATGAAATCTATCATTCACTCTATCATCCCCAGAAAAGAATTGGTCAAGCGGCAAGTCGTGTCAATGGCATCACCAATCCCATGCTCAAAGATGAACCTTATTTCGTCAATGAGTGGGAAGCTATAAAAGAAGCCGTTGGGCATAGAAGAATTATTGGGCATAATATAGCATTTGATTATCGCATTACCTTATCAACAGCTTTGCGTTATCATATACCTGAAAGTGAAGTCAAAATGCTTTTTAGGAATATGGTTGATTCAAGACTTATTGCCAAGAGATATATCAAGAATGTCGATAACTACAAACTCAGTACACTTTGTGAAATGTTTGGTATCACTGATCCCCAGAAACACCGTGCAACATATGATTGCCTCATGACATTAGAGTTTCTCCGGGCGCTCGAAAGCTATTTACTCAACAATGATCAATATAATGGATATAGGAAGGAAAGGAAGAATATGCCAGATTTAGAACAAGCCATTCTCTATGGATATAAGGCCGGTAAGTCGATTGAAGATCTTTCCATCTTCTATGGCATCAGCCGTCTTGATATAGCGAAAATGGTCAAAGAACATCACTTAGAGATACACGTTGATCCTGAAGTAAGACAAAAACTTGAAATCCTCCAACAAGCTTACAGTGATCAGGATGATGAACTGCTCATTCAATTCTGTTTAAAGTATGCTTCACGAGAAGATATCTATTTAATTTTAGGTAAATAAAAGCCAATTCTCATATTGAGAACTGGCTATTTCTTTACACGAATACTTGTGATAACAGGTTGTTTGTCTTTAGCGACAGTTCCATTATCATCTAAAACAGGCGTATTCCAGGCAATCTTGTCAACGACATCCATACCTTTGGTCACTTTACCAAAAGCGGCATATTGGCCATCAAGAGATGTATCATCATCCTGCATTATAAAGAACTGGGAACTTGCGGAATTATAATCAGAACTACGCGCCATAGAGATTGTCCCTCTTGTATGCGAAAGAGTATTATCAACACCATTCTGACTAAATTCACCTTTGATTGTCTTCTTGCTGCCACCAGTACCATCACCCTTAGGATCACCACCCTGAATCATAAAGGTATCAATAATACGATGGAATGTTAGCCCATCATAGAACTTATCATTCACCAAACTAATAAAATTATCAACCGTAATAGGTGCCTGAGTACGATCAAGCTTAACAGTTATATCACCATAATTCTTCACCTTAATCACAACAACAGGATGATTATTTACAGAAGCCTTTTTCTTAGAACTACAAGCAGTTGTCATAACAAGCATTAAACATGTAAAGAGAATTGTAAGTATACGTTTCATAGCCTTCCTCCATAAACACTATTATGTCATATTTTACAATTATCATCTAGAAAAAAGAATTCCAACAAGGTATCCTAGTTGTGGTGATATTATGAAAAAGAAAACAAAGATAGGGTTATTGTGGGAACTCTTTCTCAATACGCTCTACTTATCAGCTTTTACATTTGGTGGAGGATATGTCATTGTTTCAATGATGAAGACAAGATTTTGTGATCAGCTTCACTATATTGATGAAGAAGAAATACTTAATCTTGTTGCGATTGCCCAGTCCGCACCTGGTGCTATCGCCGTTAATGGAGCGATTGTCCTGGGGTATAAAATGGCCGGCATTCCAGGCATATTTGTCTGTGCATTAGGGACAATTATTCCACCTTTTGTGATTATCTATGTGATTTCTATTTTTTATAATGCCTTTATCACAAATATTTTCATCAAGAATATGCTTGTAGGAATGCGTGCTGGTGTGGGGGCTTTGATTGTCTCTGTTGTCTATGATATGGGTAAGGGTGTTATGAAGGATCATCGGCTAAGAAATGCCTTGATTATGATAGGGGCATTTGTATTGAATTATTATGGTCATGTGAATATTGCTTATATTGTGATTGGTTGTATTGTCTTGAGTTTGGTGGATACATTTCTTATTAAGAAGGTGAAAGTATGATATTGTGGGAATTATTTGTGGCTTTCTTTAAAGTAGGCATACTCTCATTTGGTGGTGGTTATGCCTCAATGCCCATTATGATCGAACAGGCCATTACAAAACATCACTGGATTAATATGTCTACTTTTACTGACCTCTTTACAATCTCACAAATGACACCTGGTCCTATAGCTATTAATGGTTCTACCTTTGTCGGAGAAGCAGCGGCCGGGATGCCTGGGGCTATTATTGCGACTATTGGTTGTGTATTGCCATCAGCAATCATCGTCAGTTTTCTAGCTTATCTCTATGTGCGTTATAAAGATCTTACGATTATGGATAATGCCTTAGCTTTCTTAAGACCAGCTGTAGTCGCCATGATAGCGATCAGTGGGATCACAATCTTGTTGGAAGCATTCTTTATAAAGAGTACAATATCTTTAACAGCGATTAAATATCATGCGATTGTCATTTTTGTGATTTGTTTAGTGTTGTTGAGAAAATATAAATGGAATCCTGTGCTAGTGATGTTTCTAGCTGGATTATCTGAAGTCATCATACAATACATATTTTAATAATGAGTGAGGGTAATATGGAAGAAAGTAAGAAAGAAGGATTAGTATTTGCGGTTGATGTCGGGGCGCTCATGCTTTATGCAGGGGCTGAAGTCTATCGTGTCAATGATACAATTATACACATGTTGAAAGCTTTAGAAATAGAAGACGTTGAAGTCTATGTTCTCTCCAATGGCATCTTTGCCTCAACAAACGAACAAAGTATTGTCCGTAATGTTACATTGGGACCGATACATTTAGGAAAAGTCTCAGCTATTAATCAGCTCTCAAGAGACCTTAGTGCCCACAAAATCAATCTAGAAGAAGCTAAACAACGCTTCGAAGAGATCAAACATATCCCTACAGCCAAAGATTATGTCTTAATTCTTGCAAGTGGTGTAGGGTCAGGTGCCTTTGCATATATCTTTGGCGGTAATGCCTTCGATGGCCTTTTTGGCTTTATCAACGGTGTCTTACTTGAAGCATTCTTTCTGGCCAGTGTGATGCGTACACGCAGTCGCTTCATCCGCAATATTTTTGGGGCAGCCTTTGTCACTATTCTGACAATTATCTATATTAAGGTCTTCACCAATCTTCATATGGGAAAGATTATTATTGGTTCAATTATGCCCTTAGTACCTGGTATCGCTTTAACAACAAGTATTCGTGATCTCTTTTATGGTGATTATCTCTCTGGGGCTATTCATCTATTGGATGCTTTATTAACAGCGATATGTATTGCGGTTGGGGTAGGGACAGTGATGAGTCTCTTTAGAATGTTGGGAGGATTATTATGATTATTCAGTTCTTGGTGGCAATGGTTGCCACAGCAGCGTTCTCAATATTATATAGCGTTCCAAGAAAGAATATACTAGCTGGAGCTGTTGCAGGTGGAGTAGGATGGATTATCTACTTCACGCTAGAAAAAGTCGGGGCAGATACCATTGTCTATGCCTTCACTTCAGCCTTCTTCCTAGGTGTCATTTCAAGAATCTGTGCGGTGCTCTTTAAAACACCTGTGACGCTCTATCTCCTACCTGGTATCTTTCCCATTGTCCCAGGTGCCGGGATCTACTATACAGCCTATTACTTCTTTATGAATGATATGGCTTCATTCACAAGAAATGGTCTAGAAACAGCTAAAATAGCTTTGGCAATAAGCTTTGGGATTATCTTTGCCCTCTCCATACCCCATGAGATATTTGGCTTATTACGCAAACTACAAAGAGAAGAAAAATAGCGGTGGAATCATAGGATTTCATCGCTTTATTTATTATATTCAAGAAAAAGTCATCTCTATTCAAATATATTATTATTTTCATTTTACTCTTATTTGACATTTAAAGAAGAAAAAAGTATATTAGGTAGGCTAGAGGCAGAAAGGAGAGATTATGGTTCATCAATATTACATAGAATACGTCTTAATTAATATCATGTGCTTAGTCATATCCATCATTATTGCCTCAAGAGTCAATAGTGATGTTGGTAATGATTTAGAAGTCTATTGGTATCATTTTATTATTTCAATGGTCATTCTTTTCATTATGACTGATGTCACATCATTCATTCTTAAGCATCAAGTCATACATCTCATAAATGGCTTTATCTTTAAATATATACGTTGCATTATATCAGTCATCATAGCTTATGGCTGGTTTCGTTTCACACTAGTCAAAGTAAATCGTAAACTAGCCGAAACAACAATCATAAAATATACATCCTTCATCCCAGTCATCATAACAGCTATCATCGTATGTTGCACTGATGCCATCTACAAACTCACAACAGATAACCATGTTATTCATGGTGACTATTATAGGCTACAATGGGTTATACCAGGGATGTATTTCCTGATGATTGTCATAACTGTCATCGAAGCCGCAAGAAAAACCAAATCACTAACCAAGAAAAAAGAATACTATTCACTATTGCTTATTGGATTAGGGCCATCATCAGGAGCCATAGTCTCCTTTTTCATGGATAGCTTGCCCGTAGTCGTACCAGCAACACTTGCCAGCATGTTGATGATCTTCATGAATCTGCAAGATGGCCGCATTCATACCGATGTCCTGACATCACTCTATAATCGCCGTGCAACAGATGAGTATTTGATTGAACGACTCGCTAAAGCTAAAATGAAACCCTTTATCATCTATATGATTGATGTCGATAACTTCAAAAACATCAATGATACACTCGGACATAAAAATGGCGATCTCGTGCTTCAAATCGTTGCTGAAGCGATGCGATTTACTACAAAACATTATGATGGCTTTATTGCTCGTTGGGGTGGGGATGAATTCATAATCGTGCTTGATGAAGAAAAAGTAGATCAGGCTGAAAATATCATTAATCTCATGAACTACTTCTTCAAATACTATCTCTTCCAGCATCATCTCAGTGAGGATTTCTCATTATCCATAGGTTATAAAAAATGCCAACAAGAACTAAAACTTGCTGAACTGTATCATCAAGTTGATCAAGAAATGTATCAACAGAAAGAGGCAAAGAAATGATTCATTACATCTTATCCTATTTAATTGTTGATATATCTTGTGGATTATTTGCGTTAATACTATTGAATCATGTTGGATATGATTATGGGAATACATATTCAATACGTACATTTAAGCTGATGTTGATGTTTTTTATAGGTTATTTGGTATGTGATGCAGTATGGGTCTTAAGTCAATTTCATTATCTCCCTGTAATACTTAATCGCATAAGTGTGATTGGGGCGATGATTACGATATGTTTGTTTATTTATAGTTGTTTTATATATGGAACAATACAAATGGATTTACAATATATTGGAGTATTCAACTTTCATTTCTTAACATCCTTTAGCTACAACGTACTCTTTGTCTTCATATTGACTTCAGTTAAGACAGGTTGGTTATTTAGTTTTGATGAACATGGATTAGTAAATTTCCATTATAGCTTCATCATTATCTTTATTGTCAACTGTAGCTATCTACTCATAATTTCAGCCAAGGCTGCTTTTCGTGCCTATAAAGCTAAGAATGATGATGACAGAAGAACATACCTATCACTTACATCCTTTATGTTGATACCAGTATTAAGTGGATATTTCTATTTCAAAGACCAATATCTTCCCATTCAGCCACCAATTATTATTTGTATCCTCACGCTCATCTTCACGCTAAGACAGGACCATCGTATCTATAGTGACGCTTTAACCAAGCTCAACAACCGCCGTAAATTACGCAAATACTGTGATGAACGATTAGAAGATGCGCAATATAAGCCATTCTATTTCTGCATGATTGATATCGATGACTTCAAAAGCATCAATGACACTTACGGACATCATATCGGTGATGAAGCCCTCAAGATCCTCAGTCTTGCCTTAAGTCAATTGAGTCGCAATAAGCATTGTTTTGTCGCTAGATGGGGTGGTGATGAATTTGCGATTATCATCGACAAACAATTCTTCACCAGCCCACAACATATCTGTGAAGAAATCCAACAAACCTTCTATAAAGAAAACACCAACCCAGTCCTTAAAGACCTTACAATTTCCCTAGGCACTTATTATGTCAACAACAATCAACTCACCCTTGAAGAACTTTATAAATCAAGTGATCACAACATGTATATTCAAAAGAGAGCCTATCATAACAAGAAATAGTATCATGACTATTTCTTTTTTGTTATGATGGGTAGGGTGAAGAAAATGTTGAAAAGAATTATGCATTTGGTGTTCTGTCTATTAATGGCACTAACCATTCTTACAGGCTGTACAACACCAATAAAAACAACCAAGCCAACACATCAAGAAACTGTTTCAATTGATGTCAATGGCAGCTATACAACCAAACATGATGTTGCGCTCTATCTCCATACCTACCATAAACTACCAAGAAACTTCATTACCAAAAATGAAGCACGAGAACTTGGCTGGCATTCAGGAGGGCTGGATCGCTTTAAAGAATCGGCATGCATTGGGGGAGATTACTATGGGAACTATGAAAAACGACTTCCAACAGATCAAACCTATCATGAATGCGATATCGATACAATGCATCAAGACAGCCGAGGGACTAAGCGCCTCGTCTACGGCAATCACTTCGATATCTATTATACCGAAGACCATTACAATAGCTTTATCAAACTCTATTCAGGAGAAAAATCATGAACACATACTATCTTGATCTATCAAGCTGTAAAGAGAAGCAAGATCTCTATAAACGCTTTCTCGCCTTACCAGCAGATATCCATCCCGATAACCTCGATGCACTCTATGACATGTTGACAAGTATAAGTGAGAAGACAAAACTCATTATCAATAACTATGCAGGCTATCAAGCTCTCTACCCAGAATACTTCAACGCCTTTATGGAATTATGCCATGATGCCCACAACAATAATCCACTCTTAGATATACAATTTCTCTAATAAGTATATATTTCATACAAAATGAATATGAGTATTTGAGAGCGCTTTAAAAATGTGCTAAAATAACCTATAGTTTTGATTGGTAGGAGGGTATAAAGGAGTGAAAAGAGAAGAAGCTGAACGCATCATAATGGATACAACAATGAAGCTCATTGCGAAAAATGGCTTAGCATCCTTCTCCATGCGTCAGATTACAGATGAATGTGGAATCAATGAATCATTAATGTATCGCTATTTTGAAACAAGAGAGAACCTGCTTAGACAATGTTATGAGGTACTTTATCAAAAGATTATAGATGTACATAAAGACGTAGATTTAGAAAAACTACGTCAGGGAGATGTGCTTGAAGCTTTTCATAAGATGTATATAGAGATGATTGACTTATTGATCAGTGAAGACTATCGTACATTATTCTATTATGAATATTGTGAATACTTAAATGTAAAAGCAAATCATGATGCCTTTAAGAAGAACGCGGTACTTAAAGATATCATGAAGGCATTAAAGACATCCGTCCCTACATCTATTACTGATAAAGAGGGTCGTATTATTATTTATTATGTTGTTGATGTAACAAGTTGTTTTGCGAAAAGAATTATTCGTAATAATTTACCTAATAATGAAGAAACAAAAGAATATGTTTGGTGTATATTAAAAGCAGGTTTAATGAATTTATTAAAGTAGAAGGAGATTATTATGGAATTTGATATGAATGTATTTGATTGTTTTGTGAATCAGGCATTATTAGGTGTAGGGGACAAGGAACACTTTAATGCCATGACGATAGGATGGGGAGCACTGGGCACAATGTGGAGTAAGCCATGTTGTACAGTCTATGTCCGTCATAGCCGTTATACACATGAATTACTAGAAGACAATGATATCTTCACAGTTTCATTCTTCGAGCCAAAATACAAAAAGAACATGGTTGTCTATGGACAAAAGAGTGGTAGAGATACAGACAAAGAAGCAATCTCAGGCTTTACATTAGAAAAGAAAGGTGAAGGTGTAGGCTTTAAAGAGGCAAAAAAGACACTTGTATGCCGTAAGCTTTATAAACAAACACTGGATACAAAACTCATGCCACAGGATATTGTTGAAAAGCATTATCCAGATGGCAATGTCCATGATATGTATATAGCTGAAGTGCTAGAGATTATAGATTGACCTGGGTAAAACCAGGTTTTTTTTGGTTTTATAGGTTTTTGGTGAAATGGCATTGTGGGTAGTGATCGCAGCCAATAAACTTCCCATGCTTACCCGTTCTCACCACAAGTCTTCCGCCACATTTAGGACAAATATCACCTGGTTGTAATCCATTAATTGCAGCTTTCCTATTTTGAATATTTGTGATATGTTCATTTCTTGTCTCTTCTTGATCAATATTATAGGACTTAATTTCAAGTGTGAGATGAAGCATCTGGACATGTGTAAGAACAGGTTGTGTAGAGAGTGCTTGAATGGTAGATAAAAGATTGAAGAAATAGACGACATGCTCGTGTTGGAGATTGAGTTTAAGTGTTGCGTTATTTGAAAAGGTAATAATGGAATAGAAGGGTATTCCTTCTTTTCCTATAAGTGCTTCTAAGTTCTTGATATGGCCATAGTTCTGATGAATGGGATTCATGAAATGATGCTTCGTTGTCTTAAAAGTTTCTGTCCATTGATGATCTCTTTCTGATCCATAAATCCATCCACTATAATTCTTTACTTCAATCACAAAAATACCATATTGTGAAACAACAACATGATCAATTTGCGTAGTACCATTAGGTGATTTAAGAAGAATGTTATTGAGTACCATATAATATTCAGGATCTAATGAACTGAGAATATGGGCAACTCTTTCTTCCCCATGCTTACCTTTTCTCTTAGGGGCTGAACGCCTCCTCTCAATACATACTACGATATAAATGAAGATAACGATAATACCAATACTCATACCCATAATAAAAACAACTCCTCATACAACAATACTATAACAAGGAGTTGTCTTAATCTAGATAAAGTCTTAAACGAATCACATTGATTTCTTTAATATACAATTCAACCAACGATTATCTCTTTGAAGATTATCACCAGTTATCTTTGTCTCAACAAGATGAAAATCACCAATATATTCCATAATAGATTCTTCTGTTAAATCAATATAATAACGATCATCACGCATACCTACATAATCCCCATATTTAAAAGATACATACATAATACCATCATCCTTTAGAATCTTAAAACATCCAAGAAAGACTTCTTTTAAGTTGTCTTTATGAATATGAAGGAGTGATGCGCAAGCAAAGATTGCATCAAAGCTATTATAGAGCTCTTCATGTTTAATAATATCAAGTGCATCTATATTCAGCTTATTTACATTCTTGGGAACATTATTGAGGAAGGCTTTAACTGGGTCTAAGGCTGTTACGTTGTAGTTATTGATAAAATGCTTTGTATCACGACCTGAACCACATCCTAAATCTAGGATATGTGCATGAGGTTGAAGATATTTTTCAAACATCTCATATGTTTTTGTCATATTCGTATTTATTGTTTTTTTACTATATTCTAAAGCATGTTCTTTATAGTATTGAAGGGTCTTATTCATTTTATAAACCACCTTTATCTTGATAATAGTCTTCTAGGAAGTGTTGTTCTTTGTTTTTTATGCGCTCTTTATAAGCACTGTCCATCTGTGACCAAAGTGTAGGATTAAATTCAACAATATTGAGATCCTTAGAGTACATGACAAAACGCTTACGTTCAAACTTTTCAAATGGGTTATCTAGAAGACTTTTTTTGATCTTTGTGTCGTTATTTAAATAGTCTAGAGTATAGGCACAGTTCGCTTTATCGACAGGAAGTTGTCTATTTATACGATTGAGATAGAATTGTCTATATTCTTCGACAAGTGCATCGAGGTGTACTTCACCTTCTTTATCTGCCAATTTCAACATCGCCAGCATGAAGACAAGTTTAAATGAGAAGGTTAATGTATTCTCGTCAATAAAGTCTTCAAAGTCTTGTAAGAGTGTTTCATCATTATGTATTTTAAGATGCTTATCTGTACGTATATGTTCAATATCACTTGGGGAAAAATAAGGCATGATACGATTACCAATCGGTAAAGCTAAAGATGAATATTCTTTATGACTTCTCACCCATGATCTTAATGTTTGTGTACCAATATATAGTTCTCTAGCTGCCTGTTCGAGAGAAAGATAGTCTTTGTATTTCTCTTCAAATGTCTGTATATTAACTTCCTTCATAGCGATTTCCTGCTCAGATAAACCAAGAATCTTTAAATAGTCATTATTTGTCTTTTTTAGACCCATAAATGGTGAGTAAGTAGAGAGATGGAAGAGGGAATTGAAATTCCAGGGTGTTAGTTTTCCTTCATAATTATCCACTACATCAATCACATACAGACATTCTTTACCAGGATAATGACGAACACCACGCCCTAATTGTTGGAGATAAAGGACTTTGGATAAAGTAGGCCTTGCCATTACAACGATTTCTGTTTGAGGCGAATCCCAGCCTTCACTGATTTGTTGGCAGGAAGTGAGAAATTGTATTTTCTTGTTTTTATAGTCTTCAAAGATCTGGTCATTGTCCTTATTTCCACCATAGACAGCTCTTGTAGTTAAGCCCGCATTATTAAACATCTCTGCAATCTTCTTGGCATGTTGGATATTGACACAAAAGACAATCCCTTGTTTATAGAAATTATCTCTAGGCGCAAAGTACTTTTTGATAGTTTTGGTAATCAATTCATTTCTTGAATCAATAACCAAACTTCTTTCCAAATCAGCATAATTATAATCTTTACCATTATATCTCACTTCACTAAGATTAATATTACTTTCTACTCTAAAACACCGAATGTTGGTAATGATATTCTTCTTAACAGCTTCTTCTAAAGACATATATTTATCATATTCACCAAATATTTCTTGAAGCTTCTTCATATCTAAACGTTCATCAGTAGCAGTTAAACCAATAAGATACTTTGGCTCAAAATATGTCAATGTCTTATGACAATTCACTGCTTGAGCATGATGTGCTTCATCAAAACAAATATAATCATAATAATCACTAGGTAAGCTATTTCTTGATATAAATGTCTTATTATAATATTCAATAGTTATATCAAGAGGATAATGGATATCTTGAACTCTATTTTCCCAGTCTTCTTTGACTCTTTGAGAAGGCACCATAATCAGTACTTTATGGATCTTTCCTTCACTTGCTAGATTATTAAGATCTTCTAGGACAATCTGTGATTTGCCTGTTCCTGTTGGTAGTACAACAAGTGCGGTCGTATCACCATTAGCACGATGTTCCTTGAGTTCCTCAAGTATTGTTTCTTGGTGTTCATAGAGATGGACTTTACGTTTTTCTTTAATGAGGGTTGTAGGCTTAAAATGGGAAGACTTGCCAAAGTAATGCTTAATACGCTCAATAACACTATTCTTAAATATCAGATTTTCAGCTGAAAAACGATAAACTTTATAATGATATAAAGTAAGCGTATTTTGTTTCTCTAACTGTCTTGCATATTGTTCATTTCCAATAATCACAGGATGGTGATAAGTCACACCATTCTCTTCAATCGCAATATTGCCATTATCTCTTTCTAAGACATAATCAATAGAACCGGTATGACCATTATTGAGAGACACAGGCACCTCTTTACTTAAATAAGCTAAAGCATCATTCCCATAAATATCCGTAAACACATCTTCAAACTTCTTCTCTAAAGGTGTGTTATCTACATGCCCTTTAGAAAATGCATTACCCTTATCTTCTAATTGAATATCATCAACCTTCTTATTAAGCCATTCTTCTATCTGGGAATAAACACTTTCATCGATCTTATTAAAACGATAAAGCTTATCATATAAATCTACATATTTATTCTGCATCTCACAATACTTAGAATAATCAAATATATGATCACCAATCTTCTCACAAAGATTATCATCAATAATTACACAAACATGATCATGTTCATAAACATAAGAATGATGACCATCATCATATCTATAATCTTCTACTTCATGAAGTTTTAAAGCCCTTAATCTTTCCTTATCCATACACTACTCCTATGAACTTATTCTATCATACTGTGAATGAGGTAAGAAGAAAACACCGTCCAGTTAGGAAATGCATATTAAACCTTATTATCTGATTGGTACAATTATCAATCTGTCGATAATGAAACATAGAATGTATTAGATGTTATTTGTAAGTGAATTAAATTAAAACGATGGTTTGTATTTGAGCTTGAATTGGAATTTTTGTAAAAACTGATGAGAATGATTATAGACATTAGATGTGATTATATGTTGTTAACACATACTATAGTTTATGTTAATATACAAACTATAGTATGTATTTCTAATTAGAGTTAGTTGTGTTTCACTGGTGAAACAATATGGAGTGGAGATGATGATAGGTTGTTTGTTGTTGAAATTCATGACTATTTGCATTTTTATGACAATAGTGTTATAATATAGACAACAAAAGAAGAAAGAACACGTAAAAAGGCGATCAGATATATTCTGGTCGCTTTTTACTTAGGAGGAAAAAATTATGTTAAGTGATTATGCAAGAACAACACCTATTTTTAAAATTAATCAACCATTAAGGGAAATTTATCCAGAAATGCATGATATTAGAAGCCTTTTAGTAAAAGCATATGACATTATTGAAGAATGCCTTACTCCTGAAGGTATTTATACAAAGGAACCATTGGATTTAGAAAATTTACCGTTTTTTATTGGTGATCAAGAATATACAAGGAATAGAACATCCATTTATGCATATTGTCATTTTGAAAGTGAATATTTTCAAAATCATGTGATTAAATATCCTCAATACATATTTATTAATCGTTATTTATTGGAAAATACTGTAGATGAAAATGTGTGTTTAGGGATATTGATTCATGAAATCTTACATGCGACGATCTATGATGTGGATAACTATAGTTATGACGATAATGGAAATATAATAGGAGCACATCATGGAATATGGAGGGAAAGGGCAAATCTTATTCATAGTTGTTATCCGGATATTGATGTTCTTTTTGATTATTCGGAAGATGAACTCTATGAGCATGGTGTAAATCGTCATTCGTGTTCGCAAGTCATGTTTGCCTATAGTAATACTAAAAGTGTTGATGATTACATATTTATTGATGATCGCTTTTACCATATAAGGGATCATATTAAGGCGTTTGTTGAGAGTATTGGCATGAGTGATATGTTGAAATAATATGGGGGAGATGAAGAAAAATGATTACAAGACGTAAATGGTTTGAAATCTACGAGGGAAAGTATTTAAGACCCAAAGCAATCATACCAATAAATGATGAAAAGAAGTTATATATCATGACTATAGACAAAAATAAAGTAGTTGTTATTGAGAAATATGATGGTTATGAGATAGAAGATAGGGATGTTCATTTACATAAACTGGATTATACATATGATTGTGTTGGTGAAAATGAATATGAAATTAATTTCTTTATTGTTTATCGAAAGAAGAGATACTTTCTAAGAGATTATTTTGAAAAGAAAGAATAATCATGAATTATGGTTGTTAAAGAAGAGATTGTGTCTTCGGTTAGTGTGATGACTATATTCTGTATTAACGATTATTCTTATGAAAGAAGTAGAAATGAGACTAAAACATGAATTTATTATCCATAGTAACTCTTGTTGCTATGGATATTTTCATTTGACTGAAAATAGTTTCAGAAAAAACGCACTATTTACAAGCGCTTTCATATTAAAACTGAAAATATATTCTAAATATACTTTGCTTATTGATGTGATATAGAGATCGATTATTATTGAACTATAAGATAAGTGTACATAAGTCTTAAGTCTAAAATGAGGAGGAAGGTATTGTGGTTGCTTTCTAAGCAACACGGAATATATCGAAGAGAAAATGTTAGAAGAATTAAAGGGAAAACTTATTGTATCCTGCCAAGCATTACCTGATGAACCTTTGCATTCAAGCTTTATCATGTCGAGAATGGCCTTGGCTGCTTTAGAAGGAGGTGCAGCAGGAATAAGAGCACAATCTAAAGAGGATATTTTAGAAATTCAAAAGACTGTCGATTTGCCTATTATTGGTATTGTCAAAAGAAATTATGATGATTCAGATATCTACATCACTCCAACAAAGAAAGAAATAGATGAATTATTAGAAACGAGAAGTGAAATTATTGCCCTAGATGCAACTTGCCGTAAACGTCCTCATGGAGAAAAAGTAAAAGATCTTGTGGCTTATATTCATGCGAATAATAGACTTGCGATGGCTGATTGTTCGACTTTTGAAGAATGTCTTGAAGCTGAAAAAATAGGGTTTGATATTGTTTCAACAACACTATGTGGTTATACACCATATTCAGCGAATATTGATGGCCCTAACTATGATCTTATTAAGAAATGTGTAGATGAATTAGATGTACCCGTTATTGCTGAAGGAAAGATACATTATCCAAATGAACTGAAAAAGGTCTTAAAAGAATGTCATGCCTATGCTGCAGTAGTAGGCGGTGCAATCACAAGACCAAAAGAAATTACTGAAAGATTTGTGAAAGAAATTCAAGATTAAGTGAATAAATATGCAGTTTCAAAGGGGAATGAAATTTGAATAGTGTACTAGTGGTTTAAGAAATAGCATATTTAGACAAATAAATGAACATGTAAAGAGGGAGGAAAAAAATATGTTCAAAAAGTTACAACAAATTGGTAAAGCTTTCATGTTACCTATTGCCATGTTACCTGCTGCTGGTTTGCTGCTAGGTATTGGTGGTGCCTTTAGTAGTAGTGCTACAATTGCTGCTTATCCTTTTTTAAATATTGGTTGGCTACAAACAATATTCAAAGTTATGAATGCAGCTGGTAGTATTGTCTTTTCTAACTTGTCACTACTTCTATGCGTTGGCTTATGTATTGGTTTAGCTAAGAAAGATAAAGGTGTAGCTGCTCTTGCGGGTGTTGTAGGTTATCTTGTTATGACTGGCACTACATCAGCTATTCTTGCGATTGCTAATCCTAAAGGAAATGCTATTGATACTGGTGTCATTGGTGCTCTTGTAATGGGATTAATTGCCGTTAATCTCCATAATAAATACCATGATATTCAATTACCTGATGTCTTAGGATTCTTTGGTGGATCTCGTTTTGTTCCTATTATTACTGTTGTTTGTGCTATTTTTGTAGGTGCTGCATTCTATATTGTTTGGCCACCAATTCAGCAATTATTATTGGCAGCTGGACATGCTATTTCATCTGCTGGTGTCATTGGTACTTTCTTCTATGGTTTCTTAATGAGATTGTGTGGGGCTGTTGGTTTGCATCATATGATTTATCCAATGTTCTGGTATACAGAATTAGGTGGTGTTGAAAAGGTTGCTGGTAAAGAAGTAGTTGGTGCACAGAAAATCTTCTTTGCCCAGTTAGCAGATCCACATCATACTGGTTTATTTACATCAGGAACTAAATACTTTGCTGGACGTTTTGCTACAATGATGTTTGGTCTACCTGCTGCAGCTCTTGCTATGTATCATTCAGTTGATAAGTCAAAGAGAAAGAAATATGCAGGCTTATTCCTTGGTGTTGCATTAACATCATTTATTACTGGTATTACTGAACCTCTTGAATATATGTTCTTATTTGTATCACCTGTATTATATGTTGTTCATTCATTCTATGATGGTCTTTCATTCTTAGTAGCAGATTTATTAAAAATTCGTATTGGTAATACGTTCTCAGGTGGTTTCATTGATTTCTTCTTGTTTGGTATTATGCAAGGTAATGCTAAGACAAACTGGTTATTAGTTTTACCAGTAGGTGCTGCTTGGGCTTGCTTATATTATTTTACTTTTAGATTTGCGATTGCTAAATTCAATATTGCAACTCCAGGTAGAGGTGGAGATGATATTGTAGTCAATGAACCAACACCAAAAGAAAACAAAAATACAGAACTCGAAGAAAATGCTGTGAAGATTATTGAATATTTAGGTGGTGCTGATAATATTGAAGATGTAGATGCTTGTGCAACAAGATTACGTGTAGGCGTAAAAGATTCTAAAAAAGTACAAAAAGATAAATTTAAAACTTTAGGTGCTATTGGTGTCCTTGAAGTAGATAATGGTATTCAAGCTATCTTTGGTGCAAAAGCAATACTCTATAAAACAGTTATTCTAGATTTATTAGGAATGGATGATTAAATAAGGTAAGTAAAGTAAATGTATATTAATTCGATAATATCAAAACTTGTTGATCAATATGATGATTTCACAGAGACAGAGAAAATCATAGCTGATTATTTCTTAAAGAATAAGAAGATGGATGATTTTTCAATAAGGAATATGAAAAGAAAAATCTTTGTGAGTGAGGCATCCTTGTCTAGGTTTGCCCAGAAAATAGGATTTAGAGGATACCGTGAATTTGTTTATGAATACTCACGTATTTTTACAACCCCACAAGATAAAGATTATTCATCCTCTTCAGTAATCAATGTCTATGAACAAATACTGAATCGATTTAATACAATTATCGATATCGATCAAATCAAACGTCTTATTCAATATTTCAAAGCTTATGATCATATACATGTTATTGGCATCGCAAGCTCCGGGTTAGCAGGCGAAGAAATGAAAAGACGTTTTACAAGATTAGGTGTATTAATGGAGTCTTGTAGTGAAGGCGACTTGATGAAAATTCAATCATTACTCATGACACAACGAAATCTTGTTATTGGGATCAGTATCTCTGGTACGTCGGATGAAATTGTATTTGCGCTTAAACATGCTCATGAGCGTAAAGCTAGAACGGTATTGATTACAGGAAATACTGAGAAAAAAGAATATGTTGATGAACTTGTATGTATTCCTGTTTTGGAAAATCTAGATACTGGTAATATCATTTCACCACAGTTTCCTGTTTTGGTATTTATTGATTTACTTTATAATTCCTATCTCAACGAGAATCAAAACACATTAAAGCTACAGAAAGAAACAGTAGAAATACTGAAGGGGAAATAATATGAAATTCGCATTCAAAAGATGGCTTTCAGCTTTGATAGATTATGTTATTACTGGCGGAGTCGTAAGTTTATTCTATTTTTGCGCTAACGTATTCTTTCTAGAAGGTACAAGTTGGAAGGGAGAACTTATGTTGATATCAGCATTAATTAGTATTCTCTTCTTCACTTGTTATATTCCAACAGTACAAGGACAAACCATTGGTCAAAGATTGATGAAAGTGAAAGTTGTAAACAAGAATAATACAAAGAGAACATATTTACAGAATTTTCTAAGAGAATGTGTTCTTAAATTTGCTTTAGGACCAGTATTTCTTCTCTTTTCTATAGTCTATTTCATCATCAATAACGTCTTCTTACTTAAAGACATAAATGTAGAAATGCCCTACGATACACTTTTAAAAACAAAAGTATTAAATATGGCTTCATAACTATGACTTAGCACTATCAAGTGACCTCTTACAACAGGTAAGGGTCACGAGATAGTGCTTTTTATATACCAACTCATTTCCAATAAGATATCTTTACATCATATTTATGCTTTTTGATGTAGCGAATACATACTATAGTTGTTATAAAAAATAAACTATAGTATGTATTTGGATGTGAAGTATATGTGTTTTGTACTATTGATTATTAGAAGCTTAGTATTGAAATATGATCGTCAGTAGCTCTTTCATGATGTTGATTGTTTAATAGATTTAACATGTTGTTTATTATAAAATATAGGAAAGGGGGAATGTATTTATGAATGATGCTGATTTGACAGCTGTATATGGTGTGCTTTCATTTATGTGGCTATTCGCAATGGCAATAGGGATTATCCAAATTATTGGTGTATGGAAGATGTATAAGAAAGCGGGGATACCAGGTTGGCATTCTCTTATACCTATACTGAATATTTATGACTGGTTGAGAATGGCTGGCTATAATGTAGTGTGGTCATTAATTGGATCAGTGGGCACTATTTTGGGGATTATCTTTGTGGTTGTAGAGAGTGCTTCCAACAATGAAAACACAATGGCAGTCAGTGTAGTCTTAATGGTCATTCTTGGTATTATTGCAGCTGTTCTACAGATTATGGGTTGCTTCAAGATGGCTAAGAGATTTGGCCAGGGGATTGGTATTGGCTTCTTATTCTTGCTTTTTGCGCCTATTATGTGTATGGTAGCAGGATTTACTCATGACTGGACTTATCATCCTAAGATGTAATACTATTAAGTAGAAAACAAATATGAAAAAACAATCAGAGAAATTCTGGTTGTTTTTATATAGAGAAAATAAAGTGCTCATGAAAAACAACACTTATTTTAAATTCCCCAATTCACAACAACAATCTTTTCGTAGAACTATCATTTCAGGAATCTTTTGATATCAATCTTATAATGAACCAAAGGATATCAATTATTATGTTTATTGTTGGTTGCTAATGACTGCTTTTCATGATTACTACATATTATAAAGAGTAGTATAATTGTAGAAGAATGCGAGTTTAATAAAATATGGAGGTAAATCATGAGACAATTAATCATAAGAGCAGATGACCTAGGATATAGTGAAGCTGTTAACTATGGTATTGAGAAGACAGTCAAAGATGGACTTGTTTCATCTGTTGGCCTGATGCCCAATATGCCAGTAGCAGAACATGGCCTAAAGTTGTTAGAAGGTACACATATAGCTTTAGGACAACATACAAACATCTGTTTAGGTAAACCATGTGCGAATCCTGACCTCATTCCCTCATTGCTTGATGAGAATGGTTATTTCCATTCTTCTAAAGCCTTTAGAGAGGCTTATAAAGAAGGCAGGGATATTATTGAGTTAGATGAAGCTGTAATTGAGATTGAAGCACAATATCTACGCTTTAAAGAATTAACAGGACAAGACCCAGATTACTTTGAAGCACATGCTGTAATAAGTGATCATCTTGTGAAGGCTTTAGCTATTGTCGCAAATAAATATCATTTGCCATTTAATGACATCAATCCAATGGTAGAGGAAGGTACATTCAGAGGAAAGCCAATACATACTTTACCATTTGGAGCATTTGCCAAGGAATATGATCCATTATCATGCTTACAAGATGGAATACTTCATCACTTAAGTGAAGAAATGCCCAATGTTGCTATCTTCCATCCTGGCTATCTAGACGACTATATTCTTACGCACTCTTCATTGACTATAAATCGTACTAAAGAAGTCACTATGCTTACAGATATCAAGACACGCGAATGGCTCAACAAGGAAGATATTGAACTTATTAATTATAAACAAGCAAATCTCTAAATAAATGCTAGAATGTGTTCTCTTTCTAAAAGTAGGGGACAAATGGTAAAATTGATGTTATTATCAAATTATTATGGGAGGATGAATATGAAGTTTGCAATAAGAAAATGGTTATCAGCACTTATTGATTTCGTTATTGATATTGCTGTTATGGGATTATTTTATCTAGGAGCAAGAGGTTATGTAGCAGATGGTGATGTTGGTAAAGGAAATATCATGTTAATTTGTGCGCTTTTATCCATTGTATTTTTAACTTGTTATGTACCTTATAAGCAGGGACAAACTGTTGGTCAAGTGATCTTTAAAATCAAAGTCATCAACAAAGATGATTCTAAAAGAACAATCATGCAAATCTTTTTAAGAGAATGTGTGTTGAAATTTCTCTTTGGCCCACTCTTCCTTGTTCTTTCTGCAGTTTATTTCTTAATCAATAATGTCATTGTAGTTAAAGACTACAATGTACCATTACCACATGATGCCTTGCTTAAGACAGAAGTCATTGATCTTTCAAAGAAATAGAATAAATGAAAAAGAAATACTATAAAATATTCATCATACCAATTATATTCATCATCATATTAATCATTGGTATGAATACATCCCATAAACCAACTATCAATAATACCAGATATACAAATAAGACAAAGATGACAAAGAAAGATACAGGCAAGAAAGTGAGTTTTGTTGCTGTTGGTGATAATATTATTCATGATAAAGTCATGGATACAGCTGACTTAGCAGCTGGTAGTGTTGGTGATGGGCAATATGATTTCAAACCTATTTATCAAAATGTCAAAAGTGATATTCAAAATGCAGATATAAGCTTTGTGAACCAGGAGACAATTATTGGTGGAGGTCAATCTGGCTATCCATCTTTCAATTCACCTGATGCTGTCTTTGATGCTTTAAAAGATACTGGTTTTGATGTTGTAAATGGGGCAAGTAATCATGCCATGGATACGGGAGTTGCAAGTATCCAACATATGATACAGCTCTTTAAGAATTCAAATATGAAGCTTTTAGGCCTCTATGAGAATCCACAGGATGCTAATACAATCCCCGTCATTGAACGTAATGGCATCAAGATTGCTTTTTTAAGCTATACCTATGGCTTAAATAATTCTACAGATAGCTCGCATGTTTCTCTCTTTGATCAGACTAAAATTACTAACCAAGTCAATCAGGCAAAAAGCCAGGCTGATTTTGTTGTAGTCAGCGCACACTGGGGTGATGAATATCAAGACAATATTAATACAATGCAAGAAAACTATGCCAAATTGATGACGAACTTAGGTGTAGACCTAGTTGTAGGTACACATCCACATACGATTCAGCCAGCTCATTGGTATACCAATACGGAAGGTCATAAAACACTAGTACTTTATTCATTAGGAAATTTTGTCTCAGGACAGAAAGAAGAAAAGAGTATGTATGAAGGAATGTTTGGCTGTGATTTTGTCATGAAAGATGGCAAGAAATCTATTGAGAATACAAAGTGGATACCACTCATTAATTACTATCAAGCTCATACAAAAACAGCTAATACTATTGATGGTTTTAGTGATGTCCGTGTCTATAAGGCAAGTCAGTTTACACCAGAACTTTCAAATAGTTGTGGACTTACTGGTTATAAGAATATGGTAGTTTCTAAAGAACGCTGTCTAGCACATACAAAACAAGTGATTACAGAAATACCAGTTGTGGAATAAGAGGATCCTGATGGATTCTCTTTTTTAAAACAAAATACACTAAGAGAATTCTTAGTGTATATAACGATAGATAAGAATAAGCTGGATAATCATGAGTAATGGAACAGGGTAACGGAATTTGTTTTTTCTGATCTTGTGATGAAAAGAAAACATGCCTGCAAATCCTCCAAAAGCACCACCAATGATACAAAAAAAGAGAAGTGTTGCTTCAGGAATACGCCATTGATGTGTTTTAGCTTTAAGTTTATCTATGCCAAATAAGATATAAGTGATGATATTAATAATGATGTAATAAATCAATATTGGTTGCATTGTCTTTACTCCTGTTGTCATTATTCTAACGAAATACTGTTTATTTGTCTAATAGGGATTGTTGTTGGTATAATGGAGGTGAAAGAAAGTGGTGATCGTATGAAACATGCCGTATTAATTACAGGTGCATCTAGTGGGATTGGTCAGGCAAGCGCAAGATTGTTTGCGAAAAAGGGTTATGATCTTATTCTTATTGGTAGAAATAAGGATGCGTTGAGAGAATTGGAAGATGAGTTGTCTTTTTGTGATATTGAAGTATTAAGTGTTGTGAAGGATTTGAGTAAGAAGCATGCGGTTGAGGAATTATATGAAATGTTGAAAGATTATCCAATAGAAATCCTTATGAATAATGCAGGCTTTGGGGATTATGGGAAGTTTCTAGAGAGTGATTATCGTAAGAATAGAGATATGATCAAAGTCAATATTCTCGCCCTGACAGAAATGACATATCGCTTTGGCAATCTCATGGTAGAAAGAGGAAAAGGGAAAATCCTTAATGTCGCTTCAGTCGCCGGCTTGTGTCCAGGTCCCTATATGAATGTCTATTATGCTTCAAAGGCTTATGTGCTCTCTTTTAGTGAAGCAATGGCAGAAGAACTCAAAGGTACAGGTGTGACTTGTACATGTCTATGTCCTGGACCTACACAAACCAACTTCTGGCAAAGAGCCAATGTGACAGCTTCACCTATTATGAAAATTTTCAAACCTGATACTGCTGATCATGTTGCTTACAAAGGCATAGAAGGCTTAATGAAGAATAGGATCGTTGTATTTAATAATATATCAGGACAGTTATTGAATTTAGCTGTTAGAGTGATGCCAAGAGCTGTGATAAGAAAAAGTGTCGGATTTATGAATGGGAGACGATAATGAAAGAAGAGCGTGTTGTTCATCCATTAGCACCCATTGTTGATGAAGAATGTGAAATATTGATATTGGGCAGTCTACCGTCAGTAAAGTCACGAGAAGAACATTTTTATTATGCCAACAAACAAAACAGGTTCTGGAAAGTCATCAGTGCTATCTATCATGAAGACTTATCCACAAATAAAGAAAAAGAAGAAGTTCTTCTCAAACACCATATCGCTTTGTGGGATAGTATTCATAGCTGCATCATTAAAGGCAGCAGTGATGCATCTATTAAAGATGTTATTCCCAACGACATACCACAACTCATCAATCATACCCATATCCATACCATCATCTGTAATGGTAAGACAAGTGAAAAGTATTACAAGAAATATCTCGAAGACAAAACACATATTACCCCTATCACTTTACCCTCCACATCATCAGCTAATGCATCCTACTCTCTAGAAAAACTTATTGAACTCTATACGAATGCATTAAAACAGGCTTGAAATCACCATAATTTCCTATATGATAGTAATATGATGTAAGGAGAAAAAATAATGATTGCGAAATACTTATGGATCTTTTTTATTTCAATGGTTCCCATTGTTGAACTACGTGGAGCTATTCCTGTATCACAGGGATTAGGTCTACCAATGGTTACATCTTATATTATATGTATATTAGGAAATATGCTTCCTGTTCCTTTCATTTATTTATTTGCAAGAAGATTACTTGAATGGGGAAAGGATAAGCCTGTTGTTGGAAAGTTCTTTACGTTCTGTCTTGAAAAGGGTGAGAAGGGCGGAAAGAAGCTGACTGAGAAAGCCGGTAGAGGGACTTTTGTCGCACTGATGTTATTTGTAGGTATTCCACTACCTGGTACAGGTGCCTGGACTGGTACACTTGCGGCAAGTATTCTTGATATGGACTTCAAGGAAACAGTTGCGGCTGTCATGCTTGGTGTATTGCTTGCAGGTATTATTATGATGGTGGCAAGTGCAATTGGATTTAGTTTGGTTTAAGGTCACATTTGTGGCCTTTTTCTTTTTGTAATAGAAGCTAGTCTTTAGACGGTTGAGTGTGCGAAATAATAAACAACCTGCTATGCAGGTGGATGACAAGAAAAGTACACAAAAACATCACCGTTCCTTCTATAATGGTAAGTGTTCAAGTTACCGCAAAAAGAAAGGAACGGTGATGTCTCATGGCTCATAAAGCCAATTCACTATCGCATACAAAAGTATAGACGAAAAGAAATATATGGTCAATATCGAAAAGACCTAAAGGAAATCATAAAGGAACTCTGAAGGTAAAAGGGAGTGGAAATAGTAGAAGGACATCTCATGCCGGACCACGTGCATCTTCTTCTCGAGATTCCTTTAAAGCTGAGCGTAAGCTACCTGAAGGGGAAGTCAGCGTTGATGATGTTGGACAGACATGCAAATTTGAAGTACAAGTTTGGAAAAAATTTTTGGCCTAAAGGATTCTATGTGTCGACAGTAGGACTGAATATAGCAACTGTGGAAAAATACATCCGAGAGCAGGAGATGCATGACCAAATGGTGGATAAGCTGAGTGTCAAGGACTATGGGGATCCATTTTCAAACGCACGAAGAGAAAAGAAGAGAAAAAGGAAAAATAAGAGACAAGAAAACAAAGTAGTGAAAAAAGTAAAAAAGAATCCTTTTGAGGGAAAGCAAGCGCCTTTAGACGCGAGCAGGTATTACAGGCTTATAGCCGCAGTTCAAACCACGCCTTTTAGGCGTGGTTTTGATTATAACATAAAAACGAATCAGCCTTACTGATCCGTTTCGATAATATCATGAAAATATGTTTTAAAAGCTGTTACTGTCTCTTGGGAAATATAGTGTTCAAGACGACAGGCATCTTTACGGGCAATATCTTCAGCTACACCAATATGAAGAAGTATTGTTGTGAGTAATTGATGTCTTTCATAAATCATTCTACCAACACTTAAGCCACTAGGGGATAAAGAGATATGTCCCTTTTCATCTATTTCAACCAAGCCTTTCTCTTTGAGTCGTTTCATTTGTTGGGAGATGGTTGGCTTGGAATAATGCATTTCATGAGCTAAATCAATACTGCGTACATAACCATTACGTTCTTTGAGTATTAATATTGTTTCTAGATACATTTCTGTTGATTCACTCATTGTCTTCACCTCACTCTTATTTTATCAATAATAAGTTAGGCAGGTCAAACATTGTGCACTATCGAATTAGTTTTTACTAACTTTAGGCTTGACAGGCCTAGTAAGTTATACTAAACTAACAGTAGTTAGTAAAGACTAATTAGAAAGAGGGCATACATATGTTTCCACTCACAATGGCTAAAGTAGGCGAAAAAGGGCAAATAAAGCGTATAAGTGGCAGGGATGAAGTCAAGGTTCATCTCGCAGAATTAGGCTTTGTTGTGAACAACGAAGTGACTATTGTCAATCGTATGGGGGATAATCTCATTGTTCAAGTTCATGATAGCCGCATAGCGATTGATAGTACATTAGCGAAACGTATCTTTATTTAGGGGGATGTAGAAGATGACTTTAAGAGAAGTACCAATTGGTAGCAGTGTGACAATTAAGAAATTAAATGGTACAGGTGCCACGAAGAGACGCATTATGGATATGGGATTAGTTAAAGGTGTCGAAGTTTTTGTCAGAAAAGTTGCACCTTTAGGTGATCCGATAGAATTAACAGTAAGAGGCTATGAGCTTTCTATTCGTAAAGCGGATGCAGAGCTTATTGATGTAGAGTAGGGGGCAAAAAAGATGATTATTGGTTTAGCAGGCAATCCAAATAGTGGTAAGACAACGCTCTTTAATGATTTAACAGGTTCATCACAATATACTGGTAACTGGCCAGGTGTTACAGTTGAAAAGAAGGACGGTAAGCTTAAAGGCCATCCTGATGTCACAATTCAGGACTTACCAGGCATCTATTCTCTTTCACCTTATACACTAGAAGAAGTTGTTTCTCGACAATATCTTGTCCATGAACAACCAGATGCTATCATCAATATTGTCGATGGTACAAATATCGAACGTAATCTCTATCTCACAACCCAGTTACTAGAATTAGGTTTACCAACCCTTATTGCAATCAACATGGTTGATGTCTTAGAAAAGACAGGCGTGACCATCGATACAAAGAAGCTTGAAAAAGAACTTGGCTGTAAAGTCATGACAATTTCAGCCTTAAAAGGCAAAGGCACAAAAGAAGCAGCTAAAGAAGCCATTCGTCTTGCGAAAGCTCATGAAGTGGGCAAGCGTCCGGAAATCTTCTCTGGCGATTTACTCAAAGCCATTCAAGAAATTGAAGGTAAGCTTGATGGTGATATGAAACGCTGGTTTGCGATTAAGCTCTTTGAACGTGACAATAAAATTATTCAAGACAACAATCTTAATCCCGATTTAAAGACTGTTGTTGAACCTATTATTAATAAGATTGAAGATGAAGAAGACGATGATGCTGAATCTATTATTACATCAGCACGCTATGAATATATTACAAATCTTACAAGACAATGTGTTGTTGCTTCTAAGAAACAAACAAAGAGTTTGTCAGACAAGATTGACAGTATTGTCACAAATCGCTATTTAGCTTTACCTATCTTTGCGATTATTATCTTTATTATGTACTACATCTCAGTAACAACAGTTGGTACATGGATGACGGACTGGACAAATGATGTTCTCTTTGGTGAAATTGTTCCAAATGCATTAACAGCGTTATGTAGTACATTAGGTGTAGCTGACTGGATGCAGCATTTATTAATTGATGGTGTTGTTGGTGGAGTAGGTACTGTACTTGGCTTCGTTCCACAGATTCTCTTGATCTTTGTCTTCTTATCCATCTTAGAAGATACTGGTTATATGGCACGTATTGCCTTTATTATGGATAGACTGTTTAGAAAGTTTGGTCTTTCAGGTAAATCATTTATTCCTATTCTTATTGGTTCAGGTTGTGGTGTTCCAGGTATTATGGCCGCACGTACAATTGAGGATGAAGCAGACCGTAGAATGACCATTATGCTTTGTACATTTATACCTTGTGCAGCTAAGACAGAAATTATTGCGATGATTTCTTCTGTCTTCTTCCATGGCTCAGCATGGATTGCTACTAGCATGTATTTCTTATCTTTAGCAGTTATTGTATTATCAGGTATTGCTTTAAAGAAGACACGTTTCTTTGCCGGAGAAAGTGCACCATTCGTTATGGAATTACCTGCTTATCACTTACCACAGGCTAAGACAGTATTAATGCGTGTTCTTGAAAGAGGTAAGCACTTTATTGTCAAAGCGGGAACAATTATCTTTGCCGTATCAGTTATAACATGGTTCTTAATGAGTTATACACCAACATTACAATATATTGATCCAGAAAGCGCAGCCGTTTCTAAATCTATATTGCGTTATATTGGTGAATTCATTGCTCCTATCTTTGCTCCTCTTGGCTTTGGTAACTGGGAAGGTGGCGTATCCGTACTAATCGCCTTATCAGCCAAAGAACTTGCTGCTTCAACAGTTGTTGTATTAGCTGGTAAAGCAGGTGTCGCAACTCTCTTTACAACAATGGGTGCCTTCTCCTATATGATTTTAAACCTCTTCAATCCACCATGTATTGCAGCTATGGGTACAATCTGGCGTGAAATGGGTTCTCGTTTCTGGGCAATCTTCGCCATCAGCTATCAGCTTGTCTTAGGTTATGTGTTATCATTCATTACATATCAGTTAGGTAGTTTCTTATTCTATGGCGCAAGTCTTGGTATTGGACAAATAGTGGCAATTGGTTTAGTATTAGGTATCATATATATGGTTGTTCGCCCTGGCTATAGAGAACCAGTTGGTGAACTTGTGAATGCATAGAAAGAAGGCATCATTATGGCAACACTCATTATTGCAGTTATTATTGGTATATTCTTTATCTTTGGGATTAAACATATGTTGATGACATCTAAGGAAGGTTGTTGTTCAACAGGTGATCATATTGAAAAGATCAAACCAGAAGATCCCGATAAGAAGCATTATCCTTATACAACATCATTTACTGTACAAGATATGCATTGTGCCAACTGTGCTATAAAAATCAGTAATGCTTTAAATAAACAAAAGGATACAATGGCTTCCATCAATCTCTCAAAAAAAGAAGTCACAGTCTTCACAAAACAAGAACCACATATCAATACAATCACATCAGCTATTCATCAAGCAGGATATAGCTGTCAATTAAAATAAAACGGACCTCCTAGGAGGTCCCTATACAAGAGTACCTCATGATTTACACACACACATACACATATTTCAAACCTTTCCATGGGATACTCTTGTATAGGTAAAGAAAGAAGGGATAGCATGTGGACATTTATTATTTTAGGTATCATTATTGCTTATAGTTTATGGGTGATTGTAAGACAAGTTATGGGTAAGAAGAATGGTGCAAGCTCTTGTGGTGCAAGCTGTTCTGGCTGTGCCTCATCAGCTATGTGTAATAAGGATCTTTATAAAGAGTTCAAGAAAGACCATCCCATCAAAAGCACAAATCCATAAAGATCAGTCACAACAATATTCATTCGATAAAAGACATCAATACAAATATTTGTGTCGATTTAGGTCAGGACAACAGTTTAACTAAGGCTAGGCTGTTGTCTTTTTATATGTAAAAGGGCTAAACCTATATATGCGAAACAATCAACCACATATTATGGGGCAGCGATACAACCTCATAAAATATTCATAATAAACGTAAAAAGACTGTGGGATCGGTATGAACCTGATTCCACAGTTGTATTTTGTGGTACATTATTGTTTCTTAATGAGACTGCTATGATAGGGTCTTTTTTTATTCAATATATCATCATAGAGTTGTTGTTTATAATCAATGAAATCAATAGAGGCTTGAATTTCTTGCTGTTTGAGAAGAAGGGCATCACGCTTATTTGAAAGCATGACTTGACGTTCAGGAATAGTACTTTCTCCTTCTAAACATAAAGCAATATAAGCCTTAATTTCCTTTAAAGACATCCCGCATTTCTTCAAACAAGTAAGACTATTAATCCAGGTAATATCATCATCATCAAAGACACGATAATTATGTTCATCCCTACTCACATTGGGCACAAGACCAACATTACAATAATATTTCAGTGTTTCATAGGACAAATGACATTGTTCACAAGCTTCTCTCATCGAATACATATTTTTTCTCCTTTTCTCTTGACCGGTAGTTACTACCGGAATGTACAATTTTATTGTAAAAGAAAGTCAAGGTGAAGTAAATGAAGAAAACATTATATTTAATGCGTCATGGTCAGACGTTATTCAATGTGGAACATAAGATCCAGGGATGGTGTGATTCACCACTCACAGAACTAGGCATCAAGCAGGCTGAAATCGCCTCCCGTTATTTCGAAGACAACAATATTACTTTTGATCATTGTTATGCAAGTACAAGTGAACGTGCATGTGATACGCTCGAAATTGTCACCAAAAACAAATATCCTTATACAAGACTTAAGGGACTCAAGGAATGGAATTTTGGACGATTTGAAGCGATGGATGAATTCTTAAATCCACAAGCACCTTATGATGACTTCTTTGTCTATTATGGTGGAGAAGGACCAAAACAAGTCCAAGAACGTATGGTTAAGACATTAACAGAAATCATGGAGAAAGATGATCATGAAAGTGTATTGGCTCTTTCTCATGGGGGTTCATGTTATGTCTTTGTGGATGCTTTTGAAGATTATAATGTTGTACATAATCATATGGGTATTAAGAACTGTACAATATTCAAGTTTGAATACGAAGATGGCATCTTTTCATGTGTTGATATGATTGAACCTGATTTTAATGAACTAGAAAAACATTAATATGATGTTATATATAGAGATGAGTAGAAGAAGGTGAAATCAATGAAGAAAACATTATATTTAATGCGTCATGGTCAGACATTATTCAATGTGGAACATAAGATCCAGGGGTGGTGTGATTCACCACTAACAGAACTAGGCATCAAGCAGGCTGAAATCGCCTCCCGTTATTTCGAAGACAACAATATTACTTTTGATCATTGTTATGCAAGTACAAGTGAACGTGCCTGTGATACGCTCGAAATTGTCACCAAAAACAAATATCCTTATACAAGACTAAAGGGACTCAAGGAATGGAATTTTGGACGATTTGAAGCGATGGATG
Organism: Sharpea porci; assembly: GCF_009695655.1. Taxonomy (GTDB): domain Bacteria; phylum Bacillota_I; class Bacilli_A; order Erysipelotrichales; family Coprobacillaceae; genus Sharpea; species Sharpea porci. The sequence goes on from NZ_VUNM01000008.1 coordinate 37,758, forward strand.
AATTCTTAAATCCTAAACTCCCTTATGGTGACTTCTTTGTCTATTATGGTGGAGAAAACCAACAACAGCTTCAAGAGCGCATGGTTAAGACATTGACAGAAGTCATGGACAAAGAAGATCATCAAGTTGTGTTTGCCGTGTCACATGGTGGTGCCTGTGCAAATTTTGTAAGAGCCTTTGAAGAATATAATATGATGCATTATCGTCGTGGTATAAAGAACTGTACAATATTTAAGTTTGAATATGAAGACGGTATCTTTTCATGTGTTGACATTATTGAACCAGATTTAAGTGAATTAGAAATAAAATAGTTCTTGACCTAAAGCCAACTTTAGGTTCTAGAATAAAAGTGTAAGATTAATTAGATAAAGAAATGAGAGGAGATTGGATATGCAGAATTTTGATTATTGTACACCTACAAGATTAATCTTTGGAGAAGGTGTTGTAGAGAAGCTTCCTGAAGTGATGAAATCATATGGTCATAAGATTCTTTTGACATATGGTGGAGGCAGTATTAAGAAGCTTGGTCTTTATGACAAAGTCAAAGATCTTTTAAGTGATTTTGAGATTGTTGAATTAGCAGGCATTCAGCCTAATCCTAAATATGATCCAAGTGTACTAGAAGGTGTCAAGCTTTGTAAGGAAAATGATGTTGATGTCATTTTATCAGTTGGTGGCGGTAGTGTTCTGGATTGTTCAAAGGCCATTGCTGCTGGTGCTAAATATGATGGTGATCCATGGGATTTGATCTCATATAAGGTCAAAGCTCAGGCAGCACTCCCTATTGTGGATATCATTACTCTTGCCGCAACAGGTAGTGAATATGACTGTGGTGGTGTTATTTCAAGAACAGAGACTAATGACAAGATTGGCTATGTCGATCCATTACTCTATCCAGCCGTTTCTTTCCTAGATCCAACATATACATTCACAGTCTCTAAGAAACAAACAGCAGCAGGCTGTGCTGATGCTATGAATCATATTATGGAACAATATTTCTGTGAAGACTCAACATTACTCAATGATGCTTTCATGGAAGGTGCTCTCAAGAGCCTGATGATCAATGCTAAGAAATGTCTTGAAAATCCAGAAGACTACAAAGCAAGAGCAGAAATGATGCTTGATTGTACTTATGGCTGTAATGGTATTTATGCCCTAGGTAACAGTGAATCTGGATGGCCATGCCATGGTATGGAACATGCTCTTTCTGCTTATTATGATATTACTCATGGTGAGGGTCTTGCGATTATTACCCCAAGATGGATGAAACATATTTTAAATGAAAAGACGGTTGATCGTTTTGTGAAATATGGTGTGAATGTATTTGGTATTGATGCTTCACTTGATGCCTTTGATATAGCGAATAAGGCTATTGATGAAACATATAAATTCTTTGAATCAATCAATATTCCAATGCATTTAAAGGATGTTGGTATTGATGAGAGTCGTATTGATGAAATGGCTCATCATGTAGCTATTAATGAAGGCTTAGAAGAAGCTTGGGCTCCATTAACAGAAAAAGATATTGCTGATATCTTTAAAGCTTCATTATAAAGAAAGAAGGATGATTGTTATGGCTGAAAAAATTGTACAGACAGCGGGCAGAAAAAGCTTAGGAGAATTTGCTCCTGAATTTGCACATTTTAATGATGATATATTGTTTGGTGAAAACTGGAATAATGATGATATTGATCTTAAAACACGTTGTATTATTACTGTTGTTGCATTAATGTCATCAGGGATAACGGATTCTTCTTTGACATATCATCTACAAAATGCGAAAGCACATGGTGTGACAAAGAAAGAAATCGCAGCTGTGATCACACATGTAGCCTTCTATGTAGGTTGGCCTAAAGCTTGGGCAGTCTTCAATCAGGCTAAGGAAGTCTGGAAGGAAGAGGTAGATGAAAACATGAGTGCCTTAGAACAATATCAAGCTACTCTCATGTTCCCTATTGGGGATCCTAATCCTTATGCGAAATACTTCTCAGGTAATAGCTACTTAGCACCTGTTTCCTCATCACAAGTTGGCATTCATAATGTTACATTTGAACCAGGTTGTAAAAACAACTGGCATGTTCATCATGCGAAAAGTGGTGGTGGTCAGATTTTGATCTGTGTTGGTGGAAAAGGTTATTATCAGGAATGGGGCAAGGATCCAGTGTTGATGCAGCCAGGAGATTGTATCAATATTCCTGTTGATGTGAAACATTGGCATGGTGCTGCTGATGATAGCTGGTTCTCTCACTTAGCGATTGAAGTACCAGGTGAGGAAACTTCAACAGAATGGCTTGAAGAAGTGAAATAACAAATAAATTATATGAAAGTGATTCTAAGATTTGGTGGAATCACTTTTTTGTTGGAATAGAGGATATATTTTAAAAAGTAAGTAAGTACACACGGCAAAACATTTCATAACGTAAGTAGCTTGTGTAAAAATATTTCATATATTTTTTTAAAATGAAAGATATTTACGTTGAAAAAGAATACGCTTTCATATATTATATTTCTTAGAAACATATGGTATTTATGTTTTTTCATTTTGATTATAGGAGGCAATATGATCAACGAGAATTGGGAGAGCGAGTTTAAGACTCGTTTATTAGAACATTATGATGAGATGAAGTGGCTTTATACTGAGTTGTATAATGATCCACATGCATTCGATTATTTCTGTGAAATGTTGCATCAGTATTACACAGAAAGAAGTGATTTATTGAAAGAATGGGACGAAGCAAGAATTGCCGTTCCAAACTGGTACCAAGGTAATGAAATGCTTGGTATGTTGATGTATGTTAAGCAGTTTGCAGGTACTCTTAAAGGGGTAAAAGAGCATCTCGATTATGTCCAGGAATGTGGTGTTAACTACTTACACTTAATGCCGCTACTTGAGTCACCAGCTGGTAGAAGTGATGGGGGCTATGCCGTTAGTAACTTTAGAAAAGTACAACCAGAACTTGGGACAATGGAAGACTTATCTGACTTAGCTACTGAATGTCATAAGAAGGGGATGTCTGTATGTCTTGACTTCGTTATGAACCATACTTCAGAAGACCATGAATGGGCTAAGCGTGCACGTGCTGGGGAGAAAGAATACCAGGATCGTTATTTCTTCTTCGATAACTGGAATATTCCAAATGAATTCGAAAAGACAGTACCACAGGTTTTCCCAACAACAGCGCCAGGTAACTTTAGCTGGTGTGAAGAAGCACATAAGGTCGTAATGACAACATTCTATCCATATCAGTGGGACTTAAATTACAACAATCCAACAGTCTTCAATGACATGACTGCAAACATGTTGAATTTATGTAATCATGGCGTTGATATTGTTCGTCTTGATGCTGTGCCATATATCTGGAAGAAGCTTGGGACATCATGTCGTAACTTACCAGAAGTGCATACACTTGTCAGATTAATGCGTATGGCAGCTGAAGTCGTATGTCCAGGGACGTTATTACTTGGTGAAGTTGTTATGGAACCAAGCAAGGTTGTACCATACTTCGGTTCAATTGAAAAACCAGAATGTCATATGCTTTACAATGTTACAACAATGGCATCTACATGGCATACAGTAGCGACAAGAGATGTACGTCTCTTAAAACATCAATTAGGAACAGTTTTTGCCTTACCTAAACAGTATACATTCTTGAATTATTTAAGATGTCATGATGATATTGGCTGGGGTCTTGATTATGATTTCTTAGGCCAGTTTGGTATAAACGAAGTTTTGCATAAGAAATTCTTAAATGACTACTTCACCGGTAAGCTTTGGGAAAGTAATGGACGTGGTGAACTTTATAATGATGATCCAACACTTGGTGATGCAAGACTTTGTGGTACAACAGCTTCTTTATGTGGTGTAGAAGCAGCTGTATATGAAAAGAATGACTGGAAGCTTAACATGTCTCTAGAATTAGATGAAATGTTGCATGCATTCTTATTCACTCAATCAGGTATTCCAGTACTTTATAGTGGTGATGAAATTGGTCAGTTAAATGACTATAGCTATCATGATGATCCATTAAAGTGGGATGACTCAAGATATTTACATCGTGGTGATTTAAACTGGGATCATGTCGCTATGCGTAACGATATGAATACACGTCAAGGCCGTTTATTCCATGCATTACGTAAATTAGAAAAGATTCGTGCTTCTCATCCTGTATTTGAAAGTGATGCAGATGCATGGGTTGTAGAAACATATAATGATCATGTATTAGGTATTGGTCGTTATTTTGATAATGAAAAGCTTATTGCCTTATTCAACTTCTCTGAAGATGAACAAGTTGCATGGATCAATGAAGAGGAAGATTATATTGATTTAATGACAGGTTTACAGAGAGATGCCAAGGGTGTTAACTTAGCTGGACATAGCTTTGCTTGGTTATTACATTCTTATCGTGAAAAAGAATACAACAATGAAGCACCTACTCCTGTTGAAAAAAAAACAAAACCAGTAGATAAGTCAGATGCAGAAGCTAAACCTGCTGAAAAGAAAGCTGAATTGAAGGCGGAAGCTAAACCTGCTGAAAAGAAAGCTGAAGTGAAGGCAGAAGCTAAACCTGCTGAAAAGAAAGCTGAAGTAAAGGCAGAAGCTAAACCTGCTGAAAAGAAAGCTGAAGTCAAGGTAGAAGCTAAGCCTGCCGCAAAAAAGACACAGTCTGCGAAAAAAACAACAAGAAAACCAGCTGCTAAGAAAACACGTAAGACAACGAAGAAAGCCTCTACAAAGAAGGTAACTACAAAATGAAATTAATCTTCGTTGATATTGATGGAACATTAACTGAAGCTGGCAGTAATGTACCACCACAAAGTGCCTTAGATGCCATCAAGGCAACACAGGCAAAGGGAAATAAAGTATTTTTATGCACTGGTCGTAATCTTGCAATGCTTTCACCATTATTGAAATATGGCTTTGATGGTGTTGTAGCGAGTGGTGGTGGTTATGTGACGATTGGTGATGAAGTCATTTATGATCACCCAATGACACAAGAACAAACAGAATTAGCACTTGATGTCTTGAAGAGAAATGGTGTCTTTAGAACAATTGAAGCTAAGGATGCTACATATGGTGATGAAAGCCTGGGAGACTTCTTAAAGGGAACAAGTGAAGGAAATAGTGAGATTGAAAGATGGCGTAAAGCTTTATCGGAAGATCTTGGTATTAGGCCAATGCATGAATACGATGGTAGACCAATTTATAAAGTCGTTATTATGTGTCAAAAAGAATCACAATTAACTGAAGCAAGAGCATTATTAGAGAAGGACTTTAATTTTGCGATTCAGGATGTGGCTGCACACAATTGCCTTAATGGTGATTTAGTCAATCGTGCTTTTGATAAGGGCAAAGGAATTGAACGTGTGGCTGAAAAACTTGGTGTCGATATGAAAGATACTTATGGTTTTGGTGATTCGATGAATGATTTGGAAATGATTCAGACTGTTGGCGTATCCGTAACTATGGCCAATGGTTCAGACAAGCTTAAAGCAATCAGCACTTATGTTGCTGATGATGTAAAGAATGATGGCTTGGCAAAAGCATTCAAACATTTAGGTTTGATTTAGGTTAGAACTATTCAGAAAGAATAGTTGTAATAAAAAAGTGCTACGAAAGGGGAAAATTTATTTATGGCACTTGATTATGCAAAATGTGCTGCCGAGATATGGGCAACTCTTGGTGGCAAAGACAATGTAGCTACTGCAGCTCATTGTGCAACAAGATTAAGACTTGCAATTGTTGATATTGACAAGGTTGACTTGAAAGCACTTGAAAATGTCGAAGGCGTACAGGGCGTATTTAGCTCTAATGGACAGTTACAGGCAATCATCGGGACTGGTACTGTTAATCATGTTTACGATGAATTCTTAAAAGTATCTGGCTTAACTGCTGCAACAAAGGATGATGTAAAAGCAGCAGCAGCTGCATCACAGCCATTACCAAAACGTATGGTAAAGACTTTAGGTGATGTATTTGTACCAATCTTACCAGCAATCGTTGCTTCTGGTTTAATGATGGGTATCGTCGAAGCATTAGGTAAAGCTATTCCTGGCTTCGCAGCTACACCTTGGTATCAGTTCCTTGATATGGCTGCTAATACCGCATTCGCTTACTTACCAGTTATCGTTGCAGTATCTGCTGCAAGAGTATTTGGCGGTAACATCTTCTTAGGCGCTGTTATGGGTCTTATGATGATCCACTCTAATCTTACTAATGGCTGGAATGCTGCTAATGGGTACAAAGTATGGTACATGTTAGGTAAAGGTATTCACTTTGGTAATTACTATTTAGGTCAGATTAACGTGCTTGGTTATCAAGGTCACGTTATCCCAGTTATTATCGCTATTTGGGTAATGTGTAAATTAGAAAAATGGTTACATGACCATGTACCTGCAGTTCTTGATTTATTCATTACACCACTTACTACAGTTCTCTTAACTGCCTTACTTACATTCATGGCTATTGGTCCAATCTTCTCAACACTTGAAACATATGTATTAACAGGTGCTAAATGGTTAATTACAGTTGGTTATGGTGTTGGTGCAGCAGCAATGGGTGCTATCTATCCAGTTACAGTTGTTATGGGCTTACACCATATGTACAACGTTATCGAAGCAGGCTTACTTGCTTCTAAAGATTTCGGCAACTTAAATATTTGGATGCCAATCGCATCTGCAGCTAACTTCGCACAGTTCGGTGCCTGCTTAGCTGTTGGTATTAAGACAAAGAGTTCTAAACGTAGAGCTATTGCCGTTCCTTCTTCACTTTCAGCAGCATTAGGTATTACTGAACCTGCTATCTTCGGTGTTAACTTACGATTAATGAAACCATTCGTATTTGGTATGATCGGTGGTGCAGCTGGTGCATTAGTTGGTGAATGGATGGGCTTAGGTGCTACTGCTTATGGTGTTACTGGTATTCCTGGTTTCTTAACAATCAATAAACCAATCCAGTATTGTATCTTACTTGCAGTAGCTGGTGGTATCGCCTTCGCACTTACATTCACATTATGGCATGAAGATCCTGATGATTGGGATAAACCAGCAGCAGAAGAACTTCCAGCACCTACAACAGTCGCTATTAAAACTGAAAAAGGTGACGTTGTTCAGCCTGTCAATGGTACAATCGTTCCTGCTTCAAAGATTCCTGATCCAATGTTTGCAGCTGAAACTATGGGTCCATCAGTAGGTATTGAACCAGTTGATGGTAATGTCTATGCTCCATTTGATGGTACTGTACAGATGGTCTTCCCTACTAACCATGCAGTTGGTTTATTATCAGATGATGGTGTTGAAGTGCTGATCCATGTTGGTGTTGATACAGTTAATATGGAAGGTGAAGGCTTTGCCGGCTTCGTTACACAGGGCGACAAGGTCACTAAAGGCCAGAAGCTTCTTACATTTGATCGTTCTGCCATTAAAGATGCAGGCTATTCTGATACAGTTGTTCTTATTGTCACAAACAAAGATGCAGTAGGAAAAATTGATAAAGCGGCATAAAAACTAAACAGGGTATCATCGATACCCTGTTTTAAGAAAAGAGGTAAAGAAATGAAAGAATTTACTTATACGATTCAAGATCCACAGGGCATGCATGCAAGACCTGCAGGCAAAATTGCAGCCATTGCTCAAAGCTATCCTGGTAGAGTTACACTCTGGAAAGGTGAAGAAGGTGTCGATGTGAAAAAGCTTCTTCCCCTCATTGGTACAAATCTTAAGCAGGGTGACACTGTTATCATTCGTGTTGAAGGTGAAAATGAAGAACAGGCTGCTGCTTCTATGGAAGCTGCTTTTAAAGAAAATATCTAATCTGAAAGCATCCTTAAATGGGTGCTTTTTTAAAGCCATCTTTTAGAGATGGTTTTATTGTATTTGTAATGTCAAATAAAAGTAAGTTGATATTCTCGAAATATTGCATTCATATGATGCAAATGTTACTATTTTATTACAGGTGTTGTGAGGAGATGAGCGTATGGAGAATGTGTCATCAGGTTGTTATGTGATCGATGAAGACTATAATGTCATCAGTGTCAATGACACCGCAAAAAAGATTTATCCCCAGATAGAAGTGGGAAAGAAGTGCTATCGATGTCTTTCAGATATTGATGAACCATGTGGACCTTGTCCTGTCCATAATGGCATAAAAGGCCCAAGAACATATTGTGATCCTATTCGTAATATTATGGAATCTGTTGATGCTGTTGAAATACCAATAGATGGTCATGGAACATGCCATGCCCTTGTATTCTCTACTGTTGGCAGTGATGCCAAAATTGCTGCAACTCTTCCTACGAGTGTTGATGATTTACGTGATTTAGCATATATAAAAGCATTCACTTCTGACCTTTTGACTGTTTTATTGGTTGATGTGAATAGTAAAAAATGCTTTGTATATCGTGATAATGGTGCACAGCAGAAGCCTGAAGATATCTTTCGTCAATATAACTCATATCATGATTACCTAGAAACATATGTAAAGGAACATGTTATTGAGGAAGATCGTTATACTGTTCTTGAAAATGGTAATTTTGATCATATTGTGGATACATTAAAGAAACGTGAAAGCTTCATGATTCATTTTCGTACTATGCAGGATCATAATATTCATTACTATAATACAAAGATTGTGCGTATTGGTCATGCTGATGATTTTGATAATTTTATTATTGGGATTGGCTGTGAAGATGACAGTGTGGCTATGATGCGAGAAATGAATGAATTAGAGAAGAATCTTTCCCTTGTGGAAGTGGACACTTTAACACATCTCTATACCAAAGAAGCCTTCCGTATTTATGGTGAAAAGATGCGACATGAATATCCTGATATCGATTTTGATTTTTGTGTCCTCAAGGTGGATGATCTCACATCCCTCAATATCCAATATGGCACTATAAAGGTTGATAACTTATTATCGCTTATTGGGCAAGGTTTAATTGCTGCCAAAAATGAATATACTTGCCTTACTTATATGGGATCAGGGGTCTTTGCCTGCTATCGCAAGACAATGAGTTATGATGAACGTAAGAATGGCTGTGCACAGTTTGCGGAACTCATAAAAGAGGAAACAAACATGCGTAATCTTTCTATCAAGTGGTCTGTCTATGTTACACCACGTAAGGAATTAACGGTTGATGAAATTATTGAAAAGACAAACTATGCCTTATCAACAATACGTGCTAATAGTAATCAGGACTATGTTGAATTTGATCAGAAAATGGTTGATCAGATGGAAGAAGAAAAACGTATTGAAAACATCTTTGAAATAGCACTTAAGAATCATGAAATATCAGTATGGTATCAACCTAAATATGATAGTCATACAAAAGAAATCGTTGGTGCAGAAGCGTTAGCTCGTTGGAAACAGAAAGATGGTAAAATGATTTCTCCAGGAGAATTCATACCTATTCTAGAAAAGAGTGGGAAGATTCGTAAGCTGGATGGCTATGTCTTTGAAGAAGTTTGTAAGATGGAAATGAAACTACTTGAAGAAGGTCATGCTTTACCTATTTCAGTCAATTTATCACGTGTAAGTGTCTATGATGATAATGTCGCAGATGCCTATTATGATATCGCTATGAAATATGGCAATATCATCAAACACTTACCAATTGAAATAACTGAAAGTGCAGCAGTAAGTGATGTGAAAATACATAAGCTAGCGCAGGAACTGTCAAAGTATGGCTTTATCTTACATATGGATGACTTTGGAGCTGGTTTTTCTACGCTCGCGGCATTAGAAACACTTCCTTTCACAACGCTCAAGCTAGACAAATCACTTGTTGATTTAATTGGCAAGAAGGATGCTGAAGCATTATTAAAACATACGGTTGCCTATGCGAAAGAAACGGGTAAGTGTGTTGTTGCGGAAGGTGTGGAAAACAAGGGACAATATGATTTTCTTGTACAGATTGGCTGTGATATGATTCAAGGATTCTATTTTGCGAAGCCGATGGATGAAAATATGTTTGAGAAATGTGTGTTAGAAAAGGTGGTTGGTATTCATGAATAATGCATTTGAGCTCAATAGTTTTGAGGATATACCTGAGGAATATGCAGTATTCAAATTGATATATAATGAGAAGAGAGATCGTGTTATTGATACAGAATATGCTTATGTGAATAGGCGTTATTGCAAACTAGGGAATACAACACCAGAATACCTCCTAGGCAAACGTTTTACAGAAATCTATCCTGAAGCAGAATTAAAATGGTTTGATTATTGTTTCAAAGCAGATCAAGAAAAAAAGACAATCAATGATGTCATGTATTCTCCTGAAATAAGTCATTGGCTTTCATTTACGGTTGGTCCAACAAGTACACCGGGCTATATTGCTTATACATTTACTATAGTTGATCATGAACATGAAGAAGATGTCATGAATAAACAAACAAGCTTCACTAATAATATTGTCTTGCGCGTTTCTACAATACTCAGTAGCGACCAGGGCTATAATGAAGCTATGTCAGATGCTTTATTGACATTAAGCAAAGCTATTCATCCTGATCGTCTTTATATTCTTGAGACGGATTTAAAAACTATTAGTAATACTTTTGAATGGTGTAAAGAGGGTATTACAAGTGAGATGGATACTTTGCAGAATCTCAGTTATGATGAATATATGCTGGGTTGGGAAACTTTTCTTGAGCAGGATACAGTGGTTTTTATTCCTAATATTGAGATGTTGAAAGAAGATTATCCGTCTGATTATCAGATTTTAAAACGACAGGGAATCTATCGCTTAATAGCTGCTCCGTTCTATCATAAAGGGAAGCTTACTGGATATCTTGGGGCTGATAATTTTGAATTCTCAGATCTTGTCAATACTCGTATTATTCTAGAGATGACTTCCTATTTTATTGGGGTGAGAATTGCTAATCATCATATGATCCAGAAACTTCACCATCTAAGCAATTATGATAGCTTAACGGGTGTCCATAACCGCAATGCCCTCCAACAAAGACTTGCGGAACTAGAAAAGACAAAAGGATCTCTTGGTGTTGTCTTTGCGGATCTCAATGGCCTTAAAACAATCAATGATCGTTATGGCCATGCGGCTGGTGATATTGCATTATGTAAGGTTGCTTCATTGCTATCAAGACAATTTGGCAGTGCGAATATCTATCGTGAAGGAGGCGATGAGTTCATCGTGCTTCTTCCACTCATGAGTAAACAGGATTTCTTAGAAGCCAAAAAGACCATTCAAAGAAAACTCAGCGAAACAAAAGAGTATGTCGTTGCAGTTGGCTTTGCATTTAGCGAAGATATGTCCAAAATCAATGAAACAGTTGCTTTAGCTGATAATAAGATGTATCAAGATAAAGCTGAATACTATCGTATACATGATCGTCGTAAACGAAGTTAAGTTTATGCATTTTTTAACGCAAAATGATTGTATTTTCATGCAAGATAGTTGATAATAAAGGCACAAAAAGAAATAGGAGGAATTAGTCTATGAAATGGGTTTGTGATGTTTGTGGATTCGTATACGAAGGTGACGAATTACCAGAAGATTATGTATGTCCAGTTTGTGGTGTAGGTGCTGATCAATTCTCACCTGTAGAAGACGACGAATAATAGATTATTGAGTACTAGCTCAGGTTAGTGCTCTTTTTTTGTGCTAAAATAGAGCTATGAAAGAAGGTTGTATTTATGGAAATTAAGAAAATTGTGATTGCTGGAGCGGGGACAATGGGTTATTCCATGGCTGATATTTTTGCGAAATATGGCTATGATGTTGTCCTCTATAATCATCGCCAAGAAACACTCGATAAAGCCAAAACAAAGATTGCTGAGGCACAAAGAGAGAAGATTGCCTACACAACAGATATGCAGGCATTTGGTGATTGTGACTTGATTGTTGAAAATATTATTGAAGACTTTGATAAGAAATTTGCCTTCTATCAAGAACTCAACAACTATGTCAAAGATAACACAATCATCGCTACAAATACTTCTGGGTTATCAATCAATAAGCTCTCAGAAGCTGTAAGCCATCCTGAACGCTTTATTGGCTTCCACTGGTTCAATCCACCAACACTTATTCTTCTTACAGAAATCATCAAGAATGATCATACAAGAGATGATGTCGCTAAGGCTATTTATGATCTTGCCTTATCGATTGATAAGAAGCCAGTTCTTGTCAACAAAGATGTCTTAGGCTTTGCCGCCAATCGATTACAATTAGCTGTCGTCAGAGAAGCATTGAGTTTAGTCGATGCAGGAGTTGTATCTAAAGAAGGTATTGATGATGTCATGAAGTATGGACTAGGCTTCAGATGGGCTTGCTTAGGTCCACTTGAAACATTGGACTTTGGTGGCCTAGATACGTTCTATCATGTCTCTAGCTATCTCATGCCAGACTTAGAAGATTCTCATGAAATTCCTAAAGAGCTAGCAGAACATTATGAACGTGGAGAACTGGGCGTAAAGACGAAAAAAGGCTTCTATGACTATGCGGATGGCAAGGACAAAGCAGCGACAAAAGCTCGTGATGAGAAACTTCAAAAACTCTTTGATGCATTATATAAAGATTAAATATTTAGAATAATACGACACAATTATTCTATATTTATGGTTACAAGAAATAAAAAACAAAAAGTTATTGACACAAGAAAAGAGTTAACGTATTATGTAGCCAAGTTAAAAAAAGCTTCGACCAGGAGAGTAGCTTTTAGGAAGTCTTTAGCGAGGTCATACAGAGTGAAAGGTGACTAGATGAACTAAGAGTGAAGCGCACCTGTGAGTGTTCCTTTGAACTGAGTAGGAGGAAACGTGAACCTGCGTTAAGGGAATGAGTTGGTTCATATATTCATATGAGCAACTAGAGTGGTACCGCGTATATGACGTCTCTAGATTTATTCTAGAGGCGTTTTTTGATTAGGAGGCAATGATATGAAAGTCCGACGAAGAGAGTTAAGTTTTGATTCATAAAAATAAATTAAGAAAAGTAGAGGAAAAAGATTATGGAAAAGAAATTTAATAAAGTTGTTTTAGCTTATTCAGGTGGTTTGGATACATCAATTATCATTGCTTGGTTAAAAGAAAATTATGGTTGTGAAGTTATTGCGGTAGCAGCTGATGTTGGTCAGAAGGATGAACTTGATGGTCTTGAAGACAAAGCACTCAATACAGGTGCTGATAAATTCTATTGCTTAGATTTAAAACATGATTTTGTTTATGACTTCATTTTCCCAGCTATTAAAGCCAATGCGAAATATGAAGATAAATACTTGTTGGGGACTTCTCTCGCAAGACCTATTATCGGCAAGAAGTTAGTAGAGATTGCTAAAAAAGAAGGTGCTGATGCCATCTGTCATGGCTGTACAGGCAAAGGTAATGACCAGGTAAGATTTGAACTTGCGATTAAAGCATTTGCGCCAGATATGCCAATTATTGCCCCTTGGAGAATCTGGGATATCAAATCAAGAGATGATGAAATTGATTATGCGGAAGCAAGAAAAATTCCACTTAAAATCAACAGAGAAACAAACTATTCAAAAGATAAGAACTTATGGCACCTATCTCATGAAGGCTTGGATTTAGAAAATCCAGCTAATGAACCAAAATATGATGAAATTCTTGAATTAGGCGTTTCTCCAGAAAAAGCACCGGACACACCAACATATGTCACAATTACTTTTGAAAAGGGTATTCCTGTAGCGTTGAATGGTGAAAAGATGGATGGTGTCGCTTTAATTGAAAAGCTCAATGAAATTGGTGGTGCGAATGGTATTGGTATTATCGATATGGTTGAAAATAGACTTGTCGGCATGAAGTCTAGAGGTGTCTATGAAACACCAGGTGGTACAATTCTTTATAAAGCTCATGCGGACTTAGAAGAAATCACTCTTGATAAATATACACAGCACTTTAAACAGAAAGTCAGTCTTGAATTAGCTGATATTCTCTATAATGGTTATTGGTATTCACCTTTAACAGAAGCTATTAATGCTTTTGTGGATAAGACACAGGAAAATGTGAATGGTGATGTGAAACTGAAATTGTATAAGGGCAATATTATAGAAGCAGGCATGACTTCACCAACAACACTTTATTCAGAACAAACAGCATCATTTGGAGAAGATGATGATTATAATCAGGCTGATTCAGCAGGCTTCATTAATCTTTATGGTTTACCAATTAAGATGATTGCAAAAGCTAAAGAACATAAGTTATAGGAGGAAAGCATTATGGCATTATGGGCAGGAAGATTTAGTAAAGAAATAGCAGAAGACGTGAATGCGTTTAATTCATCAATATCATTTGATTGCCGTATGTATCGCCAAGATATCAAAGGCTCTCTTGCCCATAGCAAGATGCTTTATAAACAGGGGATTATTGATGAACAAGCTTATACAGAGATCCAACAAGGTCTCAAAGAAATCTTAAAGGATATAGAAGATGGCAAATTACTCTTTGATCCTAATGCTGAAGATATTCATATGTTTATCGAAGCAGAACTGACAAAGAAATATCCAGTTTCAGGCAAGAAGCTTCATACAGGCCGTTCAAGAAATGACCAGGTTGCATTAGACTTAAGACTCTATGTGCATGATGAAATCAAGGAAGTGAAAGAACTTCTTCACCATCTCATCACTACACTTACAAACATTGCCTCAAAGCATACAGAAACAATTATGCCAGGCTATACACATATGCAAAGAGCTCAGCCCATTACCTTTGCCCATCACTTGATGGCCTACGCAGAGATGTTTTTAAGAGACATGGATCGTCTCAACGATATTGATGAACGTACCAATGTCTCACCACTTGGTTGTGGTGCTCTTGCGACAACGACATATCCATTAGATCGTCAGTTTGTGGCAGAAGAACTTGGGATGAATGATATTATGTATAATTCACTTGATGGGGTAAGTGATCGTGATTATGCGATTGAGTTCATCAATGCTTTATCTCTTATCATGATGCATATGTCAAGATTCTCAGAAGAAATCATTCTTTGGTGTAGCTGGGAATTTAAGTTCATCGATCTTGATGACGCCTATGCGACAGGTTCATCCATCATGCCTCAAAAGAAGAATCCAGATATTGCTGAACTTGTCAGAGGTAAGAGTGCAAGAGTCATCAACAGTGTCACTACACTTCTTACAGTCATGAAAGGCATTCCGCTTGCTTATAATAAGGATATGCAGGAAGACAAAGAAACACTCTTTGATGCCTTGGATCAAGTGAAGCTTTGTTTGCCAGTCTTTGATGAAATGTTGGCAACCATGACAGTACATAAAGAGAAAATGAGAGAAGCTGCAGCTAAGGGCTTTATCAATGCGACAGACTGTGCAGACTATCTGACTAAGAAAGGCATGGCCTTTAGAGATGCCTACAAGATAACAGGAAAACTCGTTGCTTACTGTATTGAGAATAATGAAACACTAGAATCATTGCAGCTCTCTGAATTCAAACAGTTCACGGATATGTTTGAAGGTGATATCTACAACGCTATTAGCTTAGAGACATGTGTCAAGAATAGAGCGGTTGTTGGTGGACCAAGTCCAGATATCGAAAAAACAAATATCGTAAGAGTCATTAAGAAAGCTGGTGCATTACTATGATTAAAGCGGGTATTATTGGAGCGAGTGGTTATGCGGGAAGTGAAGCGTTGAGATTCTTGTTGAATCATCCGGATGTGGAAGTTGTGGGTGTAAGTGCACATTCTGATGCCAACAAGACCGTTTCAGAACTCTATCCTTCTTTTTACCAAATATGCGATGTTCCTTTTGTCGAAGATGAGGATGAAGTGATACAGAAGTCAGATGTCATCTTTGCAGGCTTACCAGCGGGCATCAGTGAAGCCTTTGCCCAGAAAGCACTTGATCTAAATAAGAAATTTATTGATTTAGGTGCAGATTTTAGATTGGATAACCCCGACGACTATGCTTTTTGGTATGGCAAGAAGTACGAAAATAGTGCTCTTCACCAAAAACAAGTTTATGGCTTATCAGAAACACATCGTGAAGAAATCAAACATGCTTGTTTAATTGGTAATCCAGGATGCTATCCTACAAGTGTACAGCTTGGTCTTTATCCCATTATGCTTCAACATCTCTATGCCAATAAACATATCATTGTCAATTCAGCATCAGGCGTAACAGGAGCAGGTAAGAAGCTTACGGAAGATACGCATTTCACCAAGACCAATGAATCCTTCCATCCCTATAAGGCTGGCAATCACCGTCATACACCTGAAATAGAACAGGAACTTTCAAAGATGAGTGGTGAAGCTATGCGCATTACTTTTGTCCCACATCTATTACCGGTCAATAGAGGTATTGTTTCAACAATGTATATTGATCTTAAAGAAGATGTGAAACTCGAAGATATTTATAAGCTCTACCAAAATATATATCAAGATGAACAGTTTGTACGTATCTTACCGTTAGGTAAACAAGCTGATCTTAAGTTTGTCACTTATACAAACTATTGTGATATTTCATTACATATGGATGAAAGAAATCATACACTTATTGTCGTTTCAACAATCGATAATATGGTCAAAGGAACAGCAGGCCAAGCGATTCAGAATATGAATTTAATGTTTGGCTTAAAAGAAAATACAGGACTGAATTATGTCGGCCCTTCTTTCTAGGGGGAAATAAGAAATGAGAGATATAACTGGTGGTGTTTGTGCACCTGAAGGATTTGTAGCCAATGGCATACATGCGGGGATGAGAAAAAATAAAGCGAAGAAAGACTTAGCTTTGATTTATTCAAAAGAGCCATGTATTGCAGCTGCAACCTATACACAGAATAAGGTAAAAGGTGCACCATTAATTGTCACCAAGAAACATTTAAAAGATGGTATTGCCCAGGCTATTATTTGTAATAGTGGAAATGCGAATACATGTAATAGTAATGGCGTAGAACTTGCGACAGAGACATCAGAACTCGTTGCTAAGGAACTTGGCATTAAAGAAGAAGATGTCATTGTGGCATCGACAGGTGTCATTGGCCAGCCAATGGTCATTGATCCCTTTAAAGAACATATGCATGAACTTGTGGCAGGCTTAAAGAAGGATGGCTCTGATGATGCAGTGCATGGCATTATGACAACGGATACACAGCCTAAAGAATATGCGGTAGAATTCGTAATTGATGGCCAGATTGCCCATATTGGCGCGATTGCGAAGGGCAGTGGGATGATTCATCCCAACATGGCTACAATGTTGGCATTTGTGACGAGTGATGTTGATATTTCCAAGGAAATGTTGGACATTATGATACATGAAGTTGTCAACGATACATTTAATATGGTCTCTGTGGATGGTGATACATCCACAAATGATATGCTTTGTGTGATGTGTAATGGTCTTGCAGGTAATAAGAAAATTGTCTTTAAAGACCATGATTATCAGGTTATGGAAGATGCGCTTTTCTATATCTGTGAACAACTCTCAAGAGGTATTGCGAAAGATGGAGAAGGTGCGACAAAGCTGTTGACATGCAAGGTTTCCCATGCCAAGTCTGTCTGGAATGCGAAAGCTGTCGCTAAGAGCGTCATTACTTCTTCACTCTTTAAAGCTGCAATGTTTGGCAAGGATGCTAACTGGGGGCGTATTCTTTGTGCGATTGGCTATGCACCAGCAGATGTTGATGTGAACAAGGTTGATGTTCATCTACAATCAACAGTAGGGGATCTCTATGTTTGTCATAATGGTATGGGTGTAGAATTTGATGAAGAATTTGCGACAAAAGTATTAAGTGAAGATGAAATCATTATCGCAATTGATCTCAATGATGGTGACTATTCAGCTACAGCATGGGGCTGTGATCTCACATATGACTATGTCAAAATTAATGGTGACTATCGAACATAGGAGGAAAAGAAAATGGCTACGAATGCAATATTAAAAGCTCAGATTCTTTCAACAGCCATTCCTTATCTCCAAGAATATCGTGGTAAGATTGTTGTGGTGAAATATGGCGGTAATGCGATGATTGATGAAGATCTTATCAACAATGTCATTGATGATGTTTGTCTGATGAATCTTGTAGGCATTAAAGTCGTACTTGTGCATGGAGGTGGTCCTGAAATCTCCCATGCCTTAAAACGCGCCCATATTGAATCCAAATTCATCAACGGTCTTAGATATACTGATGCTGATACAATTGATATTGTTCAGGAAGTATTAGCAGGCAAAGTAAATAAGAATCTTGTCAAAAGAATACAAGCCAAAGCCAATAAAGCTGTTGGACTTTCGGGAATTGATAATATGCTTCTTGAAGCTCAGCCAGTTAGCGAGGAACTAGGTTATGTAGGAGAAATTACAGCTGTGCATAGTGAGTTAGTAGAAGCTTTGTTGGAGAAAGGATATATTCCTGTTATCGCAAGTGTCGGAATGGATGCAAATGGTAATTCCTATAATATTAATGCCGATACGGCAGCAGCTGCCATTGCCGCTAAGCTTAATGCTGAGAACTTGCTTGTCGTATCAGATATTCCTGGTTTGTTGGAGGATAAAGATGATGAATCTTCCCTTATTTCAGAAGTCACAATCAGTGATGTCGATCAGCTTGAAAAAGCTGGCGTGATTGCTGGTGGTATGATTCCAAAGGTAGAATGTATTGTCAATGCGCTTAAGAGCGGTGTGAAGAAGGCTGTTATTATTGATGGACGTTTACCTCATTCTATTCTGATTGAGATTTTTTCTGATGAAGGTTATGGCACATTATTTAAAAGGGGATAACCCCTTTTTTGTCTCTATGTATAAAAAATGTTGTCATTTTCATAGAAATTACGTGATAACACTTTTTTCATATATTGAAATTTACATTGATATCGTTATAATAGAGAAAAAAGGGTGATGATGAGATGAAAAATGCAGCGATATTATTAGCGGATGGTTTTGAAGAAATAGAATGCTTGGGTACTGTTGATATCTTAAGAAGAGCTGGTATTCAGGTTGATATGATATCGATGAATGAAGAACTTGTTGTTGTGAGTGCAAGAAATATCATGGTGCGTGCTGATAAGAATTTCAATCAGATGGCTTCATATGACATGATTATTCTACCTGGTGGTGCAGGAGCATGGAAGCTAAGAGATGATGATCGTGTGATTGCTTTATTGAAGGATTATGATCATGATGAAAAATATATTTCGGCTATTTGTGCAGCACCAATGGCTTTAGGAGCAGCAGGTATTGTTGAAGGAAAAACGGTGACAAGTTATCCTGGTGAAGAGATTGAAAGCTATTTGAATAATACGCATTATGTTGAAGATGAAGTTGTCACTGATGGCCATATTACGACATCACGTGGTCCAGCAACAACATTTGCCTTTGCCTATCGTCTTGTCGACTTGCTTGGTGGCGATAGTGAAGCACTTAAGGAAGGCATGCTTTATAATAAATATTTAAAAAAATAAGGAGAAGATATAAAATCTTCTCCTTTAAAATATACAAAATAAAAAACCTCTCATAAGAGAGGTCATTGTCCAATGGTGACGGATACGGGATTCGAACCCGTGAATGCATGCGTGAAAGGCATGTGAGTTAACCGTTTCTCCAATCCGCCACTAGATGGCGCCTCAAGTAGGACTCGAACCTACGACCCCCTGATTAACAGTCAGATGCTCTAACCAACTGAGCTATTGAGGCATGTCCCCTTGGACCTCACATAATATAACATGGATCAATATCCTTGTCTATAAAAAAGTGAAAAAGTTTATGCAAAAGTTTCAAAGCAAAATGACAAAGAGATCCGAGGAGGATCTCTTTGCCCAAGGGTAAATATTGATAAAATACAACGAGGTAAGAAAAGACAAAACTATTTTGTGATAAATTCTGGATAAGCCTGTGATCCATGTTCACCAATATCAAGACCGCCAAGTTCTTCTTGAGCACTCGCACGTAAGCCCATAGTCTTAGCAATGACCTTGAACATTATGAAGCTTGTAATACCAACCCATAGCACAACAGCAGTAATACCTAATAACTGAATACCAAGCTGTTTAAAACCACCACCATAGAATAAACCAGTTACTGCTGAAGTCACCGGTGTTTTTGTGGCAAATAGCCCAACAGCAATTGTTCCCCAGATGCCATTGAGGCAATGCACACCAACAGCACCGACAGGATCATCAATATGGAATTTCTTATCCAATAATTCAATACCAAAAACAACCAATACACCTGACACAGCACCAACAATTATAGATCCATAATAATCAATCACATGACAACCAGCTGTAATAGCCACCAAACCAGCTAAAGTACCATTTAATGTCATAGAAATATCCGGTTTACCATAACGATACCAAGTGACAAACATTGTCACAATTGTAGCTGTGCAGGCAGCTAAATTTGTCGTCAAGGCAGTATGACCAACATAGGTTGCAGCTTCTAAAGAAGAACCAGGGTTGAATCCAAACCAGCAGAACCACAGAACAAAGACACCTAAAGCACCTAAAGGAATATTATGACCAGGGATGGCATTGGAAGAGCCATCCTTATTATATTTACCAATACGTGGGCCTAAGGCAATAGCACCCATTAAAGCAGCAACACCACCAACAGTGTGAACAGCAGCACTACCCGCATAATCCACAAAGCCTAACTTTGCGAGCCAGCCACCACCCCAGATCCAATGACCGGAAACAGGATAGATGCAAAGAGAAATAATCAATGTATAAAGTAAGTAAGCTTTGAATTTTGTGCGTTCAGCCATCGCTCCTGATACAATCGTTGCCGCTGTTGCACAGAAGACTGTCTGGAAAAAGAGATAGACAGTTGGTGATAAATCTTTAAAAGCTTGTAAGTTCAAGCCTGTTGGATTGATGAATCCGCTTGTTCCTATAATCCCCCCGGCATCATTACCAAACATCAATCCAAATCCTAAGACAAAGAAAGCAATAGAACCAATACAGAAGTCCATTAAGTTCTTCATGAGAACATTGTTGGCATTTTTGCTTCGCGTAAAGCCTGTTTCAAGAATAGCAAACCCTGCCTGCATGAACATGACCAAGCAGCTTGCTACAAACACCCATACGATGTTGATTAATCTTATTGTGTCCATATGTATTCCCCCCAATTCATATCAAACCTTATAAAGCATCTTCGCCCTTAGCGCCAGTACGAATACGCATTGCATCTAAGCATTCATAAACGAATACTTTGCCATCACCAACATTACCAGTTGGTAATACATCGGCAATTCTCGCAAGAATCGTATCAACCTTGGCATCACGGACAATAACTTCGACTTTCATTTTTGGTACCAGGTTCACATTGTAGACAACACCCCTATATTGTTCTACATAACCCATCTGGTTACCATAGCCCATTACGTTAGAAATATTCATACCTGAAACTTTCATGTCGACAAGAATTTTCTTCAAGTCTTCAAACTTCTCTGGTCGAATAATGATTTCTAGCTTTTTCATATTACCCCTCCTTCTTGAAAAGTTATTCTCATTATAATAGAAAACTATCAATACGCAATACAAAATTATCAAAATGATACAAAATTATCAATTATGAAAATCATAACAAAACCTTAAAAATCCATTGACACCATAATGTCAATTTGATATTATAAGTGAGCATTCGGTGACGGGAGCTTAGCTCAGTTGGGAGAGCGTCTGCCTTACAAGCAGAGGGTCAGCGGTTCGAGCCCGTTAGCTCCCACCATTTGTATTAATTGTATATGCCGACTTAGCTCAATTGGTAGAGCAACTGACTTGTAATCAGTAGGTTGTGGGTTCAATTCCTATAGTCGGCACCATTCTTGGGGAGGTAGCGAAGTGGCTAAACGCGGCTGACTGTAACTCAGTTCCTTTTGGTTCGATGGTTCGAATCCGTCCCTCCCCACCATCCTTGCCCTGGTGGCGAAATTGGTAGACGCACGGGACTTAAAATCCCGCGGACTTCAAACTCCGTGCCGGTTCGACTCCGGCCCAGGGCACCATCTTTGGTGTTGCGGGTGTAGTTCAATGGTAGAACTCCAGCCTTCCAAGCTGACTACGTGGGTTCGATTCCCATCACCCGCTCCAATAACAAAAGTCGAACACAGCTACAAAATAGTTGTGTTTTTTTATACTCTAATCCTCTATTAAAAAGTTGAAATACCAAGGGATAACACGGTTTTCTAAGCTAACAATGGGGTTTCGATTCTCATCAACCCATCCATTAAACCCTAATCGAAAACAACTATAATAAGTTTATATACTTTCATATCTTAATTAAAAAGCTGTAACACATAAGTGCTACAGCTTTATTTATGCCTTTTTGCCCGATTTAATAAAAGGATCGCGCCAGAAGACAAAGAGAAGATAAGCAGTCATTATGAGCCAGATGGATGGTTCACAGAAAATAACAGCCATATATTTGAATTGTGGTATAAAGAGGATGACAAAGATAACTTTACCAATAAACTCAATTACACTTGAGACAAGGGGAAGGAGCTTTTGCCCAATACCTTGCAGGGCACTTCTTGTCTGCATAAGAATACCTAGGACAAAGTAGTTTGGAGCAACAATTCTTAAATAAAGTGATCCATTACCTACAATAATAGGATTATTTGAAGAAGAGATAAAACGAACCATACTAGGTGCTGCAAACAATAAGATAATCGTTAATAATGCCGCAACAATAAAATCATAAATATAAGCATCACGCATACCTCTTCTAATACGCTGAGGATTATTGGCACCTTTATTCTGTGATATAAATGTAGCAATCCCCTGCCCCATGCTTGTAAAAGGCATATTACAGAACATATAGAGCTTTCTTGCTGCTGTATGACCTGCAATGACATATTGTCCTAGACCGTTGATGCCTGATTGAAGAATGACTGAACCAGAATTGACGATTGCGGATTGCATGGCCATTGCATAACCCTGTCCAGCAAGATCTTTATAGAGTTCAGGATCATACTGGAAATCACTTCTTTTAGGAACAAGGATGGGTGTAGCTTTGATAATATAAAGGAAACATAAAATAACAGAAATACCTTGAGCAATCACTGTCGCAATAGCTGCACCAGCAACACCCATATGGAACTGGGTGATAAACAAGATATCTAAGCCAACATTCAACAATGATGAGAAAATCAGGAAGACAAGGGGCATGAAGGAATTGCCGATAGAACGCAATATACCAGCCGCAAGATTATAGGCAAACATTACTGTTAAAAAGAGTATAATCCAGAATATATAACTATAGGCTTCATTAAAGACAGCCTGAGGAACATTGATGGCATGCATTAAAGGCTTAATGCCAAGCAGGGCAATAAGCGTAATACCAATAGAAGAGAGAATGCCAATCACAATCGCTCCTGCCACACTCTTCTTTAAGAGCTTCTCGTCTTGGCTCCCATAAGCTCTTGCCGTTACAATCGCAAGACCATTCCCAATGCCTAACGCAAAGCCGTTGATTAAGTCAAAAACAGAATTGACTGAACCAATAGCGGCTAAAGAATGATCACCTAAGAATTTACCAACAATAAATGTATCCATCGTATTATAGAATTGTTGGAAAATAGAAGAGATAAGAATAGGTATCGCAAAAAGGACTATGCCTTTAAATATAGGACCATGAAGCATATCAATACTTCGGTTTTTTCTTTTTATCTGTTCCATAAAAACCTCCAATAACATCATTATTATACGCTTATAAATATATGATATGTGTTTTTTTCTCAATTAGAATTTTTGCATTTCTTTTTCATTAGCGTTAAAATAAAAAGAAAAAGGAAGGTGAAACTATGGCAAAATTATTATATCAAGGCCATGGCAGTTATCGTATCACTTCCGATAATGGTATTGTAGTTTATGTGGATCCATATGCAGGAGAAGGCTATGATGTCCCTGCGGATTTAGTGATTGTTACACATGAACATAGTGATCATAATCATACAGAACTTGTGAGACTAAAAGAAGGTGGCGTTATTATTAGACATGCCGACCTCCATAAAAAGAATTATTCAATATATAACTACAAAAATATCATTATTGAAGGCGTACCTGCCATGAATGCACATCATAATCCAGATGATTGTGTTGGATTTATTATGGATATTGATGGAATAAGAATCTATGGAGCGGGAGATACTTCCTATTTTGAAGGTATGCAATATTTTAAGAATCTAGATTATGCCATCCTGCCAACTGATGGAATTTATAATATGGATATGGCAGAAGCAAGCAAAGTTGCAGATCTACTTGATACAAAGTATGCGATTCCTGTACATATGGCTCCAGGACATCTCTTTGACAAAGAAAAAGTCAAAGCATTCAAAACAAAAAAAGCCTTGGTTCTTCAACCAGGGCAAGAAATTACATTAGGCGCTTAGGCGTCTTTTTTTATATGGCGTGGTAATTGGACAATAAAGGTAGTGATATGATCATGACTTGTCATGAAGATCTGGCCTTTATGCATTTCAACAATATTTTTAGCGATTGCTAAGCCTAATCCTGTTCCACCAGCATTCGTACTTCTCGCTGAGTCGGCACGATAGAATTTATCGAAGATATAAGGCAAATCTTCGCTAGAAATCGTATCTCCCTCATTCATAATCTTAATCGTTACTGTCTTCTCATCACCAATAACGACTACTTTTAACTGGGAATGATCATAACCATATTTTAAAGCATTAGAAAAGAGATTATCAAACACACGTGCTAATAACTGTCCATCCCCAATAACGAAGAGATTATGATCTTTAATAGAAAGAATAGGTTCAATATCATGTTCTTGAAACAACAACGTATATTCATCAGTTAATTGAAGAATAAGTTCAGATAAATTAATAATATTTAAATTCATCTTAATCTTAGCATTATCAAGCTTAGTAAATTCAAATAAATCATCCATCATTGACTTCAAGCGTAATGACTTATTATAAGCAATATGTGCATAATTAATAATATCATCATGAGAAAGATTTTCACTCGTACCAATCAAATCAAGATAACCAATAACGGAAGTTAATGGAGTACGTAAGTCATGAGCTACATTCGTAATTAAGTCATTCTTTTGCTTTTCTGCATTACGTTCTGCTTCATAGGCTATTTGTTCATTTTCACGTAGGATTTTTGCTTCCTTTTCCTTTTCATGCAAGGTGTTACTTAAAGCATTAATATTTGCTGCTAACATCCCTAATTCATCATCATATTCAATCTCACAACGTGCATCATAATCACCCAATGTCACATCCTGAATCGTCTTATTAAGAGAATTAATATAGCGTAATGTAATATTCATAAGTTTAAAGAATATGGAAATAAATAACCCATATGTAATAACATAATTCAGTACAAGACTGGCATTATCACTAATATGAATAAATTTCACCAATGTAATACCTAAGTTCACAATCGAAGCTACGGCAGTAGCGATAATATAACTCAGAGTAACATTAATAAGAATACGCCAACGGAATGATGAAATGAAAAGGCTTCTTAATTTTGCAATCATATTGTAAATTTATAACCAATACCCCAAACTGTCTTAATATGACGTGGTGTTCTTGGTTGCCTTTCTACTTTCTCACGTAATTTTCTTATATGAACCATAATGGTATTATTCGCATTTGTAGGCTTTTCATGCCAGATTGTCTCAAAGATATCTTCAGTTGAGTAAACCTTTTCAGGATTGCTGGCAAGTAAGACAAGGATGTTATATTCAATACGAGTAAGTCTCACTAACTGACCGTTAATAGTGACTTGTTTCTTATTCGTATCAATAATTAAATCATTCGCATTAATGACACCATTATTCTCTTCAATAGGCTTATTGAGAACGGTAAAACGTCTTAATTGACTCTTCACTCTTGCAACAAGCTCCTTCGCATTAAATGGCTTACCAATATAATCATCAGCACCCTTCATTAACCCTTCAACCTTGTCATCTTCAGATGTCTTGGCAGAAAGGAAAATAACAGGAATATTATACTTGCTGCGAATAAGCTCCAAAGCCTGCATACCATCAATTTCAGGCATCATCACATCTAATATAACTAACTCAATATCATAATCTCTAATATCATTTAAGATATTAGTAGCATCATAACGCTTATGAACAATATAACCTTCCTGAGATAAATAAATTTCAATCAGATCACATATCTCTTTTTCATCATCAACAACTAAAATATGAGGTGTATCCATCATTCAATCCTCCTTATGTCAATGATAATTGTAATTAATAAATTAATCAAGCAATCATTTCTCTAGACATAGGAATTGTCTAATGAATATGAAGTGTTAAATATCAATAAGGTGAATTTAACACGCCGTGAGCAAGAAATCCCCCACCTCTATAGGTGGCGGGATGAATTGAGATAAACACGGCGTTTTGTTGACTTTCGTATCCTGCAGTATTATAATATAAATACAATCAGTCGTAATTATTAGAAAGGCAATAAATACAATGCAATTAGACACAAATAATCATTCGGTATTTATGCTGCGTTATCATCTTATCATGTGTGTAAAATATCGTAACAAGGTGATAGATGATACTATCTCTGACCGTCTGAAAGAGATGTTTGTAAAAATTGCCCCTGCATATAACATTACGCTGGAGGAATGGAATCACGATACAGACCATGTTCACATTCTGTTCAGAGGCCAGCCGAATACCGAAATCAGCAAGTTCATCAATGCCTACAAATCAGCGAGCAGCCGTATCATAAAGAAGGAATTTCCTGAGATACGCAAATCCTTATGGAAAGAGATGTTCTGGTCACAGAGCTTCTGCCTGCTGACCACAGGCGGGGCCACAGCAGATATTATTAAGCAGTATATAGAGTCACAGGGAGGGAAGGATGGCAAACAAGGCAATTAAGTACAGGGTATATCCTACAGCTGAACAAGGCACCATGTTCTCTAAGACCTTTGGCTGCTGCCGCAAGGTCTATAATCTCATGCTTTCTGATAAGATTGAAGGCTATAAGGCAACTGGCAAGTTTCCTGCTGTAACGCCTGCCCGGTATAAGGATGAATATCCTTATCTCAGGGAGGTAGACAGTCTTGCCCTTGCAAATGTACAGCTCAACCTGCAGGCTGCTTTCCGTAATGCTTTTAGCAAGTCTCGCAAGAAGAAAAACGGATTTCCTAAGTTCAAGTCTGCAAAGCACAGCCGCAGGTCCTACACGACAAACAATCAGAAAGGGACAGTTGCGATTACAGACAGTAAGTACATCAGGCTTCCTAAGATCGGCAAGGTAAAAGCTGTCATCCATCGTATCCCTGACAGCAGCTGGATTATCAAGTCTGCTACTGTATCTCAGGAATCAGATGGCAAGTATTATGTTTCTGTGCTTTTTGAATTTGATAAAGCGGGAAATACTTATATAGCGGATAAAGCCAATGCCATTGGACTGGACTATGCCTCTGACGGCTTGTACGTAGACAGCAACGGTAATGTGGGTACTAATCACAAGTATTATCGTGAAAGCTATGACAAGCTTGCCAAGGCACAGCGCAGACTGTCCCGTATGCAAGGCTCTAAAAAGCATGAAGATAAATCCAATAACTATATCAAGCAGCTTCGTAAAGTAAATAAAATTCATAGACACATAGCAAATCAGCGTCTGGATAACCTGCATAAAATATCTGCTGAGATAGCCAATCGGTATGATGTTGTATGTGTGGAATCTCTAGACATGAAGTCCATGGCGAATCGCGGGTTCGGCAACGGCAAAGCGACTCTGGATAACGGATACGGCATGTTTCTTGACATGCTTGAGTATAAGCTATCCGATAGGAACAAGTATCTTGTCAAGGTGGATAAGTGGTATCCATCATCACAGATATGTCATTGCTGCGGTGCATTGCATCCCGAGATGAAGGATTTATCTATCCGCAAGATGACATGTGACTGCGGGCTCACGATAAGCCGTGACCAGAACGCAGCTATCAATATCCTGAATGAAGGCTTGCGACTGCTTGCCGGGGCGGCCTAGAGCTAAATATTGCAGTAGGGATGGAATAGCCCGAACTCATACGCCTGTGGACATTGTGTAAGACGCTGAGCTGCGTAACATCGCAGCCAGCGCAGTAGTGGCTGAAGCAGGAAGCTCCGACTTCTATAAGTCGGAGTAGTTCACTATATGTTGTTTATGGATAATAAAATGTGTGTATAGACTGCAAAACATCCCTCTTCAACTTTCCCTATTTATTCTCAAAGCATTTGCCAATGGTCAAACTGTTGCATCATGATGATTAAGGATTATATAAAATGTTGTTGAGGACAAAATGAGAATGAGGGAAAGGCTGGATATATTGATTATTAGCTATAAAAGACTTATATTTGTGTTGCAAGCATATAGTGCAAAACGATGGGATAAGAGTTGCGCCTCTTGTCCCATCTAGCTTTTTACGAGCGCTTGTCTCGGGCATGTTTTATAGCCATAGCGACCTGCTTTACGCAAATCTCAAATGCCTTTTCAACAACCATAAAAGCAGAAGCATGTAGTGCCCTCCTTTCCTGCCACAAATCGGAGGCGAAGGCAAGACTCTCTATATATGTATTCGTCAGAAAATGCCTTATTTCTTACTGAAAATTTCATTTTTTCTTTTATGGAAAAGGCTAGATATATTGACTATTAGCTATAAATGACTTATATTTGTATTGCAAGCATGTAGTGCAAAACGATGGGACAAGAGTAGCAGCTCTTGTCCCATCTAGCTTTTTACGAGCGCTTGTCTCGGGCGTGTTTTATAGCCATAACGACTTGCTTTACACAAATCTCAAATATCTTTTCCACGACCAACTTAATGACCGTTTCCAAGACACTTTTCAATAACCATAAAAGCAGAATCATGTAGTGCCCTCCTTTCCCGCCGCAAATTGGAGGCGAAGGAAAGACCCTCTATATATGTATTCGTCAGAAAATGTCTTTTTTCTCACTGAAAATTTCATTTTTCTTTATCAAATAGGGATTTTCAAGAAATATAAAAAAGAATTGTCATTGTAAAAGACATTTGTTATAATCGTGAAGGGCAACTCCAAATGTGTGAGTTGTTTTTTCTTTTTTACCCAGAAGAAGGGAGTAATATATGGCAAAATTTATCTTTGTAACAGGTGGTGTTGTTTCAGGTTTGGGTAAGGGCCTAACAGCTGCCTCATTAGGACGTATTCTTAAGAACCGTGGACTTAAAGTTTTCATGCAGAAACTCGATCCTTATATTAATGTAGACCCAGGTACAATGTCTCCATACCAGCATGGTGAAGTTTTCGTCACTGCTGATGGCGCGGAAACAGACTTGGACTTAGGACACTATGAACGTTTTATTGATACGGAATTAAATAGAAACTCTTCAGTGACAACAGGACGTATTTATAGTGATGTTATCACTAAGGAAAGAAGAGGGGACTACTTAGGAGCAACAGTACAGGTTGTTCCTCATATCACAAATGAAATCAAAAGCAAGATTTATGCCGCTGCTCAAAGTAGTAATGCCGATATTGTCATTACAGAAATTGGTGGTACAGTAGGTGATATGGAATCATTACCATTTATTGAAGCTATCCGTCAGGTGCGTTTAGATTTAGGATATGAAAATACATTCTATATCCATACAACTTTATTGCCATATATTGATGGCTCTAAGGAAGTTAAGACAAAACCAACACAGCATTCTGTTAAAGAATTATTAGGTTATGGTATTCAGCCTGATATGATTGTCGCAAGAAGTGGTCATGAAATTACACAGGACTTAAAAGAAAAGATTTCTTTATTCTGTAATGTTCCTACAGAAGCTGTTATTTCTAACTATAATGTTGATGTTTTATATGATCTTCCAATGCTTCTTGTAGAACAACATATGGATGATTTAGTCCTCAATCATTTACGTATTGATGCACCAAAGGCTGATATGAATGAATGGGCTGAAATGATCAATACTGTCAAGAATTTAAAAGACACTGTAACAATTAAGCTTGTAGGTAAATATGTACAGTTACCAGATGCTTATATTTCAGTTAATGAAGCATTAAGACATGCTGGTTATGTCAATAATTCAGAAGTCAATATTGAGTGGGTTAACTCAGAAGAAATCAATAAAGAAAATGTTGGAGAAATGCTTGCAGGGGCTGATGGTATCATTGTCCCAGGTGGATTTGGGAATCGTGGTATCGAAGGCATGATTGTCGCTATTAGCTATGCACGAGAAAACAATTTACCATTCTTAGGTATTTGTTTAGGCATGCAATTAGCTTCTATTGAATTCGCAAGAAATGTATGTAAGCTAGATGATGTCAATTCGCTTGAATTCGATAAGAACTGCATGACACCATTAATCAGCTTAATGCAGGATCAGACAATGGAAGAAATGGGCGGTACACAGCGTTTAGGTAACTATACTTGTGAACTAGCACCAGGTAGCTTAGCACATGAACTTTATGGCCAGGATATTATTCATGAAAGACATCGTCATAGATATGAATTCAACAATGTCTATAAAGGAGAACTTGCTTCCAAGGGGCTTGTCTTCTCAGGCCGTAATCCTAAGCGTAATTTAGTAGAAATTATTGAATTACCAAACCATCCATATTTCATTGCATGTCAATTCCATCCTGAATTCAAATCAAGACCTAATGAACCACATCCATTATTTAAAGGCTTAATCAAAGCCGCACATGACAAGAAATATCATTAAAATCAAAGGAATGTACAAACATTCCTTTTTTTGAAGTATAATTTTGTTGAAAGCGAGGACATTGATATGCGTATAGGACAATCAATAGATATTCATCAATTAGTAGAAGGACGTCCCTTAATATTAGGAGGCGTACATATCCCTTATGAAAAAGGCTTAAAAGGACATAGTGATGCAGATGTATTACTTCATGCCATTATTGAAGCTATTATTGGAGCTATGGGTGAAGGAGATATTGGCAAACACTTCCCTGATACAGATCCCCAATATAAAGGTATTTCATCAATGATTCTTTTAGAAAAGACATATGAAATGATGGTTAACCATCATTATAAGATAGGCAATGTTGATGCCATCATCATGACTGAACAACCTAAAATGGCACCTCATATTACAGCTATGAGAGAGAATATTGCCCAAACTCTTCATACTGATGTTAACAACATTAACATTAAAGCAACACGTGGAGAAAAGATGGGGTTTGTAGGAAGAGGAGAAGGCATTGTAAGTCAAGCTGTTGTACTTTTGGAAAATGCATAATATGTAAATTGCATTTACGCCTATCTTGACTATAATAAATTCATGGAGGTGGAAGCATGAAGATCAAGAATCGTATCATTATTATCGTACTCTTATTCTTCATGGTCACAGTTGCTTTTTTAACTTATATAGCTGCTACAATGACAATCTTTTCATTAAAAAAAGATGTCTTTATCTTTGAATATGGCACCCAGATTCCTACTGAAGTTGATTACTATGTGAATGCTTCAAAACGTGTTTCACAAAGTGTCGTCTTGAATTTAAAAAATGTAGAAAACAAAGTCGGTACCTATAAAGCAACAGCATCCTATCTTGATGAAGAACTCCATTTCACAATTAAAATCGTAGATAATACCAAACCTAAAGTCACCCTCAAACAGGTTGTCTTTAGAGTGACAAAAGGTGAACAGCTTTATGCCAAAGATACCATCGGTCATATTGAAGATGCTTCCCTCACCAATGTCTATTTCCAGTCAGCTGATGATTCAAAAGACCTCACCAAATATAAGCGCTATAAGAAATATGGCACATATATCGAGCGTGTTGTTGTCATAGACAACAATGGTAACGAATCAGCTCCATTAAGAGTAAAGATTGTTGTTGTACGTAATACAGAACCACCGGTTATTAAAGGCATCAACAATATTAAAATAGCAGTGAATTCAAGCTTTGATCCATTATCGGGCGTTAGTGCTTATGATGCCGTTGATGGCGATATCACAAAGAAGATAGAAGTTATTGGAAGTGTGGATACAAGCCATCCAGCTGTCTATACGCTACGATACAGAGTTGTGGATTCATCAGAAAATGAAACAATCAAAACACGAAAGGTAATTGTTGAATGATCACAAATATCTATATCTTAATATGTATTGGTATCTGGATTTATATTCACTTTATTGCGGATGATGATTATTATGCGACAGCAATGCGATTAGGTGCAATGTATCCAGAGAAGGTCAGTAATGATCATGAATATTGGCGTATATTTACTTGTAATTTTATTCATGTTGACTTCTTGCATCTATTCATGAATGTCTACTGTATTTATTCTTTAGGACATTATTTTGAAATGATTATGACAGAGCCTGTATATCTTGCATTACTAATAGTTTGTATGTTATCTACAGGATTTATTGTTTATGCTTCAAGCTTCTACTTTGAAAGTGCAAGACATGCCTTGACACTTGGGGCATCCGGTGTCTTCTTTGGCTATTTAGGTGCGATGATTGCCTTGGGGCTCTTTGCAGGAGGCTATTTCACAACAATGCTTACAAGCAATATCTATGCCATTATCATTAACTTGGGGGCAACATTCTTTATTCCCCATATCTCTAAAAGTGGACACTTAGGTGGTATGTTAGGAGGATATCTCTTTATTTTCTTCCTCTATCTCATACACTATATCTAGGAAATATCAGTTGATATTTCCTTTTTTGTAGTACAAGCAAAGCTTGTATCTAGTTTGAATTATAAAAGTGCTTCTTGTAAAAATAAGACTATTTCTAGATGGTTGATTAAAAAATGTAAATTCAAATATTAGAAAATGTCATTTTAATTATGTATTATATTTAATATGATTATTGTGAAGGAAAGGGTGAAGTGGTATATATGAATAAAATGGAAAGTATCATTAAAGAGTTAGAACAATACACTGAAAAAGAAATTGTTTATAAAAAATATTGGGAATTACGAAATGATAATGTGAAAAGAAAAGAATTCTTAAATGAAATCGAAGCGTATGCCAGAGAAAAACATTTATTAATTTTTGAATATCCATTTGCTTCTTATCCAGAAATTTTAACGGAACGAGATTTTTATCCAAACTTATCCATTGCAAAACATTCTAATGTTAATGTTGTCCGTCATTTACGATATACACCTATTTTTCATCACTCTCATACTTTTTTTACTGTGTTATATGTATTAAAAGGACATTGTGAACATACTGTAGCTGATAAAAATGTACCTATGAAGCAAGGGGATGTTTTCTTTTTACCTCCATATGTTAAACAGACAATTGGTGTGTTTGATGACAGTATTGTTTTAAATATACATATTCGTAGAGATACATTTGATGATTACTTTTTCAATGTATTAAGAAATGAAAATAAGCTTTCTGATTTTTTCATTGGTTGCTTATATAGTCAAAATCCAATGCAAGGTTTGATGTTTCATACAGGGGATGATGAAGAAATTCGTGATCTATACTTGAATTTATATCGTGAAACAAAAATTGATGATATGTATAGTTGGAGAATTTTAGATAATATCACATCCATTTTGTTTTCAAAATTATTAAGAGGTTATTCAGATCAAATTGAATTAGTTGGAAATGTAAATCAAGAAGAAATGAATGACCCTTGTTTACGTATCTTAAGTTATATCAATAATAATTATCGAACTGCTACGCTAGAAAATGTGGCTGATAAATTTCATTATTCAGTTCCATATTGTTCGAATATGATTCGTGAAAAAACAGGTATGGGATTTGTTGCTTTTGTTAGAAAAGTTAGAATGAATCATGCAACTGCACTTCTTACTAATACGAATCGTTCCATAGCGGAAATTGGAGAAGCGGTTGGATATGAAAATCCAGAATCATTGATTCGTGCTTTTAAGAAAATGTATAATATGACTCCATCTGCATATAGAAAGATTAATCAGTCGCATTCATCATAAAAAATGTAAATTGATATCTTCGATTCTGTCCTATTTATTTTTCTTATATTTGATTATGATTGATATATAAAAAAAGGAGAACATTATGTCAAAAATAAGTGATCATATTCGTAAGAATTTTAAAAAGACAGATGAAGAACGAGATGCTGGTTTACAAACACCAGACAATATAATTCGATATGATGATATTGTATATGGAAATGATAAAAACATTCAGGTACTCGATGTATATAAATTAAAAGAAGATGCCAATAAAACTCTTCCAACGATAATTAGTGTTCATGGTGGTGGTTGGGTATATGGAGATAAAGAAAAATATCAATTTTATTGTATGAATCTTGCTCAAAGAGGATTCGCTGTAGTGAATTTTACATATAGATTAGCTCCTGAAAATAAATTTCCTGCTTCTTTAGAAGATACATGCATGGTATTTAATTGGATATGGAATCATAAAGAAGAGTATGGTTTTGATGCAAATCATATTTTTGCAGTTGGAGATTCTGCTGGTGCTAATATTTTATCTCTAGCTTGTGCTATTTCATGTAATGAAGAATATGCGAATCAATTTGATTTTGACATAAATTCAAATTTTAAATTGAAAGCCATCGCATTAAATTGTGGTACGAATATTATTAAGGTATCAAGTCATCCTAAAGATAAGTTTTCTACAGAGTTAATGAAGGATTGTCTTGAAAATGAAGGAACCAAAGAAGAACTATATTTAGTCAATGTACTCAATCATATAAATGAAAAGTATCCTCCGACTTTTTTAATGAGTGCAGAAAATGATTTTTTAAAGAGTCAAATGTTACCAGTGGCTAGTAAACTACTAGAAAAGAATGTTCCATTTGTTGTGAAATACTATAAAGATCCAAGCGAAAAATTAGGACATGTATTTCATTTAAATATTAGATCCAATGCAGCCAATCGCTGTAATGATGATGAATGTGAGTTCTTTAAAAGTTTCATTATAAATAACTCTTCTAACAAATAAATCTGTCTTTTAAACAATTTTAGAGAGGCTGTAACATTTAGCCCAAAATAGAGTATTTCAAGGAGGCCTAGCCTCCTTTTTTAGTTAATATGAATTTTTGGGATTGGAAGCATGATTATCATGTTTCCATTTTTATTAGAAGTTACAGCCTCTTTGTATTTCTTAAAAAATGTCAACTGTTTATATTTGAGCTATCTTAAAAAATGACAATACCATAAAAAATGTCAATTCATGAGTACGATTCATCACTACAAAGAATAATTAAAAAAATTATAATATCAGTGTAAAAAGACAATAGTAGAAAAGAGAAAGGAGATTGTATGGAAAACTATAAAGATTTATGTAATCAAATTTTAGAAAATGTTGGAGGAAAGGAAAACGTAAGTGGAGCATTCCATTGTATGACAAGACTTAGACTTACATTAAGAGATAAGTCAAAAGCTAATATTGATGCTTTAAAAAATGTAAAAGGTGTTATGGGTGCTCAGTTCAGTGGTGATCAATTCCAAGTCATCATTGGAACAAATGTTGCGAGTGTATATCCTCAATTCTGTGAAGTCGCTGGCTTAAGTGAAGAAAAGGCAGTCGATGAAAACTTAGATACAGATGGTGGAAAGTTTAATATTAAAGAACTTCCTAGAACTATTCTTAACTATGTATCTGGATCTATTGCACCTGTTCTTCCAATCATGTTAGGAGCTGGATTCTTCCAAGTATTCTATTCAATTTTAGGAACAGGATTCTTAAATGTTTTACCTAAAAATTCTGCATTTATGCAATCATTATATATCTTTGGTAAAGTTGGTTTCTACTTCTTACCTGTATATGTTGCTTGGGGAGCTGCAAAAAAATTAAATACTTCAATCCCTCTTGCTTTAGTATTAGGAACTATTTTAGTGGATCCTAACATCATAAAAATTGTAACTGCAGGCAAACCATTTAAGGTATTTGGTTTATTAAATATGCCATTAAATGATTATTCATCCGGTGTATTTCCACCATTACTTGCTGTTTGGGTATTAAGCTATGTTTACAAATATGTTGATAAAGTGATTCCTAAATCATTAAAAGTTATGGCTGTTCCATTCTGTACATTAGTTATTATGTTCCCAATCACATTATGTATTTTAGCTCCTATTGGAAACTGGCTTGGTATTGGAATCACAGCAATTATTAACACAATTTATCAAGTAGCTGGACCAATTGGTGTTGGATTAGTTGGTGCATTATGGATGTTGATGATTTCAACTGGAATGCATATCGCAATTATTCAAATGGCTATGGCTAGTATCTTCTCTGTTGGATATGATCCAATCGTATTCGTTGGATCTACTGTTGCAAACTATGCATTAATGGGACTTGTCTTATCTTATTTCATTCGTTCAAAAGGAGAAGAAAAACAATTAGCTGGGGCTAATACAATTGCAATCATTGCTGGTGGCGTATCGGAACCTACAATCTTTGGTCTATTATTCAGAAATAAAAAAGCATTTATTTATCAAATGATTGCTGGTGGAATTGGTGCTTTTGTATCTGGTATTTTAAAAGTTCAATACTGTACTATGGCTCCAGGAAACTTCATGAATGCATTAGGATTCACAGGTGGAAGTGGCAATAACTTCATCTATGGTGTAATCAGTTGTGTGATTGGATTTGGAATTGCTTTATTATTAGGATTAATCTTAGGATTTGACGATAAGAAAAAGGCATAAGAAGGTTCAAACATGAATGTAGTTGGTATTGATATTGGAGGAACAAATTTTCGAATTGGCTTAGTTGATGATAGTCAAAATGTTTTAAAACTTGAAAAAGTACCCGTTAAAACTGTTTTTAATTCAGATGATCCTTTATTGGATTTATCAAATAAAATTATTGAATTTACCAAAGAAGAAAAATATGGAGCCATAGCCATTGGGTTTCCTGCCACAATGAATGTTGATCGTACACGCGTTGTACAGGCTCCTAATATCGCTTTTATGGAAAATCTTCCTGTGTGTGAAGTATTGGAAAAGAAATTAAATGTACCTGTTGTAGCGGAAAGAGATGTTACCTTTGCATTAAGCTATGACATGCATAAATATGAATTACCCAATGAAGGAATTATTTGTGGAATCTATTATGGAACTGGGATTGGAAATGCCATTTGTATCAATGGCGTTCCTTTAACTGGACAACACGGATGTGCTGGTGAAATTGGACATATTCCAGTATTTGGATCTACTGAAGTATGTGGATGTGGAAATGTTGGTTGTCTAGAAGCAGAAGCCGGTGGGAAAGCATTGGCAAAAATTCAAAAAGAAGATTATCCGGAAACATCTATTGGTGATATGTTTACAAAACATGCAAATGATAAAAAGGTAAAGAATATTGTAGAACTTATGGTAAATGCTGTGGCAACAGAAGTAAATATTTTGGATCCTGCCTATGTTCTATTAGGTGGTGGAGTCTTTAAGATGAAAGATTTTCCAATTGAAATGTTTAATGAATTTATTCGACAAAAGGTTCGTAAACCACTTCCTTTAAATGAATTAAAAATTATTTATGCAGACGATGAAATTGATAAGAGTGTAGTAGGTGCATCTATTTATGCTCGAAATAAATTAAAAATTTAATGCGAATAGGAGGAATGAATATTCCTCCATCTCTCGCTTCAAAGAAGGTGCCTTATGCTTACAATATATGATTTACAAACTGAGTATAGAAACAATCCAATAGGATTAGATGAAACATGTCCAGCATTTTCTTGGAAGCTTAAATCAAATCATAATAATGTTGTACAAGAAAAGTGTAGAGTGATTGTTTCACAAAATAAAGAAATAGTTTATGATAGTGGATTCATTGAAACCAATCAAACTCTGTATCATAAATACAAAGGAAAATCATTAAAGCCAGAGACTTTATATGATGTGGAAGTTGTATCTATTGATAATTATGGGGAAGAAGGAATGGCTCATGGTTGGTTTGAAACAGGTCTTCTTCAACCAAAAAATTTTGTGGCGGATTTTATTACACATGGTTTTGATGATTCTTTAGAACCAGCAGCTGTATTTACATATTCTTTTCAATCAAATAAAAAAATCAAAAAAGCGAGAGCTTATGTTTCCGCTTTAGGTATGTATAAACTTGAAATAAATGGAAAAAGAGTAGGTGATATTCGTTTTGCCCCAGGATGGACATCTTATCAAGAAAGATTGCAATATCAAACGTATGATCTAACTAATATTCTCTCCATACACAATGATATTGCGATTACTGTAGCAAATGGATGGTGGAAAGGTATTTTAGGATTCTATGAACAAGGTTGTCATTATGGAAAACGTACAGCTGCCATTGCTCAAATTCGAATTGAATACGAAGATGGAAGTCAGGATTTAATTTGTACTAATGAAGATTGGATGTCTACTACTGGGCCAATTCGTTATAGCGAATTGTATCATGGTGAAATTATTGATTATTCTATTTCAAATCAAGAAATAAAACCGGTATCTCTTTTTGAGTATCCAAAACAAAATTTAATTGGACAAGTAAATGAACCGGTTCGTATTACCGAACGTGTGCCTGTTAAACAAGTCATTCATTCTCCAAAAGGGGAAACAATTTTAGACTTTGGTCAAAATATGTCGGCAGTTGTAGAAGCAAAATTAAAACTTCCGAAAGGAACAAAAGTTGTTTTAAGACATGCGGAATTATTAGATGAAAATGGTAATTTGTTTACGACAAACCTTCGTACTGCAAAAGCAACAGATACATATATTTGCAGTGGAAAAGAAGATATTTTCCTTCCAGAATTTACATCACACGGTTTTCGATATGTTGCAATTGAAGGTATAGATAATGTAGATCCAAATTGTTTTGTTGCTTGTGTTCAGCATTCTGATTATAAACGTGATACAGAATTTGAATGTTCAGATGCAAATATAAATCAATTATGGAAAAACATTGATTGGACAATGCGTTCAAACTTTATTGATATTCCAATGGATTGTCCACAAAGAGATGAGCGTTTAGGGTATACAGGGGATACAGAAATCTTTTTACCAACGGCTCTAAATTATGGGAATTTAGCTTTATTCTTTAGAAAATGGCTTCGTGATTTAAAAGTAGAACAAAGCGATATTTTTGGCGTGCCACTTACTGTACCTGATATTTTAAGAACACATACTTGTGTAAATATTTGGCATGATGCTGCTGCCATTGTTCCTTGGCTTGTATATCAAAAATATGGTGATATTCGTGTATTAGAAGAACAATATGACAGTATTCTAAGAAGCGTTGAATATACACATCAATTAGCTGGTGATGGTTTATTGAGTATTGAAAATAGTTCACAATTTGGTGACTGGTTAGCACTAGATGCACCAAAAGGTCCTTTTAGAATTCAAAATGGAGATTTACGTCCATCAATGGATGAAAAAGTAGGAGGAACGGATCCTTTCTTAATTGGAAATGTATATTATCTGTATTCAATTGATATTTTGAAGAAAACTGCTTCTATATTAGGAAAAACAGAAGATGCAAAAAAATATCAAGATTTATATGATCGTATCTTACAACAATTCCAAGATGAATATATTACGAATAGTGGAAGAGTTGTCTCACAAACACAAACAGCAGCTGCTTTGGTTTTATTCTTTGATCTTGCCAAAGAAAAAGATCGGGAAAAGATTTTAAATAGTTTGATTTTAAATCTTGTAAAAACAAAAAAACAATTAAGAACTGGATTTGTTGGTACTGAATATCTTCCTCATGTATTAAGTCGTTTCAATAAACATCAATTGATGGGAGACATTTTATTTAAAGATGATTGTCCTTCTTGGTTATATGAAATCAAACTAGGAGCAACTACAATCTGGGAATTATGGGATGGAATGAATCCAGATCACAGTATTAATAAATTTGCGATGAATTCATTTAATCAATTTGGATTTGGAACAATTGGGGATTGGTTAATGAAGGAATTAGCTGGTATTCAACAATTAGATGCTGGATATAAAAAATGTAAATTAGCTCCAAAATTGGTGAAAGGAATCACGTATGTAAATGCATCGTATGAAACGCCTTATGGAAAACTAGCTTGTCGTATTGAATGTAAGGCTGGAATGATGATATGCGATATCACAATTCCTGCTAATACAACTTGTGATGTGTATTTACCTCAAAGAGACATGGAGACACTTAGATCTGGTTCTTATCATTTTGAATATGAAACAGAATTAAGATTTGAAAGTGCAACATACTCTGAAGATTCTACTTTAAGAGATTTAATGAAACATAAAGAAGCAATGGATTATTTTGTACAAAAAGCGCCTAAATTAGCACGTAATCCATTTGTTCAAAATTTTGCAGGTAGATTATCAATCATTGAAATAAAGATGACGATTCCAGAAACAATGGTTCCCAAATATGCATATTCTATATTTGATGAAATGATTGATATATTAAATAGAAAGGAAATTCAATAATGAAAATTGCAATTGGAAATGACCACGTAGCTGTGGAAATGAAAAAAGAAATCAAGAAATATTTAGAATCAAAAGGACATGAAGTTATCAATGTTGGAACAGATTCAACTGAAAGATTTGATTATCCAATATCAGGATATAAAGTAGCTAAAATGGTAGCAAACAAGGAAGTAGATTGTGGAGTATTAATTTGTGGAACAGGTGTAGGTATTTCACTTGCTGCCAATAAGGTTGAAGGAATCAGAGCTTGTGTTTGTTCAGAACCATATTCCGCTAAATTATCAAAACAACACAACAATTCAAATATCATTGCTTTTGGTGCAAGAGTTATTGGAATTGAAACAGCTAAGATGATCGTAGATGAATGGTTAGCTGCTGAATATGAAGGTGGAAGACATCAAAAACGTATTGATATGATAGATGAAATCCAA
Organism: Sharpea porci; assembly: GCF_009695655.1. GTDB lineage: Bacteria > Bacillota_I > Bacilli_A > Erysipelotrichales > Coprobacillaceae > Sharpea > Sharpea porci. The sequence goes on from NZ_VUNM01000008.1 coordinate 78,487, forward strand.
AAAACTCAAAATTTAAAAGCATTGGAGGACTAATATGAATAAATTATTATGTCCTTCTATGATGTGTGCAAATTATGGACATTTAGCCGATGAGGTGCGTGCATTAGATGATGCTGGATGTGATATTTTCCATTGTGACATTATGGATGGAACTTTTGTTCCAAACTTTACAATGGGGGTTATGGATATTCAAACCATTCGTCGTTATACAGATAAATTAGTAGATTGCCACTTAATGATTGAAAATCCTTCATCAAAAGTAGATTGGTTTATTAAAGCTGGTGCAGATATTGTTTATATTCATCCTGAATCAGAGAGATATGTTGTAAAGACATTAGCCCATATTAAAGAAATGGGGGCAAAAGCTGGAATTGCCGTCAATCCAGATACTTCTGTTTCTTCTATTTCTGAAATTTTAAATCTTTGTGACTATGTTTTAGTTATGACAGTAAATCCTGGATTTGCTGGTCAGTCATTTATTGATTTCACAAGAAAAAAAGTAAAACAATTAGTGGAATTGAAACAAGAGTATGGATTTAAGGTTATGATTGATGGTCATTGTTCACCGGAAGTTATTGATGATTTAAGTGCTTTAGGAGCCGATGGCTTTATCCTTGGTTCCTCTGCTTTATTTAGAAAAGGAAAAACATATAAACAAATTATTGATGATTTAAGAAAGGAGAATGAAGATGTCAAATAAAGTAATTGGAATGATTGTTCCTACAACTGATAATTCTTTCTTTTCCTCATTAACTCATTATGTTGAATTGATATTGGATAAAAATTCTTATAAATTATTTGTTTGTGATTCGAATAATAATTCCGAAAGGGAAAAAGAGTATCTAAAACTATTATCTACTTGTTGTGATGGAATAATTGATGTATCGGGTTTATCCGAATTTAATGAGAATTTAATTCCAAATGATTTTCCGATTGTATTTGTAGATCGTAAACCATCAAGTTCAAAATCAATCCCATGGATAGGTAATGATGATGAAAAGGCAATGTATGAAGCGACTTCTTATATATTAGGTAAAAATTGTAAAAATATTTTGCTTCTACCTGGTTTTATAGCTGAATACCAGGAATCTCCTCGTGTTATGGGATATAAAAAAGCATTGATGGATAATGGAATTGTCTTTGATGATTCCTATGTTTTAAATCGTAAAGGATTGCATTCTTCAGAAGTAGAGACACAAGATCTAGTTATGAAGGCTTTATCTGAAAATAAGGATGTGGATGCGATTATTACTTCTTCAGACCGGGCTGCTTTTTCGGCTATGAACGCCATTGGTAAACTTGGGTATTATGCTCCTGAAGATATTAAATTAATTTCATTTGATAATTCTCCTTATTCAACTCTTTCCTCGCCTTCTATTACTTCAATTGATAGAAATCCAAAAGCTATTGCTGCAAAAGCTGTGGAAGTATTACTGGATAGAATGAATGGAAAAGAAGTAAATATTACAAATATGATTGAAGTTTCCTTGGTTATTCGAGATAGTACTCGATAATTTAGAAAGAGGTTTATTTATGGCATTTCCAAAAGATTTTTTATGGGTGGTGCTACGGCAGTAAACTAATGTGAAGGGGCCTATAATGCAGATGGAAGAGGATTGGCTTCATGTGGATGAAGGATTACGTGAATCTTGAGAACTCGAGAGTTGACTACCATGATGGAAACCACAAGATGAAGTGGCTCAATATTATAGCCAGCAACTTTGACAACATCTACAAGGGCGTATGCAAGAGAGACCTTCCGCTGCTTCTGGCTGAGCAGGAGTATAGGTTCAACCACGGATATACAGGAAGACACTTCATGGAGAAGATAGCAAAGTATATCAGGAAGTGCATGCCAATGACCAATCAGGCTATCGGCAAAGCTCTTGACAGATATAATGCTAGGTTCGTCCTTATATAGAGGTTAACTGAGAGAAGTTCCCCATCATATAAAAAATAATAGAATTATATTTATTTTATTATTGTTGTGTAAACAAGTACTTTACAAAGATGTATTGATGACATATTATATTCCTGTCTTTGACAGTTGTGCATATAAAAACCCTTCAAAAACACTGATAAATTCAACGTTTTTTGAAGGGCTTTTTGCTTTAAAAATGTAGTAATATCTCTATCTCTTTGTATTCTTTATAATTTTTTTCATATTCTTCTCACCATTGATCTGATAATCGGTTCTGAACCCAAATGCCTCATGAAGAATATCAGTTGCATCATTTCTTGTATACGTTGGAACATAGCCACTTCCTTCATAATGATAGAAGTTATATCCTCTTAATGTATCAATAAGCTCCTCAATGGTCAGCTTATTGCCTGTTCTGCTCTCAAGTATTCTGATGAACATCAGTGCAATGAAGCATGTGAGGAAGTGCGCTTCTATTCTGTTATCCTTCTGAAGATATACGGGTCTTGCCTTGAAGTCAGATTTCATGATTCTGAATGATTCTTCAATCTCCCATCTTCTCTTATTAACTTCGATGATATCTTTTATATCATCCTCTAATGTAGTACATACTGCATAGAATCCATCATATTTCTCTTCTTCAGCTATTCTTCCATCATTCACAACTACTTCCACATTATCTGCAACCTCGCCATTGTCAGTATATCTGACCTCATCAAGGAATCTTGAAGGGCTGTTAGGGTTTTTAGTAGTTGTCTTCTTATTGCTTTCAGCTGATTTTCTAGCTCTTTCAATCTGCCTGTTTCTGATGTATCTCTGATAGGCTCTGTACTTTGGAGAGAACGAAACAATGATTCTCTGTTCAATACCATTCTCATTGATCCATCTTTCCTTGTACCAGATGCCGTCTTCATATGATTCACCATCATCAACTGCCTTCATTACAGAAGATATGTCTAATCCAGTACTATCACCCTTAGTCCATCCTTCTGGATTAAGTGCCCAGTCTTTTATGTGCTTCTTAATCTTCTTTAAAGACTGTGTAACGATATAAGAGCGTTCACCCTGTGTATTGAATTGCCTATTATCATTAGAAGCAAGTCCAGCATCAGTACATACAACGAACTTTGTGATACCGAAATCCTTTATTATCTTCTTCTCAAGTGGAATGAGTGATGGCTGCTCG
>NZ_VUNM01000009.1 GCF_009695655.1 Sharpea porci
GTATATACCGCCAGTAAACCATCCTTGGAGACAGAACAGCTGGAAGTTATATTCTTCTTCAATCAAAGCTCATTTATATGGTGCTCATAATTAAAAATATTCAGGACATTTTCAAATTCGCTTGACAACTGAATATTCATCATTTTCATCGCTTCCCATTTATATTATAATCAATTCATGAACAAGTATATGATTAAAGAAAAACTTATACCTTCCTACAGTCTCTTTACTAGCCAAGAGACGATTAAAAATGTTGCATTTGATGATGATGACTTTGACTATTTAGAAATAGATGCAACTGATTTTACTCATTGTAAACTTACAACGATGAATCTCAGTAACGATCAGTTTCATAACTGTCATTTTATTGAAGATGTCTTTGTCAATTGTGATTTCTCCAATGTATCCTTTGATAATACGCTATTGAGGCGTTGTACTTTTATTGATTGTAAGATGATTGGCACAGTTTTTGATAACTGTTTGCTAGAATTTGTAAGCTTTGATAACTGTAAAGCAAATTATCTCAATCTCGCAAGAACACAGATGCGCACAGTCAGCTTTGAAGAATGTGATTTATCTGAAGCTTATTGGATGGAATGTACATTCAAGAATACAGTATTCACACATAGTCAATTGAGAAGAAGCGAATTTCTTCATACCTCACTTCATACGATTGATTTATCAAGCTGTAGTATTGAAGGTTTGCGTATTCACCCGCAAGATTTACGCGGTGCCATCATTAATGAAGAACAGGCTGTTCTTTTAATTGGTCTACTTGGTGTCCATATCAAAGAATAGAAAAAGTATGGTGTTATGCCATACTTTTTACATTGAAATAATACCTAAGACATTTAATATTGAACTGATCAATATCACAATAATAAAGATAGGTGCAATATATTTCATCATCAAGATATAAATCTTCTTTCTCTTAAACTTTGATGAGTGTTCTATTTCAGCACTGATCTTTTCAATACCAATAACTCTTGTCACCAAGAAACAAATTGAAAGAGCTGCTATTGGCATCATCACGGAATTCGTCAGGAAGTCAAAGAAATCTAAGAAATCCATACCAAGAATACTGATAAAATGCAATGGACCAAAGCCAAGTGATGAAAGTGTACCTAAAGCAATCATAATGACACCCATTAAGACCGTTGATTTCTTACGGTCCCAGCCTAATTCATCTTCAAATGTGGATACAGCAGACTCAGTCAAGGCAATGGAAGAAGTCAAGGCAGCGAGCAAGACAAGTAAGAAGAATGCGACACCAGCGAATCCTCCTGCTCCCATGGAGTTAAAGACTTTTGGCAATGTAATAAACATGAGCGAAGGACCTGCCCCTAATGCCTTGGCATTTCCATTTGAGAAGGCAAAGACAGCAGGAATAATCATTAAGCCAGCAAGAATCGCAATGACTGTATCAAAGACTTCAACATTGGATGTTGCGGATTCAATATCAAATTCCTTTTTCATATAGCTGCCAAAAGTAATCAAAATACCCATCGCAATGGATAAGGAATAGAACATCTGTCCCATCGCTGTTACAAGCGTCATAAGTGAAAAGTTCTTAAAATTAGGAATCAAAAAATACTTCACACCGGCTAATGCGCCCGGACGTGTAACGGAATAGACAGCAACAATAACGGCTAACAGTACAAGAATAGGCATCATAATCTTAGACACTTTTTCAATACCATTCTGTACTCCACCAAAGATAATCACTAATGTCATTAAGCAGAAGATGATAAAGAATAATTCAACATTCCATCCATCTTTAATAAAATTAGAAAAATAAGTATCACTTGCGACCTGATGAACATGCCCGATGGCATATTCATAAAGGTACTTACAGACCCAGCCACCAATAACGGAATAGTAAGGTACAATCAGCATTGGAATAATGGCATTAATCCAGCCACCAAATTTTAAAGGCAGGCTTTTGCCAAAGAACTGGAAGGCACCAACAGGTGATTTTCTTGTCATACGACCAATGGCTGATTCACTCATAATCATTGCATAGCCAAACGTTAAGACAAGAATGAGATAAATCAACAAGAAAATACCACCGCCATACTTGGCTGCAAGATAAGGAAAGCGCCAGATATTCCCTAAGCCAACAGCACTCCCTGCCGCCGCTAAAACAAATCCGAGCTTCCCGGAAAATTTACTTCTTTCTTTCATAAATATACTCCCAAACAAACTTCTTTATTATTGTATCAATGTTCATACAATTATAAAGGCTTATTTATTATAGGCTTTTTCAACAAAATTACAACTATTTTTCTCATTTTCCATAAGAAAAGGTATAAGCATCACCTTATACCTTTCTAAAGAGTTTTGTATTTTTCCCACTAGGAATACGATAGAAGAGCACAATAACCATTCCTATAATTAATATGAGTAAGCAGACACGATACATCATAGTATAGCTTGTGGCATCAAGAAGATGACCACCAATATTCGTAAAGACAATCGATGAGAGATTACGCATTGTCTGAATAAAAGCCAAGGCTGTAATTTGTTGGTGCTTATCGACAATCGTAAAGACAACCTTAAGATTAATCATTGTCAATAACATGCCAGCAGGATGCTTGCCAATAAATGTCGCAATAACTTTTAATGATAGTGTTGTATCAAAGGCATAGATTCCATATTGAATCAGCATCATGATATAGGCAATGATAATCAGGGTCTTGTTAGAAAGCTTGTCCATAAATGTATATGAGAAGAATACTAAGGGTGCTTCACAGACAACCGCGACACTTAACAATGTTGTAGCAAAGGATGTCGAAAGGCCATCATGCGTCAGCATTGAAGGAATATAGGTATTGCCAAGTGAACTTACCCCAAAGAATAAGCCAGTAATAATAAGATAGATGAGATATTTCTTGTTGACGAATAAATCTTTTGTATGAACATCATGATCAGCATTAGCCACTGTATCAATATGCGGATGGGTGCCAAGTAAACCGACAATGGCTAAAGCAATAGTGATAATGCAAGCCACAAAGATAGCTCCAGGCGCAATGAAATCATAAAGTAAGCCAGCCATTTGGGTACCGATGGCATAGCCAATCGTTCCCCATATGCGAATCTTGCCATAGCGATATGGTGAGGCAGTTGCAATCTTCTCCATTGCTGGACAAATACTATTCATCACAGTAAGGACAAGAGAATAGTTGATGGTGATGAGAATCAGATTTTGTGAAAAGACAAAGAGCGCTGAGCCTATCATTGCAAGAATCAATGAAATTATATTCACCTTCTTCACAGAATAACGGTCGCTAAGCTCGCCAACAAAGGGCTGGGCAATAAGTGAAGTAAAGTAGGAAATAGAGACAACTAAAGAGACATCTGCCGCCTTATATCCCTTCCCCATTAAATAAACAGAAATCAGGCATGAAAACATAGCCCAAGAAAGATAATAAAAGTTATAGACTAGAAAATAAGCCAAATAGCTATTGCGATATGTATGTTTATGCATAAGTTCCTCCCTTATGCCTATTGTATAGATTTCATCAAACTTGTCTAGAAAAAAAGAAGTGTCGAAAGACACTTCTCATGATTATTTTTCTAATGGTTTCTTCCAGAATGAAAGAACTAGTGCACCAACAACTGAACCAATAGCAATTGATGCAAGATACAATGGCCAGTTACCAATTGTAGCAATAACGAAGATACCACCATGTGGTGCTCTTAATGTACAGTTGAAGGCCATTGATAAACCGCCAGCAATAGCTGAACCAAGAACACATGAAGGGATGACATGAACTGGATCATTAGCAGCAAATGGAATAGCTCCTTCTGAAATGAATGATAAGCCCATAACATAGTTAACTAAACCAGCATTACGTTCTTCTTCAGTCCATTTATCTTTAAAGAATGTTGTTGATAAAGCGATAACAAGAGGTGGAACCATACCACCAGCCATAACTGATGCCATTAATGTATAGTTACCTGAAGCAAGTAAACCTGTAGCTGTAACATATGCAGCCTTGTTGAAAGGACCACCCATGTCAATAGACATCATACCACCAGCAACAATACCAAGAATAATACCATATTTTCCTAAACCATTTAAGAATGATGTTAAGCCACCATTGATTACACCCATAATTGGGTTAACTGCTGAAGCAAATACACCCATTAAGGCAACACCTAATAATGGATAAAGAAGAATTGGCTTAACGCCTTCAAGTGATTTAGGTAAGCCTTTTAAAGCTTTCTTTAATAAAAGAATAATCCAACCAGCAACAAAGCCATAAAGAAGCGCACCCAAGAAACCTGGAGTAGCAGAAACCTTTGTAGCGAATGGATCAGCGAATGTAGCACCGCTCTTTGCAAGTAAGCCACCAACAAAACCAACAGCAAGACCTGGTCTATCAGCAATAGACATAGCAATGAAACCAGATAAGATTGGTAACATCATATCAAAGGCAACACCACCAATAGCCTTGAACCAAGCTGCTAATGGTGTAGATGAACCAAAGTTAGCACCAGCATTCTTATCATCAACTAAGAAGGCAATGGCAATCAAGATACCACCAGCAACTACGAATGGAAGCATATGTGATACACCATTCATTAAGTGCTTATAGAAGCCCTGAGCTTTAGAAGAGTCTGTTGAAGCAGTCGCACCTTCTTCAGCATGATAGATTGGAGCCTGACCATTTCTGATCTTATTGATTAATTCTTCTGGATGTCTGATACCTTCAGTAACTGGTACTGAAATTAATGGTTTGCCATCAAAACGTGCCATTTCAACATTCTTGTCAGCCGCAATAATAATACCATCAGCTGCAGCAATTTCTTCTGGTGTCAAGGCATTGCCAACACCTTCAGAGCCATTTGTTTCAGCTTTAAGTGGGTAACCCATTGCTTCGCCGGCCTTTGTCAAGTTTTCAGCAGCCATGAATGTATGAGCAATACCTGTAGGACATGCTGTTACAGCTAAGACTTTATAGCCCGTTGTCTTCTTTTCTTCTTCAGCTTTCTGAGCTGCTTCTTCAGCATCTCTCTTGCTTTCTTCATCATCAATGATGCTTAGGAATTCTTCAGGTGTTTTTGCAGCCATTAATCTTGTTCTGAATTCTTCATTCATTAAAAGCATTGATAATTTAGCAAGTGCCTGTAAATGCACATTACCAGCACCTTCTGGTGCAGCAATCATGAAGAATAACTTTGCAGGCTGGCCGTCAAGTGAATCATAATCAACACCATCTGGTACTGTCATTGAAGCAAGTCCTGCTTTTTTAACAGCAGCAACCTGAGCATGTGGAATAGCGATGCCTTCGCCAATACCTGTTGAAGTCTGTGCTTCACGGGCAAGAATACCTTTCTTATAAGCAGCCTTATCAGAAATCTTGCCTGACTTGTCCATAAGATCAACTAAGTGATCAATTGCTTCCTCTTTACTAGCAACTGAAACATTTAAGTCAATCGCACGAACATCCAATAGTTCTGTGATTTTCATATTATTTGTTTCCCCTTAAATTTCTCAAATTTTCATAAATAAAATCTTTTGTCGCAAGTGAATCACTAAATGCAGTCGCACCACCACTGGCCGTACCAAGTTCAAGTGCTTCTTCATAATCCCCATTCTTTAAGTATCCAGCAATAAAGCCAGCTACCATTGAATCACCAGCACCAACGGAATTCTTAACTTTACCCTTGCAAACACCCATACGATGTGTTTCGCCATTTTCATCAACGAGAAGACTACCATCTCCAGCTAATGACACAAGTACATTTCTTGCGCCCATTTCTTGAAGTTTCTTCGCATATTTTACGATATCTTCTTCGCCTTGTAATTTCACATTAAAGATATCTTCAATTTCGAAATTATTTGGCTTAATCAAGAATGGCTTATACTTCAAGACATTCACAAGTAACTGTCCTGTTGCATCCACAACCGCATAGATATTCTTGCTGGCAAGCTTTTCTAAAATAGTTTCATAGATGTTATTAGGGACACATGATGGAATAGATCCTGATAAAACAAGCACATCACTCTTGCCCATTTTATACAGCTTCGCAAAAAGTTTGTAAAGATCTGCTTCAGTAATATGAGGACCCATACCATTAATTTCTGTTTCCTCATCACTTCTAAGCTTAACATTAATTCTGCTCATGCCTTCTTCAACATCAATGAAGTCACCATCAACACCCATTTCCTTCACTCCAGCTTTAACCTTTTCACCAGTAAAGCCAGCAGTAAATCCTAAAGCCTTTGTAGAATAACCAAGTTCTTTCAAGATAAATGACACATTAATGCCTTTACCCCCAACGAAGATATGTTCTTCGTTGACACGATTCACGACACCTGTTTGAAAGTGATCGACACTGATCACATAGTCTAAAGCAGGATTAAAAGTAACTGTGTAAATCATTTTTCTTTTTCCTTTCTGCTATATTTCAGCTTCATTTTATAACGACACAATATTTTCGTCAATATCATTTTCACGAAATTTACTTTCATATAATGAAAGATTAGCGCTTATCCACCGCAAACATTTCTTCGCATGTAGCCATACGATTATGGGAATCAGGCACCATCACTGTTAAAAACAAGAAAATAATTTCCATCACTGTTGTCGCTGAAACACGGCTGAAGCAGAATTCATCAAGAAAAAGTTTTTCACGTGATGCTGTTGTGATATGATAAGTCACCTGATCACCAATAGCTGAATGGGGATTATTCGTAATACCGATCGTTGTAGCACCATTCTTATTCGCAATTTCCACCGCTTCAACAACCTTATTGGATTCACCCGAATTCGAGATAGCGATTAAAACATCCTTTTCACCAAGCGTATGCGTATAGGAAAGCTGTGTCTCCCAGATAGTACCAGCTGTTGTTGGTATGCCAAGTTCATTGAGCTTAAAGGCCCCGTCAATCGCAACCGGAATAGTATTTCCTACGGCCACAATTTGTACTGCTCGTGCATCTAGGATAGCGTGAAGCAAGGCTTCAAATTCCTTTGGATCAATCATATTGACCGTTTGTTTGAGTTCTTCGATTTTATTAGCGAGGATATTTTGTAAAGACTGGCCAATATTATCACAACTTATGTCATTCGAGATATTGCCTTCGCCATATGTTTCTACCATTTCCTTGGCTAACCCAATTTTTAATTGATGAAAGCCTTTAACACCAATACGCTTACAGAATCTTGATACGGATGCTTCCGAAACATCACTCTCTTTGGCAAGTTCTGATACAGTCATATCGACAACTCTCTTATGATTATTCAGGATGTATTTTGCAATCTTCTTTTCTGAATCAAAAAATTGATCATACATAACTGAAATATGATCCATTACCGTTAATTGATCACTCATGTTTATCCCTCCACGAAATATATTTTCATGAATAATGATAACATGAAACATTATCAAAGAAAAGCACTTACAATGAAAAAAAGCAGGCCATCAAGACCTACTTCAATAAATAAACAAGATAAATACTATAAACAACAAGCATAGCAATACCACCATAGCGTTTCAGTTTGTGATCCTTATTGAGTACAAGTAAAGCTAAGATGACTGTTGCCGCAATGGCCATAATGGAATCCACAAAGAATTGAGGTTGGTATGCAATTGGTGTAATTAATGATGATAAGCCAAGAATAAAGAGAATGTTGAAGATGTTGGAACCAACAATATTACCAATAGCGATATCCGCGGATCCCTTCTTGGCAGCAGTTAGAGATGTGACAAGTTCAGGAAGCGATGTCCCAAAGGCGACAATCGTCAAACCAATGACACGTTCACTGACACCTAGTATTCTAGCGATATTGCTTGCTCCATCAACCGCAAAATTACTGCCCACAACAACGACTCCAATCCCTACAACCGTCATCAACAATAACACTGCAATATTTCTTTCCTGAATAGGACCTTCATCCTCTTCCTCAATCAAGCCATTCTTTGTCATAAAGAAGAGATAGCTGAGATAAGCGACGAATAAGACTGTCAGAATAATCCCATCAGTTAGGACAAGCTTTTGTTTTCTTAAGCCTAAAACAGGAAGTATGATTGAAATAGCAATCAGGAATGGTATTTCATAATTGATGGTATTTTTCTTTAAGGCAAGTGGTGTAATAATAGAAGTAATGCCAAGAATGACCAAAATATTAATGATATTCGATCCTAGAACATTACCTATCGCAATATCCGCACTATGCTTGAAGGCTGAAGTGATGGAGACTGCTGCTTCTGGTGCACTTGTTCCCATGGCAACGATTGTTAGACCGATGACCAGGGAAGGAATTCCAAGTTTGTTGGCAATTCCACTTGCTCCTGAGACAAGCCAGTCTGCTCCTTTGATCAGCATTAGAAAGCCGATAACGAGCATTCCAATATTTATAATAATTTCCATATATTTACTTTTCCCTTCTCTTTAAATAAGCCTTTAACTCATCAATACGTCTTTTGGCATCAAACAAGCCAAGATAATACATCTCACCTAGCTTATCCATATCCCCTTCAACTCTCGATATACCTAGATTCTTGCTTGGCGTAAAGACAAAGACTCTGCCTTCTTCTTCTAGACGATCAAGCTGATCAAGATCGACATTATATTGGGCATCGCTTTGAATAAGCGTATTCGCAAAAGCTGGATAATGGCGATAGGCAAAACGTGTATAAAGTGGATGACGTTCTGTTAAATCTTTACGATAGCTATGTGTCCTTGTCTTAACGACAATAATCTTTTCATAACCTTCCCTAAGTGCCCACTTATAAGGAATATGATCTGAACAGCCACCATCTAGATAAGGTTCTCCATCAATATAGACCATCTGACTGACATAGGGCATTGATGCTGAAGCCTGAATGGCTTTATTTAAATTAACCTTGCCTTTTTCAAAATAGGTTGCCTTGCCGGTCTTACAATTTGTAGCTACAGCTACAAAGCGCCTTCTTTCATCACGTAATGCCTCTAAGTCAATAGGATCCACATCATTCACCTTATCCAAAACAAAATCAAAGCCAATAATGCCTCCATTATTCTTATAAGCCTCAATACCAACATAAGCTGAATTATGACGATTACGCAAATTAATACGAGCAGAACGACCGATTTGTCCAGCAAGATAACCTAGACCACTCATTGCCCCAGCTGAGACACCAATAACACATTGCATATTAATATCAGCTTCCATCAGTGCATCAAGCACACCTTGCGTATAAAGACCGCGAAAAGCTCCACCTTCTAAAACAAGACATCCTTCCGTTATGTTTTTAGATGCCTTACCACGAGGTAACTGATTTATTCTCTCATAGACTTTTTCCTTCATCCACATCACCCCTTTGAGCTATCATAATACGAAGTAAGCAAGTTTTCAATGTTCATTCGTTAAGGCATATTTTGTATTACGGCCATTTCCAATTTTCTTGACCTTTCCCTTTTCAACAAGATGCGAAAGAACACGGTACGATTTGGTTGGACCACAATCTAAAAGCTGCTCACATTTCAAACGTGTAATAAATGGATGCTTCTTAAGATAAGCAAGTAACTTTTCATCAACATTTTCATGTTCTTCTTTGCCTTTCTTGTTTGTCGAAACATGCATATTATAGAGCGTAACAACAAACTCTCCTGGCACTTCGACAAAGAGCGGCTCATGGTCATCATCAAATCCATCTAGAATCTTATGAATACCTGTCCCATAGCTTTCTGTCAACTGGAGATGATAGAAGAATTCGGCAAGATAACGATTACGACTCTCACTAAAGCCCACCCGCACCGTTTCTAGGGAAATCCCATCGATCAGCTGACCACGGCTACGAAATTCCATGTGATCATTATAGATATAGATGTAGTTGGATCCATGTTTTGTATAGTCACGATGGATAAACATATTCGTTAAGACTTCCCATAAGGCAGAAGTTGGATAGCCATGATCTTTGTTGTAGGAAGAAAGATACATTGAAGCATCGTCTAACTGCTTCAACAGTGAACCCGTAAATTCACGTCTTGAATCGAGATCAGTCTTTGTTGATGATTGAATATGGACTGCTTTTGTTGTAAAGGGATTTTGATCACTTAACAAAAGACCAAGATTGGTATACTGGTCTACATCATCAAGAATACGCATATTCAGCAAGATATCACGATCAAAGGGCATATTCATCTTGGCCATCTTCTTGTTTAGAGTATTAAAGGTAAGCTTTTGTTCTAAAGAGCGATTTTCCTCAAAGCTACCAACACCATAGTCCTCAATCATCTTCATGATGCTTTCTTGACTCATTGGCTGACAGCTAGGGCCAATACGCATATAGACCCCACGTGATGTCATACCCGCTTTACGTAAATAATAGGGACGATTCGTTCCCACTTCAATAACAACCTCAATACATGTCTTGCCTGCTTTGACAACTGGCTGAACAGAGACAAAGCTCATTGCATCAGGGGAAATAGCTCTGATTGAATTAATAATACGAAGCATACAGTCATCAAGATTTTCAACACCAACAACTCTACCTTCATCATCAATACCAATAATTATCTTTCCCCCACCAGCATTAAGAAATGAGACAATTTCTTTCTTAATGTTATCGGTATATTGTCTTTTAAATTCAAGATAAGTATTCTCTTCCATCTTTCTCACCACCCTATATTGATTATAGAAAAGAAAAAGAAAGTAAGCAAAGAAAAAGAGCGTATCATACGCTCTTAATCACCAAAACATACTCCCATGAGTTTTGCATTCATCACAGGCTTACCTGCTGGGTCAACATATTTAAGCTTACCAGCTGTATCTTCAATAGGAATGGAGCCAACTTCTCCCTGCTTCAAGACAACAAGCTGACCAAAGCTACGATTCATAATAAGACGAGCGCCTTCAATGCCAAAACGTGTAGAAATCATACGGTCATAGGCATCTGGTGCACCACCACGCTGAGCATGGCCAATAACGGATGTACGAATTTCTAATTCAGGCATGTCGTTAGCCAAGTCTTTTGCAATATATTCGACAACAGAACGACCTTCACGTGCTGCTACTAAGGCTTTATATTTCTTCTTTGAGAAAGTTGCTTCTTCTTTTGTCAAAGCACCTTCTGAGCAGGCAATAACCGTAAAATTCTTGCCCTGTGCTTTACGCTGTTTGATTTTCTTTTCGATATTTTTGAGATCATAGGGAATTTCTGGTAAAAGGATGATTTCACAGCCAGTTGCGAGACCGGCAGCGAGTGTGATATGGCCAACCTTATGGCCCATGACTTCCACAATAAAGACACGATTATGAGAAGCTGCTGTTGTATGGATTTCATCAAGATATCTTGTGGCTACTTCAACGGCACTTGAAAAGCCAAATGTATAATCTGTTCCATAAGTATCATTGTCAATGGTCTTAGGTAAGCCAATGACATTAAGACCTTCCTGGGCTAAGAGATTAGCAGTCTTAAGTGAGCCATTACCACCTAGTACAGCAAGTGCATCAAGATTGAGTTTTTTATAAGTACGTTTCATCGCCTTGACCTTATCAAAGCCATCTTCGACAACACGCATCATTTTAAAAGGACAGCGAGAAGAGCCAAGAATCGTACCTCCCTGAGCAATAATGCCCGAGAAATCAGTCGGCTTCATCTTGATATAATCTTCATACATCAATCCCTTATAACCATTCTTGAAACCAATAATTTCCAAATCTTTCACATTCGCATAGAGCGTTTTTGCCAAAGCTCGCATGGTCGCATTGAGCGCTTGACAGTCTCCTCCACTTGTAAGAATACCAACACGCATAAAGCACACCTCCAATTATTTCAAAAAATATTCTTGCACATTAAATTTAGGTTCTTTATTTTTCACACGTTTATAGCTACGATCACTTAAGAGCTCACAAGCCTTCACGTTATCTTTAAAGTAGGCATTGAACATAGAAATGACCTGATTGCGAATACGTTCATCAAGAAGAGGTGCTGCCACTTCCACTCTGCGTTCTAGATTTCTTGTCATCAAGTCAGCTGAAGAAATATAGACATCAGGACTTGTACGCCCAAAGATATAGATACGAGAATGTTCAAGATAACGTCCAACAATCGAAATCACACGAATATGATCCGTATAGCCTTTGACACCTGGGACAATACAGCAAATACCTCTGACAACCATATCAATATGAACACCAGCCTGGCTTGCTTCAATAAGCTTTTCAATCATTGGCTTACTTGTCACAGAATTGCATTTGAAGCCAACATAGGCATCCTTGCCTTCTTTTGCCAAGGCAATCTGTTCATCAATCTTATTAAAGATATGATCCAACATACAGTGTGGTGAAACAAACAAATAATTCGTATGATGCTCAGTTTCACCCTGTAAGAGATGAGTAAAGATATCATTGACTTCTTCACCAATCTCATTGCGAGCTGTCATCAAAGAGAGATCAGTATAGAACTTGCTTGTCTTTTCATTATAGTTCCCTGTTCCAATTTGACTGATGTATTGAATATGGTCTTCTTTTAAAGTAATCAGACAGAGCTTACTATGGACTTTATAGCCCTCTAGGCCATAGATGACTGTACAGCCCGCTTTTTCCAATGCTTTAGACTGACCAATGTTATTCTCTTCATCAAAACGTGCACGCAATTCGACAAGAACAATCACTTCCTTGCCGTTTTCTGCCGCTTTAATCAATGCATTAACAACTCTTGAATTCTTAGCAACACGATAGAGTGTCATTTTAATAGAAACAACACGTTCGTCAACAGCTGCTTCATCAAGCATACGTAAGAAAGAATCCATTGAATTATATGGGTAAGCAAGCAGAATATCATGATTCATCACTTGTTCTATCATTGGTTTCTTGTCATTGACAAGAGGTGATTTCTTTGGTGGCAATGGTGTATAGAAAAGTTCTGGGTGAGCAATCTTTAAAACATCACGCAGTTTACCAAAGAATGAGAAATCAAGTGGTGAAGCACTGATAAAGGCCTGTCTTTCATCAAGATCAAGGAATTTTGTGATCATCGAAATTTCAATATCCTCAAGTCCTTCTGTATATTCTAAGCGAACCGGATGAAGATGGCGTCTTTCCTTAATCAGCTTCTCCATAATTTCACGATAGCTATTACCTTCAATAATATCATCTTCATCTATATCCGCACTTCTTGTACATCTGATGACGGATGATTTTTCCACCTTATATTTTTTAAAGAGCTTTGGCAATTGTGAAGCAACAAGCTCTTCAACTAAGATATAATGCCTTCTTGTGACCGGCAGTTCCATCAAGCGTTCATCCATCACATTCGCAAGTGAAACAACACCAAGCTTTCTCTTTCCTTTATGACTTGTCAGCTGGGCAGCGACAAAGAGTTCACCATTATTCATAAATGGGAATGGTGTACGTTTAGAGACAACAAGTGGTGATAGAAGTGGCATGATTTCTCGATCAAAGTAGTTCTCCAACAAGCGCTTATCATCCTTATTATTAATTTCCTCAAAAGTATCCAGCTTGACATTGTAATTTAAGAGCTCATTCATAATCTTCTGATAATAGCTATCTTTCTTATGATTGAGACGTCTAATCTTTGTGAAGCAAGCCTTCAGCTGTTCTTCAGCTGTCATCTCACTCTTATTATCAATCATGGCTGGATAAAACAGCATTTGGTCATAAAGAAAGCCAAGACGTACTCTAAAGAATTCATCTAAGTTTGTCTGATAGATGGAAACAAAGCTCATCTTCTCTGCTAAAGGCACCATGCTGTCATTAGCCTGCTTTAATACACGATCATTAAATTTGAGCCAGGAAAGCTCACGATTATCCATATAATCTTTCATTTTCAATATCCCTCCCATAGTAAACACATTCTACAACATCAAAGTAAAAATCATATTAACATGCGGTAAAGATTATCTATATATACTATGTTATACCTTTAGGAGAAAATGCAAAAGAAAAAACTCCCAAGGGAGTTAAATTAATTCAGCAACAGCTTCTTCTACGCTCTTCATAGAAACAGTTGGTTCAAAGCGACCTACAACTTCACCATTTCTATTGACTAAGAATTTTGTGAAATTCCACTTAATATCCGGATTATTCTTATAATCCTTATCAATCTTCTTCAACATAACACTCATAGCTAAAGCTTTAGGTCCTTTACCAAAGCCTTTAAAACCTTGCTGGCTTTTTAAGTACGTATAGAGAGGTAATGCATTTTCCCCATTGACATCGCTCTTTTTCATTTGAGGAAATTGTGTATTGTATTTAAGTGTGCAGAATTCATGAATTTCTTCATCTGTTCCTGGTGTCTGTCCGGCAAACTGATTACAAGGGATATCAAGAATCTCTAAGCCTTGATCATGATATCTTTCATAGATGCTTTCAAGATCTTCATATTGTGGTGTAAAGCCACACCCCGTTGCAGTATTGACGACAAGGACAACTTTGCCTTTAAAATCTTCCATTGATTTTTCTTCGCCATGTGCTGTTGGAACTGTATAGGTATAAAATTGACTCATATAATGACCTCCATTTGTTAATTCTATTTTATCATTATTTCAATTGTTGTCAACTTAATTTTGTACAATTTTAATAATCAAAAAAAGATATTGGCTTTAACCAATATCCCTTTTCATTATAATAACTGGTCAAGTTTGTTTGTAAGAGCAGTTGCTGGCATAGCACCAAGGGCCTCATCAACAACCTGTCCACCCTTGAAGAATTTGAAGTTAGGGATAGACATAACTCCATACTGCTGTGCGACTTCAGGATTTTCATCAACATTGATTTTCACAACCTTGGCTTTACCTGCATATTCTTCTGAAATTTTATCTAAGGCTGGTGACATCATCTTACATGGTCCACACCAGTCAGCATAGAAGTCTACTAATACTGGTTCACTCGCATTTAATACTTCTGTTGGAAATTCACTTGCATTAATAATTTTACTCATAATTTTTACCTCTCTTTTTTCTTTTACAACTACAGTATAGAAATTTATTAGATTGTGGTCAATCAATATGCTTTCTATTATTGATGATGAGCTAGCCAGTTTGCTTTCTTAAAGTAGACAACAAGCAGAATTGCACAAATCACCCATGTCAACGGCCAGCCAAGATAGACAACGACAATGGAATGATCGAAGTGATAGGCTATTGCCAGATAGATCTGACGAATAACAACATAGCAGCCAACCATGGTATACATTGGAATCTTAGAAATGCCCACACCTCTGAGTGCTCCAGCAAGAATATTCGTAATTGGTATAAAGATATATCCCGCGCACATGACCTTGGCCATTAAAAAGCCACTTTCAATAACATCCGGCTTTTTTGTGAACAAGCCTATAATACGATGACCAAAGAAGAAAAGCCCAACCATGAAGAAGAAAGCTATTATTTCATTCATAATCAGAGTTTGACGAATACCTTTCTTAACACGCTCATACTTCTTTGCCCCAACATTCTGCCCTACAAATGTTGTAATGGCGAGAGAGAATGACTGAACAGGCAATATGACAAATTGATCAATCTTTGTATAAGCCGCATAACCTGCTACAGCATTGGCTCCAAAGCGATTAATATAGGATGTGGACCAGACATTGGAGAAGGACACAATACAGTTCTGAATAGCTGTTGGGACACCTATTTGAATAATTCTCTTTGTCATATGGCGATCAAAACGTATATGAGAGACAATCAAGCGATAGTTAGCCTGAACACGCAACAATCGAACGGCCACAAATAAAGCACTTAAGCCTTGCGATATCAATGTCCCATAGGCAACACCTGCAACGCCAAGATGTAAATAGAGAACAAAGACAAAATCAAAGATCACATTCGCGATAGAACTAATAGCGAGATAATAAAGTGGTCTTTTCGAATCCCCAATAGCTCGCAAGATACCTGAACCCATGTTATAAATCAAGACAAAGCTGACACCATAGAAATAGATTTTTAAATAGAGCGTGGCAAGGGGCATGATGGATTGTGGTGAACGAATGAGTTCAAGAATTGGTCTAGCAACAAAAATACCAACAATCGTAAAGATGACACAAAGCACTAAAGTCAATGCCGCCGCAGAATGAACAGCCTTGCTCATACGCTTGTCATCTTTAGCTCCATAATACTGTGAAATAACCACACCCGCTCCTGTCGATAAGCCAAGAAACGCCCCAACAATAACATTAATAATAGGCGTAGATTGACCAACAGCAGCCAAGGCATTGGGTGAAACATAGTTTCCGACAACATAGGAATCAACGGTATTATAAAGTAACTGAAAGAAGTTACCTATTAATAAGGGGATTGTGAAATAAAGAATAGATTTGCCAACATGGCCTTCAATAAGATCATTCTTCACTTGTCATCACCTCTTTACGACGCTGCTTCATGCGTCTATGTAAGTCATTACGTAACAATGTATAAAGGGCGCTAGTGATTGGGACACCAAAGATGACACCACCAAAACCAAAAACACCACCAAATACCGTAATAGAAGCAAGCACCCAGATACCAGGTAAGCCAAGCGATGTTCCTACAACTCTTGGATAGATCAGATTGTCTTCAAACTGCTGAAGAATAACAATAAAGATCAAAAACTGTATGGCTTTGACTGGGGAAATAGTAAAAATAAGAAAAGCTGAAACAAGTGCACCTAGATAGGCGCCAAGGACAGGAATGAGTGCTGTTGTACCAATCAATGCCCCGACCATCAATGCGTAAGGGAAACGCAGGATGGTACATCCCAATGCAGCAAGAACACCAATAATAAGTGCCTCAGTCACTTGTCCAATCACAAAGTTCTTGATGGACTCATTAAATACATGCGCAACATAACTTATTGTGGGGTAAGCTTTAGGCAGATAGACTTTTAAGACACGATTGAGCTGGGCTAATAGTGTTTCTTTTGAGCCAAGCAGATAGAGTGAAAACATAAAGCCAAAAAAGAGCGTAGTCACAATTCCAGCAATTGATGTCAGCACTTTTGTCATATTTGTCAGTAAACCGGAAGCCCCTGTAAAAAGATGCTTCAGCATATCCGTACTTGTTGAAGACAATGAACCTTTGCTTAAATCACTTAAGAAGGTCTCAATGGGAGTAATGAAAGTTCTGAGCTGGGGATATTTTGATAAGTTGTTGAGATAAGGCGATAAGGCCTTGAAACTGTTTTTCAAAAGCAGTTCTGTTGCATCGATGATCTGTGGCACAATAATGGCTACAAGCAATCCGAAAAGAGCGACAACACTCAGGTAAGATAGAATAATACAGAGCGGTCTTTTTGCTTTTTGATATTTCTTTTTAAAAATATATTGATAAAGCTTCTCAAACTGAATCATCAAAATATTAACAACATAGGCCATCAACAAGCCAATAATAATAGCACTAGAAGCTTTAATAATTGCACCTAACAAAGATACAAAACTTTTCCAGTAAAGTGTTGCAAGATAGAAAATAAAAGCAACAATCGCAATTGGAATATATTTTTGATATTTTTGCATGTCATACACCTCGATTACAGTTTACCGAAATGTATGCAAAAGACAAGAAAAACACAAAAAGATGATGAAAGTTCATCATCTAAAGATAGAAAGATTTCCTTCTTAGACTTAGATAAGTCTGTTTTTTGATTTCATTCAAGTCAAGATTGCAATAAAGAAGTTCCTGATGATCACTGCCTTTGATCAAGGTTGAACCTTTGTAATCAACCACAAGAGATTCACCAGCAAAGTCCATTGCATCTTCCTTTCCCACTCTATTGCACATAGCGACAAAGACAGAATTCTGGAATGCCTGCACCCGCATTTCCTGCTCAAAGAGTTCCATATTTTCTTGCTTTGTATTGACGGTTGGCACGAGAATGAGCTTTGCACCCATCAAAGCTTCTGTCCGTATACTTTCAGGAAAATGGCGGTCAAAGCATACTACAATCCCAATCTTGCCAAGTGGTGTTTCAAAAACATGGAAGCCATCATTTGATGGTGTGTAATAGGCTGGTTCATGAAAATATTGTGCATCACTGACATGGACCATCTTTTGCACACCTTGTATTTCTCCCTCTTGATTAATAAAAAGACTAGCATCATAACATGCAGCATCTTCCTTAAGATAAATATTAGGTACAACACTGATATGATATTCTTTAGCCGCCTCACAATAAGCTTTTACAATGGGTGAATCTAAGGTTAATGCATAATGCGTAACATCTTTGTTTTGATATTGGGGAAAGAATTCCGTTAGGAATACTTCGGGAAAGAGAATGAGATCAGCTTGATGATTTGCCGCTTCTTCAATAGCTAATAAGCTCTTTTTGAGATTGTCATGTATATTACCTTCATTATACATCTGATACATTGCGATTTTCATATAAGACCTCCTTAAAAAAAGATACCCATCCCTGCAATTAGATGGATATCCTTTAATAAATTATGCTTTTGCAGCAACTGTTTCTTCACTTCCAGCCTTAGCTTCTTTAGCTTTATCAAGATGAGCGAAGAAGGCTGCAATAAGCGTACCTGAGATTGAATGCCATACACATGATACGGCAGCAATGATTGTTGCCTGTGGCATTGTTGCAAACTGTGCTGTAGAAGTCGCAAGGTTTGTAGCAAGGCCGGCATTCTGCATACCTACTTCAATAGAGATTGTTCTTCTCTTAGGTGTACTCATACCTGTAAGCACGCCAGCAAGATAGCCTAAGCAATAACCAACAAAGTTATGTAAGAAGACTGCGACAAAGACAACAACACCAGAAGTGATGAAAGCTTTACCCTGTGATGACATAACCCCACCAACAACAGCTGCTAAGCCAAGAACAGCAACACCTGGCATAACTTTCTGTACTTCCTGGAATACTTTGTTTCTACCAAGCTTATAATTTAAGAAGAAACCAACAGCAACTGGTAAGAGCACTGTTTCAATGATGGAAACAAACATTGGGAAAGCCTGAATCTTAATAGTTGCCCCACCGGCAAGCAAAGCTACCATGAATGGTGTCATCACTGGTGAAAGAATTGTTGAAGCAGTTGTCATACCAACTGAGAAAGCAACATCACCACCACAAAGGTATGACATGACATTTGATGAAACACCACCAGGACAGCAGCCAACAAGAATCAAGCCAAGAGAAAGTGCTGGTGAAAGATGTAAAAGACGTGAGAAGAAATAAGCACTAAATGGCATAATCAAATATTGTGCTGCTGCACCAATACAGATATCAAATGGACGTTTAGCAAGAATCTTGAAGTCTTCTGTTGTTAGAGAAAGACCCATTGAGAACATGATCACACCGATGATTAATGACTGCACAGTAAACTTATTACCCACAAAATCATAGAACATAGATAAATTCACCCATGCCATCATCCGGGGAAGGAAGAATGCGAATACAGCAATCGCAATGACAACCCAGACTGTGTAGTCAGCTAGAAATTTTGATACTTTTTGCAAGAACTTCATAAATATTTACCCCCTATTATTGAATACTCTGCCCCCCTATTGTATATGAGTACAAAAAAGCCGCTCCTATCAAGGAACGACTTATAATCGCGGTACCATCCTTATTCTAGTTATCCTAGCACTCAGCGTGTACTATCATACACTTTCTTGTTAACGGTAGAAAGCCGGCACAGCTTACTTTATTCAGCCTGCTTCTTAGAGATGATATTATTTGTGCTGCAAACTAGCTTCCACCAACCGCTAGCTCTCTATCCTGTCTTACACAAATAACTTATTCCCTTCAAAGAATTTACTTGAGTTATTCAACGACCATATAATAGAACGCACATTCACTATTGTCAACATATTTTTTGATAAAATACAATTAGTCATATATTAATTTAGCCTAATCATATATTTTCACTTATTTTATTTAGAAAGAAAACGCTTTACTTATCATCAAAGGATGAATAATGAAGGTTCTTGTTATCAAAATATGTTTAAAATTGACTTTATTGATATTTATCATAAACCAGTAATGAAATGGATTGATATTGTTTTAACTCATCACTTTTTATGAAAATCGCTGATGCATCTTTAAAGTCACGATAGTGGATTTCTCCCTCCTCAATCCGCTTTGATTCAATAAATAGAGGTGACTCCTCTTTACAGTATTTACTAAATCGT
Source organism: Sharpea porci (assembly GCF_009695655.1). Classification (GTDB taxonomy): domain Bacteria; phylum Bacillota_I; class Bacilli_A; order Erysipelotrichales; family Coprobacillaceae; genus Sharpea; species Sharpea porci. The sequence goes on from NZ_VUNM01000009.1 coordinate 20,072, forward strand.
GTTGACACTGGAATATAAGTCATTTCTTCACTCTTCTTATATTTGTATCCTTTCACTTTATCTAGATGTTTGAGAAATAATAAATATTCCTGATGATCATTCATCAAAACATATCCTCTAATTGAAGTCATATTTTCCATACCTTTTTGATACGAGATGGATACTGGTTCTTGAATATAGATCAGATCACCTTTCTCTAAATGATCTTTTGTCTTATAAACATCAAGGATTTTAACAGGTGTCTTTACACTATTAAGAAATAATTCGCTATTATTAAATGATTGAACTTTAACAATTAAATCACTATGTTTCTCTAATTCATCAAGAGTATTTATTGAATCATCAAAGTATAAGCTATCTTCATCATCAGAATATATGAAATGATCAAGATGGTATTGTTTTTTGATTTGACGTAAATGATATTCTCCAGTAAAAGAATGTTTTGTTGCTAATGCATATCCAATAGTTGCACTTATGAAAATGAAAAGAGTTAAAAAATATATTTTCGTGTTTCTAGTCATTTTTCTCTACTCTTTCTACTTTTCCAGAATTCAAATAAATCTTTTCATCAAATAACTCATCAATATCTTGTTGATTATGAGTAGCAATAATAATACAAGCATTGCGTCTCTTTTCTTCAGTTATAATATTCTTGAATTGAATAATAGCATCTTGGTCTAGTGCATTTGTTGGCTCATCTAGTAATATGAGGTCAGGTTTCTCCATAATGGCTTGTGCAATTGCTAATCTTTGCTTCATGCCAAGTGAGTATTTAGCCACGGTTCTTTGATCATGAGGATCTAAGCCTACACGTTTTAATGTCTCAATAATATCCTGTTTGGAAATTTTATCTCTTATTTCTGCTAAATACAGCAAATTTTCCATCCCCGTATAGTATTTAAAGAATGAAGGTGTTTCAATGATTAATCCCATTTCAGGTGGATAATCCATATCTTTATGTAATATTTTATGATCAATACTAATTTCCCCTTGATCAATGCGAATCAATCCTGCGATTGCACGCAACAACATAGTCTTGCCTGATCCATTATGGCCACATAGACAATATATTTTCCCACTTTCAAATTCTAAATTTATATTATTTAAAATGATATTTCCTTTGATTTCTCTAGTAACATCTTTTACACTAATTTTCATAATTTCCTCCTAATAAATCTTTTCTATTGATAATGCACATTAATCCAACAACACTTATCACTAACTCAATCATCTGACATATAAAAGAAAAAACATATTTATAATGAGGAAATACAGAATAAGTTATTGACGTACCATAAAAGGTATATTTAGAAACATAATAGTAATTGTAGTTACCATGATTAAACGGGATATACTTACAAAGTTCTAAATAAGATGGAGAATTATGAAAGACAATCCCTGTTATAATAATTGGACTTACAATGACGAGTAATGAAAAGACCATACCAATTTCAAATTTCATGTAATAAAGAAAGAATTCACTTATGAATAATATAATTAATAGCTGCATAGTTGATGTTATAAGCAGTTTAATCAATTCACCTCCAATTATTTGAATAGGATGAAATTGGAATGTTATAAAAGCAATGATGAGTATTTGAATAAGCTGGTAGAATAATGAGTAAAACACATTCTTTATAGCAAAAAATAAAAGTATTTTCGTGTTTTTTTCAAATCTGTACTTTATATAGATTTCATTTTCTTTTATTTCCTTAACAATTTCATAGGGTATGAAATAGATGAACAAGACAGATATCAACAATAATGAAATAATTTGAAGAATGGATGTACTCTCTTCTAAAAAAGTTCCTCCCATATACATTTGATATGTGCCCAATAGACTATCAGGTAGAAAATTTCTATGACTGATATATTTCAGTATAAAAGACAAAGCTATGAGAGCGATGATTTTTATCAATATTCCTTTATTCTTTGTGATGAATTTATAGTACATGCTTAGATTCTCCTAACATTTCAAATTGATCAATAGTTCTATATAAAAAAGCTGTTAATAGCATGATGGATAATAATATAGAAACAATGAGGACAGTCTTATTCTCATATTCGAAAAGCATAAGTGCTACTAAATTAGGAATGCGCCTTTCTCTCAACAAGCCACTTAACAAATTAGTAATGTTACTTAAGCAATAAGTTATGATAATTGATATCGTTTTATTCCTTACTCTGATATGTACAATGATATATATCATGCAAATCATCATAATAGTTATAAAGAAGCTAAGGTAATAGCGCATGATCAGAAAGAAATCTATGTGATAAACCAAGACAGAAATAACATGCAATGGTAACAATAATGCACATGTTATTGTAAATGCGTCCAAAATCATTTTCCCCATAATAAAAGAAAAAAATCTTTTCTTTGTTTGAAATCTCGGCATAATCATATTATTAAATATTGGTAAGATGTCAGTAGAAAAATATGACAGTACTACAGGAATAATAAAAACAACAATAATGATAATGGAAAAAGTATTCACCATGATGTTATTCGTATTGACTGATCCTTTAAACATAAATAAAATCACTAATTCCACTATTACGATAAACAAATAGTTATTGATTTGACTTTTATTAATGAATCGATTCATATTTCTTCATTCCCTTGATCAAAATAAAGATTTCTACCACATTTAATAATATGATTGACATACAAACACTAAAGAGGGATACATCTACATCAATCCCCATATAGGAAATATAATTTAACCAATTCATATTGAAAATGATGCCAATGATACTAGTAATTGCCATTCCAATAAATGTCATAATAGCTATTTGAATAAATTCCAAATTTTTAAATGGTTTAATAAAACTCAAAGCATAAGGAATATTGGAAATTGTTGCTAGAAAAAGACTAGTGAGTATATTTTTGGACAATATATAGAGCAATGGATATTGAATTCTTAGAAAGTCAAATAATATTTTTTTATCATATCTTTGAATAAGATCATAGACAGGTATACCCCATCGATTATCAAAGCCAACAGTTGGATATACAATATAAGTAATCAACAGATTAACTAATCCTGAAAACAAAACAACACTAAAAACGATAATAAAATTCGCAATAAACTTAGATAAATAATAATCTTTCTTGCTTATTCGCGTGATGACCATTGCTTGCATGCCATTTTTTTCTTCTTTCCACTTGTTTGAAGAATAAATAATCATCACAAGAAGAGGCGATAAATACTCAAAAATATTAACTATAGCCCTAGCTTTAATGCTGACATACATGGAATTATCAATATATGATTTGATATATAAAATATTTTGACCATAGTCATGATAACAATTCAGAATGATACTCATTAAACTTACAAAAAGAATAGCTGCAAATACAAATTTGAACTCAATCTGATTTATTGAGTTCTTTATTTCAATTTTAATTTGTTTAATCATAATCTCAATACACTCATCCTCCATTTCATTCTAACTGTTTGGTACTATAGCCGCATGATTCTTAAGTATTCTCCCTCTATTAATAGTGTTTGCATTCATAATATCCTATGACATTTACTACACTAACTTGCATTTTTACACATTCATTAATTGCATGACGTTCAACAATTTCATTTTTTGCTTTAAGCAAGTCATAAGTTATTCATCCTCAAAACAACAATATCCATATTTTTGCTACATTTACATCCTAACATATGCATCAATGCATTTAATAGCTATGTCCTGAAATGAATTTTAATGAGCATAAAATGCATTTTAGGATATTGAAATAGGCAAATAGGATAATCGCTTCTTTTAATGTCGTATAAATAGCTTCTTAATGATCGCTTCCTGTGCAAATAATCGAGTTGTTTATCATTTACAATGTGTGATATAGTATATTCCATACAAGGATCATGATAACGATTTTCCTTTGATTTCCATGAACTTCTTTATTGAAAATAGAAATGTGGACTATGTATTGCTAAGATACGAAAGTAAGAATTACGACTTATGTCTGACCAATGGCATTTTGTATTCCTAGTAAAATGAACTATGTTTACTTTAAACATAGTTCAATATTTAACTGATGTAATTTTAGGGAGAGAAGAAAGATGATGAGATGTTGTGTACTGGAAGATAATAATGAAGATTTAAATAAGATTGTTGAATGTATCAAATCAGATCATTATTTAAATGATCATTTAGAAATACAAACATTTTATTCACCAAATCAGATTCATTTATCCACAGATAACTTTGATATTTTATTATTAGATATTGATTTACCCGAACAAAGCGGAATAGATTTTGCTAATGAATACCTTAAAATGCATCCAAATTCTAAAGTTATTTTTATAACTACACATAATGAACTTGTATTTGATACTTTTAAAGTTCATCCCTATAGCTTCATAAGAAAAGAGTATATGCATATTGAACTCAATGATAGCTTACATGATCTGCTTGACTTAATAAAGTTAAATAAAAAGGAACTGATCATAAGTGATAAAGGACATGCTATTACAATCCAACAAAGCGATATCATTTATATCGAGTCATTTAAACATTATTGCTATATCTATACAAAGGGATGTCCTGATCCATATAAAACGAGAATAAGCATGTACCATGTTATCAAAGATCTTGCCTTTTATTTCTATCGCGTCAATCGTTCCTATATCATTAATCTCAATGAAATTAAAAAGATCCAGAATGGTAAGGTCACGTTAAAAAACAATTTAGAAGTATCAATACAACGTGGACAAACCAAAAAATTTCAAAAAACCTATAATGATTTTATTTGTAAAAAAACATTGCTTTAGAGATCGCATCAACATTAATAATCGACAATGCAATTGATGTAAAATATCACGCATCGCAAAGTCAGTCATTATAACCTTTTGAGACAATTGAAACATGGTTATCTATGGCATAAGAAACTTAAAGTTATAAGTAAGAAAGGATTATTATTATGAATTTATTCATTAGTATTGTTGAGGGATTATTAATATCTCGCTTTACATCAATGACCGCCATTAATAAAAATAGAAAAACTGCTTCACTGATTGTTTATACTTTAATTCAATGCACATTCTCATATCTAGCATTCCTTTTTAATTTTGATTCTTTCTTGTCTACATTTATCATTGTTTTCAACTATACACTTTTTAGTTTTAATAACACATTAAGTTCACTGCCAAACAGTGTTTTCCTAGGTTTCACATTAAATCTTCTTATTCTTATTGCAAATAGCTCTACTGTCATCTTGAATTATGCAATCCATTATTTCTTTAATATGCAACTTCATTTTTATGTCATGCTTATTATATCGAAATTATTGTTATGGCTACTAGTAGAAACTATCGGAAGACTCATCCAGCGTAACATCCATTATAATAATTCAAAAATAAACTTATTCAATTTATCAGTTCTATTAGTAACTTCTTTATATTCATTACTCTTTGATAGCTATTTTCATAAACTCATTAAAGTTCAGTATTTTCTAATCAATACTGTTATTTTGTCTTTGCTTGTACTCGTTATTTATAAATTGTTTGAAATTCAGAAGCAAAACTTAATTGCTATCTCAAATCAAAAACTATTAGAAAAAGAAATTGCATTCCAAAAGAATAACTATCAAAAAATCATATCAAACGAAAATGAAACAAGAAAAATACGACATAATTATAAACACTTATTATTGTTGTTAAAAGAATATACAGAGAAAGAAGATTTGAAAAATATAGAAAATACGCTCAATAATCAATTAAAGAATATTGATGAGCTTAAATATGCAATTAATACAGGAAATGAGTCTATGAATTTCATTATTTCACACTATCTTCCATTGATTAAAGAAAGTAATATTGATTTAAAATGCAACTATTTTGAAGATCAACCAAATATTGATAAATTGGATTTCTACATCATTTTTGGTAATATTCTTGAAAATGCGATAGAACATTGTGATAGTGATAAAATCAAAAAGGTTAATATTGAAGCAGGAAAAACAACTGATGATCGATACTATTTCAAAATCACGAATACCATTCTTACAACTGATAATATTGATCTATCATCTTCAAGAAAGAACAGTATTAATCATGGTCAAGGCATAACAAGTATCAAGCAATTAGTAAAAAAGAATAATGGCATAGTTAAGTTTATGCAATTAAAGAATAATTTTAGGGTTGTCGTTATCTTACCAATGAATAATTAAAAACTATGGAGTCATATATGCCAAAAGCATATGATTCCATAGTTTTTTATTAACAGCATAATCCAAAGTCAACAAACACTATCACAAATATCACAAAAGTATTTGTTTATAGGATGGTTTGATTATAATAATTTACAATATGAAAGACTATTCACTTTCTCCATATTCTTACCATCCTTATTTACTATTTTATAATGAGTTTCCTAAAGTTCTATTTTTTTAGAAAGAAAAAAACTCAAATCAAATAAGAGCAAATGAATGCTCCCATTGATTTGAGTTTCTTTGCATTTCTCCAAAAACGTATAAATTAACGTTTTGAGAACTGTGGTGCTTTACGTGCTTTCTTAAGACCATATTTACGACGTTCTTTCATACGTGAATCACGTGTTAAGAAGCCAGCAGCCTTAAGTGCAGGTCTGTAATCAGATCCTGCTTCTAATAAAGCTCTAGAGATACCATGTCTGATAGCTCCAGCCTGTCCTGAGTAACCGCCACCTCTAACGTTTACTCTAACATCAAACTTATCTTTTGTACCAGTTAATTCAAGTGGCTGATTTACGACCATCATTAAGATGTCGCTTTCAAGATATTCTCTTGCGTCAACGCCATTGATAGTGATTGTACCAGTACCTGGTGTTAACATTACACGAGCTACTGAAGATTTTCTTCTTCCAGTTCCTCTATACATTACGTCTGCCATTTACTGTTCCTCCCTATCCTTTAATCTTTAATTCTTCTGGTTTCTGTGCAGCATGTGGATGTTCTGCGCCAGCGTAAACATATAATTTCATTCCCTGCTTACGACCTAAAGTATTATGTGGAAGCATACCTTTAACTGCAGCTTCAACAAAACCTACAGGATCCTTTTCTCTAAACTGACGTGCAGTTTTGACTTTTAATCCACCAAGGAATCCAGTATGATGGTAATATTTCTTAGTATCTAACTTATTACCAGTCATCTGTACTTTGCTAGCATTTACAACGATAACATAATCACCTGTATCTACGTGAGGAGTGTAGGTAGGCTTATTCTTACCTCTTAATACACTAGCAACTTCTGATGCTAAACGACCTAAAGTCTGACCTTCAGCATCAACAACATACCATTTTCTTTCGATTGTGGCTTCTTTAGCCATTGTTGTCTGTCTCATCTTTTTCTCCTTTTAATTAACCTTACCGGGGTCTTTATAAAAAGGTAGTTGCTGATAGAAAAATACCATCTTCTTGATAAGTTGAAGACATAACTATCAGAAACAAACATCTCTCAGGGCGCGAAAGAGCACCCAAATCGACATCAATTATAATACCTTTGATAAAGTGCCTTGTCAATTGAAAAAAGGAAAAAAGCTTTCTTTTTCCCTTTATTTTTTATCTTCTTCTTTGATTCGTTTTTTATTTTCATACATTCTATGATCAGCGCAATTAAAGACATCCAAGAGCGCTTGAGTATGCTCATCGGCAAGACCATATCCTGTCGCATAGCTAATAGGAAATTGTGCATTTTGATTATACTGTTTGACTTCATACGCAATGTTTTCAGCAATCCGATGCAGCTGTTCTTCATCGCAATGACGAATCATTGCCAAGAATTCATCACCGCCATATCTTCCTAAAAAAGCCATCCCTGGTAGTTGAGAAGAGAGGATATGGGCAAAATGTTTTATCATCTGATTGCCTGCTTCATGTCCTAACGTATCATTAGTATACTTAAGATCGTTGAGATCAAAAATCATGATGGCATCACCAGCAACAACAGGCGTATTATAAACAACATCATTACAGCGTGAACGGTTCATTAAGCCTGTTAATTCATCGATTCTTGCTTGATGAGCAAGTAAGAATGTTGAAAGAATCGCATTAACGATAATATAAATCAAGAATGTGATTAATGTATAAAGGACCCCAACAGAATGGTTGAAAGCATAATACATCACAATATCCATGATGACACCACAAACACATACGATAAATGTCAACAACATCACATTCTGGGCACGATCTCCCTTATGTGAGCGATATTTATCTATGATATTCACCATCACTACAATAACATCAAATGCAAGTACAATATGGAACATCGTTAATTGTTCACGAAAATCTCTTATTTGTAAGACTTGCAAAAGTGAAACTTCCAAAATAAAAGCATTGGATAGGAATATGCCATAATCGATATATTTTTCTAAACGTGGCTTAAATTCATATTTTATATAAAGCATTAAGGCTGATGGCGAGAGATAAAAAGCAGTAAGTGACATAAAACTAATAAATCTTGGTGATTTATTGAATACAAGTGGTAAGAATGTTGTATCACCCATCTTCCATATGCCAATAAGAATCGCAAAAATGCCAAGTAAGGCAGAACTTTCCTTAGCTTGATGTAAGCAATAGCGCATGAATGTCATCAACAATAAGATGATCCCTATAATAATTGATGACAAAGCAAGAAGAACTTGAGGGGCATTTTCTTTAAGAATGATATTCGAAAAATCATCTTCCCCAGCCACATAGAATGTAAGCTTTTGGTTCTGTAGAGATTTATAGACAGGTATCTCTTCAATGACAATACTTTTAAATGAATCACGATTGACTAAAGGAATACGTACCCAATAACAGCCCAATGTATGATTTTGAGGCATTTTGGCAGAAGGCTGTTCGGAGAAAACAAGATCACCATCAATCCATACTCTCGTATATTCATGTACGACAAAGAATGATAATGATTCATTACGATCATTGATTGTATCCATTGTCATAAAGTATACCTTTTTTATTCCTGTTGGTGTTGAGGAATCTTTGACAATATTCATAGAATAGTCATTAGGTGTGATGGTGAATTGTGTCGTATCACTACGTGGGGCAATGATTGTTGGTTCTTTGTGATAGACAAAGACAAATAATGATAGGACAATAAAAAAGACAAGTATGATATACACAGCTAACTGATTGAGCCTCTTCATGATGTCATCACCCTTTTCATGTTCATTATATACAACATCACATAATTTACAAGATAATTATAATAACGTCATATTTATGACCTATTCATAATAAACATGTTCTAGATATAAGCCTTGAGGTTCTGCTTTAAATAAGCATTTCTTTGTTCCACGACTTTCCAACAATTCCAATAAAAAGTCTTTTGAGCGACGGTGTGCCCCAACCTGAATAAGACCACCAACAATCATTCTTACCATATATCGCCTAAAGCCGTCTCCAACTATTTTAAAAGTAAAATAGCCATTCTCTTCAATGATTTCTAAGGAACTGATTGTTCTTACTGTTGTACCTAATTGATCATAAACACAAAAGGAAGCAAAATCATGTGTTCCAATAAAGATCTTTGAAGCCTCCTGCATGCTTTTTAGATCAAGTGTGCCATAGGGATATTGATAAATATAATGTCTTTCAAAAGGATTATAGGGATTGGTTGAAAGGCGATAATGATATTCCTTTTTCATTGCACTATAACGTGAGTGAAAATCATCACTCACTTGTTGGCTTTGTTTGATGTAGACATCTTCTGGTAAGAAGTGATTGATTGCTCTTTGCCACTGCTTTGGGGCAATGTCTTTTTGGGTATCAAAATGAAAGACCTGGTTGCTAGCATGCACTTTTGCATCCGTCCGACCGGATGAATGAATGATATTATTTTCGCCAGTAATTTTATTGATGGCCGTTTCAATCACTTCCTGCACGCTGCGACAGTCAGGTTGCTTCTGCCAGCCATAGAACGATGTGCCATCATAGCTTACAATACATTGTATTCTCATAGAATGAAACTAAGCCCCCAGATTCCAAAAAATAATACCAGCACAAGTGTTAATGCAATCGTATCGTAATAGTGCCAGTGTAACTGATGAAAACGAGTACGTCTTGCTGAAGGATTGTAGTTACGACTTTCCATCGCATTCGCAAGATCTTCAGCACGCTGAAAGGCTGATATGAAAAGAGGAATAATGAGTGAGACAATTGCGGCAATCTTTTCTTTAAAAGTGCCTTCATTAAAATCAACACCACGGGAAGCCTGGGCTTTCATGATACGCTGTGTTTCTTCCATTAAAGTAGGAATGAAACGTAAGGCAATGGAAATCATCATTGCGACTTCATGCACAGGAAAGCCAACCTTACCAAGTGGCTTCATCAAACGCTCTAAGCCAAGTGTCATATCCAAAGGCTTTGTCGTTGACGTTAACATTGTTGTCAGACAAATAATCAGTACTAAACGCACAACAATATATTCTGTTTGGCGAATAGCACCTGAATAAATAGGAAAAGGTCCAACACGATAGACAACATGCCCAATTCTTACAAAAAACAAATTAAAGATGGTAAGAAAGATAACCATAAAAATCATCGGCTTCATACTCTTTAGAACACGCTTTACAGGTATGTGACTTAAAAAGAGAGCACATAAGACAAAGATCCCAATCAAGCCATATCCAATAAAACCCGCATCAAAAAATACCGCAATCAACAATAACAATAATGAGGCAATCTTGAGACGAGGATCTAAGCGATGAATGATGGAATGTCCTGGAAGATATTGTCCAAATACGATATCATTCATGAAAGCTCACCTCCAATTGCTTCAATAAGTTCATCAACACTTTTAATAGAAACAGGTAGATGGAAGCCTTTCTTGTTGAGCTGATGAATAAAAGAAGTAATGATTGGTAAATCAATGGAGAGGGATTCAAGATACTCTGTCTCATTGAAGAGTTCAGTTACTGAACAATCTTTTTCAATCTGACCATGATTCATGACAATCGCATGATCACAATATTCAAGAACCTGATTCATATCATGTGTCACCATAATAACGCTCTTACCTGTTTCTTGGAAATCTTTAAAAAGACGCATCATCTCTTTGGTCCCCTGTGGGTCCAAGCCAGCTGTTGGTTCATCAAGAACAAGAATATCGGGTTCCATTGCCAGTATGCCCGCAATCGCAACACGGCGTTTCTGCCCCCCAGAAAGTTCAAAGGGAGAACGTTCGAGATAGCTCTCATCAAGTCCAACTTTAACCAACATTTCACGTGCAATCTTCTTTGCGCTTTCTTCATTCATGCCAAAGTTCATTGGGCCAAAAATAATATCTTTTTCAATCGTTTCCTCAAAGAGCTGATACTCTGGAAACTGGAAAACTAAGCCGGCTTTTTTACGTAATGGCTTAAGCTTCTGCTTGTTAGTGGCGGTGATGATATAATCATCAACACAGACTTCCCCCTTAGTTGGAATCAACAAGCCATTAATATGTTGGATGAGGGTACTTTTGCCTGAGCCAGTATGACCAATGAGGGCTGTAAATGATCCCTTTGGGATATTGAGATCAATGCCTTTGAGGGCATGATAGGCAAAAGGTGTATCGGGAGAATATGTATATTCTACTTCTTTGAATGTAATTGCCATAATGTTTCGACGAGTCCTTTCTGGTCAATTGTTTCTTCAATAGGAAAACCTTTTTTCTTAAGGGCAGATGTAATCTTGTAGGCAAAAGGAACATCAAGGGCTAATGATTCAAGTGTCTTTACGTCTTTAAGAACAACATCGGGTGCACCTGTCTGAATAATATGTCCATCTCCCATGAGAATGACTTGATCACTTATGGCTGCTTCTTCAATATCATGGGTAATAGAAAGAATCGTCATTCCCTTTTCTTTATTGAGCTGGTGGACCAGTTCATTGATTTCTCTTTTGCCAAGTGGATCGAGCATACTCGTTGCTTCATCAAGAATAATGATGGATGGTGACATAGCAAGAATACCAGCAATGGCAACACGTTGTTTTTGTCCTCCTGACAGCTTAGTAGGCTCATGATCAAGGAAGTCATACATATTCACTTTTCGGGCATATTCTTCAATAATACCTGGCATTAAATCAGGCTCAATACAAAGATTCTCTAAACCAAAAGCAATATCATCCCTGACTGTTGAACCAATAAACTGATTGTCTGGATTCTGGAATACAATGCCTATTTTACTTCTCACTTCATAAAGATGATCTATTGTCAGAGGTATTTGATCCACGATAATCTCACCCTGGCCTTCAAGTAATCCTATAAGTAATTTCGCAATAGTACTCTTGCCAGAACCATTATGTCCTAGGATTGTTGTATAACTTCCCTTAGGAATAGTAAATGAGATATCTTCTATTGTTTTTGCACCTGCTTCATATTCAAACGAGAGATGTTTGACTTCAATCATGTTTTCCATATTAATCCCCTTAATTGCCATTAAATTGTATTATTTTCATATCTTTATGTCAAACCAAAAAAGACAGGCGAACCTGTCTAAAGCTTAGAATTATCTTCATCAATAAATGCATATTCTGAGAAATTATCATCGATATTTTCCGCAATTGTCATTTTATAGTCTAAATTCTTATTATAGTCTTTCGCAAAAATACCGGCATAAAGAATATCAAAGAGACAATTGATACTTTCTGTTGAAGCAAAGTCAGCAATCTTCGTATTCAGCATCTCTCTAGAAGAAATATGCAGGATGGCATCAGCGAGATGTGAGAGTTCTGATTGTGAAATTGAAGTAATGGCCACGATTGGTGTATGGCGTTCCTTCAACATATGTGCAACTTTCACCATTCTACTCGTTTCACCACTATAGCTTACAACAACTGCAGCATGCTTTTCATTACTCATGGCAGCCTGTAATATAGGATCACTCATCATCAGGACGTTTTTATTGATGGTATGCATCTTATTTTGAAATAAACGCCCCGTGTATTCATAGCAGGCTTTGGCATAAACATCAATCACTTCAGCTTCACTAAGCAAAGTGATCGCTTTATTGAGTTCATCATGTTTGAGCAGTTTTCTTGTATCTTCAGCTGTTTCACTATGAAGTGTAAGAATATTGTTGGCGATAGTCACAACATCATCATCTTCAACAAAGGGAATTGTCGCATCGATATCCTGTGACTGAAACATATAATGAAGTTCTTCTAAAAAGGCCTTTTTGAAATCACTCCAGCCCTTGTAGCCTAACTTTTTAGAAATACGCACAAGTAATGGTGCGGAAGTATATGTGGCATTGGCAATATCTTGGATTGTCATGGGTTCAATGGCTTCTGATTGACTTAGAATATAGCGTAAAATAACTTCCTCACTCTCTGAAAAGTGAGTATTCTGAATCTTATTGATAATCATATATATATCTTTCCCTTTCAAACGGGATTATTATATCTAATTGTGTAAATTTTCGCAAACAAAATTCGTTATTCTTCGCTATTTTCACAGATTTTTGTAATGAAAAAGAGCAGATGGTCAAGGCTGCTCTCTAATCACTTGCATGTCATGTCCTTATTGATGTGGTCGAAAGATATATAAAGTGGAGTTTGTATGAAGTTTAGACATAACACTTATGAGTTAAATACTTATTTCCAAGTACACCCGTACTATAACCTAAGAAAATGTCCTTGTAAATAGACCTCTTAACATCTTTAATACCATTTACAAACTTCAACTTTATTTTACATTTTTCTGTTAATCGCATTAACGCAGCTATGATTTCGCGAACGTCAGATTAACCTTAAAGAGATCTCCATCAATGGAAATATCAAGATGTCCATTTTGAGCTTCAACAAAGCTTTTAACAATCGCTAAACCAATTCCACTTCCCTCTTGTGTACGTGAGCTATCCCCACGGACAAATCTTTCAACAATCTCTTTTTCATCAAAGTCCATCTTAGTCGCTGAGATATTTTTAAAACTGATTGTTATGGATTCCTCGTTGCTTACTACATCAATATAAACACGTGTACCATTTAAAGCATACTTGGCGACATTGCTTAACAAGTTCTCAAAAATACGATATGTCTTATCACCATCAAGCTTCAACATATAGCTATTGGTATCAAAGTTCTCAACAACTTCAATATTCTTACTTAATAAGATTTCATTGTTTTCCACAATGGATTGTTTTAATAAAGCAATAATATCGAGCTGTACTCGATCAAAGTTCATCTTACCTGTAGAAGCTTTAGCAATATCCAATAAATCATCAAGCAAGCTTGTAAGATGATTCGTATATTTTAGAAGCTGCTGGACATAATTTTGCTGGATGTCATTAAGTGGTGTAGCCTCTAATAGGGTTGTATAGTTCTTAACGACTGTAATAGGTGTTTTTAAGTCATGTGAGACATTAGTAATCAGTTCACTCTTTGAACGGGCTGCCCTTGTTTCACGATCAACAGCTTTCTTAAAGCCTTCTGACACATCATTCATGGCATCACGTAAATCATCGAATTGACGACAGCTATCTGTATTGGCCCTAAAGTCTCCTTCACTCATGGCTTCAGCCTGTTGAATTAGCTTTTTATAATCACTTTGATAGTCTTGATAGATATGTAAAAGCCATTTATAAAGCAGAATACCATAAATAACAAGACCTACAATACTCACCAATGTCGCATAACGGTTAATTAAAACCCATGCCACAAGCCATAAGCGTTTATAGATATTCAGATCATTGAAATATGAATAGCCAACAACACTCACTTTGGGTAAAAAGATAATAAGCAAAATAATCACCATCTGGGTACTGACTAATTTCCCTATTTGTTTTTTTCTCATCTTTGATATTGGCATAACAGTAATATCATGAATGGTTGTTTTTGTATTCTTAATGATTGTCCCAATCACAGTTTTTGTCTTTAAATATTGCAACAATCCTGTTTGTAATACATATTTGATGATAAAAGTCACAATAGAGAGGGCGAGAGAAATAATCGCAATACTCATAATTGAGAGCATTGGGAAAGCATAGACGGTGATTTTTAGATCAGCATAATTTGCAGAAGTGCCTAGGCTTCCTGTCGCCATCAACAAGAGAACACTTATTGTAGCCATAATCCCAATGCCTATAAGATGTCCAAGCAAATACCAGTCTTTGATGCTCTTATAAGGATTAATATTTTCAACAATCTCCAATGGATATAGAAGGACAAATATGACAATCAATATCATAGAAATAGCTGCGGCTATCAAGGCACTTGTCAACGATGTATCATGTTCATTATAGAAAAGCATATCTCTTGTCTGGGCATTTTTTAAGTCCTTAGGAATAGTTATTGTCAAAGAGATATTCTTAGGTCTATTGATGGAAACAAAATTCTTGCCTAAATCAGGATAAGTATCAACGAGTTGATCACCAAGATCTTCTTTGACAAGATCAAAATCATAGAAGCTAAGATTATTGCCTGTACTTGTCACATCACCTTCACTATTAAATGTGACTGTCAGCTTGTAATATTCTCCTTTGTGTTTACGTGTATAGATATCACTCTTGTTTGTCTTGGTATTTGTGACGTGATAGAGAATATCCCCATTAAATTCAATTTCTTTAGCTCTTGTGGCTAGCTGTTTCTGGAATTCTTTTGTAATGGCTGCTCTGGTAACTTCATCGACATTATCAGTAAAGCTGAGATATTCATATGCTGGATCTACTTGTTTTGTTTCATAAAGAATAAAACTGGCGTAGAAATCTGAAATCATACTGTTGGTGATATCAAATTTAGTCTGGCTTTCACGGCTAAAGTAGGTCGATAGCATGATAAATGAGCTAAAGGCAATAAGTAATGAAAGGATGAGGACATAGATTCTTTTTGCTTTATTCATGTATTCACCTTAGAGTTTTTCTATTTTATAGCCAATCCCCCATACAACTTTAAGATATTGTGGATGTTTGGGATCTTGTTCTATTTTTTCTCTTAATTTACGCACATGGACCATTATTGTTTCCGTATTAATAGCATCTTGACTCCAGACTCTTTCATAGATTTCTTCTGCTGAATAAACACGTCCAGGAGATTCCATTAAAAGCTTAAGAATTTCAAATTCTTTTTTTGTGAGATGTACCATTTGGTTATTGACATTCACTTCTCTACTATAAAGATCTAGTTTGAGATTACCAACCACTAAATACTGTTTATCATTTTTTGTTACTGTAGGTTGATTTAAGAATTTTTCGTAACGTCTTAAATGTGCATTGACACGAGCCATAAGTTCAAGTGGTTCAAACGGTTTTGTAACATAGTCATCGGCACCCATATTCAAACCCGTGATCTTGTCAATATCTTCATCTTTAGCTGAAAGAAAAATAACGGGAAAATCGTAGCTTTCTCTTAAGCGTGAGACAAATGTCATTCCATCCATGACTGGCATCATAATATCAACGATCGCTAAATGGATTTCTGGTGAGAGCTTCTTTAATGCCTCTTCACCATTTTCTGCTTCCACGACCTCGTAATTATGGCTTTTTAAGAATAATTTCAAGCTTTCTCGAATACCTTTTTCATCTTCTACTACTAATACTGTATGTTCCATATGTCACCTTTCCGCTTTCATCTTACATGCTAAGTATTAAGAAATATCATACATAAATCTTAAATATTTCTAAAATTCATCACTATAATTAATACCACAATCCAACATTTCATCAAGGGCTTTATGATAATCTTCTAAATTCTGTGCCTTACGGATATGTTTAAGTGGTTTCTTACTATCATTAAACATGACATACATATGTGCCCAAAGTTCCTTAAGCTTAAAGAGTACATCTTTTTCATGTTTTAATGTTTCTATTAACCCACTTTCTAATTGATCATGGAATTTTTTAAAATGCTCAAGCGTTTCTTGATTGCCCGTCACATATTCATCAATTAAATAAGGTCTTGCAATCAGTCCACGACCAACCATAATGCCTTCAAGTTGAGGATAATGTTCTTCTATGGATTTAATATCGGCAATACATTTCAAATCACCATTATAAACAAGAGGAATCGTAGAATGTTGATAGAATGCCTCAAATGCTGCAAGATCAACTGTGCCCTTATACATCTGGATACCAGTACGTGGATGGATAATGAGCTTCTCAATAGGATACTTATTATAGAGCTTAATAAGGGCTTCTAAGCAACTTGTATCCTGATAGCCAATTCTTGTCTTAATAGAGACTTTTATTGGTAACTGGGCCTGAAAAATAGCCTTTAAATAGTCATCAAGATTATCAAGATCATCAAGCATAGCTGACCCCTTATGCTTCTTAGTAACAGTTGGTGATGGACATCCAAGATTGATATTGACTTCTTGATAACCAAGTTCATTTAATTGTTTCAATGTATAAATCACATCATCTGCATTATTTGAGAGAATTTGTGGGACAACATTAATATCTTGGTTATGAGCCGGATTTATATCAGATGTTTCTCTTGTTTTCAGGTGGTGATGGTGATGTGGGGCTATAAAAGGCATATAGTATTGATCAATGCCTTTATACAGGCAATGATGGCTATTGCGATAAATATAATTTGTAATACCTTCCATCGGTGCAAAATAGTATTTCATTTTTCCTCCAAAAGAAAAAGCGGGATATTCCCGCTTAAAGATTATAATAACTGTAAAACTGCCATAGTAGCATTATCGCCACGACGGTTATAAGTCTTAACAACTTTAGTATAACCACCATTACGATCTGCATACTTAGGAGCAACATCATCAAATAAAGTCTGAACAGCTGTCTTACCAGTGTTTGGATCTACAACGTCCTGAAGTACTGCAGCAGCCTGTCTTCTAGCGTGTAAATCGCCACGCTTACCTAAAGTGATTAACTGTTCTACAACACTCTTAACTTCCTTAGCTCTTGTATCAGTAGTTTCAATCTTACCATACATGATGACATCAGTAGCTAAGTTACGTAACATTGCTTTACGGTGAGACTGAGTCCAACCTAATTTTCTATTCTTTGCCATAACTAACTCCTCTCAAGTATTAACGAATTAGTCAACAGGCTTGAAGCCTAACCCTAATTCAAGTAATTTTTCTTTGACTTCTTTTAAAGACTTCTTACCAAGATTTCTTACCTTGATCATATCGTCTTCAGTCTTATTAGCTAATTCCTGAACTGTCTGAATGCCAGCACGTTTTAAACAGTTATAAGAACGTACTGATAAATCAAGTTCTTCAATAGTCATATCTAAGACCTTATTTGTTGTATCTTCCTCTTCTTCACTCATGACTTCCATATTCATGGCTTCATCAGTTAATTCAACGAACATATTTAAATGTTCTACTAAAATCTTAGCAGCTAAAGCTAAGACTTCATGAGGCTTGATAGAACCATCAGTAGTAACTTCCATTGTTAGTTTGTCATATTTAGCTGTCTGACCTACTCTTGTAGGAACAACTTCATATGCAACATTAACAACAGGTGAGAAGATGGAATCAGTTGGAATAACACCAACAGTATCCACAAACTTCTTATTCTGGTCACTACTCATATAACCTCTATCCTTACGTGCATACATTTCTAAGTGTAAATGTCCACCTTCTGCAACATGGCAAAGGACAAGGTCATTAGAGATCATTTTCACTTCAGAAGGGCACTGAATGTCAGCACCAGTGACTGTTGCAGGTCCGTCTACATCGACAACCATTGTCACATCTTCATCACTATCTAATTCAAAGACAAGCTTTTTGATAGCAAGGATAATATGAGTCACATCTTCTACAATACCATCTACGGCGCAGAATTCATGGATTGCTCCATCCATCTTAATAGCGTAGACAGCTGCACCTGGCATAGATGATAACATTACTCTTCTCAGAGCGTTACCAATAGTTGTCCCGAAACCTCTTTCTAGAGGTTCAACAACAAACTTTGCATAATTATCATCTTCATTATAAGTTTCAACTGAAAAGTTTGCTTTTTCGAACTTTTGCATATTTCCCTCCTAAGAAATTAATCCAATTAGTGCGAATGAGAAATTCTTATCCACGAGGGCGTTTTGGTGGACGGCAACCGTTATGTGGGATTGGAGTTACGTCAGTGATGGCAGTAACTTCTAAGCCAGCAGCAGCTAATGCTCTAACAGCAGCTTCACGACCTGGGCCTGGACCCTTAACGTCAACTTCGATTGACTTCATACCATGTACCATTGCAGCCTTAGCAGCAGCTTCTGCAGCCATCTGAGCAGCATATGGAGTTGATTTTCTTGCACCTTTGAAACCTAATGCACCAGCACTAGACCAAGTTACAGCATTACCCTGTTCATCAGCGATTGTTACGATTGTATTATTGAATGTTGAATGAACGTGAGCAACACCTTTAGCTATATTCTTCTTTACTCTTCTCTTACGAGTTGTTTTCTGAGCCATTGTTTAACCTCCTGTCCTACTTCTTCTTGCCAGCGATAGGTCTTGCTTTACCTTTTCTTGTTCTGGCATTTGTCTTTGTTCTCTGTCCTCTTACAGGTAAGCCTTTTCTATGACGCATACCTCTATAAGAACCGATTTCCATTAAACGTTTAATGTTTAACTGAGTTTCACGACGAAGGTCACCTTCAACCTTGATCTTCTCAACTTCAGATCTGATTTTTGTTTCTTCAGCTTCAGTAAGGTCCTTAACTCTTGTATCTTCAGATACGCCTGCAGCCTTACAAATATTCTTTGCTGTAGTATTACCAATACCATAAATATAAGTTAATGATACCACAACACGTTTATCACGTGGGATATCTACACCTGCTATACGAGCCATTCGCTAAATTTCCTCCTATTAACCTTGTCTCTGCTTGTGTTTAGGGTTTTCGCAGATGACCATTACTCTACCCTTACGTCTAATTACTCTGCATTTATCGCAGATTGGTTTTACAGATGCTCTTACTTTCATCTTGCTTCACTCCTCTAAGTAAAATTTACTTCTTTCTGAATGTGATGCGCCCACGTGTTAAATCATATGGAGAAATTTCAACGGTTACTTTATCCCCTGGTAAAATGCGAATGTAATTCATACGGATTTTACCAGAAACGTGAGCTAAAATAGTAACACCATTCTCTAGGGCAACTTTAAACTGCGCATTTGGCAGAGTCTCAACAACTGTTGCCTCTACTTCAATTACATCATCTTTCTTTGCCATACTCTACTCCTTCTAAACTTTAGTCATGATCTCATATCCGCCATCAGTGATGGCTACTGTATGTTCATAATGGGCTGCTAAAGAGTGATCTTTTGTCTTTGTTGTCCAACCATCACGAAGCACAACAACTTCTTCACCGCCTAGATGAGCCATTGGCTCTACGGCAAGACACATTCCCTTCTTTAAGCGTGGCCCTCTATGGGCAGCACCCCAGTTAGGAATACTAGGATCCTGATGAACTTCAGTACCAATTCCGTGACCGGTATAATCTCTAGGTGTGGTACAGCCATGACTTTCAAGATAGACTTGTACTGCATGCGAAATGTCACCTACACGATTTCCTGGCTTAACTTGCGCTAAACCTGCATAGAGAGACTCTTCACATACTTTCATGAGACGTTTCACATCATCAGATGGATTGCCGATTGCATATGTCCATGCACTGTCGCCATGATAACCTTTCCAACATGCTCCTACATCAACAGAGAGAATATCTCCATCTTTTAAAACATAGTTAGATGGGATGCCATGAACAACCGTATCATTAACCGACGTACATACACTACCAGGAAAATCGTATAAATGCAAGAAGGAAGGCGTACAACCTTCATTTCTTATGATTTTTTCACAAAAATCAGCGACTTCCTGCGTTGTTAAGCCTGGTCGGAGGAACTTTTCCAGTTCTTTATGGACAAGTCCCACCACATGACCGGCATGTCTCATCAATTCAATTTCCCTTGAATCTTTGATTGTAATCATTATAAAGCCTCCAAACATTTCTTGATATCTTTGTAGACATCATCCATTGACTGATCGCCATTAATGTTTGTAAGCATACCTTTCATCTTATAGTAATCGATCAAAGGTCTTGTCTGTCCTTCATAAGTACTCAGTCTGACTTTAACAGCAGCTTCTGTTTCATCCTCACGCTGGTACAATTCACCACCACAGTTGTCACAGACACCTTCAACTTTAGGTGGTTTATACATAATGTGGAATGTAGCACCACAGTTCTTACAAGTTCTTCTTCCAGATAATCTCTTCTTCAAAACATCAAAATCCACATCAAGATTAATAACTGCATCAATCTTAAAGCCTAATGATTCTTCGAAGTATTCAAGTTCTCTAGCCTGAAGAATTGTTCTAGGATAACCATCTAGAATAAATCCATTCCCGAAATTGTTCATGTTTTCTTTAAGATAGTCATAAACCATTTCATTAGTGAAGTCATCAGGAACAAGTCGACCAAACTTTGAGAAATAATCAGAGATAACTCCAATACTTGTCTGTTCGCGATGAGCCTTACGGAATAAATCACCCGTAGAAATCTGCGTTAAACCGAATTCCTTTACTAATTTTGCCGCTTGTGTCCCTTTTCCTGCACCAGGAGGGCCCATTAAGATAATGTTCATAATTTCGCTCCTTCTTTTATGTGATTTTATTACTGTCTGATATATCCATGATATTCTCTTCTTGTGAGAATACTTCTGATCTGACGTACTGTTTCAAGTGCAACCCCAGCTACAATGATTAAACCAGTACCACCGAGTGTTAATTGGTTATCACTTGTAGCACTCCAGATCAATGGAGCAATGATAGGAATAGCTGCGATGATTGTTAAGAATAATGAACCAGCAACAGTTATTCTATTAAGAACAGTTCCGATGAACTTCTTTGTATCATCACCTGTACGGATACCTGGAATGGCACCGCCACTCTTCTTTAAATCATCCGCAATTCTTCTTGTATCAATCTGTAAGTTAGAATAGAAGAATGTGAATAACACAATCATCACAACATACAGAATAAAGCCAACAGGCTTCTGATAATTAAGAATGTTATCAATCATTTGCGTTGTCTTTGTGCTGTCCATAAAACTAATAATAGTTCTTGGAGCTGCTAAGACAGAAGCCGCAAAGATAACTGGGATAACGGATGAAGAGTTAATTTTTAATGGCAAGTTTGTACTTTCCTTTGTGCGCATAACTGTCTGTGTATTGTTTGTTGCATAGAAGATAGGAATCTTACGAATACTATTTTCTGTAAAGACAACGAATACCACAATAGCTATATAAACAATAATAAACAGTACATACCATAAAGTTGAAGTAATGGCAGCCTGTGTAGACTTCCAGCTTACCATAGAATTGTAACTAGCAATGAATTGCTGTGGTAAGTTTGCCACAATACCAGTGAAGATCAATAAAGAAGTACCGTTACCGACACCCTTCTCAGTAATCTGATCACCTAACCACATGGCAAACATCGAACCAGTAATCATAATAATTACAACATAAGCATATGTCCAGAAACTAGGGTTTGTCAAGATACCATAACCTTTATCAAAAGCATATGTTAAACTACCACCTTGGATAAGACCAAGCACAAGGGTTAAGTATCTCGTTACTCTATCTTTCTTTTTCTTACCGTTATTACCTTCTTTGTTCCATCTTGCAAGAACAGGAATAACGTCCATTGAAAGTAATTCAATGATGATGGAAGCAGTGATATAAGGAGAGACACCCAAAGAGAATAATGAGAATCTTTCTAAAGTACCACCACCGAGCAGGTTCATAATGCCAAATATTCCGCTATTAGTAGCTGATGCACTAATGGCATCAGCGTTAATATACGGAATAGTAATAGCTGCTCCTAAACGGAATACAAATAGTAATCCTAACGTAAAGACGACCTTACGACGCAATTCTCCTTTTTTAAAGACACTCTTTAAAAAGTTAAGCATCTTAGATCACCTCAGTTTTTCCACCAGCTGCTTCAATTGCTTTTACGGCGCTCTTAGAGAATTTGTTTGCTTTAACAGTTAAAGCAACCTTTAATTCACCGTCACCTAAAATCTTTAAACCATCTAAAGACTTCTTAACTAAGCCAGCATTCATTAATGCTTCTAAGTCTACAACTGAATTAGGTTCAAATGCATTTAAAGATTCAATATTCACAATTGCATATTCTTTTCTGTTTACGTTTGTGAAACCACGTTTTGGTAATCTCATGAATAATGGAGTCTGTCCACCTTCGAATCCAGGTTTCTTACCTCCACCGCTTCTAGCGCCCTGGCCTTTCTGACCACGACCAGAAGTCTTACCATTACCAGAACTTGTTCCACGTCCTACACGGTTTCTCTTTGGACGAGAACCTTCAGTGTACTTTAATTCGTTTAATTTCATAAATACACCTCCTACTGTTCTTCTACGACTGTTACTAAGTGAGATACTGTCTGGATCTGACCCTTAACATAATCGTTCATTTCTAATTCGACACTCTTGTGCATTTTTGTAAGTTTTAAAGCTTTCAAAGTATCCTTCTGGTTTTTCTTAGCACCAATAGGGCTCTTTGTCAGCGTAATTGTAACCTTTGCCATATTAGTTCTCCTTAACCATAAATTTCTTCAACAGTCTTATCACGAAGTTCAGCAACTTTTTCTACTGACTTCATTTCAGCAAGACCATTAACTGTAGCTCTTACCATGTTAATTGGTGTTCTTGAACCAAGAGATTTAGATAAGATATCAGAATAACCAGCTAATTCAACAACCGCACGAACTGGACCACCAGCGATGATACCAGTACCTTTAGCAGCTGGTCTTAAGAATACATGACCAGACTTGAATGAACCTGTGATTTCATGAGGAATTGTACCATTCTTCATAGGAACTGTAATAAGGTTCTTCTTAGCTGCTTCACTTGCTTTTCTAATTGCATCTGGGACTTCATTAGCTTTACCAGTACCAAAGCCAACTCTACCTTTTCTATCACCAATAACAACTAGAGCTGCAAAACGCATTTTTCTACCACCCTTTACTACTTTAGTAATACGGTTGATAGTAACGACACGTTCTTCGAATTCCTTCTGTTCTCTAGGTCTTCTTTTATTGTTACGTCCATTTCTCTTTGGTCCACGTCTATTATTAAATTTATCGTTTTTAGGACCATTAGTATTTGGATTACGCTCCATTGTTTAACCTCCTGTTAGAATTTCAAGCCAGCTTCTCTAGCAGCTTCTGCTAAAGCTTTGACTCTACCATGATAGATATAACCACCACGATCAAATACTACTGTTTCAATATTCTTAGCTAAAGCACGCTTAGCTACTTCTTCACCGACTTTTGTAGCAGCCTCTACGTTTCCGCCATTTTCTAACTTCATGTCAAGTGATGAAGCAGATGCTAATGTAACACCATTAACATCGTCAATCACCTGAGCATAAATGTTAGTATTAGAACGGAAGACATTAAGACGAGGGCGTTCTGGTGTACCAGAAATCTTCTTACGAACTCTGAGGTGACGTCTTAAACGTACATCATTACGAGATTCTTTGTTTGCCATGACTCGATTTTCCTCCTATCAGAGACTACTTCTTACCAGCAGTCTTACCTTCTTTTCTGATGATAACTTCATCAACATATTTAATACCTTTACCCTTATATGGTTCAGGTTTTCTTACTTCTCTGATGTTAGCAGCAACCTGGCCAACACGTTCCTTAGAAATACCAGAAACTTTGATTGTAGTTGCAGTTGGGCATTCTACCTTAACACCATCTTCAATTTCAATATCAACTTCATGTGAATAACCAATGTGAAGTGATAATGTATTGCCTTTCATAGCAGCACGGTAACCAATACCGACGATTTCAAGGTTCTTTTCAAATCCCTTTGAAACACCTTCGATCATGTTTGCTAATAAAGCTCTTGTTGTACCATGTAACTGTTTTGTAGTTTTCTGATCATTAGCTCTCACACAATTAATTTCGTTACCTTCCTGGTTAATTGTGATTAATGGAGAGAAAGCTCTTACTAAAGTTCCCTTAGGACCTTTAACAGTAACAGTGTTGTCGCTAGCAATAGTGACTTCAACATCTGCAGGTACAGTGATTGTCTTTAAACCAATACGAGACATCGTATGACCTCCTGTTTTCTTCTTTATTAATTACCAGATGTATGCTAATACTTCTCCACCAAGACCTTTAGCCTTAGCAGCTTTACCAGTCATAAGACCTTCTGAAGTTGACATAACAACGATACCTAAACCATTTAATACCTTAGGAATTTCATTGCACTTAGCATACTGACGTAAACCAGGCTTAGATACTCTCTTTAAACCTGAGATGACTCTTTCATTTCCTTTATATTTTAAAGTTACAACAATATTCTTTGTTGCTGGTGTGTCACCAGTTACCTTAACGTCAGCTACGAAACCTTCATTAAGAAGAATGTTAGCTAACTGATTCTTTAAATTAGAATAAGGAATTGACACTTCATCATGACGTGCTGAATTCGCATTACGAATTCTTGTTAACATATCTGCAATTGGATCTGTAACCATTCTACATGTCCTCCTTTATATATTGACTACCAGCTTGCTTTCTTTACTCCAGGAATTTCACCCTTATAAGCTAATTCTCTGAAGCAGATACGGCAAAGCTTGAATTTTCTCATTACTGAGTGTGGACGTCCACAACGTTCGCATCTTGTATATTCACGAACTTCATATTTCTGAGGACGAATCTGCTTAATTTTCATTGATTTTTTTGCCATTATTTAGTCCTCCTTACTTAGCGAAAGGCATGCCAAGTTCAGTTAATAAAGCACGACCTTCTTCGTCAGTCTTAGCTGTAGTAACTAATACGATATCCATACCTCTAGTCTTGTTAACCTTATCGAAATCGATTTCAGGGAAGATTAACTGTTCTTTAATACCTAAAGTATAGTTACCTCTACCGTCGAATGAGTTCTTAGGTACACCTCTAAAGTCTCTTACTCGAGGTAAAGAGATTGATACTAATTTATCTAAGAATTCATACATTTTTTCACCGCGAAGAGTTACTTTACAACCAATTGGCTGACCTTCACGGATCTTGAAACCTGCGATAGATTTCTTAGCTTTAGTAACAACTGGTGCCTGACCAGCGATTGCTGTTAATTCTTCTACAGCTTCATCTAAGTACTTAGAGTTTGTAGTTGCATCACCAACACCGATGTTGATAACGATTTTTTCCATCTTAGGAAGCTGCATAACTGACTTATAGCCGAACTTTTCCATTAAGTTCTTACTGATTTCGTTCTTATAACGTTCCTGTAATCTATTCATTATTTAGCCTCCTATCTCTTCTGTTCCTTAATTGTTTCACCAGTTTTTTTGTTGAAACGTACTTTCTTACCATCTTCAAATCTATAACCAAGCTTTACGCCTCTCTTAAGTTTTGAATCATAGTAAGCAAGATTAGATACGTCAATACCAGCTTCAACAGTAATAATGCCACCATCAGGATCTGACTGTGAAGGCTTTACATGTTTTGTAACTTTATTGACATCTTCAACGATAATACGGTTTGTTTTGTGGTTGATCTTTAAGATTTTACCAGTCTTGCCTTTTTCGCTACCTGCTATAACAATGACTGTATCACCTACGCGTAATTTCATCGTTTCTTTTCCTCCTATAATACTTCAGGAGCTAATGATACGATCTTCATGAAATCGTGATCTCTTAACTCTCTTGCAACAGGGCCAAAGATACGTGTTCCCTTTGGTGTATTATCATCCTTGATAATTACACAAGCATTGTCATCGAATCTAATATATGAACCATTAGGTCTATTAACACCATATTTTGTTCTTACGATAACAGCTTTAACAACTTCACCCTTCTTAACGCTACCGCCAGGAATGGCCTGTTTTACTGTAGCTACAACAACATCACCAATGTTGCTTGTTTTTCTATTTGAACCACCTAAGTTTCTGATAACTAAGACTTCACGAGCTCCTGAGTTATCGGCAACTTTCATTCTACTTTCGTTCTGGATCATTTAGTTGGCCTCCTTTCGAAATTACTCAATTACGTCTGCTTTCTTTACAACTTCTACTAAACGGAAACGTTTTGTTTTAGATAAAGGTCTTGTACCCATGATTGTTACAACATCACCAACACGAGCTTCGTTATTTTCATCATGAGCATGGAACTTCTTAGATGATTTCATACGCTTACCGTATAATTTATGTTTAACATGAGTTTCAACAAGAACAGTTATAGTCTTATCCATTTTAGTAGAGACAACTGTTCCAGTATAAACCTTACGATTATTTCTTTCCATAATCTCTCCTATTTATTTAATTCTCTTTCTCTAATAACTGTCTTAATCTTTGCGATTGATTTTCTGACTTCTTTAATTCTAGCAGTATTTTCTAACTGACCAGTTGCCTGCTGGAATCTTAAGCCAAATAACTCTTTTTTGAACTCTTCAACTTTGTTGTTAAGTTCTGCAGTTTCTAATTCTCTTAAATCCTGTACTTTCATGAGTTACTCACCTCTCTTAACGATCTTGCACTTGATAGGTAACTTATGAGATGCAAGTCTTAAAGCTTCTCTGGCAACTTCTTCTGAAACGCCGCCGATTTCAAACATGATACGACCCTGCTTAACTACTGCTACCCATTCTTCAGGAGCACCTTTACCAGAACCCATACGGACTTCCAATGGCTTCTTAGTCTTAGCTAAGTGTGGGAAAATTCTAATCCATACCTGACCTTCACGGTTCATGTATCTATTCATAGCGATACGGGCTGCTTCAATTTGTCTTGAAGTGATCCAAGCACCTTCCTGTGCCTGTAAACCGTATTCACCAAATGCAACGAACTTACCGCCCTTTGCTTTACCTTCATATTTAATTCTATGAGGTCTTCTATATTTAGTTCTCTTAGGCATTAACATGGTTTATTCAGCCTCCTTATTCTTTCCAGGAAGAATTTCTCCCTTACAGATCCAGACTTTTACACCAAGCTTACC
This sequence comes from Sharpea porci, assembly GCF_009695655.1. Classification (GTDB taxonomy): domain Bacteria; phylum Bacillota_I; class Bacilli_A; order Erysipelotrichales; family Coprobacillaceae; genus Sharpea; species Sharpea porci. The sequence goes on from NZ_VUNM01000009.1 coordinate 47,982, forward strand.
ATAAGTAGTATTAGCTTCTTCCTGTGCGTAGTCGATGTCTGCTCTTAATGTGTGTAGAGGGACGTTACCTTCTGAGTAACCTTCTGCACGAGCGATATCTGCGCCACCAAGACGACCAGATACTTTAGTCTTGATACCTTTAGCACCAGCTCTCATTGCTGATTGAATAGCTCTCTTCTGAACTGTTCTGAATGAGGCACGGTTTTCTAACTGTTCAGCGATTCTCTTAGCAACTAATGTTGCATTAGTATCCGCATTCTTGATTTCAACTACATTGATATAAACCTGTTTGTCATTTACTAACTTAACAACTTCTTTTCTTAAAGCATCAATGGCTTCGCCATTTCTTCCAATTACTACACCAGGTCTTGATGTATGTACGAAAATGTTGATTCTCTTCTTAGATCTTTCGATGTCAATCTTAGCTACATAAGCATTAGCTAACTTTTCTTCTAAGAACTTACGAATCTTGATATCTTCATGAAGTAAAGTTGCAAAATCTTTCTTATCAGCATACCAACGTGAACTCCAATCACGATTGACGCCGACACGTAATCCAACTGGACTTACTTTCTGACCCATTTGCTTCTTCCTCCTAATTATCTGTCTTCAACCACAACAGTGATGTGGCAAGTTCTCTTTAAGATCTGAGTACCCTGACCCTTTGCTCTCGCACGGAATCTCTTTAAAGTGACACCTTCGTCAACTCTGATCTCTTTAATGTATAATTTATCCTGTTCAGCGCCTTCGTTTTCAACTGCGTTAGCGGCTGCAGATTTGATTGTTTTCTGAATAGCAGGTGTTGCCTTCTTATTAACATAGTCAAGCATACCAAGTGCTTCATTAACACTTTTACCTCTGACTAAGTCAGCGACTAATCTAGCCTTCTGAGCGGCAACACGAATGTTTCTAGCCTGTGCTCTTGCTTCCATGTTTTACCTCCTTAGGCCTTCTTGTCATCGCCAGCAGTGTGGCCTTTGAATGTTCTTGTAGGAGCGAATTCTCCTAACTTATGACCAACCATGTCTTCAGTAACATATACAGGGACATGTTCTCTACCATTGTATACAGCGAATGTATGTTCGATAAATGCTGGGAAAATAGTAGAACGTCTTGACCAAGTCTTAATAACTTCTTTTTTACCAGCCTTGTCTAAAGCGTCAACTTTCTTTAATAAGTATTCATCGACGAAAGGGCCTTTTTTCAAACTTCTTGACATTGTCTATCCTCCTTACTTACCGTTTCTTCTTCTAACGATCATCTTGTTAGAATGTTTCTTGTGTGGTCTAGTCTTAACACCAAGAGCTTTCTTACCCCAAGGAGTAAGTGGAGCTTTACGGCCGACTGAAGTCTTACCTTCACCACCACCATGAGGGTGATCGTTAGGGTTCATTACAGAACCACGAACAGTAGGTCTAATACCTCTCCATCTGTTACGTCCTGCTTTACCGATGTTAACTAATGAATGGTCTTCATTACCAACAACACCAACTGTTGCACGACATACAGATAAGAATTTTCTAACTTCACCTGAAGATAAACGAACAGTTACATAACGACCTTCGTTACCTAAGATCTGAGCGCTTGTACCAGCTGATCTTACTAACTGTCCACCCTTGCCAGGATGCATTTCAATATTATGGATTAAAGTACCATCAGGCATATTACCCATCTGTAATGCGTTACCAACCTTAATATCAGTTGTATCGCCAGAAACGATCATCTGACCAACTTCTAATCCCTTAGGAGCTAAGATATATCTCTTTTCACCATCTAAGTAATGGATTAAAGCAATGTTTGCTGATCTGTTTGGATCGTATTCGATAGTTGCTACCTTACCAGGTACATTATCTTTATTTCTCTTAAAATCAATTAATCTGTACTTTCTCTTATGTCCACCACCATGATGTCTAGTAGTGATCTGGCCCTGGTTATTACGGCCACCTTTTTTCTTGAAAGCAACAGTTAATGACTTTTCAGGCTTTGTAGCAGTCAACTCATCTTTAGTAAGAGCTGTCATGTTACGACGACCGTTTGTCGTAGGCTTATAAGTCTTAATAGCCATTTTCTTTTCCTCCTATTGTTCTCCGGATAGTCTCCGATAATGAAATGTCTTATTCAGCTTCGTCGCCAAATAAGTTAATAGACTGACCTTCTGCTAAAGAAATAATAGCTTTCTTTTTAGCTGCAGTCTTACCAGCATAACGTCCAACTCTCTTTTTCTTTGGATGAACGTTCATTGTGTTAACTGAAGTAACTTTTACACCAAACATAGCTTCAACAGCCTGCTTGATTTCAGTCTTGTTTGATTTTGTATCTACGAAGAAAGTATATTTATTTTCTTCCTGCATTAACTTCATTGATTTTTCAGTTAGAACAGGTCTTCTTAAAACATCAGTAATATGTGCCATTATGCAAGAGCCTCCTCTACAGTCTTGATAGCTTTTTCAGTCATCATTAAGTTTGTGCAGTTAAGAATGTCATAAACATTAATACCCTTAGCTTCAATAACCTTTAAGTTAGGAATATTGTTAGCTGAAAGTACTACGTTCTGATCAAATTCATCAACAACTAATAATGTCTTTCTTGGTTCATTGAAAGCTTTTAATACAGCAACCATTGACTTAGTCTTTGGTGCATCGAAAGCAATATTATCGATTGCAGTTAATTCAGAATCAATAACCTTCTGAGATAATGCAGATCTTAATGCTAACTTACCAACTTTTTTATTTAATTTGAACTTGTAGTTTCTCTTTGTTGTAGGGCCAAATACAACGCCACCTCCAACAAACTGAGGTGATCTTGTTGAACCCTGACGAGCTCTACCAGTACCTTTCTGTCTGTAAGGCTTCTTACCACCACCACGGACAGCAGATCTATTCTTTACCTGATGAGTTCCCTGTCTTAATGAAGCTCTCTGCAGTAAGACCATATCAAAGATTGCCTGGTTATTTGGTTCGATACCGAACACATTTTCATTTAATTCAAGATCATTGATCTTTTCACCATTTTGGTTAAATAATGCAACATTTAACATTAGTTTTTCCTCCTTCCGCTTCATTATTCAGCTTCTTTAGCTTCATAAGAAACTAAATCTGCTGCTTCATTTACTTTGCCATTAGCTTTGATTGCTGACTTAACAACAACTAAGCCCTTCTTTGGTCCTGGAACAGAACCAGAGATTAATAATACGTTCTTTTCTGGGTAAACAGCAACAATTTCCAAATTCTGAACTGTTCTTGTTACAGCACCCATATGTCCTGGTAATTTCTTACCTGGAGCAATTCTGTTTGGCGCGATTGGACCCATAGAACCAGCATGTCTATGAACTGGACCAGCACCATGACCCATAGGGCCTCTTGAATGACCATAACGCTTGATAGTACCAGCGTAGCCTTTACCTTTACTTGTACCAGTGACATCTACAACTTCACCTGCTGTGAAAGTGTCTACTGCGATCTCCTGGCCAACTTCATAACTCATCATTTCGTCATAACGAAATTCTCTGATGAAGCGCTTAGGAGCTGTGTTAGCTTTAGCAACATGTCCCATTTCTGGTTTGTTTGCTAATTTTTCTCTCTTGTCTTCAAACCCAACCTGGATAGCATTGTAACCATCAGTTTCAGTTGTCTTTTTCTGAAGAACTACGTTAGGAGCTGCTTCTACAACAGTAACTGGGATTAACTTACCGTCAGTTGTGAAAACCTGAGTCATACCGATCTTACGACCTAAGATTCCTTTCATGAGTTACACCTTTTACCTTTCTTATAACTTAATTTCAATATCAACGCCTGATGGTAAACTTAAACGAGTTAATACGTCTACAGTTTCAGGTGTTGGGTTCACTACGTCGATAAGACGTTTGTGAGTACGGATTTCGAACTGTTCACGAGAATCTTTATCCTTATGAACTGATCTTAAGATTGTGTAGATTTCCTTTTCAGTTGGAAGAGGTACTGGTCCAACGACCTGTGCTCCACTCTTCTTTGCTGCTTCTACAATCTTTACTGCTGAATCATCTAAAATCTTGTGATCGAATGATTTTAATCTGATTCTGATTTTGTTGTTTGCCATGATTATTCCTCCTTGTCTATTTGTTAGACAACGCTCAGCACGAATTCCCTGAAGGCTCTTCCGTTCATGACAACGGCTATCAGCGTTTCAGCAACCTCGCACATCCCTGCGTTTCACAACACGCTTATAATACATAAATCAAATCCCCATTGCAAGTGTTTTTTTAACTTTTTTCATGACTATAGCTTTCTTTTTTTGTTTTATGGGATGTAAAGCTATATTATGTCCACGTTTACCGGTGTTTCCAGTATTTTGCTTGTGCTATCTTTCCTAAGGCTTGTGAAAAAATGAAAACCTTTTCAAATGATGAAAAGAGGTGTACACTACAGTTGTAATAATTATGGAGGTTATGTATGGAAAAAATATTAGTTGAAACTTCAGCAAAACATATTCATTTATCACAAGCTGATCTAGAAGCATTATTTGGTAAAGGCTACGAACTGACAAAGTTCAAAGATCTTTCTCAGCCAGGTCAATATGCGGCTGAAGAAAAGGTTACAGTTGTTGGTCCAAGAAGCGAAGCAACAATGCGTGTGCTTGGTCCTGTTAGAAAAGAAAGCCAGGTTGAATTAGCAGCAACTGATGCAAGAGGTCTTGGCTTCAAGGCACCTGTCCGTGAATCTGGTGACCTTGATGGAACACCTGGTTGTGTTCTTAGAGGTCCTAAAGGTGAAATCACTATTGATAAAGGTGTAATCATCGCTAAGCGTCATATCCACTTCTCAACTGAAGATGCAAAGCACTTTGGTGTAGAAAATGGCCAGATTGTTTCTGTAAAGGTAGAAACAGCAGATCGTTCATTAACATTTGGTGACGTGGTATGTCGTGTATCTGATAAATATGCTTTAGCTATGCATATTGATACAGATGAAGCTAATGCTGCTGGTGCACCTAAGGAAGGCGAAATCATCAAGTAAGAAAAAAGGCCCTATCTCGAAGCTTCTTCGAGACGGGCTATTTTTTTTGCGAAAATTTCAATTTCTTCATTATTAAAATTCTCATATATTGTATCATCATGTGCCTTAGGTATAATAGGATAGCGTTTATTAAAGACGGACAGACTTAAGCGTTCCGTTAAAGAAAGTTTTGGAAAATACAGAGCTCCCCCTAGCCCAGCAATAACCTTAACATCCTTTAAAAGCTGATAGTCAAACTCAGCACTCACAAAGCTCATAAACTCACTGGCCTGTAAACCGACAATATACATGGCATAATGGCGCGGAATAAGCAATGGTTGATTATGTTTAATGAAGTTCACCATATCTTCATCCAATTTACCATTATAAATAGGCATACCTAAAACGATGGTTGAAGCGCAATCTAGCTTTTCATACTCAATTGCCTCAAGATCCATCAAATAAGCTTTCCCCTCCAAGTAGGAATTAATGACTCTTGCTATTTTAGCTGTTGATCCATGTCGACTATGATACAAGATAACAATCATGATGATTCCCCCTCTATAAGAAAAGAACAGCATCACATACTGTTCTTACATCATTATTTCAATGCATCTTTTAAAGTCTTAGAGACTTTGAATGATGGGACTTTAGCAGCTGCAATTTCAATTGTTTCACCAGTATGTGGATTTCTACCAGTTCTTGCAGCTCTTTCTTTAACCGCAAATGTACCAAGTCCTGGAAGAGCAACCTTTTCATCAGCCTTTAACTCTTCACCTACGATTTCAGCAAGTGCTACAAGAGCCGCATCAGCAGCTGTTTTTGTGATGTCTGCTTTTTCTGCAATTTTCGCAACTAAATCAGATTTTTTCATTTCATTTCTCCATTTCTATATCAAAAATTCTTTATTAACATTATACCATTGCCCCAATAGCATGACAATATTTACTTATGATTATCATAGAGTAAACCATAACGTACATAAATACAATTCAAGAAACTTACCATATCAATAGAACCCATGATGGAAGATTGGGTATAGCTTGATTCATAACCATCTAAATAGTAATAATAATCAACACTTGGATTATTATATGTATGATTCATCGTCAACATAAGAATCTTTGCTTCACGTTCTTTAATCTTCTTAACAAGAGCATTCATCAGTTCTTCACGGGCTCCTACAGTCACAATTATGACCAGATCATCCTTCTTAATTATATCAAGCTTCTGAATTTCTCCCCCACGATTCACAAAAGCATAGACAAACTTCTTCAGCTTCAGCATCTTCAGCTGGAAATCAGTACAAACAATCTTAGAGAACTGATAGCCCATCATATGCACATTCTTTGCATCATGAATATACTGACAAATCTGATCAACATCTTCAATCTTCACATTTTGCTGGCTTTCAATCAAAGAAAGCTTTGTATCCTTATAGATTTTATGAATAAGTTCCTGGGGATCTTCTTGAATTGTCTGAAGCGTATTGGTATCAATATGAATCTCATCACTGGCAATCTTTAATGCAATAGCAAGTTCCTTCTTGAAGCTTGCGAAATTCTTACAGTTCATATCCTTACAAAAACGGGAGATTGTTGCTGGCGATGTAAAACAAAGATCTGCAAGATCATTAATTGAGATTGAAGGAATACGTTCAAGATTAGTCAAAACAGTATGAGCAATGACATAATGCATATCTTCAACACTTGAGACATTGATATAAGTCATCAAGGTATAGAGAATATCAATTTCATTATAGTCTCTTACTTCAGTCTTTACGCGCATAGTGTAAATAAGCCTCCCTTCCTAACTGATATAAATCATGCCCTTGCGTGTCAATGATGACAGTAAGAGGCATATCTTCAACAACAAGACGGCGAATGGCTTCAGTACCAAGATCTTCATAAGCAATCACTTCGGCCTTCTTAATACAATGAGCCATTAAGGCCCCTGCTCCACCAATTGCCCCAAAATAAATTCCCTTATGAGCAACGATTGCATCAACGACTTCTTGATTACGTTTTCCCTTACCAATCATGCCTCTTAAGCCCACTTCTAAAAGCCGTGGGGAATAGGCATCCATACGATAGCTTGTTGTTGGACCACAACTCCCAATAATCTCACCCGGTGCGGCTGGTGCCGGTCCAACAAAATAAATCACTGCATCCTGAAGATCAAATGGCAAAGGTTCATTGTGATCAAGTGCTTCAACAAGACGCTTATGAGCTGCATCACGGCCAGTATAGATCACTCCTGAAAGTAAGACCTGATCGCCAGCTTTAAGCGATTGCACCATTTCTTCAGTCAGGGGTGTAGTAAGTCTGATCATAATTCCACCTCCATCTTTCGTGCGACATGACAACAGATAGCAACAGCCACAGGCATTCCAGCAATATGTGTTGGCGCAGTTTGAATATGCAATGCGAGTGCGGTTGTCCCTCCACCAAAGCCAGCAGGTCCAATGCCAAGGGCATTAACCTTCTCCAGCATTTCTTTTTCTATTGCTGCATAGCGTGGATCAGGATGATGGGCTTTAGCATTTTCCAGCATCGCCTTTTTCGCTAACAGACCAACTGTGTCAAAGCTGCCACCAATGCCAACTCCAATGACAATAGGTGGACAAGGATTAGGACCAGCTTCTTCAACCGTTTCAAGAATAAAACGCTTAACGCCTTCAATACCATCACTTGGCTTCATCATCTTAATACGACTCATATTCTCAGAACCAAAGCCTTTAGGCGCCACAGTCAGCTTTAATTTATCACCAGGCACAATGTCATAATGAATATTAGCTGGCGTATTATCCTGTGTATTGACACGCTCTAAAACTGGATCACGAACGATGGACTTACGCAAATAGCCTTCCTGATAGCCCTGCCGTACGCCTTCATGAATCGCATCCGTCAAATGACCATTCACATGCACATCCTGCCCTATTTCAACAAAAATACAAGCCATCCCTGTATCTTGACAGATTGGTCTTTTTGTTTGAGAGGCAAGCTCTAAATTTTCCTTAAGAACACCTAATGTTTCTTTTGCGATTGGGTAGGATTCCTTTTGATAGGCTTGTAAAAGACAATCTTTGATATCATCAGGTAATTGATAATTGGCTCGCTTACACATTTGTGCAATGACTTGAGTAATCTCACTTGCTTGAATTTCTCTCATAAATTCTTCCCCTTTTAATAGATATGGCCCATCAACTCATTCAGGCTAGAAGGATAATATAAAGTATAATAACGCAAACTCATTAACTCCATGGCGGTCAATAAAGCATGCTTGCCACTCTTGCCATCTTTGAGTGTTGAAAGCTTAATATAGTAATCAACAGGAATCTGTAGACAATCACGTGAAGAACAAGTAATTAATACAATCTTACATCCACTCTTTTTCAAATATTTCAATGTTTTATGACCAGTATAGATATAATTGCCATTCACCGAGATGATCACCGCAACGTCATCCTTGTTCATAATCTTCGCTCTTTCTTTTTGACGCTCACTATCCATATATGCCACAGTAAACTTTTCAAGCATCAGCAGATCTGTTTGAAGATGCACAGCTGCTGAATTAGAAAACTGTGTCCCAAAGAAAATAACATTCTGACTATCATGAATAAGCTTTAAGACTTGATCAACAACATGCCAATCTAACGTCTCTTCCATCTGTTCAAGTGTCTCTATAATCTGACCCACATAGATATGCGTTGCTTCACGAGGATTTTTTGCCATTGTATTCAAGCTGACATTAATCAGGTTATTAAACTTTTTATCGTTAGAATGAAAGCTATGGCATTCCTGTTTGAGATGGGCAAAGTTTTCATAGCCCAGACTCTTACAGAAGCGTGATATTGTCGCTGGTGAGACAAAGCATGCATCAGCAAGTTCATTGATACGCATGGAAGAAATACGATAGAAGTTATTGGCTAAAAAGAGCGCAATATTATAATTGGTATCTTTTTCACTAGCTGTATCTAAATAGATAATTAATCGATAAAATAAATTCTTCATATGTTTCTCCAATGTAATTAGTATATCACATCATTTCTTTTAACGCATCCAGTACTTCTTCGATCCGCTTTAAATTCCCATGATAATTCCCTTTAACTTCAAGCGAATGATTACCATGTGGTTGTATGAGCTTGACATCTTGTTCCTGTGCTTTTTGCCTTAAAATAGCTGGATTGACCCATGGGTCTTCTAAACCACTAAAGATAACGGCTCCATCGATATTCATAGTCAATGTTTCTATTAATGGAGTTAAAAGAAGAAGTTTGGCCTTTTTGTATGTTTGGACTCTTTGCTTTGCAGCTACATAGCACCCAATTGACTTACCGACAAAAATCAACTCTTGAGCATCGTTCAGATCATACTGACAAAGTTGTGCCTGTACCTGAAGGCAGGCTTCTTCGAAAAGCACCATGCGTTGATCATGATTATTTTTGATATCAAGATCTGGTAAAACATATTTCAATTTTATAACCTGATAGCCCTCATCCTGCAAGAGCTTACCACAGTAATAAAGAAGCGGCTTATCACAATGGTAGCCTATTCCTGGAAACAATACTGCTCTTTTCTCCATCGTCATCACCTCATAAGCATGATACCACAAAATTTATTGAAGCCTTAAGAAATTAAGCATATACTTGAAATGATAGATAATGCCTGGAGGTTCATATGAAATTACAACGACTATCCCTCATTCTTACTACATGCTTAATGTTGGTAGGATGCAGCCATAAGATCAATAACGATCACAAGAATATCAATAAAGTACTTCATTTCAATCAAACTTATCAATATGACTTAGATCAGGATGGCAAAAAAGACCAAATCACCATTCAACATGATTCTACAAAAACAATACTTTCCATTAATGGCAAGAATGCGAAATACCTCTATCCTTATCAAGATGTTGAGGCACGACTTATTGGCCTTGGTAACGGCAGTAAGATGATTGCCTTAACGTTTAAGGAAAACAGTTATATGGGTGTCAGTGAAATCTATAGCTTACTTGATGGTGGTTTGCATCGTGCAATCAGCTCAGCTAACTATCAGATAGGAAGTGGTTATTTTAAAGACATTCAGGTCAAAGATAACCAAATAGCTGTAGAGATGTATATTAAAGATCCCCATCTTGATGTCATCAGTGTCCCCATGACATTCAATTACAACGGTACAAGTTTCAAACGTACAACAGAATTCTCAAATATCACCTATATCACTAATCCACAAAATAAAGAACATATCGCTAACATCACACTCATTGCCAATAAGGGAATTCATGGGGCAAACAAAGATGACAAAAAAGCCAACGAAGTTGCTTTCAAAGTTAATGTAAATCAAGCTGTTCTTGTCAAACGTATCTATATCACTAATCATGTGGCTTATTATGAATTAGAAAAAGATGGCAAGATTGGTTATCTGCGTTCAGAAATGACTTTAAAATCTTATTTTAAAGATGTCCATATTTCTTAAAAAAGACACTCCTGAATTATTCGGGAGTGCCTTTTGCGATTGCCTGGATCTCTTTATAGATTGACTGGGCTTCTAAGCCTAAGTCTTCTAAAAAAGCTGTTTTGGCAATAACTGGCTGATTCTTATATTTATTTGTCAGGCTAAGGATATGCAGATAGTCCTTGAAACTATGCTTAGTAAAGGTTGTGAGGGAATGTATTTTTTGAAGTTCTTCATCTCGGGCTTCTTTGACAATCATTTGTTTGATGAAGTCCCCTTCAAATAGATAGGTTGTTTCGACAAAATGATCATGATCCTCATTCAAGACAATATAGCATGGATGTCCATCACGTTCTTCATAGCGCAAAGAAAGATAGGAAGCTATAATGCCTTCATTCACCTGATCAATAATATATTTCTTACGACTCGTTAAAGAGCGTGCTGGATTGGAAAGACGTACATACTGATTATCTTTGACACCAAATATAATACAATCACTATTACTCCTTACAACAAGCTCTGGTGCATCAGCTGACACATTATAGCCATAATAAATAGTATGCAAGCCTGCTTTATTCAAATAATCTTCCTCATAATAGACAGTCTTTTCACTGCCCTTTTGATGAACAATATGCAACAGGGCATATTGAATGGTTCTAGCATTGTAATTAATTGCCCGTCTATAACATTTCTCTACATCATTCATCCTTTATCTCCTCATGCTTCTTGATTTGTTCTAAAAAATAGGTGGCTTCCATATCTGCTGTTGACAAAGCCAAAGCTAATGGAAACATTTCAAAAGCCTTCCCTACCTGATTAGGAGGTTCACTAGATGAAAAGCCCATATGATAACGTATCGCAAAAGCTTCTTCACGAGTTAAACGCATATAACCTGATATCATATAAACACTTTTTTCACCATGCCCATAGGGTAATGGATCATCAAAAACATATGTTGGTACTTGTTGCCATACACCATCAATCTTCTTATTGCGCATTTCTGTCTTATAGACATCACACTTACAAAGATCATGGAGCAGACTGACAATCGCAATCGATTCTTCACTATAAGCAAGTTCGTAAATATCTTGTACACGACGACGCTCTAAATAATCACATAAACAGTCATAAACCTGCAAACTATGCTCAACGAGGCCTCCTTTATATGCCCCATGAAAGCGTGTTGAAGCTGGGGCGGTAAAGAAATCACTCTGATTCTCAAGAAAATGCAAGAGCTTTTCACTACCAGGACGTTTGATTTTTTCTTTATAGATCTTAAGAAATCTTAATTTATCATTCATTTGAATCACCTATTGCCATTATACACAAGCGCAAGAAAAAAAGACAAGGTTTCCCTTGTCTAGTGGCTATTGAGTTTGAGGACAGAATAATTGACATCCCCATTCTTTCGGATAATCTTCTCTTGGGCACTCATGGAATCTTCTAGGAAAGAGATTTCTTTGATTTCTGCTTCACGAAGCGTATCATTCTCATCCCAGTCTTTCATGATTCTTACAACAATCTCTTTAGGTGAGGCTTTCGCATGATAATATTTCTTGATTTCCTGGATCACTTTGACAATCTTTTGCTTATTAAAGAGCTCACTGCTACTCGTGACATGAAATTCATAGCTGTCGATCACGCCAATATCAACATAGACTCTCTCACCATAGAAATCATGCAAGAAGTTCATCAATTTCTTTGGGGACAGATGATCAAATAATGAATCAATATAATTCACAGCCGGCATGAGATCTTCGGTAGAATGAGCAATATGATAGAGGGCCATGGCTGTTAGGGTCTCGTAGTGATCAATAATATTAAAACGCTGGTTAATTGTATTAAGCAAGGTCTTAAGACGATCAGCTAAACGGTTATCAAGCGTCTTCTTCACCATGCTTTCACGCCAATAAACTAAAATAGCTGATAATGCATAGATAATAATAAGCTTTTCTTCATCGCCATCAAAATCATAACCATCAAGCTCATTAATCAACAGATCAATACATTGAGAAATATCTACTGCAACTTCTTTCATTTCCATCATTGGCTCATCACGATAGAAATAAAGGATATCAAAGATATCAAAGAGAATGAAGAGCTGATCCACATAGTGTTCTACACCAATAATCTGACAATAGCTATGATGAGTAAGTGCATCAATGTGCTTTCTTAAGGCATAAAGCAGTTTTTTATCATAACTTCCCCCTAAGACATTGATTGGTTCTTCTTCAATTCTCTTTAGTAAACGGGGTTTGGTTTCTTGGGCAATAAGATGTATATTTCTCAGCATTTTCTGATAGCTTTCACCATCCATTTTTACAATTTCATCCCCACTATCAGGTATACATTTCAACAATTCATAGTAAGAACGGTGGGTTGGATCATTTTCTAATTGTAAATTCCTTTCAATTGTCTCCATATCTCTCACTTCCTTCTTACCCTCATTATATATCTTTGCTTCCACTGGTCATACAAAAATCACAGGAGTCAAAAAAATTCACGTCAAAGCGTGAATTCTAATGTCCCTTCTTGAATATCATGCGTCAGCTTTCTTAATAAATCTTCAAGATTTAAAGAAAAGGCCTCAATCTTATAAAGCACTTGATTATATTGGAGTAATTGATGATGTCGATACATGCATTGATTGATTTGTGTTGCTTCGACAATTTGACCGTCAGCTTCGACAAGATAGTAGCCATCGGATTGACTCTGACTTACAAGCAAGACTTGCTGATCATGATGTCCCCATTCTTCATCCTTGCGTTCATAAAGAATACATGTGAAGTCCATGACTTCTAAGCAGCCAGGTATCAAGAGCTGCTCATGGATATCAATGGGCGAAAGACCTTGGTCATTTAAGCGCAGGCGAATAGGACGATAGGCAAGATAATAGGCTTTTTCACGCCCTTCTAGATAGCTTGCATCGGCACCTAAAAAGCGACTTAAGTCAACAGCATCCTGATGGCTCAGTTCTTGTTTATGGGCAAGAATAGCGGCCAGATGCTCCTCTCTTAGCCCTGCACGCATGCATAATTCTGCAAGCGAATAATGATTTTCTTCCATTAAATAGCTTATACGTTCACTTACTGTAGCCATAAATCCTCCTTAAATCCATAATAATAATCCACATCCTATACCAATTAACATTCCTGCCACCACATCTTTAATAAAATGCACCCCACCAACAACACGTATATAACCTTCAATAACAGTCATCAAAAGCAAGATTATTCCTAAAAAGGCATTTTGATAGAAATAGCACATTGCAATCATCGCCGAGGAAAAGACATGCCTGCTTGGGAAGGAATGTCCATGTGTCTCTTTATATATAAGTGGTTTAATGCAATAACATTCATATGGACGTGGACTGTTGAGAATATGGCGAAATAAAGAAAGCCCAACAAATGATAGACCTGGTATGAATATATTCTTCATTAGACTATGACGATTAGTGACAAAAAGAAAGATCAATAAGGCAGGATAGGCTAAATACATGATTGCTGTTAAGAGTTTATTTAAGAGAAGAAGGCCTTGCCTTCTTCTCTTATCCAAATAGGGTTGGGTAATACTTTGATAGAATGATTCATAATCTTTCATACTTGACTCCTTAGATATTTCCAAAAAAGAAGTCTGTTCGACTTCTTTAAATATGTGTATTGAGCTTCAAAAGACAATCAAGTGCTAATATACGGTCTAAGGCCGTAAACGTGAAGCAATAAGAGATTTTAAAAGTAGAATGTCATTTGTCTCACTATACATTGCTTCAGCATGTGATGTATAGATGGTTATTGGTATGCCTTGGCATATCTTTACATCATTGAGCTTTGTACAGATTTGATGGCCAAGTTCTTTTAATGTATCCATCTCTGTAGCATGCATGACAATGACAAATGTATCTTCTTTACTGTGGGCAATCATGCCACGATAACGGACAACAGACTTGATGATTTGTGTGATTTTGCGCAATAATGCATTTTCGAATTTATCGCCAAAATAGTGCGAGATATGTGTAAAATTATGCAGAGAAATCAGAATCATTCCAAAATCAAGATGACGATAGTTATAAGAGTCTTGATAATCCACTAAGCAAGATTGTAGTCCTACTTCATTAAGTACTTCGGTCACACCATCCTGCAAAGACAGCCGTTTGAGGTTAGAACGCATTTCACTCTCTTCACCGGCATCCACAAAATAGCCAAGCAAACCCACAATTTCTCCCTGTTCATTATAAAGGGGGGCCTTTGAAGCAACAATATCTTTTATCTCCCCATCACATAAACACTTACCAGGGATATTTCTGATCACTTCACCTTTTTGCAGTACACGCTCTTCATCTTCCTTGAATGGATCTGGATTAATATGCCAGCCTATGTCTTCATCCGTCTTGCCAAGAATTTGGTCATCAGATTGAATCTGATAATATTTCTTAAAGACATCATTCACTCCGACAAAGCGTCTCTTTTTGTCTTTCCAGAATATTCCAAAGTGTGAATGATAGACAGCATCAAATAGTGAATAAGAGGAAATGGCTTCTTGTTGAGTAAGAGATGGATAGATTATTCTAATAAAGCGATCTGTATCGACTGTTGTTGTGTTGGCTAAGGTTACAATAAAACGGCGATATTGACTACCATCAATGGGCTTCACACGGAAATAAACCCAGTGATACTCTGAAGCATTCTTATGCAAACGTACCATTGCGCCTATTTGATGGTGTGGTGCTTCTTCTAGACGTCTAGAGATTGTCTGCATATCAAAGAAGTTGCGATAGATTTCTATGTCATCAGGATAGACTTCTTGTTCAATAAATTGATCAAGAACAGCAGAAATTGTTGTACTTTGTTCGAGCTTTTCAAAATGTGAATTCGCATAGAGTGTCTTGACAAGATCTTTATTTAAATCCACAAGATAGACATGTTCATAAAGTGCATAGACTGACTGTAGATTGTTGATTCTTAGCTTTGCCTGCTGATAGATATTGCTGTCACTGACATTTTCTAGACGCACAAGGAATGCAGAAGTCAAACCTTCTTGGCTGATAAAGCGTACAAAGAGACGTACAAGTTTATCATTTTCCATAAAATCGAGCGTTTCAACTTTATGACTTATTCTTGCTTTGTCGGCAATCGCGTAAAACTGTTCATAATTACGGTTAGTGTAATCATTCATGCGTTCTTCAAAAGTATGAAAATTAGTCATTCCTAGTGATTGAATAAATTCCACAAACTTCTCTGATTGACGAATTGCTTTAAATTGTCTCTCTTTCACCTCTATTAAGGCAAGCGCTAATGTTTCATCATTTTCTTTTTCATGAGAGAAATCAAAAGGATTAGCTGAAAGAATATTCACATGACCAATTTGATCAAGATAATAACGTTTTCTCCAAGATTCAAACTTCAAGCCTTTTTCTTTCATGACCTGATTACAAATAGAGGCTTCTATTGGTTTGGAGTAATAATAGCCTTGAATCTTTTCACAGCCAATGGCAGTTAAAAAATCAAGCTGTTCCTTTGTTTCAACACCTTCTGCTAACGTCTGCATTCCTAGCTCTTTTGCCATATTGACAACAGAACGAATAATAGTGCGTGACTGCGGTGTCATTGTTGATAGAAACTTCATATCAATTTTTAATTCATCAAAGGCAAAATCCTTTAAGACATTAAGTGAAGAATAACCTGAGCCAAAATCATCTAGCCAGATCTGATAGCCTGCATTCTTGAACTTTTGCAGTTCTTCGTGCATATTGACAACATTGCTCGAAATAGCTGTTTCCGTAATTTCAAAGTTAATCATATCACGTGGTACTTCATAATATTGCATAATTTCTTCAACTGTTTGAAAACAATCAGTAAGTTCAAAATCAAGACGTGACAGGTTAACGGAAATAGGCACAACATCTTCAAAATGTGAAACACGGTTGCGATAATTCGCACAAATGGCCTTAAGAATATAAAGATCAAGTTTATAAATCTGACGATATTCTTCTAATGCATCCACAAAGACCGCTGGAGAAAGCAAGCCATACTGTGGATCGTCCCAACGTGCCAATGCTTCCATGCCACATACCTCCCCGGTTAATGCACGGATAACTGGCTGCGTATAGACTTTAATATATCCATTGTTGATGGCATGATCGATATTTTCTACAACATATCGTGTATGTTCCAATACCCCAGCAAAGTTAGAATCATAATAACGATAGACACGGGTTGTATTACGAAGCGATTTTCCCACACTTCTCGCCTTATCACAAATCAATAGAATATTATCTTTGGTATTCTCTGTAAAAGGATAAACACCTGCTCTTAAATCAAGATCAACCTTTTGACGATTTTCAAGAATGTAACTTCTTATAAGATCAATTTTCCCTACTTCATCTTCATAACATATCATATAGAACTGATCAGAACCAAAACGTGAGATAAAACGACCAGGAAAGACCTCTCTTAGCTTTTTCGCAAACATACTTAAAAAGGCATTACCTTGGCTATAAGAATAGGTATCATTATAAATCTTAAAATTGACAATATTACAATAAATAACCACACCGGATATTTTATTTTCCCAGATAATACGTGAGGCGAGTTCACAAAACCGTTTTTTATTCAACAGTCCAGTAATCTCATCTTTCTCATCCTGATAGAATCGTTCGACATGACTGGCATCAATGGGAATAGTCTTGATGTAATTTACACCTACAGGTTGGTTATCTGTTGCTTGAGAGGCTGCTTTTAAAGCATATTCATACATAGCCTGGACTTCATTCTCATTGACAGCCTTGCCAAAACAATAGCCACATTGAAATGACATACTGGTATGGTGAGTCTCTGTTTCCCAATCACGGACAGATTTATACCACGTTTCATATGTTTGCATATTACTTTGATAGATATTTTCGCTCGTGATTCTCGCGATAACCGCAAATATATCATCATCCATCCGATAGACATTATCAATTCCAAAAAAGTATTGGAGTGATCGTACAAAGAATCGAAATAGATCTTTACCCAAAGCCTCTCCATCAACTACCCTGATGACAAAAAGGGTCAAATCATTATTAATAAAATGAAAACGATCATGCATAAACATCTTTTGTTTTTTTGCCTGGGACTGAGCATCAAACCAATCTTCTATTACTAGGTTTTTCACAAATCATCAACTTCCTTATTTTTATTTTATCCAAACATTCATCACTTCTTTATAATCTTGACAATTTCCTGTTGTCAAGCTGTCCGTCAGCATCAATAGACCTGCATATCTTAATCCCATGTCCATCTTTCCCATCAACGACTTGTTTTAAGCTATATCTCAATATGAATGCTAGTAAAACAAGCTGATATTTTTCACCAAAGCTCTTGATTCGAATATTCACGTGAACACATCATACTCATTTTCACTGTTGATATGAAAAGAGTGGTCGTTGTGATGAAAATCATGAATTGACTATATTGTTACTTAAATATTCTCTAGACCTATTATAATATGATAAAAAACAAATATCACGTATAAGCATAAATGAATTTTAGAAATAAAAAAGCACTTCGAAAGTGCTTTAACGATATTTTTGTTGGATTTCAAGAAAAGTTGTTGTACCCTCGATATAGTCATGAAAGACATCCATGATATCTTTTCCGCGATAAATAGCACAAATGCCACAATTATCACAATCACTGATACATGGAAATGTCTTTACAATATAAGCTTCTCGTTCTTCTCTTGTTGATTCATGGATATCAGGGGGCATCATTTTAACGCATCCCTTACAATATCAGCATGATCAAAAGCAAGATCATCAAAGCTCAGTGTGATAGAACCATGGGTTAACCTTTCCCCCTCAATTTTAAACCAGCATGCTGCACGTGCATCATCACCGGCTTTGACACGAGCTTTTGGAATGATGGCTTTAAAAGCGACAGAAACAACCCAGCCCCGAGGATCACGATGGGGTTTGGAATAAACGCCAACAAGTTCTTCATGAACATCTTTTAATCCTGTTTCTTCATAGAGTTCTCTAGCGGCAGTATTTTCAATAGGTTCATTCTTATTGGCGAAACCACCAGGTAATGCCCACTGACCTATAAAAGGATGATTGCCTCTTTTGACAAGCAATATTTCATGTGTATCCGTGATAATCACATTATCGGCGGTAAGAGATGGTTTAGGATATTTAGAATCATCATATTGCTTAAGATATTCTTCTTCACTTAGTCCATTTTGATCAAGCATTGTCATCATCAACCACTTCCCCTTCTACAACATCTTCATGGCTTTGATCTAAACCTTGTTCATGATTATATATACGCATATAAAAGATTGCGACACCTATCTGATATTCAGCTGAAAAGAAATAGGCCTGAATGAAAGCTGAAGCCACAATGCCCAGGATGACACTTATTGGGCCTAGGAATCCTAATCCCCTTACGATGAATCCATCGACTAATGCCGATAGAATGATCCAAGGTAAATAGGAAAGAAAAAGCTTAATAAGTGACCAGACATGACCATGAATCATATGATAACTATCTTTGATTGCTGCCATTTTTCTTTCGCCTTTTGTTTCTATGACATAACCGGTAAAAGACAATATGATTGTGATATAGAAGGCATATAAAGCAACAGCTAAGATAAGTATGAAATAAATCACCAATGTGCCTGTTGCAAGATTGTCTAGTGATAAACTCACCATCGCCATAATGCTTACCCCCATACTAAGAGACAACGCAAGAACGACGAGTACAGCTGGTAAGAATTCACAAATACTAACCAGGAAATAGGTTGGAAAGAGTTCTTTAAAGCGTCTTAATCCTGTCATGCTGTCTTCTTTTACAGCAAGCTGATTTTCCTGGCCAGTAACCATCTTCAATGATGCGACAACAAGCCCATGGGGCATTGTCAATAAAAGTATTCGTAATAAGAAATCTACTAATGAAGCATCAGTATCTTCGAATAAAGCTGGTAAAGATGTTATGATTGCAATAATAGTTGCTGTATAAATCATAGCTTTATGATTCTTACTTAAAAAATAACGCGCTTCATTCTTTATCGAGTGATAATCTAAATTTAACATGATCTTATTCCCCCTCTTGAGACTATTGTATCATAAGCTTATTCATTGAAAAACGATTAAGCAAGCATTTTCACCCATTGATTAAAGACTTTGGGTAAATCTTTCGCATTTTCCACCATCCGGTCATCTTCTAAAATGAGTTGTTCATGATGATAGTGATGTTGTGTTTGAAGAAATGTCGAGTCAATAGCATGACTGCTCACAGCACAATAAAATGGACCGCCATGAGAATAAGCATTTTTATAGCTCACTTGATAGATGGCATAAAGAATAGCTTGTTTTTGATCATACCATAAAGAATGACGAATAAGACGATAAGTTGTTGTTGAATCAGAAGAATAATGCGCTAAAAGCACATCATCAGCCTTGGTCACAAATGCGGCAATAAGATTTGGTGGTAACGTCGTTATTGTATATGTTGTAATAAGGCCGGATACCTGTACATACTTTATCGTATGATGAATGAAAAGATGGTGCTTTTTAGCGAGCTGTTGATCATAGTGTATTTGTATGGTGACAAGCTCACCATTGCTTAAAGGCTTCTCTATATAGCTATAGGTGAGTGTCTTCGCGAGATCGGGATAGTGTTTTAAGAGATACTGATGCTCAATAGACGCAATCTCACCGGCACCATTTTTGCCTGTAAAAGTTACTTTGAGATCTTTCGCTAACAAGAGACCGATATGATGATTCATGGTGTTGATAAGAAATAATAAGAGACAAAAAACAAATACAGAAATCAATATATGCTTCACATAAGAAAGCTTCAAAAGCTTCACAAAAAGACTTTTTAAGCCCACAAGAATATGAATAAACATAAGAAAAGCAGTCAAGTAAAGAAAAGGCATAGCCTTGATGATATGCCCTCTTGCTTGATTGCCAATTTCACCAGTGACAATAGAGTGGTAGTGTTGATATTGCACGGCAATGAATAGAAGTAAAAATAAACTAAAGAGTGATAAAACAATATGTAGAAAGAATGTCAGTGTCTGTTGTCTTTGACAAAAACAATAGATATCATAACAAGCCTGCCCTATCAACGAGATGAGTAATAAGCTATATATGATTGAAATGAAGTAAAAAGTTTTCTGTAAATGAACAAGGGCATAGCTTGTCATAAGTCTTTGTATCAATAATATAAGAATAAGTAAAATCAGGCCTTGCAGAAAAGTCATCAATCTTGTTTTATTCTTTTCCATTCCAACAATATGTACAAAGTTTGTGAGGATCAATACCTGTTGCTTCCAACAAGTCATCGAGACGGTTATAACGTAATGTTGTGAAATGTTGTTGTTCTTTAATCATGTCAACCATCTTGTGATAGCGTGATGAATCTGGATTACAATAATCATAGAGAACATCGAGAGCTACATCTTCACCCTCTTCTTTTTGAATCATTCTTCGTGCAATAAGTTCCATTTCGCTATTGCTGCGCGAGAAATTCAAATATTTACAGCCAAACATGATTGGTGGACAAGCTGGTCGTACATGAACTTCCTTTGCCCCACTCGCATAGAGAAATTCAACTGTTTCTCTAAGCTGTGTACCTCTGACAATGGAATCATCAATAAGCAGAAGGCGTTTGTTTTCGATTAATTCATGAACGGGGATGAGTTTCATTTTCGCAATCATATCACGTTTCGATTGGATTGTTGGCATGAAAGAGCGTGGCCATGTAGGTGTATATTTGATAAATGGTCTTGAGAAAGGAATATTTGAGGTATTGGCATAACCAATGGCATGGGCCGTTCCACTATCCGGTACCCCAGCAACAGTATCAATTTCAACAGGTTCTTCACGATCTCGCAAAGCAAGCTTTTCCCCGCAGCGATAACGCATTTCTTCGACTGAGACACCTTCATAACGACTTGCAGGATATCCATAATAAACCCATAAGAATGTACAGATACGCATATGATTACCTGGTGAGACAAGCGTTTTTATGCCGTCTGCAGTCATTATGGCAATCTCTCCTGGACCGAGTTCCTTATAATTCTGATAGCCTAAATTCAAATAGGCAAAAGCTTCAAATGAAGCACAATAACCATCTTCCTTTTTTCCTATGACTAATGGGGTACGGCCATAACGATCTCTAGAAAGATAAATACCCGCATGTGTTAATAATAGGATAGTCATCGAACCCTCAATAGCTTCTTGCGCATACTGCAATCCCTCAATTAAATTTTCACGTGAATTAATCAAAGCAGCTACTATCTCTACTGTATTGATTTCCGAACCACTCTGGGCAAGAAAATGCATATGACTATGTTTTAAAAGACGATCCAATATATCTTGTTGATTATTGATTTTCCCCACACAGCTAATCGCATATGTCCCATGATGGGAACGCACAATCAATGGCTGAGGATCATAATCAGATATACAGCCTATTCCCATATATCCTGCCATATCATTAATATCAGCAGAAAACTTTGTACGAAATGGTGCATTCTCGATATTATGAATAGAACGCATAAAGCCTGCCTTTTCGCTATAGACAGCTAAACCGGCCCTTCTTGTTCCTAAATGAGAATGATAATCTGTCCCAAAAAATAAATCAAACACACAATCATCATGACTTGCAGTCGCAAAAAATCCACCCATATAAACGTCTCCTTTTCTTTCTTTAACTCTATTATATACAATTATTATCTTTCCACCATAAAATATTGAAACGCTTACAAAAAAGTTAATTAACGGCTTGTTGTTGGAGAAAACTTGTGATTTTTTTAATAAATAAAGAAAGAAAGTTTGTTTTTATGAAAGAGAATGTTATAATATCTAGGCACTGTTTGGATTTAGTGCTTTAAATTGTATGAACAATAATACAATTTATTGTTATGGGAGCATTGTTCATACGACGTTCTAGAAAATTTATTGGAGGAATTTATGGAAAACGTTAAAAAAATAACGTGGTATAACCTGGCCTTCATGGCATTCTCGACAGTTTGGGGGTTTGGGAATGTCTTGAATGGCTTTGTATACTTTAATGGTATTCAGGTTATCTTCAGTTGGATTTTGATGTTCGCTCTCTATTTCGTGCCTTATGCACTGATGGTTGGTGAACTCGGATCTGCTTTCAAAGATGCTGGTGGTGGTGTCAGCAGTTGGATTCATGAAACAATGGGTCCTAAATTAGCCTACTATGCAGGTTTTACATACTGGGCTTGTCACATCACTTATATTTCATCAAAAGGTACAGGTGGATTAAAGGCTTTGAGCTGGGTCATCTTTAGAGATGGCAATATTTTAAATAAGCTTGGTACGCTTAATACACAGCTTATTACCCTTGCCTTATTCTTATTCTTCTGTTTTGTTGCCTCACGTGGTTTAACACCACTAAAGGGACTTACAAGAATTGCAGGTACCTCTATGTTTGTCATGTCCTTGCTTTATATTGTCATGATGTTTGCCGCTCCCGCAATCAACCCTCATGCACATTTTGTATCCATGGACTTTACAATGAAGAATTTGATTCCACAATTTGATACCAAATATTTCACTTCATTATCCATCCTGGTCTTTGCGGTAGGTGGCTGTGAAAAGATTTCCCCTTATGTTAACCAGGTAGAAGATAGTGAAAAAGGTTTCCCTAAGGGCATGATTTCACTTGCTATCATGGTCATGGTCTGCGCTATTTTAGGTACTGTTGCCATGGGATTGATGTTTGATCCAAAGGTCATCAATGCTTCACCAAGTAGTTTTAATGCTTATAATGCAAATGGTTCTTACTGGGCTTTCCAGAAGCTTGGTCAGTATTATCATATGGGTGATACCTTAATGATTATTTATGCATTATGTAATGTTGTGGGGCAGTTCTCAACACTCGTACTATCTATTGATGCACCACTTAGAATGTTACTTGAAAATGAACATGCAAAAGAATTCATTCCTCAAAGCTTATTCAAGAAGAATAAATATGGTGCTTATATTAATGGTATCTGGTTAGTTGTCGTACTTTCAGGTTCATTGATCCTTGTTCAGGCTTTTGTCCCAAGTGCTGATGCTGTCTTAATGCAGCTGACAAAGATTAATTCTGTAGCCATGACTTTACGTTATTTATGGGTATTTGCAGCTTATATTGCTTTACGTTCAGCTACAAACTATGCTAAATTTAATCCTAGCTATAGAGCCTTTAAGAATCAGTTCGTGGCAAGATTCTTTGGTATCTGGTGTTTTGCTGTTACAGCTGCATGTGATGTCTTAGGTATGATTGACAAAGATATATTTACAATGGTATTAAAGATTTCTGTACCATTTATTCTCTTCTTATTAGGTTTAATCTTACCAGTCATCGCCAAGAGACAAAAAGTTGAAGCTTAACGCATCTATAATCCCAGAGGCAACTCTGGGATATTTATTTACGGAGGAACTTATTATGGATTTTAAAGATGTATCAAAAGATTTATTAACATTTGTACAACAATCCCCTACTGCTTTTCATGCTGTCAATAACATTGCTCAAAGATTAAAGAAAGAAGGCTTTGAGGAGTTATTAGAAAGTGATCATTGGGATATTCAAAAAGGTAAAAAGTATTTTACTACAAGAAACGACTCATCCATTATCGCATTCAAAGTAGGAAACAATCTTGATCATTATTCATTCAATATTGCTACAGCACATTCTGACAGTCCTACTTATAAGCTTAAAGAAAATATGGAATTACAGGTTGTTAATAACCATTATATGCAGCTTAATACAGAAGGATATGGAGGAATGATTGATAGTACTTGGTTTGATCGTCCTCTTTCTGTTGCTGGTAGAGTCTTAGTCAAAGAAGGAGACAGTTTTGTTTCTAAATTATTCTCTATTGATCGTGATTTATTAATGATCCCTAATGTTGCTATTCATATGAATAGAAAAGTCAATGATGGCTATAGCTACAATAAACAGGTTGATTTATTACCATTATTTGGTGGTGCTGAAACAAAGAGTGGCGATTTCATGAAACTCGTCGCAAAAGAGCTTCATGTTGATGTCAATGACATCTATGGCCATGACCTCTTCCTTTATAACCGTCAGCAGCCAAGCATTTGGGGTGTTCATGAAGAATTTATCTCATCAGGTCATCTAGATGACTTACAGTGTGCTTACAGCGCTATGTCCGCCTTATTAAAAGGCTATAATGATCAATCCATTGACGTCATGGCTATCTTCGACAACGAAGAAGTTGGCAGTGGCACAAAACAAGGTGCTGATTCCACATTCCTCTATGACACACTCACAAGAGTCAATAAGGCTTTAGGTATGAGCAGTGAAGACTATTTAAGAGCTATTGCTTCTAGCTTCATGCTTTCTGCTGATAATGCCCATGCTGTTCATCCAAATCATCCAGAACATACTGATGTCAATAACTGTGTTTATATGAATGAAGGTGTTGTTGTAAAAACACATGCTGGACAGAAATATTGTTCTGATGCCGTTTCTTCAACTATCTTCAAAAACTATGCCAAGAATGCCAATGTGCCATTACAGTATTTTGCGAATCGTTCTGATAAAGCTGGCGGATCTACCCTTGGCAACATTTCCCAGGCTCATGTTTCTTTAAATTCTGTTGATATTGGTCTTCCCCAGTTAGCCATGCATTCATCCTATGAAACTGCAGGTATCAAGGATACTCAATATATGATTGATGTCATGACAGAATTCTACAACAGTCACGTTGAAGCCAACGGCCCTCACAGCTTAAAAGTCACAAAATAAGATAATCACTTTCAATATTTTCTTCAGAATTCTTATATCCAGAAAGGATTTTCTCGATGAATAAAAAAGATCCCCTCTTTATCTCAACAATGGATAAAGCAAAGAAGCTTGATCGTGAGAAATTCAACATCTATATGACCATTCAGGACTATGTCCTTCAGCATTGCGATGACGACTTAAAAGCGAATGTTATGTTATCTCATGCCATTGATGAGCTGAAGGAACACAATATCTCTCCCTCAAATCTCAAGACATATTACCGTCATCTTGAAAAGGATTTTCCCATCAAAAGAGAGATGAAGGAAGAACTGCATCGTTCTCTCAACAATATGTCCGTATCTCTGATCTGGTGTACCATGAGCAGTTTTATTGTTTTGATGTTTATCAAGGAAGTTGTTATGCAGCATTATCTGATTCATCTCTATGTTGATAGTGCGATTGCGATTGTCGCCTTCTATATCATGCTTCACCAGATACATATCCAGCTCAATATCCTCAATATGAATAAAATGACAAAACGACCTTTGATTGTCATGCTTGTTGCAATCATTGCCGGCGTGATTGTCAATATTGTGGCTGGCTTATCAAACAATGGATTGGCGAAATTTGATTTCTCTTTTCTTATTCTTGTTGTTGGAATGTTGACAAGTCGTTCTATTTTCATGAAACAAGCTCAGAAGTAGGTTTTCCTACTTCTTTTTCGTTGTAAAAAAAACACCAGCATAGCTGATGTCCCTCGCGCATTAGAATGAAATAGCGTCGTCATTCTTGATTTCCTTACCTGCTTTGTCAGTAGCAACATAATAAACCGCATTTTCAGCAGGTTTAAAGTAAATATCAAGAGTATCTAATTTATTAAGTACTACTTCTTTAGCCTTTAAGTCTTCCTTAACTGCTTTTTCGATATCTTTGACATCTACGCCGTTAGTACCGAATTGTACCTGAATCTTTGTTTTCATAAGTTTCTCCTCCTTATGTGTTATAGTATAGTTAAATTGGTTGTATTTATCAAGCTTTTTTCCATTGACATCAGGCCAATAAAAAAGGATTTTCCAAATAATATGTCTCCTCCAAGCATACCAAATGGAAAACCCAACGCCCCAATAAAGCATTAGTTCCCCACCACAAGAACTAACACCTGCAAGAATTCTTCTTTCCAGTTTCTAGAAAGCAATATTATTATCGATGCCTCTATCCCTGGGAATTCTTACAAAAGCATTGTAACATATTATGTTGGAAATGTAAAACAGTAGAGTTCATTTTACTGATATAACACTTTATTTAACGCTTTATTAGTTAATATTAAGTGAGTATTTAATAAATTTTATTAGAAAAAAAGACTGAAATCTATTACAGATTCCAGTCACTCTTTTCTATTCTGTATATGGGACAACAGCACCCTTGAATGTATCATTAATATATTTCTGTACTTTAGCAGATTTTAATGCTTTTACTAAAGCCTTTGTCTTAGCTGTCTTTTCATTGCCTTTCTTGACTGCAATGATATTGGCATAAGTACTTGCAGCTGTTGAATCAGTTTTTTCAAATGCGATGGCATCCTTCTTAACATCAAGACCAGCATCTAATGCATAGTTACCATTTAATACGACTAAGGCAACATCAGGTCTTGCTCTTGAAACCTGAGCAGCTTCAAGTTCTCTGAATTTAATATTCTTTGGATTAGAAGTAATATCTTTGACTGTTGCTTTGATATCTTTGCTGTCTTTTAAAGTAATGACACCATTATCAGCTAAAAGTAATAATGCTCTTGCTTCATTTGTTGCATCATTAGGGATAGCAATTTCATCACCATCTTTTAAGTCATTAAGTGATTTCTTTGTACCTGCATAAATACCAAATGGTTCATAATGAATCTTGGCTACAGAAACCAATTTTGTGTTCTTTTCTTTATTAAAGTTATCAAGATATGGCTTATGCTGGAAGTAGTTGGCATCATACTTGCCTTCATCGACAACGACATTAGGCTGTACGTAGTCAGTAAATTCCTTAACTTCTAATGTATAGCCATCTTTCTTTAATTCTTCACCTGCTACCTTTAAAATCTGTGCATGTGGTGTTGGTGATGCAGCGACTGTAATTGTCTTGTCTTCACTCTTTGATGATCCACATCCTGCTAATAATAATGCGAGTGTTGCTGTTCCTACTAATTTAAATAAATGTCTTGTTTTCATATTTTTTGTCCCCTTCTTAAATGAATATATGTTTTTTTACTCTTTGTTTTTATATTGCCCCAACTGGGCATTCGCATTCGTGTCATATATTCACCCCCCTCGTTTTCCCTACCTCTTAGGTATGCTTATATGATAATCAATTTATTTATAAAGTCAACGACAACAATCTACCTATAGATAGAGTTTATAGACATTTTGTTGATTATATCAACATTTTTTACTTATTTACCCATTTTTCTATACTCAATTATAGTCTATCCCTATATCATAATATTTCCCCCTTTATTCCTCTTTAATTTTGATTATGTTATAATATCCCTTACGAGGTGATCGCATGAAAATAAAAAAAGAAATATTAGAAAAAAGATGGGTCCAAATAGCCTTAGGTCTCTCTACAGCCTTGCTTTTTTATCTATGTATAAGCCATATTAATTTATTATTTGTCGGGATCGGCAAACTCTTTCAATTCCTCTCACCTGTATTGATTGGATTGATTATTGCTTATCTGATTGACCCTCTTGTTCTAGTATTTGAAGAAAAAGTTTATAAGAACTTAAATATCAGATATAAACATGTTTTAGCTGTTGTAACAGCTATTGTCATTGTGATTATTGCCTTTATTATCTTGCTTGTTGCCCTTGTGCCACCCATTATTGAAAGCATCATCAACTTAGTCAATAACTTCTCTAATTACAGTCATACTCTGCAGCAATCCTTAAGAGAATTATCGCAGTTTGCGAAGCAGAATAATATTGATATTAGTGGACTGACACATGCTTCTGGTAATATCTTGCAGTCTATTAGTTCCTTATTACCTGATAATTTCAATGGTCTTGGTGATATTGTCAAGAATGCTATTAACTTAGGTGTTGGCTTTATTAACTTCATTATTTCTTTCATCATTGCCATCTACTTCTTGATGGATGCCAAGCATTTACAGCGCGGTCTAGGTCGCCTATTAAGAGCACTGCTAGGTCAAGAACGTTATAAGACAGGACGTGCTTTCTGGATACGTTGTAATCGTATCTTGATTAAGTTTGTGATTACAGATTTACTTGATGGCTTATTGATTGGGGTTGTGAACTTCATTTTCATGAGTATTATGCGTATGCCATTTGTAGCGTTGGTTTCTGTTGTTGTTGGTGTGACAAACCTTGCACCTACTTTTGGTCCCTTTGTGGGCGGATTTATTGGGGCATTCTTGCTTGTATTAATCAATCCTCTTTATGCCTTATGGTTCATTATTTTCACCATTTGCCTACAGTTATGTGATGGCTATGTCATCAAGCCAAAACTCTTTGGTGGTGCATTTGATGTACCTTCAGTCTGGATTTTGGTCTTCATTGTAGTGGGTGGGCGCATGTTTGGTGTCATTGGCATCTTGCTTGCTATTCCTGTTGCGGCAATTGTCACCTTTGTCTATCGGGAAAGTTTCCTGCCCTACCTGGAAAAAAGACAACATGAAAAAGAAAGCATGGATGCTTAGTCCATGCTTTTTCACTTCTTATTATTCAGTTATATCATAGAACGTTCGAGATAGTCGATAGATTGATCCGCATTCATTTCCACACCATATCCAATTTCATAACATCTTGCTAAGAGCGAAAGTGCACGCTCATCATCATACTTTGCTACTTCCTTAATAAGACGAATACCTTCCTTTTCATCTTTCATCCCAAAATGTCCTAACAGATAGATTTATCCAAGTAAAGATATGGCAGTTGTTTCTTTCTTTTTAGCTGCTTTTTGAAGATATGAGATAGCTTTAGGAACATCCCTTTCAACCCCCACACCTTCCAAATAACATTTCGCAATATCAGCTAGATCCATTGGATCTGCTTTTTTTGCTACTTGATCAAAAGCTTTCTCTAAATCAGCGAGGTGTTTTCTCAATATCTTTTTCGACACCTTCCCCCTTTAAATAGATATAAGCCAAGCGTCTCCTAAATCAGCCATCTTCATACTTAAGTCAATAATTGTTTGATCATCATATAATTTATCTATAAAAAAAGCTCAGATCCAGATAATCATCTTCACATAAATACAAATCAGAAATGTCTTTGTTTTCTTTTCACACGATAGGGATTCACCAAGTCATAATCAACAAGGGAAATATGTCGTGTTTCTGTACTTTAGAAAGTCTCTCTTCTTATATTTCAAAAGACTGATCAAATTGAAATGTCATTGTATTCTTCATATATTTATCCCCTAGTATCAATTTTACTATGTATAGTCAAAAAAAGACCACCAGAAGTGGTCTTAATGTCATCATTTATCAAGTGGATGTGGTCCAGCATTTTTAATTTCTTCTGGCATATGAGGATATTTCGCATTGAAATTATCTTCAAACATTTTTGCAAGCTTATCTGCCTGTTTGTCATAAGCAAGGCGATCGGACCATGTTGAGCGTGGATTCATAATATGATGAGGCACTTCAGGACATTCCTGTGGCACAAGAAGATTAAAGCGTTTATCATGACGCATCCGTGCTTTTTCAATATCTCCATTCAAGGCACTCGTTACCATCGCACGTGTATACTGAAGACTCATACGATGACCAATGCCATATGGTCCACCCGTCCATCCAGTGTTAATCAGATAAACACGCACATGCTGTTTTTTAATCTTTTCACCCAGCATTTTTGCATAGACATCCGGTGATAATGGCATAAATGGTTCACCAAACAATGTTGAGAATGTTGGCTGTGGTTCAGTAATGCCGCGTTCAGTACCTGCCACTTTACTCGTAAAGCCTGTCACAAAATGATACATTGCACTATTCTCATCTAGCTTAGAGATAGGTGGCAAGACCCCAAAAGCATCAGCTGTCAAGAAAATAACAACATCGGGTGCAATACCTACCGATGGAATAATCGCATTATCAATATATTCTAGTGGATAAGCAACACGTGTATTCAATGTCAAAGATCCATCAAAATAATCTGGAATACGTGTAACAGGATCAATCACCACATTTTCTACTTCACTACCAAACTTAATAGCATTATAGATATAAGGTTCACCATCCTGTGTGAGATTAATACATTTCGCATAACATCCACCTTCAAAGTTAAAGATATGATTATCACTCCAGCCATGTTCATCATCACCAATCAATAATCTATTTGGATCTGCTGAAAGTGTTGTCTTTCCTGTCCCAGATAAGCCAAAGAATACTGCTGTTCCCCTTGTTTCAGGATTCATATTGGCAGAACAATGCATAGGCAATACATTTTCTTCAATTGGCATAACATAATTCATTACTGTAAAGACAGATTTCTTAATTTCACCACTATATTCCGTACCCGCAATCAGGACCATATGATCACTGAAATTCACTACGACAGCAGCTTCAGAGTGCGTATGATCACGTTCAGGAACACAGCGGAATCCAGGAGCTACCAGGATTGTGAAATCCTGTTCACCATAATCCGCTAATTCTTCTTCACTTGGACGAATCAATAACTGGTGAATAAAGAGATTCTGACAAGCACGTTCATTGACCACCATGAACTTTCTTGTATATTTCTGATCAGCACCAGCCAAGCCCTGGAAAACATACAATTCCTTATCACCTAAATAAGTCATGATTTTCTCTTTCAGGGCAGTATAGTCCTTTTCATTCATTGGGCGGTTAACATCACCCCAGGCAATATCATCATGTACGTCAGGTGTATCAACAATAAATTTATCATCAGGTGAACGACCCGTATATTTACCCGTTTTAATTGAAAGAGCACCTGTATCTGTTAAAACACCCTCTCCTCTTTTGAGTGCTTCTTCGACCAAAGCAGCAGGACCTAGATTATAGTGCACCTTACCTGTATCATTATAAATACCTAACTTCAATAAATTATGATCCATAATATCCTCCTCGTTATATATCTTGTTATTGATTATATCATAATATCAATATATGTACATTATATGAATCATTATTTTATTATAATTAGAATTGTAAACGCATATATTTGTATTTATTAGACTTTTTGTTATATTTTCATCAATTCATCACAAACTAAAACATCTCTATTAAAGGACATGATCTCATTATTAAATTCACAGTCACTTAAACATAATGTTTTACAAATCGTACACAAAAAGAGACTTCTTAAATAGTCTCGTTATCAAAGTTGTGAAAGTAGAAAAGATAATTGATGCGTTGAGTTCTAAACTGAAAAGAAAATTCTGTAAACAAACTGTGGAGTCTGTATGCAACTGATGCATATAATTCCACATTTTTCTAGTTACAACGACATTTCCTATTTTACTTTGCCCCAACAAGTAGCTTTTACACGATTGTCTTATTGATGCTTGAATTTCGATTCTTGAACAGACAAATAGGGTAGACAGGAAATAATATCAATACTGAGATTAATTATTATTTCTGTGCCTCCCGTTGCACCGTACGTACGGATCTCGTATACGGCGCTACATTTATATGATAAATTCAAACTAACTTAGAT